>NZ_JAFEMD010000056.1 GCF_016892765.1 Microvirga arvi
CCGCACCCCGATCCAACAGCCGGCCCAGAAGAGCCCAGGCCTTCTCATCGAGGCGGGGCGATGGTCCCGGGATGGGTCGCGCTTCCAGGCCGCGTGGGCCCTCCTGGGCGAGGGTGGCAGCCCAGCGGCAGACACTGGCGCGGCTGACCCCCACATGCCGGGCAATGTCGGCTTGAGAGAGCTGTCCCTGGCGCAACAGCGTCGCGGCCACCAGGCGACGCTCCTCCATCTGCTCCGCCGTCAGATGCGTCGGGCGCCAAACGTTGCCTTCCATCGCGCACCTCCTCACGATGACGGACACCGCCCTATGTTACACCCGTGACGTGAAGATCAATAGGCGGTCAGAATGTCCCGGGTCATCACGCCCTTAAGTTCACGCACCCCATGGTCTCGAGCGATGAAGCGCACCGTCAGCTCCAACCAGTTGTCCGTCATGCGCCAGTATACGCGCGGCTCGAACTCGGACTCCTGCATGAAGTAGCGGCGTTGCAGTCCCTTCTTCTCAGCCGCCTTCATCTTTATCAACGATATGGTGTACCGCCGTGCCACCTCCAGCATAATCAACTTGTTGAAGACGCTTCGGGTCCCACTTGCGGCAGGCCCCACCCTTAAGGCCCTCAAAGTTAGTAGATCCTGGAATGTGATCCAGCTTGGGAAGGCAATCGATGCTCATCTCCTGACAAGCATTCTCTTCCGAAGGAAGAGTTGGGTAGTGGACTAGGAAGCCCACCTCCTCTTTACAATGCACTCGCGCTCGGAGCGAGTACGTCAACGATCCACAGGCACGATAGTATGTCCGCCATTGCTCGAGGTTCCCAAAGCCCCGTCGATCGCCCCGAGCAAGTCCTCGACCTCGGCGAGTTCGAGTTCCATCGTCACATGTGCATCATCACCGAACTCAATGCTCAACGTCACAGCTCCGTTGCTCGACCACGCGTGGGAACGTCTCGTGCTGTTGGTCATTAATACCCTTCCTTTCGACGGGCCAAAGTATGACCGTTCTACTCTGAGAGATGCTCCTCAATGGTTCAGGCGTCATCTGGCAGCCGCACGATCTCGGTCCGCGTCCGTACTGAGACGGGCGGTCAGCCGCGATATGGTGGACAGCCACCCCTCAATGGACGCATTTCCCTTTGAACGGCATCATCGAAGGAGCATCCAATGAGATGGCAAGCGAGAGCCATGCGCTGAGTGCTGCGCGAACTTAAGCGTATCGAAGAAGCCAATTGTAGCAACAAACCAGATGGTTGCGACCGTGGCAACCATCTATCCCGCATGATCGGTGTGCGCCGGCTGCAGGCGGTTCAGAGATTTGAGGTGCTATTTCTTGACGGGAGTTCCTGCTGCAGGCGGAAATTGGTGCGGGAATACGGGCGCTCAACGAGGCGAGTTAACCTGTCCTAGTTAGACGATAGGCAAGGGTGTGACCCGCAATCTGGAGCCGTCCTGTACCTGCATATTTTGAGTGTAGCTTTTTGGCAGCTCCGCCTCCCACGATCTGAAAGTTCCCAGCCCCAGCGTGAGCCGAGGGTCCGAACCTTCCTCGCGAAAGCCCGGCCGATATTGCTGCGGCGCCGAAAGGTCAACAGAAGTCGAGCGAAATACCTACTCTTCAATCATGATTGAGATCTACGAGCCAACCTTGCGATGCACCGTAGCGCACGATATCAGCGCGCGTTCGCAATCCCAGTTTCTCGGCCGCTCGGGCCTTGTACGTCTCAATTGTCTTGACGCTGATGTTGAGGCGCGCGGCAACTTCCTTGTTGCTGTAGCCCTGAGCAGTCAGCTTCAACACTTCAGTCTCTCGTTGGCTAAGCGCCTCTACGTCATCGGATGGTATCATCCCGCCCCTGCTTCCACGGACTGCATTAGATAGCGCTCGGTCCGCAACAGCAGGATCCAAGTAGACGCCTCCGGCTGCCACGGCTCGGATTGCACGTACGAGGTCTTCAGCGGCAGAGCGCTTCAAGAGATACCCCCTGGCTCCTGCCTGCAGCAGAGGCTGGACGTACGCTCGATCCTCGTGAACAGTCAGGGCCAGCAGTTTCACTTGAGGACAGGTTGATGCGACCCGCTTTGCCAGATCGATGCCGTTCAAGTCTGGCATCGAGATGTCAATTACTGCCACGTCGGGCAGTTGTTCGCATATCATCTGGAGAGCAGCGGCCCCATTCTTAGCCTCTCCGACGAGCTCAATTTCAGGAGCCTCTTGAAGGAGAGCCCTCACGCCAGCAAGTACGACGGGGTGATCGTCCGCAAGAGCGACTCGGATCTGGGTCATGGCCTCAGCTCGTAATGAGAAAGCGGGATTTGGATGAAGAGGGCTGTTCCCTCGCCAGGAGTCGACTCGATCTCCAGGGTGCCGTTGACCAACGTCAAGCGTTCTCTGGCGCCCGAGAGGCCTAAAGGCGGCCCGTTGATCCGGCTGCCTTCCGCGGACATTCCAGCCGGCTCATCAGGGTCAAATCCCACCCCGTCATCCTCAATAATTATCCGGAGCCTTTGCCCACGGCGCTCGACGACCACGCTTACATTGTTGGCCCTCGCGTGCTTCAGAATGTTAGTAAATGCTTCTTGAACTACTCGGTACACAACGGTCCCGATTTCGGGAGGCAACTGCTCGTCCACACCCACAAAGTGAGTGTCCACCTTAATGCCAAAGCGTTCACCCCAATCGGAAGTGAACGCGATAAGAGACTCTCGAAGGCCAAGATCGTCAAGAGCCGTCGGCCGAAGGTCCGCTGCCGCGCGATGAATATCACGCCCGATATCGGCCGTCAGCGATTGGAGCCAGCGTACATGCTCCTGGATGCTCGCCGCCTCAACCTTCTGCTCAAGGGCCTTCAAACCCAGCGACAGACCAGTGACTGTTTGCCCGACTTGATCGTGGAGTTCACGTGCGATGCGACGTTGCTCGTTCTCCTGCGCCTCAGCGAGACGTCGCAGAAGATCAAGACGTTCTGCCTGAGCTCTCTTTTCGGGCTCGATGTCGGCGATCACCCCATGGATGACTGACTGGTGCTCACCCGATGCATTGAGTGCCCGTCCGGTAATCCTAACCCAATGAAGGCTGCCATCCCGCCGTTCAACGCGGATCTCGCTGTTGAGCGTGGAGCCATCTCCGAGACAGCGTTTCGCAGCAGTTTGAATTGTGGCGCGATCATCTAAATGTATCGTTTCAAGGAAGCGCACTGTCGGCACGCTTTCTTCAGGGCCGGGAACCGGTCCTCTTGGCAAATCCAGCAGAACCCAGCACCTCTCCGAGCCAAAATACTCGGCGCGATCAAGCTCCCACCGCCAAGTGCCTAGTTCTGCGGCCTCAATGGCGACAGCGCCCCGTTCCTCGCTGAGGGCGAGTGCAAGATTGGTACGTTCCGCCTCGGTTTGCCTGCGTTGGGCGATATCCCGCGCCATGAGGGATGCAAGGACCAGCGCGAGCATAAAGCTCGCGATCCCTCCACCAGCCAAAAAGTACACCGATCTGGATACCGGGGTGTTCAGGACCTCGCTTGGCACACCAAGATGAACGGACCAACCACCAGTTTTCGGGAGGGTCCGGTAGAAGGTCTCCGCCTCGACACCCTCCAGCGTGGGCGCGACATAGAACCCTGCCGGAGCTCGCCGAATCGCCTCCCGCAGACCGGACGATGCCGGACGTCCAAGCTCTGTATCCTGAGCAAGCGTCCGGGCGATGAAGTTGCCGCGCGCGTCCACGACAGCGCCTACCCAATCGTTAGGAACGCCGGCGCTTTTAAGAATTTCGCTTATGGCGTTCGGAATGAACGATATAGTAATAACATAGATGAGCTGCCCCCCGCGAATGACGGGAGCGCGAATGGCAACAAGGCGCTTGCCCGAGATTGCCCCGACCGGACCGACGCCGCCCACGGCGGACTGGCGGGTTTGGAGGACTTCGTCGAAGCTTTCCCGGTCAGCCGTTGGGCCAAGCCTCACCCCGAGAGGCCGCAGGAGATTGACTAACTGGGTCCCGGAAGGATCCGCAAGCTCGACTGTCTCCCACAAAGGATGGGTCGCTTTCACGCGCTGGGCTTCCGTGTAAAAGCTTTGCAGGGATGGTGTGTCGAGAGACGCGGAGGAAGCAAGGGTCTCGACAACTTGGAGCTGCGCGTCCATTTCGGAGGCGATCCGCTCCGCCACCTTGTTAACCGTCTCCACCGCCCGCTGACGCGCCTGCTCACGCTGCTGGGTCGCAGTGATGTAGGCGACCCAGCTGCCGAACAGGAGGAGCGGAATGACGGCAGCAATGATAAGAGACAGGAGGGGCCGCCGGTTAAACCCGAGCGACAACCAGAGCCGGCGCCCCAGAGGATCTGATTCGTCCCCGTCCATTAAGCGCGATCCCGCACGGAGCTGATCGTTGCTGTGCATCATGCTGGCCTTGATCGGATATTGCATCCAGGGTGGGCAGCGCTGGCCTGGGTACACCAAAGCGCTTTCCTTTCTAAATGGTCTCTCATCTAGCCTACAATGTCACCTTTCTGCCCTACACGCCTGAAAGGGATTAGCGACGTCGCGGTCAGGGAAAACCTGACAGCCGTGCGGTATCACCCGACTGCCAATCCGGCCCGCCTTCCACGACATTATGGTCATGCACGGTTGCTTCGGAAGTGACCTGAGCTGAAGCCGACTTCAACCTGACCGTTAAGACGGGAGCCCGGAAATGTTCGTTCAGCCGCAAGATCTTAGCCTTAGCAGCCAAGGCCCACTCAGGCCCGCTGCCTCGCTCAAGTCCGTTCATGCACCACCTCCTCGGCTCGAAAAGGGGCCAGTGAGGAATGGATTGTTGAATACTCTGCTGGCTGAAGTCCTCGAGGAGTTGCAGCCTTATCTCGAACGAGTGGTTCTTAAGCGCCGCCAGGTGCTGCACGAACGTAATCTACCGATCACGCATGCTTATTTCATCGAACGAGGATTGGCCTCATTGTTGGCGCGATGCGGCGATCAGAGCACGTTGGAGGTCGGAACGCTCGGCCATATGGACTTTGTTGGAATACCCCTTGTTCTTGGAACCGCACGGACGCCATACAGATGCGTTGTACAGGTCCCAGGCGAGGCCCTGCGCATTACGGCAGAAGATCTTCGTCGAGTGCTGAGCGGCATTCCATCGTTGCACCAGCTCCTGTTGCGATACATTCAAGTAAGAACGGTGCAGAGCACCCAGCTCGTGGTCTGCAATACCCGGCACACCCTGAAGCAAAGGCTCGCTCGATGGCTGCTCTTCGCTCAGGATCGGACCCATGGCAACGAGCTGCCCTTAACCCATCAATTCCTCGGGCGTGCCCTCGGCGTCCGCCGGGCCGGCGTGACGACCGCAATGGGACGGATGGAGGAAACTGGCCTGCTTCATCGGGGACGCGGCCGGATCGTCATCTTGGACCGCGCTGGTCTCGAGTCCGAGGCTTGCGACTGCTACCGCACTCTTCGGGCAGAGCATGGGCGAATTGTATGTGACGAAATTGCTGCGCCGCCACTTGTCGCCTTTCGGCAGTAGCAGGTGCCCGTCAAGTCAAAAGCTTGCGCCAATCGCCTTCCCGATCCTATGTCGACGTGGCGAGGAGACGGGCGCAGGCCGGGCATAGCTTCCTGCAACACGCAAGGAAGCCCTGAGTACGTTGTCGTACGTAGAATATCGTTGGATGGCTGACAGGTGAAAACTGCCCGCCGCCAGACCCGTTCTTTCACTTCAGAGGAATGGGATACCAACCACCTGAGACATCATGGAGGTAACGATGCTTAGATTTGCCTGGGAAGGTTCCAAGACGAGCGCGGACGCCCTGCCGATACTCCTCACCGCGATAACTTTGTCGATAGCCACAATGACGTTAAATGAAGCGTGGGCTCAGACGACCGCACCAGCTCCCTCGCCGCAGCCGAACCAAGCTGCCCCTAACCAGCCAGCCGCTCCCAATCAGCAACAACCGGGCCCCCCCCAGCGCAGCCCGGAATCCGCGCAGTCGACCCGACCACCGTCCGACTGACATTCTACACTGTCCAGCCCGCCGACATGCTCGTCTCGAACCTCCTCGACGCAGACGTTTACAACCTGCAGAACGAGGAAATCGGAGAAGTTGAGGACATCATTGTCGATCAAGGGCGCATCATTCGAGCCGTCATCATCTCGGTTGGAGGTTTCCTAGGCCTGGGCGAACGCAATGTCGCGGCTGATCCCGGTTCTCTCGTCCTCATGCGTGAGGCTGGAGGTGACATCCGCGTCGTCGCCAACACGACACGCGAGGATCTCCAGAATGCACCCGAGTTTAAGTTCGAGGGGACTATGAGTCGATAAGCAGTGTCAGGCTCAATTCAGACAGCTGACTGTGCCTGCGCGTCACGGCCAAGTTTCCCTCCGAACAAAGGGTTGGCCAATCACAACAGTACCGCTGCGGTCCCTTCCCTGACGAGTGCCCCGATGGAAAAGCCGATCTTGGAACGAGGCGAAACGTGCTGGCGAATGGCAAAGGCGGGCCGGCTCGCCTTGATCATTGATGCGGCCTCCTATTTCGCGAGCTTGCGGAGAGCGATGATCCACGCCAAACGCTCGATTTACCTGATCGGATGGGACTTCGACACGCGTATCCGACTCGACCCGAGCGTCGCGGATGAATGGCCAGACAGGCTTGGCCCGTTGCTGAATGTTCTTGTAAAGGCGCGACCGGAGCTGGAGGTTCGCGTCCTCAAATGGGACGTCGGCGTTCTCCAAACTCTCGGACGTGGTGCGACACCTCTGTTTATCCTCGATTGGATGGCAAGCAGGCGGATCCACTTTCGTCTCGATCACGCTCACCCGGCTGATGCATGTCACCACCAGAAGCTCGCCGTGATCGACGATGTGCTGGCATTCTGCGGCGGCATCGATATCACGGTCGGCCGGTGGGACACTCGCGAGCATTGCGAACAGGACCCGCGCCGGACCAGCCCTTGGGGCTTCACTCAGCCCCCCTGGCACGACGCGACAGCTGCTGTCGACGGAGAGGCTGCATCGGCTCTTGGCGACTTGGCCCGCGACCGCTGGAAGCATGCAACCGGAGAGGATCTCGCTCCTCCTGGATTGGCCGACGCGATCTGGCCGGAGACCCTCTCTCCCACTCTCATGAATATTGAGGTTGGCATTGCCCGTACTCAGCCTGCCTATGATGGGCAACCCGAAGCGCGGGAGATCGAGGCTCTCTATCTCCGCGCAATCGGCAGTGCGCAGGAAGTCATCTATATTGAGAGCCAGTATCTCGCGTCTCACACGATCGGCGAGGCTTTGGCTACCCGTTTGCAACAGGATGGGGGGCCGGAGGTCATCATTGTCGCGCCTCTAACAGCTGAGGGATGGCTCGAAGAGGAGGTGATGGGAACGGCTCGTGCACTCATCGTTCGACGCCTACGCGGAGCAGACCGGGAAAGCCGGCTCCGCCTGCTCTACCCAGCGAACGCGAGTGGAACACCGATTTACGTGCATGCCAAAATCATGATCGTTGATGATCGCTTCCTGCGTGTTGGATCCTCTAACTTGAACAATCGCTCGATGGGACTCGACACTGAGTGTGACATTGCCGTGGAGGTCAGGCCGGGAGCGCGAGATGAGGAAGCCTCGCGAGCAGCGATCCGTACCGCCCGCAACGATCTCCTCGCGGAGCACTTTGGTGTTCCGATTGAGATCGTAAATGCTTTGCAAGATGAGGGGAGAGGCCCGATCCAAATCATCGACCTTCTGTCGAGGCCATACGGGAGATCGCTTCATCGGCTTCCACTCCTGCACCTTAACGCAGTGGAGGAGAAAATTGCGGCAAGCCATCTCCTGGATCCTGAGAAGCCGGAGACGCTCCAGCGCAAGCTGCGGCGATTGTTGGCGTGGGTCATGCCCAGAGCCCAGCTGAGAGGCAACTAGAAACGGCTTTGGGGCTCGCGCAACGTTTCCATGTTCTTGAAACCGGATCACACCTTCCGGCCTCACCCGCAGCGCAGTTCCTTACAGCGCTGCGCCTGTGAACTTGGTTGAATCAACGCGAAGCCCTGCCATCTGAGCCTGAGAGGCCGTCACGAACGGCAGGCCGTAGTAGCCGGCACCTGGATCCCACCGGCCGGTCGTGCCTGGGTAAGGGAATGCATAAGTGCCGCCGCCGGAAGCGACATCGCGAGCTATAAGCATGGCAATAAGTCGCCCAGACTTGTCGAACACGGCATCGGACACATAGCCGTAGCCATAGCCGGTTTGCAGCCGAGCATAGTCCCCAAGAACCTCCGTCAGCCGGAACTCCCGCGGGACAGTCGGAACTCCCTCCGTTCCGGGGAACAGACCATATTGCGGCTTCTCGCTGTTGTCTGCCAGCCCGGTCCTAATGCCATCCTGGCCAGGTGTGAGATCCACTTCGTCCCACTGAATGCGATAAACCGCGTCCGGAATGCCGAGGGCGCCGCCTCCTTCCATCACCATTGCCGCGAGACGACCATCCGCGTCAATAATAAGGTCGCGCACGGTGCCAACGCGATCTCCACCCTTGCGCATAACAGGCTGCCCGAGCAGCTCCTGCGCCCGCCAGCCCTTGTACAGCAGGTCAGGCGAGAGTTGGCTGACTTGTCCTTCGAGTCTGGGTTGGACAGCCGGGTTCTGCTGCTGCGCGAGCACGGGCGATGCAACGATCGCCGCTATGAGCAGTGGAAGTTGGATCCGCGAGAGCATCATATCCCGTCCTCCTCGCAAGCGCGATCAACCAGCATAGAACAGACCAAAAATGCCGAGGGCACAGCCCGAGTTCTCTGCTGTGTTCAGCAGCGTACCGAGACTCTGCATGGTGTGCGGTCCAAACGTCGGAAGTCACGAAACGTCTCCGTGGCTCCCCCGTTCATAGAAGTCGAGGAGGGGCATTACGGTGATTTGTGAAGCATACGTAACTGCCCTCATTCGGACCTGAAGCTGTGAGCCAGGCGAGGATTACCAACCATTCATCTTGCCGTAAGGACACCTTCACGCGCCTGCCCTCAAATTACTCTGCATCTGGGGCATGTCCCCGACGAGCTGATGGAGTACGCAGCAATGAGACACTCTCTTCTATTCTCTCCGAAGCCGCAGCACACGCGGCGGGCACCCAAAGCAAGATCCGCTCTCCTCGGCGCGGTCGCACTGGCTACTCTTGCCACTTCCGCAGGAGGCGTCGTGCTTCCTGCCTTCGCTCAGGCGCCACAGACGATTGTCGCCCCGCAGTCCACCCTGCCTTCCTTCGCCGACGTGGTCGACCGGGTGAAGCCCGCAGTCGTGTCGGTGCGCGCGAAATCAAAGGACGCTGAGGCGCAGGCCAGCACCGATCAAGGGAGCGGCCGCAACTTCAATCTTCCTGACTTCGGCCTGCCGGACGACCATCCCTTCCAGGAGTTCTTCAAACGCTTCCGCGGGGAGGGGGAGCAGAATGGAAATCCGCGCTTTGGTCGACCTGGTCCCCGCCAAGGCACCTCGCAAGGATCCGGTTTCTTCATTTCGGCCGATGGCTATCTCGTGACCAACAACCACGTAATCGACAAGAGCTCCGAGGTCGAGGTGCTCATGGATGACGGCCGCACCCTCCCGGCCAAGATCGTCGGCACTGATCCGAAAACCGATCTCGCCCTGCTCAAGGTGGAGCAAGGCGGGCCGTTCAGATACGTCGAACTCGCACCAGAAGTTCCACGCGTGGGCGACTGGGTCCTTGCTGTTGGCAATCCGTTCGGCCTTGGCGGTACTGTGACGGCCGGCATCGTCTCGGCCCGTGCCCGGGACATCGGGGCTGGTCCTTATGACGACTTCCTTCAGATCGACGCGCCGGTGAACCGCGGCAACTCCGGCGGGCCCACCTTCAACCAGAAGGGCCAGGTGGTGGGCGTAAACACTGCCATTGCCTCCCCGTCCGGCGGCAATGTTGGAATCGCGTTTGCGATCCCGTCCGAGACTGTTCGAAACGTCGTGACGCAACTCCGCGAGAAAGGTAACGTTGAGCGGGGCTACGTAGGAGTTCAGATCCAGCCTGTCACAAAGGATATTGCGGCCAGCCTCGGGCTCGACAAAAGCGAGGGAGCCATCGTCGCCCGCGTTGAGGACGGCGGACCTGCAGCCAAGGCTGGCATCAAGACTGGCGACGTGGTCATTTCGGTGAATGGCAAACCGGTTGAGGATGCACGGGACCTGTCACGGACGATTGCATCGCTGAATGCCGGCGCGACCGCCACTCTGCAGATCTGGCGTGACGGCAAGAGGCAGGAAATCCCTGTCACGATCGCCAAGATGTCCGGCACCTCTACGGCTGCGGCAGACGCGAAACAAGGCACTGAAATAGGCAATCTTGGGCTGAACCTCGCCACAGCGGGGAACAACAAGACGGGTGTTGCCGTCGTCGGCGTGGAGCCTGGAAGTCCAGCAGCCGAAAAGGGCTTCAGCACCGGCGACGTGATCAAAGAAGTCGCGGGCCAGGCGGTACAAACGCCAGCCGACGTGAAGGCTGCACTGGAGGCAAGCCGCAAGGATGGCAAGAAAAGCGTGCTGTTCCTCGTCGAGGCAAGCGGAGGTACCCGCTTCGTCGCGTTGCAAGTCCCTGCTGCCTAGCATCCACGAAGTGGCTCACTGCGGGCCCGACCGCGGTGAGCCAAATCCGTATTCCGCTGATCCCGTGTAGCCTCCAAAGTTGCTTCTCTGCCCGGGAAGGTTAAGGATACAGATGACAAGGACACTCGGCTTCGGTCAAGCACCGTGCAAAACGTGTAAGAGAGGCTATTAGGCCTGTGCGATATGAGGCGCCAGTTCCCCAATGGCAATGGCGCCTCTTACATACTCCTAGCGGTCGCGTTGGATCACGCCGCACGCAATCCGGTCCCCGGCCGCTCCTGACGGCTGGCCGCGGTAATCGTCGGCGATGGTATGGATCACGAGCGCGGACTCATCTTGATCGAACAAAGGTGCCTTGCCATTGAAGCTTACGTTCGGGTTGAAAACCTCAGATAGGAGCTTGCCACCATCTTCCACGGTTTGGTTCGGCATGTCGCCGGCGTGCGGCCCTCCAGGTTGCCAGTAGCCGTGCTGTGATTACGTCGGATTGTAGTTTCCGCCGGCGGACTCGAAGCCGCCTTGCAAATCGCAGCGCCCCACCTCGTGAATGTGGAATCCGTGAAGGTCAGGTGGAAGATTCGCAGCCTCTGCCCTGACCAGTACGCCGTTAGGCGCTTCGATCAACGTCGCCGCCCCAATAGCTTGACCTTTCTGGTCCATGAGGACGGCTCCTGCACTCAGCGGCGTGGACGTTGGCTGCTGAGCCAAAACAGGGTGGCACCTAGGATAAAGCTTACATAAACAAGATTTTTCCATGATCGCCATAGCTAGTGAGTCGGATCGCTTTGGTCATAATCGTCGAAAGCGACGTCGGCCGGATGGCGCTCCTCTTTGCCTCCTGGTAGCCGGAGCACAAAGTTACCGATCCAAGCGTTACACGGTGGGTGTAGTCTACGGATTTGTCGCTTCGTGAAGCGCCTGGACGCAAAACTGGCAGCACTCGACGGCTGTTCCGGGCAGCAACCTGCCTCAGTCATCTAGTCAGTAGGCTGACGGACCTACGGCGGGCAGCTGCGAAACTTGCCGAAGGTTCCATCAGGAGGATTGGCGCGCTGGCTTGCGGTACGACTCCAGTATTACCAGAAGCTGGGCGGCAAGAACTAGACAGGCGAAGAGGTAGATAAAGCTCGCCGGCACCCACATGATCAAGCCAGCGAGTTGCTGGTCAGCGAGGGGATAAAGCCCCCAAAGTTCCGGTCCCCGCTGATACCAAGGATAAAGCAGTGTAGGTGAGAAGGTGATGAGGGCACCAAGGAACCCGCTTTGAACAAGCGTCAGAAAACCCGCTGCAATACCGGAAGGCACAGTAGCGGTGCCCCGCGAGCTGACAGCGAGGCTCTGCCAGAACAGCATTGCGGTTACGAAAAAGGCGATATGCTCGAACGCATGAATGGCTTCATTCCGCAGTGCAGCCTCGAAGGACGCTGGAGCATGCCACAGCCACAGTGCGGCACCATGAAGGGCACAGGTGGGGAGAGGACGGATAAGGAATGCTGCCCGCCGGCCCATCGTACGAGCGCCAGAACTTCGTCCCAGGGCCCGCCGCGTTAACTTGGGTAGGATCCATGGCAGGGCCACTCCGGGCAAGCCGGCCAGCAGGAGAGGGGGCGCTACCCCGATGAGCAGGACGTGCTGGACCATGTGCGCCGTCAGCAAGGTGCCGCTCAGGGAATCTAGAGGTGACGCCAAGGCTACAAGGAGGACCACCCCTCCACCGGCATAGCACGCCACACGGACAGTGGAGATGCCGCGACCTAGACCGGCATTGCTCCAGAGATTTTTGACTCCAAACCCATAGAGCACAAAGGCCAGCGGCAATGAGACCAAGATCCACGGCTCCGCCGACCAGTGGTGCCATACGTTGCTAGGGTCTATAGGCTGCGCGCGTTCATGCGCGAAGGCAGGAAGGGAGAGAAAGATCATCAGGACAGCTGATACGATCGGCCTCGTCATGGTGGGTTCATCCGCAAGGTGGGACCATGAAAACGGGCAGACCGTTCCAGGTGATGGCAACGAAGGAGAGAGCAGCGATTGTCATTGTGGTGTACCGCATGAAGTCGTCGGCGGGGCTCCGGTCCTGCGACCCACGGGCTGGTCCCCGCCTCCAGAGCGCGAGAAGAAGAACGACAAGCACGCCAGCGAGCGCGACGACCGTGGTCCCGACAATCACCAGTGGAACGATGCCAAATCCCAAGTAGCTTTCGCCGGCAAAGTGCCGGGCACAAGCCAGGGCATTGAACGCGTAGACGAGACCGAAATGGGCTCCCCAGATAAGGAGCCCCCCGATCATGAATAGCGATTTTCGGATAAAGTCGGTGTCGCCCATTGGTCTTACCCCAGGAATCGTGGGAAGGCGTGGATGATCAGGAGGGCAACGAGGCCCTGCGCGACACCGTAGTGCCAGAACAGCTGCGTGTTGTCGAAGGTTGACCGGCGCACCCGGTTCAACCGGCCGGCCAGCGAGCGGACAACGGTGTAAAGCCCCATGAGCGCCAAGACCGCAACGACGAAACCTTGATAGGAAGCCAGACTGTAGACGACTGCACCATAGCCCGACTCGGAGGGGTGCAGCCCCGTCTCAAGCTGTCCGAAAACCTCGAGCACAACGCTCCCGATGAGCAAGGGTACAGCTAAGCAGAGGGCGATACGGGTCGGCCAAGCGCTCCGCTCGGGCACCTGCGAGAGCCTCCTTCCTGCAAACCAGATGAGAAGGCTGCTTGCTACAAGAAGCGCCGCCGCACCGACCGGCCACCAAATGGGAGGCAACGCGGCTGCCGACGTCGGCCAGATGTGCGGGTTGACGGTCCAGAGGAAGAGATAGGAAAATACAATACAGCTGAATACCATCCCCGTCACGATCATCAGGATGATCATCGCCCACCAGGAATGATTCATCGACCCCGTGACATAGGTCGGCAGTCTCAGTCCGCCCCCAATATTGATGTCCCCGCTTTCAGCAGGACCTGGATCGGTGTCCCACAACCACCAAATGACGCAGACGACGGCAAGAACCCCGCAGATGAAGGCAGGAACGTAGAGCTTGATCGTCAGACCGATGAAGAACGAGGCGGTAAAAAAGGCCGCGAAGACCGTGCGCCAGCTCGGTCCCGGGATCTGCAGCACATATTGCGCTGTCGCCTCAATGGGGCTGGTGACGATGGTTTCGCGCCCGCGCGTCGGTGCACCCGGCAGGTAATACCGGCCGGCTTCAACATCGTCAGCCAAGTTAGGCTGATCCCACAATGGTTCGCGACTGGTGATGATGGGAATAGAGCGTGTCTGATAGTTGCCACTCGGGAGCCATTCCAACGTACCGGCGTTCCAGACGTTACCCAGATCGCCTTTGTAGGGGCGGAAGTTCTTCGCCAGGTCGATGAGGAACACCAGCACGCCTGCGGCGATCATGTAGGCGCCAAGCGTCGAGATCAGGTTGAACGTGCCCCACCCCATCTCCGCGAGATAGGTATAGGTGCGTCTAGGCATACCCATGAGGCCAGTGATGTGCATGGTGAAGAAGGTCACGTTCACGCCGACGAAGATGAGCCAGAACGCCCATTTGCCGAGGGTCTCCGACAGGGGACGCTGAGAGGCGGTCGGTGCCCAGTAATAGAAGGCGGCGAACATGGGAAACACCATGCCGCCGATCAGGACATAGTGGAAATGGGCGACGATGAAATAGGTATCATGAGCCTGCCAGTCGAACGGCACCATCGCGACCATAACGCCCGTCAATCCGCCGAGGACGAAGATGAACAGGAACCCGAGGATGAAGTAGGTCGGCGTCTTGTTCTGCAGCTTGCCGGACGCAATCGTCGCGATCCAAGCGAAGACCTGGATGCCAGTCGGTATCGAAACCGCCATGCTAGCAGCCGAGAAGAAGCTCAAGGAGAGCTGCGGCAGCCCAGTCGTGAACATGTGGTGGACCCAGAGGCCGAAGCTGAGGAACCCTGTGCCGATCACTGCAAGCACGACCAGGCGGTAACCGGCGAGCGGCGTCTGCGCCATGGCGGGTACGATCATGGAAACCATGCCGGCGGCAGGGAGGAAAATAATATAGACCTCCGGATGACCGAAGAACCAGAACAGGTGCTGCCATAGCAGAGGATCGCCGCCCTTCTCGGCGATAAAGAAAGGCCAGTGGAAGGCGCGCTCGAGCTCCAGAAGCAACGTTGCCGCTATGATTGCCGGAAACGCGATGATCACCATCAGGGCGAAGACGAGCATCGCCCATGAATAGACCGGCAGCTTGTCGAGGCTTTGGCCCGGAGCTCGGGTCTTCAAGACGCCGACGATGATCTCGATCGCACCTGCAATAGCCGATATCTCGATGAAGCCGATACCAAGGAGCCAGAAGTCGGCGTTGACGCCTGGCGAGTAGATGTAGCTCGTGAGCGGCGGGTACATGAACCAGCCGCCATTCGGCGCGAGGCCGAAGAACAGGCTCGTGAAAAACGCGAGCCCGCCGAAGAAATAGGCCCAGAAGGCATAGGCCGAGAGCCGCGGGAACGGGAGGTCGCGGGCGGCCAGCATATTAGGGAGGAGAAAGACACTTAAAGCTTCCACCATCGGCACGGCGAAAAGAAACATCATGATCGTGCCGTGCATGGTGAAAAGCTGGTTGTACAGCTCGTGTCCGACGAGCCTGAGCTCCGGCTGCGCCAGCTGGGTCCGCATGATCAGGGCAAGGATGCCTGCCAAAACAAAGAACAGGAACGCCGTGCCCACATACCAGACACCGACATAGTTATTGTTCACTGCGGAGATGAAGTGGATGCCCTTGGGCTGCTCCCAAGCCCGCTTGAGCTCCTCAAGTTCGCCTTCCGGGCGAGGAGCAGGATTGGGAAGCCGGACCGGCTGGCTTTCCTGCCCGACGCGGGTGTCCGCAATTCCGCCTTGGAAGGTTGCATCGCTCACTTGAGGCTCTCCAGATAGGCCGCGATGGCACGCAGCTCCTCGCCTTGCAGATTGCCGAAAGAAGGCATGAGGTTGCCCGGCTTCAGGTGCTGGGACGATGAGACCCAACCAGCGAGTGTCCCGACATTGGTGGGATATGTCCCGGCAGCAATTGAGCGGCGCCCGCCCACATACGTCAAATCAGGTCCGATCATTCCGTCGGCCGACGTGCCCCGGATGGTATGGCAGGCACCGCAGCCATTTTCCAGGAATAGTGCCTTGCCCCGTACGAGGAACGGAATGACAGGCTCGGCGGGAGGGGTCGCCTCCCGTGCGTACCAGGCCTCGAACTCGTCCGGCGGTAGCGCAATCACGTAGAAGGCCATCAAAGCGTGTTGCGCACCGCAATACTCGGCGCACTGTCCCCGATAGATCCCAGGCCGCTCAGCGGAAAAGCGGGTGACGTTCACCCGCCCAGGGATCATGTCGAGCTTGCCCGCAAGGCTGGGTACCCAAAAGGAGTGGATTACATCCTGGGTCTTGAGGACAAACTCGATGGGCCGGCCCGTCGGCACCTTGATCTCATTTGCGCTGACGAGACGAACCGCTCCCCCGGCGTCCACATAATGAACGCGCCACCACCAGCGCTCACCAATTACCTCCACGCGCAGAACCGGAGGCTCGCCAGTCACGAGCGCTCTGGAAATGGATAGCCCCCAGGTGAGCAAAGCAGTCAATGTGACGACTGGAAAGATAATGCCGAGGCCAATGATAAACTTTCGCCCCGTCATCCAGCCTCGCATCCTGGTCGGGGCAAGGATGGCAAGTGCGGCCAGCGCCATGACCAACAGGAAAATCAAGACCGCGCCGATGATCATCACCCAGCTTAAGGTTTCGATAACCGCCGCGTGAGGCCCAGATGTCACCATGGTGGATTGGATCCACATCAGCGCTCTGTCCACAAAATCGACAGGCTGGGCCGAGGCTCCGGTCGTGCCGAGAGCGCCAGTGAACAGGTATGAGAGGAAGGCGGTTAGGACTCGATGGTGTCTCATCTCCGTCACCGCAACGTATAGAGATAGGCTGCCACGTGGCGGGCTTCTTGATCGGATAGGCCGAGATCCGGCATTCCCGTGTGCGGGGCAATGGACGGCGCGTCCTGCACCCATTGCACAAGCAAAGTCGGCTCGTTGGGAACGACGCCGCCGATGAATTGGCGCCTGCCGAAATCTGTCAGCGGTGGTCCTACGATCCCATGTGCGCCTTGGACGCCAGGAATGACGTGACAGACACCACATTCATAAGCTGCGATGATGCGGCGTCCTCTCTCGGGTTCGCCGCCAGCTACACGCGTGATCCTCAACTCATCGAGTGGCTGGCTGGCCTTCTGAGGGGAACCGTCGTCATTGCAGCCGGCGAGCATCACGAGAAGCGCTGCCGTCACTATTCTGCGCGTTTCATCTGGGCCGTTCCGCTGCAATAGGAGCATCCGTCCACTCCTATGGCTGGCTTCGGGTGGGGGCCCCGGTCGTGGTCGTGGTGCCACGTGGCCTTTCATCAACAGGAGGCGAGAGATAGGGCGGCAAAGAGTTGGGAGGGAGCGGACGTCGCGGGAGGCCTAGAGGCGGTTCCATTGTTGGAGCCGGAGGCCCGGCGGGCTCCGTGCCTGGAACCACGACGGAGCCACGGCCCGGTTCGGGCCTCTGCACAGCACCAACATCAGTCGGATTCTGGCCGGGGGAGTGCGTGGGCTGCACTGCCGGAGATCGTCCCCCTCCGGGAGCATAGCGGGCGTCCTGAGGGATCACGTCCTTCGGTCGTACGGAGGCATAGTAGAGTGAAACCGCTCGAATCTGCTCCTCCGTCATGGCCTTGGCGATCAGCTCCATGATGTTCATGGGGTCTCCGTCCCGCCGCCCTTGCTTCCAGAGCATCAGTTGATGCTGCAGATAGGGAGCGAACTGGCCACCCAAATACGGATAGATGGGGGCCTGGCCGACGCCGTTCGGACCATGGCATCCATCGCAGGCGGGCACACCCTGGGAGGGCATGCCAATGGCCGCAATGGCGCCGCCGATCTGCCGGACTTGGACGTCCGCACGCGGCTCCGCCGGGTATGGAGCGTCCTTTATGCTGGCGTAATAGGCCGCGACATCTTCCATCTGCTGTGGCGTAAGCGTCCGGGCGATCGGCGCCATGATGTAGCTCGGGCGAAGGCCTGATGCATAATCCCGCAAAGATTTATAGAGGTACCAGCCAGCTTGGTCAGTCAGGCGCGGGAAAGCTCCGCTCGAGTTGCCTGCTCCGTCGACTCCGTGGCATTGGACACACCCAATTCTCTGCTCCGCAAACATGCCTCCGATGGTGATGAACCTGCCGCGATTCGGATCGGCTTCGTGGTTGGGCTCGCGCTGATCGCTCAGGCCGAGCGGGGATTGTGAGAGCGCGGCGGAGGTGATGACGATGGCCGCGGTCGCGGCCGCACCGATTTGGACAGCGCGGATCATGGCTGCACCAGAGGGCCAGGGTTTTTCAGGTACTGCTTGATCATGGCATCCGCCGCCCAGTAGGCGAGGGCGCCGACAGTGTCCGTGGGGTTGTAGCCCGCGTTCTGTGGAAAGACGGACGAACCCATGACCCACAGGTTATGCAAATCCCAAGACTGCAAGTAGCGGTTCACGACGCTCGTCTTCGGATCGGTGCCCATGATGGCGCCGCCTGTGTTGTGCGTCGTCTGGTAGGGGACGATACTATAATGATCGTCAAGCCAGCCTACACTCATCTGTTTACCGCCCATCGCCTGAGCGATACCGGCCATTTTCTCGGTAACGTAACGGGCCATGAGACGGTCATTATAAGGGAAGTCATAGGTGAGCATCCCGAGCGGCTGACCGAACGCATCCGTATAAGTCGGATCAACGCCTAGGTAGTTGTTCGGATGAGGGCTCGAGGATCCATGGAACCCGAGGCCCACCGTGCTGTTGTAGTGCCGCCGAACTGCCTGCTTCCACCCAAGCCCCCAGCGGGGCGTTCCTTCGGGCACCGGATGGTGGTATATGGGTCGGCCTGTCGTCTGATAGGCCGCAATGTAACCCCCGCCGATGAAGCCCAAGCCGGAATGATCGAAGCTTCCATTGTTGAAGTCGTCAATGGCGGTTCCGAGGGCTCCAGCGGCCATGAAGGGGTTGATGCGCTTTTCACCGTCATAGAAAACCTCGGCGCCGGTCATGGTTTGGTAAGTGTAGTTGCGTCCGACGGTTCCGGTCCGGGTCGCCGGGTCGTATGGCTGACCAATTCGTGACTGCAGCATCAGGATGGGATTGTGGTGCGCAAAGGCGCAAAGCACGACCATGCTTGCCGGCTGGAAGACCTCCTGACCCTGTGCGTCCACATAGGTCACCCCGGTGGCAACCTTCGCTTGCCTGTCCCATTCCACTCGAAGGACATAGGAGTGCGTGCGCATCTCAAAATTCTTGTTGGCCATAGCAAAAGGCAGGATGCACACCTGAGGGCTTGCCTTCGCGAAGTGTTCACAGCCGAAAGGGTCGCAAAAGCCACAGTACATGCACGGCTTGATTTCCGCCCCGAAAGGGTTTGTGTAATGCCGCGTCACGTTCGCCGATGGTACGGGGAATGGACGGTATCCAAGTTGTGCTGCGGCTTGCCCGAAGAGAAAGCCGGAATGGGACTGTTTCATCGGCGGATTAGGATACGGCTCGCTGCGCGGCCCCTCGAAGGGGTTGCCGCCGACCTGAATCTGCCCCTTGATGTTGCCTGGCGCTCCGCTGATCCCCATCACCTTCTCGAAGAACGTATAGTAAGGTTCAAGCTCTTCGTACGTGATGCCCCAATCCTGGATGGTGACATCCTCATCTAGGAAACCTCGCCCGTAGCGCTGTTCCACCCAGCTTTTCAGGACGAACCACTCTGGCTGAAACCGCCAAGTCTGGCCGTTCCAGTGCGTCGCTCCGCCCCCGACACCTTCTCCCGGCAGGAATGATCCAAGCTGGCGCATCGGCAGAGCCTGCTGGCCGACGAAGTTGCGGAAGGTGATGGTCTGGACGCTGACGTCCTGGGCATAGGCGTGACGTATATCGTACTTCAGTTCGTCATGCATTGTAGGCGATTGAAAATCCGGCACTGTCTGGCGCATTCCACCGCGTTCGAGCGCAACGACTGTCTGGCCGGCCTCAGCAAGCTCCTTACCCAGGATAGCGGCTGTCAGGCCACCTCCGACGAGCGCTACGTCCACAGGTTTCATGCGTACCGCCATGGTGTGCTCCTATCACCTCTGAGCGCCATGCGTGTGGCCGTCGAGGTAAGCCTCTCGGGCTCCAGCCTCACCGATGCTGATTGGCGGGCGCGTGTATGGAAGATTGTAGAGCTCGACTAAGTCGATGAACTGCGCGTAGGCGCCAGGAAATCCAACCATCCGCCAGCCCACCATATCGCGGTTTCCACCATAAACGGGATCACCGAAGAAGCCCTCGATGGCGTTGGCGAGCAGAGTCTCGAAGAACACGGGTGCTGCGAGAGAAGGAAGCTCAATGGCGCCGCTTTCAAGCGCGGAAAGCACCTCGTCCATCACGGGCGCACCGAGATCCCAGAACTCGCGTCTGCCATAATTGGCAGTGACATGGGCGCGAGTTTCCGCGATCCCTATCCTGTAGAGTTGGGCTGGAGTGTAGCGCAGCTGGTAGCCTTGCTGGGGAGGTGCGTCAGGGACCCACGGACCTTTCAGGTACATCCGCGCTCCGGCACCATACGCGGCAGCGAGCTGGCGATCGATGAAGTTGAGAACGCCCGCCCAAGCGGCTCCCGGCCATTCGGGATCCGCGGGGATGAGGCGTTCGACAGCAGCCTCGACGAACCTAGCTTCTTCGTCGTTGAAGAAGAAGAGCATACCGCGTTCGGCCGGCAAGTCTGCCCGCGGCGATGAAGAGGACGGAGCATTCTGTCTGCCAACCTGCGCGACCTGAACAGGATGCTCCTCGGCGGACGCATGATCCGGGACGGTAACGGCCACTCCGGCAGCCCCGGCGACTTTAAGGAGATCACGGCGTGAGAATTTCTCAGTCACTGTCTTTTTCCCTTCGTTCAGTCTTCGAGTGAGACCCAAAGACATGTCTGGTAAACGGCGGGTGTGCTTCGGTATGGCTCACACAGCTCGGGTCGCGGCAGAGGGGGCACCCTGATCTGTCCCGGCGCACTCTCCGTGACATCCTTTGGACCGCTGTAGCCTGTCGTTGATCCGCTGGTCGTTCCTGCGCCCACCTGAGCCGTCTGAGCCTTGCTGACACTTCCCTGAACAGGCGACGAACTGCCTTGTTCGGAGCGGTCACTGCTCCTATTCGAGTTGCCTTGCGCAAGAACCGGCATGTGACTGAGGCACATAATAGCAAATCCTGCGGCAATGATTGGACGAAAGGTCAAGCGCATCGTTACCTCACCGAGTTTGGGCTGGGTGTCGGGGGCAGGGGAGCCGTCAAAGCTTGATGTTCAGACTTCTCAGGGGTGACAACTCGCGGGCGGATTGCTGCGTAGTATTGAGAGACAGCGTGGATATCGTCGTCCGTCAGACGCTTGGCGATGTGCTCCATGACGCCGAAGCCGTCTCCCTTGCGCTGGCCGCTTTTCCAAGCCTGCATCTGGGTCTCCAGATACCTTGCGTACTGGCCCGCTAAATAGGGGTAGGTCGGCGGCAGGCCGACACCATCCGGGCCATGGCAGTTGATGCACCCTTGAACGCCGCGTGTCGCATTTCCGACTGCTGCAAGTGCGGCACCGTGCTGCAAGATTTGAGGATCCACAGGATCCGCAGGCGGATAATCGGCTGCCTTCTGCGCAGCGTAATAAGCAGAGACGTCGCGCATCTGCTGGTCATTCAAGGCCTTGGCGATGGGCGCCATTACCGCATTTTGGCGCACACCTGACGCGTAGTCCCGCAAGGAGTCATAGAGATACTTGTATGTTTGATCCGTCAGCCGCGGGAACATAGCTGCCTTGTCACCTTTGCCATCCATTCCATGGCACTGGAAGCACGCTCCCGCCTGCGGACTTATCGCAGGCGACCTGAGACCCGCATCTGGGCCGGGTGGGACGGCGTAGGCTCCAACGACGACGGCGCGCCCTCTCTCGACATCGGCTCTGCCAATGTCGTACGCAGCTTCCTCCGCCCGGCCACTCTGCGCCTTGAGCTCTGAGAGGGCTGACACACCGGCCATCACGACCAGTGCTACCGTTGGCAGATTTTGGACGGACACTCTCTTCCCCTCGGGACGTCAGTTGGGGTGCAACGGGAGGGTGCTCCGCCCGTTCCTGATCCGCAATGCTGAGGTTGATCTTCTTAGTACGGTGGCGGACAGATGTTTGTTTAACGGCTCAAAACCAAGAGGGGCCCGTGCGGTTCAAGGAGACACTACGCTCAGCGCCGAGTGCTACGCCGAGCTGAAGTCAGCCCTGCTGGGAGATGTCATGTTCGAGTGGATTACAACCTTCATCGAAAGGACAGGCTATCTTGGCATCGCGCTGCTGATGTTGGCGGAGAACCTTTTCCCGCCCATACCGTCTGAGGTGATTATGCCGCTCGCTGGTTTCACGGCAGCCCGCGGGGAGCTCCAGATCATGCTCGCCGTGCTGGCCGGCGTCATCGGCTCGGTCATCGGCACGTCTCTCTGGTATCTCCTCGGACGGTGGATCGGTATGCATCGTATGAAATCCTTCGCGGCCCGCCATGGACGATGGCTCACACTGATGCCGCAGGATCTGGACAGTGCTGAAGCGTTCTTCTCCCGCCACTGCGGGAAGGCAGTCTTCTTGGGACGTTTGGTCCCCGCGATACGGACCTTGATCTCAGTTCCTGCTGGCATGGTAAAGATGAGTTTCGGCCGCTTCCTGTTGTACTCGACGCTGGGCACCATTCTCTGGACAACCCTCCTGGCCGGAGCAGGTTACGTGCTGGAGTCCCAATATCATGTGGTGGCCGAATGGCTTGATCCTGTCACGAACGCGATTCTAACCATTGCTGTGTTTTGGTATATCTATCGGGTAGTCACCTTCGGCTCAAAGGCCGGCTAACGCGCCGTTCCGAGCTTGCAAGGCCGAGCCAGTGGAAGCCCCTGCTGGAGGGGCCGGCACCGCCAGAAGCCTTGCACCGTTGCCTGTCCTGTGGAGATGAATTGTCCGGGTGTGGAAATCCTCCAGGCCCGGCCTGTGCCCGATGGAGACGACCGACACATTCGCAAGCTCATCCCACAACAAAGAAAGCATCGAATCCTGGCATTTATCGTCGAGAGCGGAGGTTGCTTCGTCCATAAACACCCAGGACGGCCTATGGAGGAGAACCCGGGCAAAAGCCACCCGTTGCTGCTGGCCAAGTGAAAGGGATTGATCCCACCTCTTATGCTCTTCCAGGGCCTGATAGAAATCCGTGAGGCCGCACCGTTCAAGAGCATTCCGAACCGTCGCATCATCGAATGCATCGGGCGCGGCCGGGTAGCACAGTGCCGCGCGCAGAGTTCCGAGCGGGAGGTAAGGACGCTGCGGGAGAAACATCATCTGATCGGGATGAGGCGTCTGGATCAGGCCCTTCCCCCAGGGCCAAAGCCCTGCAATCGCGCGGAAGAGCGTGCTCTTTCCTGTTCCTGAGGCTCCTACGATCAGGACGCGTTCGCCCGTACGGATCTCAACAGTGGCTTCCTCGATGAGCGGAGGCCCATTGTGGAGCGAAACCGAAAGCTTCTGGAAGCTCAGCCAGCCCTTTGGGTGGAGCTGCCTCACGATACGCCCCCGCTCGCCGAGGGAGCGTTCCAGATCGACGGCAGCATGGCGAAATGTCACCACGCGAAGCAGGGCCGACCGCCAGTCAGCAATTTTTGGGAAGTTATCGACAAAGTACCGCAAGGCGCCTTGAACGTGGTTGAACGCTCCCACGACCATCATCATCTCGCCGAATGTGAGCCGGCCGCTGAAGTATCCGGGCGCGGCGGCAAGGATCGGCACGATGATCCCAAGCCAGCCATATCCGGATGTAATCCAGGTCAATCGTGCGAGGGCGCCAGAAAGCCTGCGCGTTGCTGTCAATACGGCGTCGACCGCATGATCGAGACTCCGCCGCTCGTCTCTCTCGCCAGAATAGAGAGCAACGCTTTCGGCACATTCATTCACCCGTACTAAGGCAAACCGGAGGTCTGCCTCGCGGGCGTAGCGGATCGTGTTCAGGCGGATCAGCGGGCGCCCCACCAGCCAAGTAAGGCCTGAACCGATCCCGGCATACCCGATCGCTACCCAGACCATGTAGCCAGGTATCACGACCTCTTCTCCGCGGAAGTCAAAACTCGCGTACGACGAGAGCGTCCACAGAACCCCGATGAAACTTGCGAGCATCATGAAAGCCTGCAACATTCCAACGCCGAGTTCCGTAGAAAACTCCGAGAGCAGACGACAGTCCTCTTGCATGCGTTGGTCGGGCTGCGTGGCGGATGCTTCGGCCAACCCGAGCTGGTATGCTCTCTTCGGCATCATCCAAGTGTCCAGCAAAACGTGGGTCAAGCGCTCCCTCAGACGGATCTTGAGCCGCTCCTGCAGCCAGGTCTGTGCGACCACCATAACGAGCAGGAACGCGATGACACCTAGGAACACTGACAGTTGGTGGAGGAAGGCATTGGAGTTTCGCCGCTCCACCGCATCGAAGAATGCGCCATTCCACTCATTGAGGCGGACCTGGCCAAACATGTTCCCAATCAACACGGCAACGATCACCAGGGACAAACCGATGATGGGCCAACCTTTGCCTCCCTCCATTACTTCTCGGAAGAGCATGTAAAACTCGCGAGAGATATCCTCTCCCCCACTGCCCGGTGCAGGCTCCGGCATCATCCGTTGGCCAAGTGTCTCAGCGCTGGGCCCGCATGAGGGGTCAAGTTCCTTGTGAACCGCCCACGATGCCGTTGCCCGTCGCAACCAGTCCGGCACAGATCTGACCAAATCTCTCATGGTACGCATCCGCTCAAAACTAAGTGCTTAAGTTGCACCCTTAGTCCCAAGCGTAATCTAGCCGTTTCTGTTCCTGTACTTTGGATCTGATCACAGGGGAGTGTTTTGCTTCTGTTCTGCTCTTGCCGATCTGGCCGCGTTGCATGACAGACAGGGAAATCCACAACGCGACCTGGCTCCTCATCGCCGCGCAACCGACGGCAGTGCCTGGCTAGCCCAAGACTAACAGGCCGACTAGCACCACAAGGATCAGGCCAAGCGCACCACTGGGCCAAAGACCCCATGTACGGCTATACGGCCAGACCGGCACAGTCGCGACGATAAACAAGACCACTACCAGGATTAGAATTGCGCTAAACGGCATCACGACTGACGCTCCGCTTTGGTTGAACAGAGATTAGCCTATTTCCCGAGATCCTGGAATCTGATCCGTGAGTGAGTGCCGGAAGCGTCGAGGATTTGACCCGCAGGCACATCTCGGACAGCCTAAGTCGCTCGACGCAGAGGGCCCCTTGCCCGGTTGCTGGTTTCGCGGGTCGCTTAGAGGAGTGCCTGCACACAATGCCGCGCAGGTCGACACCTCGCCGGTGCTGCATACGGCCACCCAGCAACGCTATGATGGTGGCGGAGTTGTAACGCAACCAGCGTAAGCCGATCCTTGCATGTCCCCCAAGTCACGCGAATGCGATGCCCGCTCGCCACCTCAGATGTCGGTGCCTCAATATTGCGATCAACTTGACGGTGACCACGTTAATACGGCTGTGCGACCTCTGGATGCCCATTGCACATCTACTCGCACGCGAGGGGCGGTGACATCCCGCCCCTCGCGCTTGATCTGTAGACGGTGTGGTCGAACAACGCCATTACTGTTTGGGTGCAGTAGAGGTGCTCCCGCCCGAAGACCCGGCGGATCCACCCGACGGCCCGCTAGTAGCCCCGATTGTCGCGGGTGTTCCAGTACGATCCAGTGCCGGTGGATTGAGGACGACCAGGATTTGGTCGCCGTCCTTTGTCGAAGCCTGGACCAAGTATGTGGCATCAAGGATCCGGACGTTGGTGAAGCCTGCGTCCTTCATGACTTGGCGAACTTTATCCTGAGACATAGCTTTCGGCATCGTGCTTGATGCGGACTGCGCTGATTGGGAGGACGAGGATGGGGCGGGTGTCCCGGATTGGGACTGCGCAAGCGCTGCGGTGGACCCGAAGGCCAGTGCTGTTAGCACGGAAGTCATCAGTATCATATCACGCATTGTAAGCTTTCCTCTTCGTCTTTCGATTTCGTACGGCGCGCAGACGGTAGGGCATCCCACCTCCTGACCCCGCACGGTTCATTGGACTGTGCAGTCCAGAACCAGCGCCAACCATTCTCAAGCGGCCGCTGGTCACCTTTCAGCGGGAAGCTGTCGGCTTGCCCCTCTAAGGGACCGTTAGCGACAGTCGGCACCGTCAATGGCGCCTGATCAGTGAACCGGACCGCAGGGGGGACGTTCCTGCCCGATGGAGCGAAGACAGTACGCTGACGAACCAGTGATGCCCGAAACAAACGGGGTTGGACAGCCCGTGATCACGACATCAATATCATGAAGTCATCCGGAATGGAGCTGGTGACCCGTGCAAGTCAGGCAGTGTGGGTGCGAGTAACCTCTGAGCCAAAGATGCAGCGTAGACCCGCACACACGTTCAACTGGGATACCCGGTTCGGTTTACGAGGTTCGACTCTGTATGAAAGCTCCCTGTAAGTTTAGTCGCGTTCTCCTCTCAGAACAGACGATACCGCTGGTCCGATCGTCCCGCGTCTGTTGCAGCCTTTTGATATGGTCGAGGGACGCACCGTGCCAGGTCAGCCGCTACCGTGGGAGCAGGATCAAGCCGAGACGCTTACGTCGGCAACTCATTCCACTCCTCCCAAGGGTAGGACCAATAGCGGCAATCAGCCCGGATCGGCAGCCGGGGGCACGTAAGTCGCCTTCCGGTCCACCGAGCACCTGTCCGCTCCAGTCATAGAAGCCGTAGCCAACGAGGTTTGAGGTGCAGTGCAGATCGGCTATGGTCCAGCCAATGGATCGCCCACGTCACTTGTGCGATCCCACTTCCGAGCTCGCATCTTCATCCAAGCCGCCTGTTGGATTCCTTATTGCCGAGGGTATGGTACGCTTTGGTGCAGCCGCTCGTCGCCCGCTGACACGCCTTCTGCGGAGCAAATCCAGCCACTTTCATTGTCATCGCAGCGATAGATCTGCTGCCCCGTGTTGGCCAAACCTTCATTGACCAGGGTTGAACCAGTTTGGCGGGGAGTATCGTCGCGGGAGGGTCGGGCGGACCGTTGCTCCTCAAGAGCAGCCAGCTCACTCCGTCGTGACGCCAGCTGGTCCGCAATTCCTGCGAGTTGCTGCTGCAGGGCCGCGGACCGCTCTCGCGCCTCGTTTAGTTCCGCCATGACGCGATCCCGGCTCACCGTGATCTCGCCGACCACTCTTACCATTTCCGCTTGGCGGCGCTCCAACGCAGCTAGCTGCTCGCGCGCGGCGGTGAGATCCTGTTGAACTTTTGCCTGAGCCTGCCGGGACTCCTGAAGCCGCCTATCTGCTGCCTCCGTCTCACTGCGGATAGTGGCTAATGCCTGGACCGTTTTCTCCTGCTGCTGTTTAAGACTCGCCAAGTCCGCGCGCGCCGTGCTGATCTGGCTCTGGAGGCTTTCGGCGGTTCCTGCCGTGCGCCTCAGTTCTTCCAGCTGGCTCACGGCGACCTGGTGAGTGGCTTCCAGCTGCTGGATGCGTTCGTTGAGATAGTCCTCTTGACGCGAGCTGGACCCGATCGACCAGATTGCTACGATCCAGCCGAGCGCCGCCACAGCGGCTAGGGCAATGAAGCTTGGTCGTCTAGAAATCTGCGAAATTTCATTGGACATGGTGCACCTGAGAGCAATCTCCTGGCAAACAAGGTAAGTGGTATTCAGCCGGTTCCTGGCTGAAGACACCCTCTGTACGCCAGTGATCCGACTTCCGAGCGTATCTCCTTCCTCGCGCCAGCAGACGCAGCTGCTAGGCCCACGCGGATCAGGTTGCCGCAGGCACGACGATCAGGAATCCGCTTGATGCAGGATTCGGTATGCTATTCGGGTGGAAGCAGGAGAAGTAGTACTCGCCGGGCGCCGGAGTCCGCAGAAGGACCCTGACCGTGCTCTTGGGTGCAACGAGAAATCCTCCCTTCACAAGATCCATAGCAAAGCCGGCGGACTCGATGTGCTGCGATGCCTTGAAGAACTCAGGCGCAACAAACATGATCGGGAACTCGGAACGGTTCATAACCCTCAAGTCAAGAGGATCGCGCGCCGGCAATCGGGCCCGTGGCGGACCGCACTGGACGTCACTGTTGACCGTGTTCATCGTGATTTCGACGGGCGTCGCAATGTCGCCGCCGACTGCAGATGAGCCCGGTGCCTGACCGAAAGCTCCTTCCTCAGCCGCGGTTAGAACTGCCACGGCTGCGACAAACAGAGTGGCGAGCTTTAGCGCATCATTCATTCTATCCATGGGAGTAAACCTCAGTGACGCCAGGGATGACCTAAGAACCCGCCGAAGATGATCGCCGGTGCTGCGGGTAATATCTTTAAGACGGCCCTTGGTTCGGCTGATGGAGGGTTCTGGTCCGGTGATGTACACACAACCGAAGCTCCTACCGACCTCCACCAGCTTGCTTTGACGGAACCTGGAAGGATCAAAAGAATTCCCCGGTGACACTGGACCTTACATTGAGAGGACTTCAACATGGCCGATCAAAAACGGAGCTCCAGCAGCGGTTTTCGAACAGCCGACGAGGATCTCAGCGAGTACCTACGGAACGAGTACCGCGCCGAGGAGGGGGCTTACCTTGAGCGGCGCCCTGCACATGCACGTTACGGACACGGCGAAGAGGACCCTCGGCTCTTGGACCCACGGCTGCCAGGCAGGTACTATGGAGAGGGAAGCTTCCCCGGTCACGAATGGGTAACTACTCGCCCAGAGCCGCTTCGCCGAGAAGAGGACGGATTTGAGCGCCGGGACTCCAGTACCTCACCGCGCGGCGCAAGGGATCACTCCGGCAAGGTCCGATATGGCACCTCCGTTCCGAGTCGCACTGCGGGCCAGTCCAGCCAGCGGGATCGCGAGGCGGCGCACAAGCTCCTCCGCGCCGCCGAAGCGTTCTACGAGGACCTGACCAGGGCTGTTGGCCTGGAGAGCCACGACGATCTCCAGCAGGATTACCGTGGACGCGGACCCCGCAACTACCGGCGCCCGGACGATCGGATCCTTGACGATGTAGGCCACCGGCTCACTGAAGACGGGCATGTCGACGCGTCTGACATCGAGGTCTCGGTTAAGAGCCAGGAGGTGATACTCTCCGGAACTGTTTCGACTCCCTTCGAGAAGCGCCGGGCGGAGGATATCGCCGACACCGTGTCAGGAGTGACACATGTCCAGAACAACCTGCGTATTCGACCGCTTTGATGAACCCCGCAGCGAGCATGCAAACATTAAGCAAGACATCGCTCAACAGACTTCAGCAAACACCGATCAACAGGATCGAGAAGTGCATCGTCCGCTAGCGTACCACGTCTATCCATATTCCTAGGAACGGTTCGTGTATCCTCGGACTTCGTCACAGGGCGACTGATTAACTGGCTAGAGCTCAGCACATGCTTCTCAGAACATCAAGTCTCGCGAACTTGTCGATCGCGGCTCGGGACGGTGAGATCGGTAACATCAGTGACCTCTTGTTCGAGGACGACACCTGGCGAGCCCGCTGGCTTGTCGTAAGCACCGGATCATGGCTCTTTGGCCGTAAGGTGTTGCTTCCCGCCTCTCACGTGGCCGCCGCCAAACCCGATGCGCCCTCGATTGCCGTCGATTTGACAAGAGAGCAGGAAGAGAACAGCCCAGGAAGTGGGATCGACCTGCCGGTTTCGCGTCAGATGGAGACGTCGATCTATGACGCCTACCGGTGGACGCCCTACTGGTCAGCCCCCGGCATGGCCTATGCATCGACAACTGCTTATCCCGTGTTCCCTGTGGCCCCCATCCTAGCACCCACATCGGCTGCCGCCGCGGGTGCTGTGACCGTTGACGGCACCCGCGGAGGCGGCCGGGGTCACGAGCAGCCGAGCGGCGATCCTCGTCTGCGCAGCGCCAAAGAGGTGACCGGCTACTATGTTCGCGCCTCGGACGGCGATATTGGACACGTCGAGGACCTTCTGGTCGATGGGAGCAACTGGTTGATACGTTACTTGATAGTGGACACGAAAAACTGGTGGCAAGGCAAGATGGTTCTTGTCACGACGGAATGGATCGATGACGTCTCCTGGACCGATCACACCGTGCAAACCTCCCAAGCGCGTGACGAAATCAAGCGTGCTCCGGAATACAATCCGGCTCTGCCCATAGACGGTACCTCAGGAAGTCCCACCTAAGTGAGGCTCAGCCTCGGGGGCGCCCTGCCACCGAATAATGCCCCGCACACCTGGCCCTCCCTGCGGGAGCAGGCATGCAGGAAGCCACGCGCTCGCGCCGACGCTCCCGGCGCGAGTTCGCGGCTGAAACGATCTCGCCGGCTCTCCGTTCCTCGAATTGCACTGCTCCTTTAGCCAATCCCGAAGTGGGGCTATGATAGCGGGGTTTACCTGTAGACAGGGCGAAACTAACATTCGCTGCCTTGTCATCGAACGATGTACAAAACGCTGCGCTTTGGCCTCATATAAGCGCAGGAATCACGATGCCGAACGGGAATGCTCGGTCCGAATGGCGGCGTAGATCTGATCAGGAGCGTACAAACACCGCACGAGCGTCGACGGCTCATGATGCATCGAATGACTCACCCACCGCAGATTAGCGCTGGTTAAGGTTAGGCTTGGGCCGAAGCCGCGTGGGTCCTGATCACTGGAAGCATGGTACATGCATCCAGCGACGAACATTCACCTCCGGCTTACATTGATGATCTCCGAATCTGCTAACTCGCGATACTTGTGGTCATTCACATCCCAGTCGGCCACCGCTTCGAGCTCTGCCTCCGTAAGGCCCGGAACGACAAGGCGTCCACCCTGGACGTACACGCGATCCACTGGAAGCGGGAACTCTTTATCACCCAAGCCGACAAGGCCGCCACGTTCAAGCACGAGGAATGTCCGTCCATCAGTCACATTCAGAACGATCCGCCTCACGCTCCCAAGCCTCTCACCACGAGGAGTATAGATGTCGCGCCGCTCGACTTCTCCCACGCGCATAGCTTGGTTGGGCAGGACCGCATTATCCTGAGCCTGCAGAATGCGTGCCTGGGCCTGGAGCACTGATGGCGCTGCCTTGCCCTCGCCCCCGCCCAGGGCGGTCTGAGCCGAGGCAACGTCTGGACTTAGCAAAGCGGTGCCGAGCAATGCCGCGACAAGAGACCCTTTCATCATACTCAACTCCTTAAGTAGTTTGCCCAGACGCGCGTCTCATTGCCAGACACGAAGCGTCGTCTCGGCTAGAGCCGCGCGGCAGCAATGCTTCAGCGCACCAAACTGTCTGACAGACAACATAACCTAGCGGCAAGCGTTCCTAGACTGGACCTGCGTCTCTGTCGGGTTCGTACGCTGGAGAGCAGATTTTGTGGGCGAGGCGTCAGGTTGCTGGTCGTCGGATGTCGTTAAGGCTGGGTGCGCACTGCTCGTCTGCCCGTTGTGCTCACCACTTATACAGTGTCCGTTGGAGTACACGGTGGCCGGCTAGGACGAGAACCGCCCAGGGGGTTTTACGTTGCCTTTACAACGACGAGCGGCGATGGTCCGCTCTGGCACTTCGGATCGCGCGGCCGGATCTTGCCGCGAACAAAGCCTCAGCGCCATTAGCGAGATTTATTGGCGTTAATCCTCACGGCTGTCGAACATCGTGGCTCGCAACCGCTAGCTCTGCTCTCTTCACCAGCTCGGGCGTGCCACTTAGAACAGTGGAGTTCCGGTATGAAAATCTTGAAGGGAATCCCTTTAGCGATCATCGCAGCTATCGCTTTCGCCCATAGCTCTCATCCGAGCTGGGCTCAAGTGCCATGTGCCCCACGTGATGAAATCGTCGAAGCAATTAGTGAACACTATAAGGAAGTTCCTGCGGGATTCGGCTTGGCGCATCCTAGCCGCGTGTTCGAGCTATACGTCTCTGACAGTGGTACATGGACACTTTTGCTCACGACGGCAAATGGACGATCCTGCGTAATCGGAGCTGGAGAGAACTGGGAACACAGTGCAGTTTCGGCCAAGGGCAGCGCCGTCTAAGCTCTGAAACAGTTGGCGACCCAGGACCAAGGGAGACTATCTATGATCGGGCGCGCCGCATGCTTTGTCGTTGCACTTTATGTAGGGCCATTGCCGGCAATCGGGCAGGAGGAGGGATGGCGACACGGCCTTGCCCTGATCGGAGCGCCAGAGTACGAGCACGGCTTCCGACACTTTGATTATGTCAATCCGGATGCTCCGAAGGGCGGCCTCGTGCGAATGGGAGTGCAGGGTACCTTTGACAATTTCAATCTGGTTGTCTCCGGGGTGAAAGGCGGACTTGAGGCGGGCATCAGCCGGGTCTATGACACACTCATGACGCGCTCCATGGACGAGGTAGGAACAGTCTATGGTCTCCTGGCGGAAGCGGTGCGATACCCTGCGGACTATTCATCCGTTACCTATCGCCTGAACCAGCATGCTCGATGGCATGATGGGAGACCGGTGACAGCCGAAGACGTTATCTTCTCCCTTGACTGGCTAAAGACCTACTCTCCACTTTACGCGCTGCACTACAAGAATGTTTCTGAGGTAAAGAAGACGGGGGAACGCGAGGTCACCTTCACCTTCAATGAAACCGGCAATCGGGAGTTGCCGCAGATCGTCGGACAACTTCCTGTACTGCCGAAGCACTGGTGGGAAGCGACAGGCCCTGACGGCAAGCCTCGGAATATTGGAGAAACCACTCTAGAACCCCCTTTGGGATCAGGCCCCTACCGGCTGAAGAGCTTTGAAGCGGGTCGCACGGCATCCTACGAGCGGGTTTCCGGGTATTGGGGCGAAAGCCTCAACGTCAACCGTGGCCAGCACAACCTCGATGAAGTTCGATATGAGTACTTTCGAGATGCGACAGTGCTCCTCGAGGCGTTCAAGGCGGATCGGATCGACTATCGCACCGAGAACATCGCCCGCCAATGGGCAACTGCTTACGACTTTCCAGCCGTTCATTACGGCCGCGTGGTCAGGGAAGAATTCCCGCTCCGTGCAATGGGTGTTATGCAAGCGCTGGTATTTAATCTGCAACAGGACAGGTTCAAAGACGAGTATGTTCGCCGTGCATTTAACCTCGCCTTCGATTTTGAAGATATCAATCGCACTCTCTTCTACGGCTTGTACGACCGTATCGACTCATTCTTCTTCGGTACCGACCTGGCCGCCACAGGCCTGCCCGAGGGACGAGAACTCGCAATCCTGGAGAGCTTGGGCGACAAAGTGCCGGCAACGGTGTTTACGGAGCCCTATCGCAATCCGATCAATGGAACGAACCAGGCCGTCCGCGACAATCTACGTCAAGCAATGCGTCTCCTCGAAGAGGCAGGATATGATTTAAAAGGGGGCGGATGGTGAGCAGGCTTACCGGCGAGCCGCTGACCGCCGAGTATATTACGGCTGATCCAAGCTTCGAGCGTGTAATCCTACCCTATCGGCAGGTGCTAGAGCGGATTGGCATCGGCCTCAGCGTTCGGGTGCTTGATCCCGCACAGTACCAGAACAGAGTACGCTCCTTCGATTTTGATATTACGACACATGTGTGGACCCAGAGTCTCTCCCCAGGCAACGAGCAGCGGGAGTACTGGGGTTCCGGCGCGGTGGATCAACCGGGGTCACAGAACATTGCCGGTATAAAGGACTTGGCCGTCGACACCTTGATCGAAAGAACCATTTTTGCCGGAGATCGTGAGGAACTCGTGGCAGCCACGAAGGCGCTCGACAGGGTTCTCCTCCACCACAACTACGTGGTACCGCAGTGGTACTCGCTCGTAGCCCGTACCGCACGCTGGAACCGGTTCGGACGCCCGGTCGACCTCCCTCGCTATGGTGGGTCAGCCTTTCCGGACGTTTGGTGGTATGATCCGGCTTTGGCCGCTCGGGTAGGCACATCGCGCTAAAGCGGTCGTACGTGCATACTTTGATTTGATTTACTCCGTTCACCGGAGCAAAAGCGCAGGCTGCCTACTTGGTTCTGCCGAGGCCAAATGGAGGCACTCCTTCGGAGCCTAAAGCATCGGACGATTACACGGACGCATATCCGGCGGCTTTGAGGTAGTTCCAGCATTCTTGCGGCTCAAACAAATTGCAGATGTCGCCGAGCGCTCGCCAGAGCGCGTCGAAGGTTCGGGCTTCAGCTTTGCGCAGGTGAGTTTTGATCTTGGCGAAGGCCTGTTCAATGGGATTAAGATCGGGCGAATAAGCAGGTAGAAACAGGAACCAGGCGCCTCGCTGTTTCAGACACTGGGCGGCCTTTTCGCTCTTGTGGACCGCCAGGTTGTCGAGGATCACCACGTCGCCTGGGTGCAGCGTCGGCGCGAGCTGTGTCTCGATGTAAGCCTCGAACGCCAACTGGGTGATCGGACCATCGATCACCCACGGCGCGCTCAGTTCATGACAGCGCAGCCCGGCCAGCACGGGCATGGCAGAAGACCCCTATTGTTGATCGACCCGTCTCTCATGTGACGATCATCGATCCCCATCA
>NZ_JAFEMD010000057.1 GCF_016892765.1 Microvirga arvi
TGACCTCCATCGAATCTTCGCAAATCCGACGGAATCACAGGGGCTTGAGGCCACTCAACCTTTTTCAGTCAGCCTCTAAGCGGTAGCCAGGGGTTTACGAGCAGGCGCTGCGTTCAACAATCTTCCATGTGCATGACAGCACATCGGTATCGGTCGTTGGCAAGTATTGTCGCAAGCGCCTGCCGCTCTCACGCCAGAGGAGATCCGTGATGCTGTCCGGTTCACTGTTCCTTCGCCGAATGGGAGTGATTGCGGCTCCGGCCCTCCTGGCGATGACGACGGGGGCTTTAGCACAAAGCCATCCTCTGACCTTGGGGATGTCATGTGCTCAGGCACGGAGCCTCGTCTCCTCGCAACGAGCCATCGTCCTCAACACGAGCGCGTTCACCTACGGCCGCTATGTTGGTTCGTATGGGTATTGCGTGCTGGGCGAAACCACGGAGCCGGCTTGGGTTCCGACGGCCGATACCCCTCAGTGCCCAGTCGGTTATCAATGCGTATCGCGCACCCGACCCGCCCGGAACTAAACCATAGGCGTTCTCGACCCTGATCCATTCGAGGCTGGATTGAGGGCATAGGCCTTCATTCCGGTCCCTTGTTCAGGATCCTCCCGAGGGCCCCCTACCGGTTGCTCCAAGCCCGTAGGGCGAGGATGGGTGTCAGGATCGGCCACCCGAAGCCGGCAATCAGAATATGGTCGAGTCCGACCCCTTCCCGCTCTTCGATCATCGTCGAGACCGCAAGGAGCAGAATCACGCCACACAAATAGATCATCACCACTTCACGCATCCCGCAGCCCCACCCGCAATCTTAAAGCCGAGCTTTGGCGCATTGAGCAGATCAAGCCAATGCGACCGGCGGTCGCCTCAGCAACGTGTCAAGGCATGAAACGGGAAGCAGCGGGCGTGGCGAAAATCCTCATGAGGACTGCGCGGCAACTCCAACAAGGCAAAAATATCTTTTTTTACATAACCTTAGCCGCAACCTGATGAGGACTTACCCGTTCTCCGGTCACGAAAGCAACCTCAGGAGATCGTGGATGCTAAAGGGGCACCACCCTCATGCCGCAGCAGGCAACGCTGGTTGGAGCGTTGGCTCTGGCAACCTTACGGAAGCCGGTCGATCTGAGCTCCTGAAGGATCTCGGGCGGCAGATGCAGCATAATTATCGGAGCATGCTGCAGGAGCCCGCACCGGATCGTATCAAGCATTTGCTGGAGAGACTTGAAAGCGTGTCCGCCCGGGAAAGGCATGAGGACCTCTGACATGAGCCCCTCATGCCTTTTAGAATATGGTCGGTGCTTAGCGCCGACGACGGTTCCGCGGACCGGCCGCCCCGGACGCTGAACCCTCTCTCGGAATAAGGCTGTAGATCAGGAAGCCCGCAAGAACCCCGGCGCCGAGGAGAAGGAAGGGATAGGACGTAGCGGTCTGTACAACGCCGGACGCGGTCTGCCTCACGGCGTAGAGCGGAACCGAAGCATGAATCAGACGCTCGGCGCGTTTGATATTTTCCTGACGGGTGTGGATCGCAACTTCATACCCCTCATCGTCATCATGCCCATGAAGCTCGATGCTGTTGCGGGCGAAACCGGCCGAGACGAGACGCTGGACCGCTTGGTTGGCCTCCTTGCGGGACGCGAAAGATCCTGTGGCAATAGACGTGTTCGGCATCAATCAATCCTCTTCGAACTGCTGACGCCAATTCCTGGCAAGCGCCAAGGTTCCACATCCGTCTGCGACAGGCTGCGGGTAACACCTGCAGGTGGAATTCTTGCTAGTTCCTGCGGTAGGATTGAGCGGCCCTTTCCGCCTCCATGAGAACCTCGAGAGCCCTCCAGGGCTTCGGCATGAAGCGGACGTCCCGTAGAACATCGGCATCCCGGCCATCCAAGGGCTTGCCGGAGGTCAACACCGTGCGGACCCATGGCCATTTAAGGCGGACGGTACGCACGAGATCCAAGCCATCCATCAGGCAGGGCAGCCGGAGATCGGCAAACAGGAAGGCAACCTCCTCCGAATGCCGGCGCAGGTAATCGAGGGCTTCTTCCGCACTGGAGGTTTCCACGACCTTGAGGTCGGTTTCCTCAAGAAGAGCTGCCGCTAAGCCTCTGACCTCGAAATCGTCCTCGACGATCAAGGCTACACGATAAGGCTTTATGCTCTGTCCCATTCGGTCATCTCCTCTACCTGTGCGGGTTCACGGAGTCATTCAGCAAAGAGCACTGCTCCTCAGACTCTCTCGTGTGGGGGAAATCCGGCTCCGGAAACACAAGGCGGACAGCCGACGCGATACAAGAAAATACGCAGAAAACGATCATACCGAGGGTGCAACTCAAAGCGCTCTCGCTGATGATCGCGAAAAATGAACTCTCCCGATCGAGCGGTTCGATCGGACGTCCCTGATCACAGAACGGTGAACACCGCTCTCCGTTTCAGCTTGGCCATTGAGAAAATTTCCAAGTGGTCGTTTTTAATCTTGGGGGAACCGGCTTACAGGCTGTAGCTTAAGCTTGGACCGAATGTTCTCAGGCGAGACTTCTGACGTGCTCAAGGAGACCCAGCTTCACCAGGAATTCTTGGACCTGGAGCATCACATGCGGCTTCTCGACCGAAAACTGGCCGATGCCCTGCATCGGATTCGCCATGGCGCATCCGCGGAGCTGGTCGAGCAGGCGCGACAGGATGAGAGGCAGCTGCTTTCCGAGCTGGACCGGCTGATGACGAGAATGCGCGCGATCGAGGGGCAGCTTCTCCAGATACAGAAGAGCGCGACCCGCCATTGAGACGAGCCCGTTGCCCCAGTCGCCGCCTTGTGCGGAGCCGCACCGAGGATCTACCGGTTCTAGTCCATTCTGGCACACCTAACGTAAGGTAATGCCATGAAGAGGATGAAGGATGGCCTTCAGAAACTCTCATCTGGACTTCGGTGTCGGCGCTGAACTTGGCGCCGAGGTAGCGGTCAAGCGATGCCTTCCGCTGTTCCGAACATTGATCGGCCTCTTGGCCGTGATGAACGTAGCGTCAGTTGTCTTCGTTCTCATAAGTTAGCGACTGTACCGCATCGTCTCATCAACATCCCACTGGCGAATGAGACGATGCGAACTGCAGAACAGCGCTAGAGCATCGGGCCTAAAAGTGGACCCACTTTTAGGCCCGATGCTCCACTCTTTGAAGAGCGCATCGTTCGTGCGGGAAACCGGGCCCACTTTTCGCTGACGCGGCCCTCTGGGTCCGCACGATGCGCTAGGATCTGTCCTGCAGGTTCGCTGCTCGTGTTCAACGCAGTCCGAGGAACGACAGGATCGCGAGGACCACAACGATTGCGCCGATAAGCCAAATGATGTTGTTCATGAGAGTGTTCTCCCGAAAGATGGAAACGACCCCATGCCAACGGTCAAGGTAAGGGTTCGTTCCTTTGGCCGCGGTTCATCACGCTAGTTGGAATCACAAGTCGTCAGACCAGTGCCCACAATCCGCCCCGACGCGCCAACCTCCCGATGGGAAACATTGGCGCAAGCCTCCCGGGTGAAGCCCTGACTGGAATCCGCTTGGATCCGGCTGTTATAGACGCGTTCCGTCTCATACCCAGGGCCTGACCGATATTCCAAGGTAGATATGCCGGCCGCACCAACGCATCCACCGAGCCCAGTCGCGAGCATCGCAGCCGCCAAGGCCATACGGATCTTCGGCATCCTCACTCCCACCAGACTGCGCCCCTGTCCGATTAACCGGAAACGCGCGATCCCACCAAAACTAGAGCATATTTCGGCGAAGTGGATCCGGTTCGCCGTCAAAATATGCGGCACGCCAAAGAAGAGAGATGATTCTACGTCAGTAGAAACAGCTCTAGGCACGCCCGGAAATGAAAATCCCGGAAAAGGAAAAACCCCGGTGGTGAGACCGGGGTTTTCCATACAATCGAAGTGGGCTGATCAGAAGTCGCGCTGGATGCGCAGACGGCCTTCCCAGGAATCGTCCTCATCGGTGGCGGGGCTGCGCGGGTCGAGGTTGGAATAGAGAACCTCGACACCGATATCGAGCCCCGAAACCGGCGACCAGATCACGTTCGAACCGAGGCGCCATTCATTGAAGTCGAAGTCGGACGTAATGTCAGAGCCATATTCAACGCGAGCATACGAACCGAACACGCTCTGGCGGATCGTCGGAGTCCAGTAATGGTTCAGGCCTGCGGCAACCGACCATCCACGGCCTGTCTCGATCTCGCCATCGGCGCCGATATAAGCGTCAACGACAGCGCGCGAGGTCGTCCCTGCTGCAACTTCCGGATCGAAGCCGAGATAACCCAGGGCTCCGTCTGCATAGGTCGCGGCAAACCACAGGGCATCACCCTCGGCCAGCATCGGCAGGTTCACGGCAACCTGACCCGACGCGGCCCAGCCGTATTCGGTATCCGGAATGATGCCGCCCACGCCGGGCACCGCCACAACGCGGCTGCGGAGCTGGTGGAGGGCGCCGGAGAGCTGAGCCGAACCCCAGGTGCCGGTGTATTTCAGGTTGGCGACCACATCCGGGATGCGTTGACCGGCTTCGAGCAACTCGGGCCCACCGTCAAATGACGTAGCAGCATCGATACCCTCTTCCAGAGAGATCGAGCCTGAGAAGCCGTTGCCGAACGTGAAGGTATAGGCGAGCAGGTTCACGTCGGGGAAGTCGTAGAAACGAACCGTTCCGAAGTTCTCGTTCGCGATATCGCTGTTCGTGAAGAACGACGTCACGCGACCGGCGGTCAGGCCTCCGAACTGGATGAAGGCCTGAGCGACATCCGGCGAGGTGCTGATCGTCCCGTTGCTGGAATAGACGCCGGTGTTTCGGGTGATCTCGAGACGCACAAAGGTGCGCAGGAGGCCATAGGCGGTAGGGGTGCGAGCGTCGAGCTGGACGCGGCCACGAGCGCGGAAGCCGATCGCGTTATCAGCGCGGGTCAGGGGCTCGAAATACTGATATTCGGCGCGGGCGCGGCCGCCGATGCGCAGGCAGGTTTCCGTGCCCGGGATGTAGAAGAAGCCTGCGCCGTGGGTGGAGCAGACGCGAACGTATTCGACAGGTGCAGCCGTCGCCACCGGCAGGTCAGCAGCCTGTGCCCCCACAACGGCCGCGAGACCCGCGACCGATCCGAGAAAGAGGCTCTTAGCGAGCTTCATGGTTATCTCCAAAAATAGTCTGGGTCCCCGACCCATGTACAAGCGCAACCATATTCATGACGCCGCCCGACACAATCGGAGCAATGAGCCCGCCCCGCTCAATCCGCGGACAAACTGATGAAAAGATAAGCATTTTCGAGACAGCTCACGTTTATTCGGAACGGTGTGTCAAAATTTCAACACGCCACGGGCGCCTCCCGTCAGACCTTTCAATCCCTGTTCCGGCCGAGGCCGACATCGGCTACCGCCACGAAGCTGCTGCGATCTCAGGCGCCGCGGGAATCGGTCAGTCACCCCAAAAAAGATCGGAATCGCGACAGACATAGCCGACCGGGCATTGGGGGGTGTCGCGCGTCGGGACCGCAGCGGGTTGCGTCCACTCGTTGATCTCGCAAAACCTGACGTCGCTGACATAGCGGTCATAGGTGTAGGTGCCCGTCCCGAGAACGATCGCGCCCCTCGAAAAGACAAGGCCGCGGGCCTGGTTGCAGGTCAGGCTGGGGGTCATGGGCCGCGGCTGGGCATAGGCGCTCGAAGCGGCCAGTGCCGCCGCCAGCAAGATTGCCATCCTTCTCATCATGCCATCCTTCATGCAGGTGCCCCTACGGCCCATACAAGGTCCCCATGACAACGTTGGAGGCGGAGTTTTTGTTACAGGAGACGCTTTCAGGACATTGCCAATCGCAAGCCGAAGCTCAGAGCATCGGCTGCAGACGCCTCGCCATTTCGACCGCGGCAGCATAGTCGGTCTTTCCGGAGCCCAGCACGGGGATGCTCGACACGAGAATGGAGCGCGGGACCCAGAGCTCGGGAAAGCCGTGGCCCTTGGCATGGGCCAGGAGCACATCGCGATCCGCATCCCCCTTGTCGGTGATGAGGACGATCTGCTCGCCCTTGCGCGGATCCGGAATTGCGACCACCACATGGCTGCTGTCGGGCCAGAGGGTCTGGACGGTCGCCTCGATGGCAGCGAGGGACACCATCTCGCCCCCTATCTTGGCAAAGCGCTTCGCACGTCCTCGGATCGTGACGATGCCGTCATCCACCGTGACGATGTCGCCCGTGTCATGCCAGCCGTCGACCGGCGGATGGACGCGATCAGGTGACGAGGGGTCGAGGTAGCCCTTCATAACGTTCGGGCCGCGCACATGCAGGCGCCCGCCCTCCTGGATCCCCTCGACGGGCTCCAGCCGCCATTCGATGCCGGGCAGAAAGTGTCCCACCGAGCCGGGGCGGTTCGTGTCGGGGAGGTTGCAGGCAATGACCGGCGAGCACTCGGTGGCACCGTAGCCCTCGACGATGACGGTGCCGTGCCGGTCCCAAAGCCGGCGCGTTTCGTCCTTCACCCGCTCGGCTCCGGCGATCACGAAGCGCACGCTCGCCAGATCGTCCTCCCCGGCGGCGCGGGCATAGCCCTGCAGGAAGGTATCGGTGGCGAGCATCACCGTCGCGCGCGTTCCCGCAACGAGCTTCGGGATCTGCCGATAGTGCAGCGGGCTCGGATAGAGCACCGACTTCATTCCATTGAGCAAAGCCGTCAGAAGACCCGCCGTGAGGCCGAAGGAATGGAAGATCGGCAGCGGATCGAAGAAGACGTCATCGTCCTTCAGCACATCGCCTGCCAGGGCTTTCACCTGATACGCATTCGCGACCAGATTGGCGTTCGACAGCACGACGCCTTTCGGCACGCCCTCCGAGCCCGACGTGAAGAGCAGGACGGCCGGATCGTCGGGTCGGACTTTCGCGCCGGCATGGATGCGCCGCGCCATCCATGAATCGACAAGCCCGCGCAGCTTGTCGAGACTCGTGATCCCTGCACGGACATCCTCGAGCCAGAGGATCCTGCGCCCCTCTCCGAGAGCCTCGATCAGGTCGTCGAGCTTGCCCTGCTCGACGAAGCGGCGCGAGGTCACGATCGTCTCGACCTCGCCCACCTCGCAGGCGGCCCTGATGTTCTTAAGACCTGCCGTGAAGTTCAGGAAGGCGGGTACGCGTCCGAAGGCGTTGAGGCCGAACAGGGTGACCGCAATGGCCTGCACGTTCGGCAGCAGCACGCCGACAGGCTCACGCTCCTTCGTCAGGCTCGCGAGCTTGCGCCCGAGCACCAGTGAGCCGAGGACGAGGCGGCCGAAGGTGATCGGCTGGCGCTCCAGGTCTTCCAGGGCGGCCTTATTGCGGCCGAAGCTGTCCCTGGCGTCGAGGAGTGCCCCGAAAAGGGTTTTGCGCGTCCGCGCGATATCGAACTCCGCCACGGGCGCGCTCCTGATGAACTAGCCGGCCGAGCCTTCGCGGATCGGCGCCTGGTAGGCCAGTCCCATATCCCAGGGGAAGTAGATCCATGTGTCCTGACTCACTTCCGTCACGAAGGTGTCGATCAGGGGACGTCCGGCGGGCTTGGCATAGACGGCGGCGAAATGCGCGTTGGGCAGCATGTCGCGGACGATCTTGGCCGTCTTGCCGGTATCGGTCAGGTCGTCGATCACGAGCACGCCCTTGCCCGTCCCGTCGCCCAGCGCCTTGATGGCGGGCGCGATGTCCTTCAGCACCTGCAGCTCGCCCTGGTTCTTGTAGTCGTGATAGCTCGCGATGCAGACGCTCTCGATGAGGCGCACATCAAGCTCGCGGGCCACGATGGCGGCGGGCACGAGGCCGCCGCGGGTGATGCAGACGATCGCCTCGAACGGACCGGCCGCCGCAAGGCGCCACGCAAGGGCACGGCAATCGCGGTGGAACTGATCCCAGGAGACGGGGAAGGCTTTGGGAGAGGTCGGTGACATCGGCATGCTCTTCTTGACGGTGGTGGCGAGGATAACGCTTAGAGCATCGGACCCGAAAGGGGATCCCGCTTTTGGGATCGATCCGATGCTCAACTTTTTAAAGAACGCATCGTTTGGAGCGAACCCGGAGGTCCGCACGATACGCTAGAGAGGCGCCCGGTCACCCTTGAGGCGGGCGAGATGATCGCGGACGGCGGTGGCGGCCCGGGCAACCGCGTCCGGGTCCTTGCCCCGCACGACGATCTGGTTGCGGAAACCGCTGGTCGAGAAAGACGGATAGGACCCGATGGAGACGCTCGGGTGTGACGAGGCGATCTGGCCGAGGCCCTCGGCATAGATGCCCTCGGCCAGCCCCTCCGCCTCGATGGTCTCGATGATCATGCGCGCGCCGGTCTCCAGATTCGGCGCGATGTTGTCGAGCATGGCCTGCATGATCGAAGGCACGCCCGCCATGACGAAGACATTGCCGATGCGGAAGCCCGGCGCCTTGGAGATCGGGTTCTCGATCAGGTCGGCGCCATCGGGGATGCGGGCCATGCGCAGGCGGGCCTCGTTGAGATCTTCCGGATTGTAGCGCTCCCGGAGCATCGCCACCGCCCGGGGATCGTGATCGATCCCGACGCCGAAGGCCTTGGCGATGCCGTCGGCGGTGATGTCGTCATGGGTCGGGCCGATGCCGCCGGTGGTGAGGAGATAGGTGTAGCGGCTGCGCAGGGCATTGACCGCATCCACGATCTCCTCCTCCACGTCGGGCACGACGCGGACCTCGCGCAGGTCGATGCCGATCCCGGTCAGGTACTCGGCGATGTAGCCGATATTCTTGTCCTTGGTGCGCCCGGTAAGGATCTCATCGCCGATGATGAGAAGGGCTGCTGTGACGGAGACGGCCATGCGCAGGGATCCTTTTGGGGGCGTTTAGCCCTAGAAACGGCAATTCTCAAGCACCGGCAAGAGTTCATCCCACTGCCATCCCCGGCCTTGTGCTCCTCTGTGGATCCTTGCCGTGTCATCCTCGGACTTGACCCAGGAACGGCTATGACAAAGCGGCAGAGATTTAAGTCTGTCAAAGAACCAGCGCCTTGGGGCCCGCAGCGTGAGCTGCGAGCCTTCAGGTTGAGATCGAGGGTGGCGCGTCGGGCAGCCCGGCTCGATGATGTGTGGTGAAAGTGAGAGCCAGACTGCTCGTCACGCGCGGTTTGTTTCAGCGGACCTGGATCGAAGCCAGGATCGGCCACCCGCGATCACAGGCGTGCGAGGCCTGCGGCGGGACCGCTCTCCGCCCCACTCTTGCGACGCCTCGCGAGCGCGCCCCTCGAGGGCGGGGATAGGGAATGATATAGCCGAGCTTAGGACAACTGTCAAGAACAAAATGAGAACGTACACCCTGCCCTCTCCCCTTTAGCGGGAGAGGGTGGCCCTCGCGTCAGCGAGGGTCGGGAGAGGGGCAGTGCTCGTGCAATCACGCCCCCTCTCCCGGCTCACTTTCGTTCGCCACCCTCCCCCGCACAGGGGGGAGGGAATGCCCATGCCCTGTCCTGCAGCCGATTCCCGGAGCGGCTGACGCCATCCGGGATGACGCTCCGCGGCACGGGTTGAACCTAAGGCTTCACCCCTGCTACGAGAGATTTTTTTACAGTCGAATGTTGGTTTTGGATGCGTTTTCAGGAAACCCTGCTCGAGGGCCGTCTCATCGAGCGCTACAAGCGATTTCTGGCAGATATTGAGCTTGATACCGGCGAGGCGGTCACCGCCCATTGCGCCAATCCCGGAGCCATGATGGGCTTAAAAGAGCCCGGCAGCCGGGTCTTTCTCTCGCGGGCGACGAACCCGGACCGCAAGCTCAAGTACAATTGGGAGTTCGTGGAGGTGGCCGCCGGCGGCGGTCCGCTCCAGCTCATCGGGATCAACACCTCCCGCCCCAACCTGCTGGTGGCGGAGGCCCTGCGCGAGGGTCGCCTCGCACCGTTTGCCCGCTATGACCGGGTTCGGCCGGAGGTGAAGTACGGCCGCAACAGCCGGGTCGACTTCCTGCTCGAGAAGGATGGGGAGCCGCCCTGCTACCTGGAGGTGAAGAACTGCCACCTCATGCGCGAGGCGGGCTTCGCCGAATTCCCGGACTGCGTCGCGGCCCGCAGCGCCAAGCACCTCTATGAGCTGGCCGACATGGCCGCCCAGGGCGCGCGAGCCGCCCTCGTCTATGTCATCCAGATGGATGCCGGACGCTTCGACGTCGCCCGCGACATCGACCCGGCCTACGACAAGGCCTTCCGGCACGCCCTCGCCTCGGGGGTGGAATCCTATGCCTATGTCTGCCGGATCACGCCGCAGGAGGTGACGATCGACCGCCCCGTGGAAATCGTGACGCCGCGGTAGAGCCCGAGTTTGTTCCGGGGTGTCCAAACGCCCTCGGTGTCATCCCCGCGCAGGCGGGGATCCATAACCACGACACCCTTCAAAGAAGGCGCTTCGGAAGCCGCTTTGCCGATCCTGCACCGTCACCGTTTATGGATCCCGGGCTCCGCTGCGCGGCCCCGGGATGACAGCGCAGGAGCAGTACTAGGAGCGCTCGAACACCAGGTTCATCTTGGTCTCGAGGATGGGTTGGTAGCCCTTGCTCTTCAGGAGCCCGACCACATCGCTCTGCCAGCGCTCGGGCACGTTCGCGACGATGAACAACGACGGGTAGAAGGAAGCCGGCGCATCCCGGAAAAAGGGGTCGAGCACCAGATCCTCCGCCCCCTCCACGTCGAGCTTGATCGCGTCCACGCGGGTCAGGCCCTCCCGGGTCAGAAGGTCGAGCAGGGTCACGGCCGGAACGCGGATCGCATCGGTCTGGCTCGAATTGACGATCTTGAGGCTCGCCTCGCCCCGGTTGAGAGGGTCGAGGAAGAGGGTGAGCTCGCCCGTCTTGTCCGCCACGGCGCAGTCGACGGCCTTGATGGTGCAGGAGGGGTTCTGGCGGATATTGTAGATGAGACGGTCGAAGATTTCCGGCTGGGGCTCGACCGCGAGGATGCGGGTCGAGACGGCGGGCCCAGCCTCCTGCGCCAGGAAAAGGGCATACCAGCCGACATTCGAACCCACATCGATGAAGGTGAACCCGTCCTTGATCCTCGAGGTCAGGATCTTGAGCTCGTCGGCGTCGAAGTACTGGGGCGTAAAGAGAAGCCGGCGCTCGCAGACGTTCTTGTAGGGGTAGAGCCGCATCCGCACGCCGAAGGTCTCCAGATCGAGCGGCGGACCCTTCAGCATCTTCATCGCCAGATGGCGCAGCATCAGGGCGAGCCGGCGGCCGGCCCAGCCCTCGGGCAACCCGCGCGTCCGGTCGATCACCCAGCGGGTGAGACCTGAAGGCGCAAAGTCCCCGAAGGGGCGGGAATCATTCATTAGCGAGACATCCAAAGCCACGAAGCGGACGAACAGGGTTGCTCATGACACCCTCGGGCGCCAATCGCAAGCGGGGCATGAGGTCTTTGCGAGAGGTCTTCGCTTGCGTCGCGCGCGGCGATCCTTACATTCCGGGCAACAGATCAAGGATTGAGCATGACCGAGACCGATGTTGTCGAGCGCAAGCGCGCCGCCGAGATCCCGCTCCACGGACCTGCGGACTTCGAAGGGATGCGGCGCGCCGGCGGCATGGTGGCCGAATGCCTGGACATGCTCTCGGAGCACGTGAAGCCCGGCGTCACGACGGACTTCCTGGACGGGCTCGCCTTCGACTTCATCCGCGACCATGGCGCCTATCCGGCCTGCCTGCATTACCGCGGCTACACCAAGACGATCTGCACCTCGATCAACCATGTGGTCTGCCACGGCATCCCGAACGACAAACCTCTGCGCGACGGCGACATCATGAATGTCGACGTGACCCTCATCCTCGACGGGTGGCATGGCGATTCAAGCCGCATGTACTACGTGGGCGAGGTGCCGCGCCGGGCGCAGAGGCTGTGCGAAATCACCTATGAATGCCTCCTGCGCGGCATCGCCGCCGTCAAGCCCGGCGCGACCACCAACGACATCGGCGCAGCCATCCAATCCTATGCGGAGGCCGAGCGCTGCTCCGTGGTGCGGGACTTCTGCGGCCACGGCATCGGCAAGGTCTTCCACGATTCGCCGACGATCCTCCATTACGTGGAGCCAGCCTACAACGTAGAGCTGAAACCCGGCATGTTCTTCACCATCGAGCCCATGATCAATATAGGGAGGCCGCAGGTGAAGGTGCTCTCCGACGGCTGGACCGCCGTGACCCGCGACCGCTCCCTCTCGGCCCAGTTCGAGCACATGGTGGGCGTGACGGAGACCGGCGTGGAGGTCTTCACCTATTCGCCGAAGGGGCTGGACAAGCCGTCTTGATCCGAGCTTGACACTAGCCTGCCGCATCGCTTCTGGCCTACAAGGTAACAATGCTGCGTCGGAATGCGCGTTCCGGAGCACATTGAGGGCACGAAGCAACAGACAGGCATGAGCGACGACCTTCCCCATTATCACGGCCACCGCGACCGGCTGCGCGCCCGCTTCATGGAGGTGGGCGGCGATGCGGTGCCGGATTACGAGCTGCTGGAACTCGTGCTCTTCCGCTCGATCCCGCGGCGCGACGTGAAGCCCATCGCCAAGGAACTGCTCAAGCGCTTCGGCACATTCGCCGAAGTGCTGGCGGCCTCCCCGGCCCGGCTCATGGAGGTGGACGGGATCGGCGACAGCGTGGTCACGGATCTGAAAATCGTGGAGGCTTCCGCCCGGCGCCTTGCCAAGGGAGAGGTGGCGAAGCGCCCTGTCCTGTCCTCCTGGACCACGGTCATCGACTATTGCCGCACCGCGATGGCCTTCATGGACAAGGAGCAGTTCAGGCTCCTTTTCCTCGACAAGCGCAACGCGCTCATCGCCGACGAGGTGCAGCAATCGGGCACAATCGACCACACCCCGGTCTATCCCCGCGAGGTGGTGAAGCGCGCCCTCGAACTCTCGGCTTCGGCTTTGATTTTGGTCCACAATCATCCCTCGGGGGACCCGACCCCGTCCTCCGCCGACGTGAAGATGACCCGCGAGATCATCGAAGTGGCGAAGCCCCTGGGGATCACCGTCCATGACCACATCATCGTGGGCCGCGAGGGCCATGCGAGCCTCAAGGGCCTGCGCCTGATCTGAGCTTGAGCGGAGAACCAAGCCTATCCCGTTGCGTTAGACCTTCACTGAAAACGCAATCGGGAGATGATAAATGAAGAAGCTGACGCTCACCGCCGGCCTGATCGGCTCCACCCTGCTGGCCTCGGCCGCTCTGGCCCAAACCGCGCCTTCGACCCCTGCCCAGCCTTCCGCAGCCAATGCCTCGTCGGGTACGACTTTCATGACGCGCCTCGAGGCTGGCCAGATGCTCGCCTCCAAGATCATGGACGAGGATGTGGTCGGCGCCGACAACAAGGATATCGGCGACGTCGAGGATCTGGTGCTCGACCGCAGCGGACGTGTCGTGGCCGTGATCATAGAGGTGGACAAGGGATTGGGTGACCGCACGGTGGCCCTGCCCCTGAGCGCGGTCCAGATCAATGCGGCCGATGCGGCGACCACTGGTTCCGTCCAAGGCTCGGGCCAGACCGCCGGCTCGTCGTCCGCACGGAAGAGCGATGACATGCAGATCGTCGTGAACATGCCGGTGGACCAGCTCAAGGCGGCCCCGGAATTCGACGACGACAACGACTAAGAGAAACAGAGCCTGCGGCCGTCGGACGGCCGCAGGCTCGTTCTATATGAGCGTGTCGATCCCGGTGAAGATCGCGTAGACGAAGCCGAGGCTGAGCGTCAGGCCGATGGAGCCGACCACCAGGCCTCCCACCACCACGAGACCATCCCGCTCGACGAGCCCCAGGCCGACGAGGCACACGGCGAGGCCGAGGGGAATCTGCCCCACAAAGGGTGGCGCGAAGAGAAGTCCCACCGACAGGATCAGGATCACCGCGCCCATGAGGCGCATGGCGAATGGCGTGTCGAGGAAGGTCATGCGCGGACGCGAAATGCGCTCCAGCCGGCGAAAGGCCGGGACGGCACGGCCCACCGCCCGCTCCACGTCCGTGCGGGCCACCGAGCGGTTCATGAGCTGGCGCGGCAGCCATGGGACTTCACGGCCGAAGACGATCTGGATGGCGACGAGCGCCAGCAGGAGGCCGCAGACCAGGGGGATCGGCGGCGGCATGGGAAGGCAGTTGGGCAGCCCGAGCAGAACGACGAGGAGCGAGAAGGCCCTGTCCTGGAGAACCGCCATGATCTCGCGCACAGTGAGGCGCTCGCCTGGCTGGGAGGCAAGGGCGAGCAGAATTTGGGAAGTGCGCGCGTTGGAAAACAAGGAGCCCTGACAGGTTCGGGGATGCTCAGGGCGCCTCTCTACCTGACTTAACGTCCGGGGCCAAGGCGTATCAATGAATGTTGATCTCCCCCTGAACCGCTCGGAACTCGGCGGGACGGATCAGCTGGGCATGGGTGACCGTGACCGAGTGCAGGGGTCCTGCGAGTTCCCGCTTCCAGAAGTCGAGAAAATCGATGAGCACGGGGAAGCGGGGAGCCAGATCATATTCCTGCCAGATATAGGTCTGCAGGAAGGTCGGGTGATCCGGCATGCGATACAGGATCTTGGCGGTCGTCAGCCCATAGCCTTCCATCTGGCGGATGAAATCATTGGATACCATGCGAACTCCTTCTCAAGCCCAGAAGAGCTTACGACAGGAATCCACCCCAAAAGCGCAGGCGGTCTCCTGCCTTATGCTCAAGGCTAAATCTTGAGTGTACTTTGAAGTTCCCGCAAGCGCCTCGGGTCCAAAATCACAAGGCACTTCCGGGGTTCCTGCGATGATCGGTTTTCCCCGCGGCGCATCGTTGGCTGCGGACCCAGCGGGCCGCGCTAGCGAAAACCGGATCCTCTCTTCCGCATGGCGTGTGAACGGGCTTGCGCATCATCGCGTTCTTGCGTTGATTGCTTTGGAAAGAGTTCGAGCGGAAACATTGGGGAAGGAGATCACCGGGAATGCGCTTTGCCTTCGCCGGAATCGATTTTCTGGGAGATGTTTTCGAGGCGTTTCTCGCCAAGGGGTGGGAACCGGTCAAACTCTTCAGCCGCCCCTGCGACAGCATCTACGATTTCAACGACGCAACCCTGTCCCGTGCGCGCGGCTTGAAGCTGCCGGTGCAGATGACGCGGATCCTTCCGGCCGACCTTGCGAGCCTCAAGACCATGGGCTGCGAAGCACTGGTGGTAGCGGGGTATCCCTGGCTGATCACGGGCTGGGAGCGGCACCTTTCCTATGCCATCAACTTCCACCCTTCGCCCCTACCCCTGGGACGCGGGCCGTACCCGCTCTTTCAGGCCATCCTTGATGGGCTGCCCGAATGGGGCATGACGGCCCATGTTCTCGAGCCGGCTTTCGATACGGGCGCGATCATGGTTCAGAAGCGCTTCCCTCTGAGCGACACGGAAACCCACGATACCCTGCTCTCCAAGTGCCAGATGGCTGCCAAGGAGCTGGCCATAGAGCTTGCAGGCGGCCTGCCCCGTTTCTGTGCCGAGGCAAAGCCGCAGGGCTCAGGGACCTACTGGCCGCGGGTGACGCAGGCGCAGAGAACCGTCGATTGGACAGGAGGCGTTCGCGACGTGCTGCGCACCATCCGCGCTTTCGGCTCCATCGAGGCGTTCGCCCAAGTCGATTCCCGCTACGTCTATGTGTGGGAGGCATCGGGCTGGCACGAGCCGCACCGTTACAGGCCCGGCACACTCGTGCACCGGCACCGCAAGCAGATGGTGGTCGCTGCCCGCGACGGATTTGTCCAGATCAGCGGCTGGAGCCCCTATGCTCCGGGGCCTGCAAGACAGGCATGAAGACGGGTCTCCCTCAGCGCTGGCGCTTCACTATTTTCCAGGCCTGGCGGAGCATGAAAAGGTTGCGAAGGAGCTTGAGCATCGGATCACCTGTAAGAGATATTTGCTCGTCAAACGCCTTACCCACGGATGGTTCCAATCCGTTTAGATTCTCATCGCTGCAGCAAGAGCGCTTTAAGAAAGCGGAGCGTCCACCGTGCACAGGATCCCCTCGGGGCGGAATTCGATCCGGACATCTCCATTGAGCTCGCGCGCAAGGCTCCGTTCGATGAGCCGGGAGCCGAAGCCGAAGCGCGTCGGCGCTTGAACATGAGGGCCGCCGCTCTCCTGCCAGCGCAGGTGCAGACGGCTCCAGGGCTCGGCCGGCTCGACGCTCCACGCGATGTCGACCCTGCCCGTCGCGTTCGACAGGGCGCCATACTTCACGGCATTGGTGGTCAATTCCTGAAGCGCCATGGAAAGTGCGAGAGCGATACGGGGCGATAACCGGACTTCGGGACCTGCCATCGCCAGGCGTTCCTCCTCCAGAATGGCGTAAGGTGCGAGAGCCTGAGCGACGATATCCTTGAGTTCCGCCCCTTCCCAGTTCTCCTTCGTCAAGACGTCGTGAGCCCGGGCCAAGGCGATCAGGCGCATTTCCAGGGCTTCCTTGGCTTCCGATGCCGTTTCGGCGTTGCGCAGGGTCTGAGAGGCAATCGACTGCACCGTAGCCAAAGTATTTTTGACTCTGTGGTTCAGTTCATTGATCAGGAGCGTACGCTGCTCGTCAGCCTTCTTGCGGTCGGTGATATCACGCTGGATTCCCCAAAGCCGCTTCAACTGGCCGTCCTCGACGATCCCGGTCATGCTGTTGTCGAAATGCTTGCGATTGCCGGCAGCATCCTGCTCTGCGGATTCTGCTCCGGTCACGCTGTAGCCGGCGTTGATGATAACGGTGAGGTACGCTCTGGCTTCCGGGTCGGACGAAGGCAATGCGAAGTCAAGCGTCCGGCCGATCAGATCCTCGGCCCTCGCAAGTCCATACATGCGCGCCATGGCGTCGTTGCAATCAACGAAGCGCCCATGGCGGTAGGCGAGCTCGACCTGCTCCTCCACCGGCAGTCTCGTGTCGAGCGGCGGATTGAATTCCAGAAGCCAGATTCCCTCGGAGCTGCGCGTAATGAACGACCGGTAGCGCTCCTCGCTTTCGCGCAAAGCCGACTCGGTATCTTTTTCGGCAGTGATATCCCACTGGGCTCCGAGCGAACGCACGAAGCGTCCTTCGGCATCCCGGATCAGCTTGGTTCGCGCCGTAATCCATCGCATCTCACCCGTATCGGCGCGGAAGATCCTGAACTCGTAGTCGAGCTGATGACGAGCAGGATCGGCGACGGCAGCCCGCGTTTCGGCTTCGATCCTGGTTCGATCCTCCGGATGCACGAGGAGGATCCACGCGTTATAGGAGAAGGCTTTGGATCGATCCTCCGCAAGTCCGTATAATTCCATGTATTCCGGCGAGGCGACGGCATGGCCGGTGATGCGGTCGAATTCAAAACTGCCGATCCTTGCAGCCTCCTGCACCTGCCTGAGCCGCTCCTCGCTCTCACGGCCGGTCTTCTCGGTTCCAGAGCAATAGAATCCGGCAACTTTGCCTGTTTCATCCCTGACGGGCGTCATGGAGAAGGTGAAGGCTCCCATGGTCCAACCTGCCGGTCCTTCTGGCACGGCAGTCGCGCCAGGAGCCTGCCTCCCCTCAATCTTCATCACGGAATCGATGAATGACCCGTGGCGAGCCCACATCTCAGGCCACACGTCCCGATACGGCATACCGAGAGCCGCCGGATGCTTGAGGCCGAGAATCGATGCGAAGCTATCATTGTAGAGCAGTGTGAGACTCGCGCCCCAGGCAACACAGGCAGGATGCCGAGAGCTGAGCATGAGGTCGACGAGCGTACGGAGACTCTGAGGCCACGACTGAAGGGATCCGAGCGGGGTCGCTTCCCAATCATGAACGCGGATATGCTCACCCATCTCGCCGCTGGCGAGGAGCCAAGAGGTCGCTCCAGAATCCTGTTGATCCCTGTTATCCCAAGGTTTGGAAAGCGGGGTCGGTGCCCCTTCCAAAGCGGCATCCCTCATGAGAGGCGTATCCGCCCGGTCTGTCGCGAGATTCTTTCACCCGAGCTCATGATCATAGGCTGTAAGGGGGACACCACGAGTGTTGAGGAGCCAGACCCCAGGATGAGCCGACCATAGGCCGCGCCCCGGACAAGATCAGATCTGTTCCGATTGCTGGACATCTCAGACTCCGCAGACCCTGGTCGCAATGTGACACGAGAACATAAGTCCCAGGGGCCTCGGTTCAAGAGACACAAGAGGTTCACACCTGACAAGGAGCCTACCCGCAAAACACGGTCTCTGCGCTAGGCATTGCATTTTATCTCGTTCCATCAATCCGGACGGCAGGACGCTTTCGGAACAATGCCTCTCTCACCGCATTACACCGATACGAAGGCCATGTGCCCCCGGTCTTCGAGACCCTCAAAGCCCTCCACGCCGCAGTGGGGGGCTTTTCTCTGACAGTCGGCTCTTTTTCGCGCTTTGGTTGAAACATGCACTTCTCTTTTGGGTTAACCCCTTGGAGGTACTGTTCACCTACAGCCCTTCAAAACTTCAAGGGCCCCTTTGCTTATCCCACGGCAAAGCCGGCCCTTTCTTTTGGCGCGCAATTCTTCGTCCACAATCTGCAGCGAAGCTGAAACCGGGCCTGCATTGGTTCATTGATCATCGAGGGTTCTCCCTGAACCCTCAGGACCGGGAGGCCTCCTCATTGGCTCGATGGCTTGTGAGGAGGCCTTTCCTCCTCAAGATGGCGCGTCAGAGTTCGTGATAGTGCCGGCCCTGATAGACGAGCGCCGGCTTCTGCTCACCCAACCTGATCCTGACGATCTCACCGATGATCACATGGTGTGTTGCGACCACCCGAGCATCGCTGATCCGGCAATCGAAGGACACAAGGCTCGTCATCAGGGCTGGCGAGCCCGTCTGGAGCTTTTCCCATTGCCCAATGGTAAAGCGCTCCTGCCCCTGAAGACCGGCCCGACCGGCAAAGACATCGGCAAGCTGAATATCGTCAGCCCCGAGCGTATTCACGCAGAACACCCGGTTGGACAGCAGGGCCTGAGCGGACCGGGAGGCCGTGTTCAAGCAGACCAGCAGCGAGGCCGGGCTGTCAGTCACGGGTGTGACGGCTGTTGCCGTAAAGCCCGCCCGCCCTGCGGCACCATCCGTCGTCACCACGTGGACCGCATCGGCGACACGACTCATGCCCTCCCGGAAGAGAACGGCCTCGGGGCCGGGTGCGCCTGTAGCTTCGGAGGGGGGAGCGGCTTGAGTCTTCAACATCGTGATCCGGACAAGCCTCTTCCACTCTTTCAGAACTGAGCACAAGGCCATCCAGAACCATATGGGGCCTCGGCAAGCCCTTGCAAAGCGGCGCAGCACTGACGCTTTGCATCCTATCCGGTCATTCTGCCGATCATTCCATCAAATAGGCTGATAGGAATCTTAACACTCCGTTGTCGAATGAAGATCCGTTTGCTAGAGACACGCGCACCTAAGGTCAGGCTTGGCGATGTTCCCGCATCGTGCTTTCCTGCAGTTCCCAAGAATGACCCCGTTCCAGAGGGGCAAGGGTAGGACATGGAAATTTTTGTGCAGCAGCTCATCAATGGGCTGACACTGGGGTCGATCTACGGCCTCATCGCCATCGGCTATACGATGGTCTTCGGCATCATCGGCATGGTGAATTTCGCCCACGGCGATGTCTTCATGCTCTCCGCTTTCATCTCGCTCATCTTCTTCCTGATCCTGACCACATGGCTCGGGATCTCGTCCATCGCGCTGGCTCTGCTCATCGTGCTGGTCATCGCGATGGTGCTCACCTCCCTCTGGGGCTGGGCCATCGAGCGCATCGCCTACCGGCCCCTGCGCGGCTCTTTCCGCCTCGCGCCCCTGATCTCGGCCATCGGCGTCTCGATCTTCCTCTCCAACTTCGTCCAGGTGGCTCAAGGAGCTCGCAACAAGCCGACCCCGCCGATGGTTCAGGACGTCGTCGTGCTGTTTCAGGGGGAAAGCGGCTACAACGTCGCCCTCTCCTACAAGCAGATCATCATCATGGTGGTGACGGCAGTGCTGCTGACAATCTTCTGGTATCTCGTCCAGAAGACCTCTCTCGGCCGGGCCCAGCGCGCCTGCGAGCAGGACCGCAAGATGGCGGCGCTTCTCGGCATCAACGTGGACCGGACGATCTCGCTGACCTTCGTAATCGGCGCCGCGCTCGCCTCGGTCGCGGGCACCATGTATTTGCTGTACTATGGCGTGGTGAGCTTCAACGACGGCTTCGTACCTGGCGTGAAGGCCTTCACGGCAGCGGTTTTGGGTGGCATCGGCTCGCTCCCGGGCGCCGTTCTGGGCGGGTTGATCATCGGCCTCATCGAAACCTTCTGGTCGGCCTATTTCTCCATCGAGTACAAGGACGTAGCCGCGTTCTCGATCCTCGCCATCGTTCTGATCTTCATGCCCTCCGGCATTCTCGGACGGCCTGAGGTCGAGAAGGTTTAGGGAGCCTAGCCGCCATGAACGCTCCTTCCATCACCTCCACGGCCCAAACCCAGGCCGTGACGCGCAGCTTCGATCTGGGCGCGGCCTTCAAGGACGCTTTCAAGACGGCCCTGATCATGCTGGGCCTGTCCATCCCGATCCTGGCCTACAAGACGGATCAGTCCGGCGCCGATCTCTTCCTGACCCCCCGCTGGGGCCTGGTCGCCATCGTCTGCGCCATCGTGTTCGGCCTTCGCCTCGTGCTGCACGCCTTCACGGCCTCGCGGGCCTATACCAAGGCGACCCCGAGCGCCCATCAGGCGACGGAACCCGTCGGAGCGACGCCGAGCGCCTTCCAGCACGTATCGCGCTTCGCCATTCCCTTCTTCCTCGGGGTGGCGCTGGCCTTTCCGGTCCTGATCTACCTGATCCAGGGCGGCCTGAACGAGTCGCGCTACTGGGTGGATCTGGGCATCCTGATCCTCACCTACGTGATGCTCGGCTGGGGTCTGAACATCGTGGTGGGCCTGGCCGGCCTGCTCGACCTCGGCTACGTGGCCTTCTATGCGGTCGGCGCCTATTCCTACGCCCTGCTCTCGACCACTTTCGGCCTGTCCTTCTGGATCTGCCTGCCGCTCGCCGGCATCCTCGCCGCCTTCTGGGGCATGATCTTAGGGTTTCCGGTGCTGCGCCTGCGCGGCGACTATCTCGCCATCGTCACCCTCGCCTTCGGCGAAATCGTCCGCCTCGTGCTGATCAACTGGGTGGATCTCACCAATGGCGGCGCCGGCATCTCCTCGATCCCCCGCGCGACCTTCTTCGGCCTGCCCTTCACGGCAGGCGAAGGCGGGTTCGCGGCCACCTTCGGGCTCGAGTTCAACGGCATGCACCGGATGATCTTCCTCTACTACCTCATCCTGTTCCTGGCCCTCCTGACCAACTTCGTCACCATGCGCCTGCGCAAGCTGCCCGTGGGTCGCGCCTGGGAAGCCCTGCGCGAGGACGAGATCGCCTGCCGGTCGCTCGGGATCAACACCACCAACACCAAGCTGACGGCCTTCGCCATCGGCGCCATGTTCGGCGGCTTCGCAGGATCGTTCTTCGCGGTTCGCCAGGGCTTCGTCTCTCCGGAAAGCTTCAACTTCCTGGAATCGGCGATCATTCTGGCCATCGTGGTGCTGGGCGGCATGGGCTCGCAGATCGGCGTGGCCATCGCGGCCATCGTGCTTGTCGGCGGTCCCGAGGTCCTGCGCAACCTGACCTTCCTTCAATCGATCTTCGGCGCAGGCTTCGATCCGAACGAGTATCGCCTGCTCCTCTTCGGCGTCGGCATGGTGTCGATGATGGTCTGGCGTCCGCGCGGCCTGATCTCGGAACGTGAACCCTCGGTGATCTTGAAAGAGCGCAAGGCCATCTCCGGCTCGCTCGTGAAGGAAGGACACGGCTAATGCGCTGGCTGCAGGATCCCATCCTCGACGTACAGCATCTCACGATGCGCTTCGGCGGCCTCGTTGCCGTCAACGACCTCTCCTTCAAGGCCGGGCGCGGCGACATCACGGCCCTGATCGGCCCGAACGGAGCCGGCAAGACCACGGTCTTCAACTGTATCACCGGCTTCTACAAGCCGACGGAGGGCATGATCGCCCTGCGCAAGCCCGACGACTCGCACCTGCTCCTGGAGCGGCTGCCGGGCTTCGACATCAACTGGAAGGGCAAGGTGGCCCGCACCTTCCAGAACATCCGCCTGTTCTCCGGCATGACCCTGCTCGAGAACCTGCTGGTGGCCCAGCACAACCCGCTGATGATCGCCTCAGGCTTCACCTTCCTCGGGGTGCTCGGCATCGGCGGCTACCGCAAGGCCGAGAAGGAGGCGATCGAGAAGGCGAAGTTCTGGCTCGAGAAGACCCGGCTCATCCACCGGGCCGACGAACCGGCCGGCGACCTGCCCTACGGGGATCAGCGCCGGCTCGAAATCGCCCGCGCCATGTGCACCGACCCGCTCCTCCTCTGCCTCGACGAGCCCGCGGCCGGCCTCAACCCGCGCGAGTCGCACGAGCTCAACGAGCTCCTGCTCTCGATCCGCAAGGATCAAGGCACTTCGATCCTGCTGATCGAGCACGACATGTCGGTGGTCATGGAGATCTCGGACCACGTGGTGGTGCTCGATTACGGCATCAAGATCTCGGACGGCTCGCCCATCGAGGTCAGGAACGATCCCAAGGTCATCGCCGCCTATCTCGGCGTCGCCGATGACGAGATCGAAAAGGTCGAAGCGGAGATCGGCGCATGAGCACTGCTGGAGCAAACATCGCGATGCAGAGTCCCCAGGCTTCATCTGCCCGGCAGCCGCTTCTCAGCGTGCGCGGCGTGAAGACCTATTACGGCAACATCATCGCTCTCAAAGGCGTCGACATGGACGTCAACGAGGGCGAGATCGTCACGCTGATCGGCGCCAACGGCGCCGGCAAGTCGACGCTGATGATGACCATCTTCGGCAATCCGCGCTGCCGCGAAGGCACGATCACCTATGCGGGGAAGGACATCACCAAGATGCCCACCCACGAGATCGCCCGCCTGTCGATCGCCCAGTCGCCGGAAGGGCGGCGCATTTTCCCGCGCATGACCGTGTACGAGAACCTGCAGATGGGCGCGTCCATGAACGGGCTGGCCCATTTCGACCAGGATCTCGAGCGGGTCTGCACCCTGTTCCCGCGCCTGAAAGAGCGTCTGCAGCAGCGCGGCGGCACCCTCTCGGGCGGCGAGCAGCAGATGCTGGCGATTGCCCGCGCCCTGATGAGCCGTCCCAAGCTCCTGCTTCTGGACGAGCCTTCGCTGGGTCTCGCCCCCCTGATCGTGAAGCAGATCTTCCAGATCATCAAAGAGCTCAACGAGAAGGACGGCATGACCGTCTTCCTCGTGGAACAGAACGCCTATCATGCCCTCAAGCTGGCCCATCGCGGTTATGTGATGGTGACGGGCAACATCACCATGAGCGGAACCGGCAGGGAACTGCTCGAAGATCCGCAAGTCAAAGCGGCCTATCTCGAAGGGGGGCATCACTGATGCAGGGCATCCTCTACGAAGAGCCTTCGATCTGGCTCTTTCTTCTCATCACCGTGATCATGGGCGGCTGGGCCGCCTGGATGACCGGCCGGGCCATCGCCCTCACCTGGCGCCCCTTCTGGACCCTTCTCCTCTACCTGTTCATTCTGGGCGCAGCCGTGCGCTTCATCCACTTCGCCCTGTTCGGAGGAACGCTTCTGTCGATCCACTACTATGCGGTCGACACGATCGTCATGCTGATCATCGGGACCCTGGGCTTCCAGTACCGGCGGGCCCGCATGATGACCACGCAGTACCGCTGGCTCTATGAGCGGGCCGGGCCTTTTTCCTGGCGGGAAAAGGCGTCTGCTACCAAGGGCTAAGCCAAAAAGATTCCAGCGTGACATTCGCTTAAAAACAAGCATGATGTCACGCGGATGGCGGGGAGAACCCGCCAAACCGGCCCCACGAGGAAGAGGGGCCTATAAAACCACCCAGAGGAGTGACCTCATGAAAAAATTGCTGTTGACCGGCGTGGCGCTTGGTCTTGGCCTCGCCTTCTCCAGCGCAGCCAGCGCCCAGATCAAGATCGGCGTTGCTGGCCCCATCACCGGCCCGAACGCGGCTTTCGGCGCTCAGCTGAAGAACGGCGTCGAGCAGGCTGTCGAAGACATCAACGCAGCCGGCGGCATCAATGGCCAGAAGCTGCAGATCGTCGTCGGCGATGACGTCTCCGACCCCAAGCAGGGCGTGTCGGTGGCGAACAAGTTCGCTGCTGAAGGCGTGAAGTTCGTCGTCGGCCACTTCAACTCCGGCGTCTCGATCCCGGCCTCTCAGGTCTATGAGGAAGCCGGCATCGTCCAGGTCACCCCGGCCTCGACGAACCCGCAGTTCACCGAGCGCGGCATGTGGAACACGTTCCGCACCTGCGGTCGCGACGACCAGCAGGGCCTCGTTGCCGGCAGCTACCTTGCCGACAAGTTCAAGGGCAAGAAGGTCGCCGTCGTTCACGACAAGACCCCGTACGGAAAGGGCCTTGCCGACGAGACCCAGAAGGCCATGAACGCGAAGGGCCTGAAGGAAGTCGTCTATGAAGGCGTGAACCCGGGCGAGAAGGACTATTCCGCTCTCGTGTCGAAGCTGAAGCAGGCTGGCGTCGATGTGGTCTACTTCGGTGGCCTCCACACGGAAGCCGGCCTCATCATCCGCCAGATGCGCGACCAGGGCCTGCAGTCCCCGATGATGTCGGGCGACGGCATCGTGTCGGCCGAGTTCACCTCGATCGCCGGCCCGGGCGCCGAAGGCACCCTGATGACCTTCTCGCCGGATCCGCGCAAGAACCCGAACGCGAAGGACGTCGTGGCCAAGTTCAAGGCCAAGAACTTCGAGCCGGAAGCCTACACCCTGTACTCCTACGCCGCCGCCCAGATCCTGGCCGAGGCTGCGAAGCAGGCTGGCGGCACCGACGGCAAGAAGGTCGCCGACGCCATGAAGTCGGGCAAGCCCTTCAAGACCGTCATCGGCGACATCTCCTTCGACAAGAAGGGCGACATCACCCGTCCTGACTACATCATGTATGTCTGGAAGAAGGGCGCTGACGGCAAGATCGACTACTCCGGCAACGAACTCGCCATGTAATCGATCGGCCTAAAAGCCGAACGATCGGAAACCCGCTCTGGCAACAGGGCGGGTTTTCTTATGTGTTCTAATGAATGTCTTTTCTCCGGATGACGCAGACCGTGCCCACGCTCACCCTCTCCCTGCTCGCGAGTCCTTATGCCATCTGCCGCCTCCCCGCAGGCACATCGGTCCCGGCGCCGGCTCCGGGCGCCTTCTCGCTCCTGGTGCAGGCCGTCGAGGAAACAACTCTCGTCTGCCCTCACGATCAGGCGCCTGTTGCGGCAGAGGTCGATGCAGGCTGGCGTTGCTTCCGGATCGAGCAGAGCTTCGATTTCAGCGTGCCGGGGATTCTGGCCTCCGTACTCAGCCCCCTGGCCAAGGCCGGCATCGGCATCTTCGCTACATCGACCTTCAGCACGGATTACGTGCTGGTCAAGGAGCAGGATGTGGGCAGGGCCATGGAGGCCCTGCGGGCTGCGGGGCACCAAGTCGGCGATTGAGATCAGGCTCGTTCGATCCGGGCAGCGAAGCATCCGCGCCGGGCGAAATGGGCATCCACATGGGCGACCTTCGGATCGGCGAAGAACCTCTCGATGAGCCGCACCACCTCCTCGCCCTCCGCCACTTCGGCGTCGACGATGAAGGCATTCGCATCATAGGCGCGCAAGGACAGAAGCCGGTCCCGCAGCATCGGTGGCAGCTCGTTCCGGTAGGTCCCGGTCGCGGCGGATCGGCTGACGAAGATCGGCCCGGCCGCGCGGTAGGGCGATGTCAGCGTCGTCTGATGGGCATGGTTGAGCAGCAGAAGCTCCTCGCCCTGCGCGACGCGCTTCAGGGCGATCCGGCAGGGATAGAGATCGTCAGCATCGGCATAGACCCGCTGCGCGCCAATGGCGTTGAGGTCGGCCTCATTCAGCTGGAAGAGAGGCGCAAAGGCTTGTGAATCGAGGCCGCGAACGTGAAAGGTCATGGATCATCTCCCGTGAGAGATCTCCAGAGTGTCCACTCAGCGCACGGCGAGCCACCCGATTCCTGTGCAACCTTATCCCAATCGCCCAAGCGCCGGAAACGTCTCCAGGAGCCAGAACGACATATTGGTGATCCAGCCGGTGAGGAACGCGACGCCGGTGAGGACGAGGAGGATCCCCATCACCTTCTCGACCATCGCGAAGCGCGAGCGCATGCGCTTCAGGAGCGCCACGAAGGGCTTCATGGCGAAGGCAGCGAGCAGGAAGGGAATGCCGAGACCCGCCGAATAGGCGGCCAGCAGCAGGGCGCCCTGGGACACGCTGTTCTCCGAGCCCGCGACGGTGAGGATCGCCGCCAGCACCGGGCCGATGCAGGGCGTCCAGCCGAAGGCGAAGGCCAGTCCCATCACATAGGCGCCCCAGAGCCCGACCGGCTTGGCCACGCTGAAGCGCGCCTCGCGGTAGAACAGGCCGATTCGGAAAACCCCGAGGAAGTGCAGACCCATGACGATGATCGCGAGACCCGCCACGGTGCTCAGCACATCGAGATATTGCCGGATCACCTGACCCAGGGCCGAGGCTGTGGCGCCAAGGAGCACAAAAACAGTCGAGAAGCCCGCCACGAACAGGAGCGCCGCCAGCACCGCCCTCCTCCGGACGGCGCGGTCGTCACCCGCGCTCAACCGGTCGAAGGTCGTGCCGGCCAGGAAGGACAGATAGGGCGGCACCAGCGGCAGAACGCAGGGGCTCAAGAAGCTGATGAGGCCGCCAAGGGCCGCAGCCGGAAAGGAAACGCTAAGCATGCGAAGCGTTCTATCCTTTTGCCTCGGCCTTAGAAAGCCGGTGAAACGCCGCTTCGCCAGCTTGTGAAGGGATCCGGTTTCCGGTTTTCTGAAACCATGACTCGAGCCCGCAATCTCATCACCGACGTCCCGGGCCTTCGCGTCGGCAATGCCGACGACGCGGCCCTCGGCTCCGGCGTCACGGTGGCGCTCTTCGACGAACCGGCAGTCGCCTCCTGCTTTGCCATGGGTGGGGCACCCGCCACCCGCGAGACCGACCTGCTCGATCCCGACAAGATGGTGCCCAGCATCCATGGGATCGTCCTCTCCGGAGGCTCCGCTTTCGGGCTCGATGCGGCAAGCGGCGTCCAGGCCTATCTCAGGGAACAGGGGATCGGCTTCGCAATCCGGGAGGCCCTCGTCCCCATCGTCTGCCAGGCTTCCAGCTTCGATCTCTTGAATGGCGGGAACAAGGACTGGGGCCGCTACCCGCCCTATCGGGAACTCGGCTTTCAGGCGGCGGAACAGGCCGGGCACGACTTTGCACTCGGCACTGCCGGTGGCGGCTACGGCGCCACGACGGCCAACCTGAAGGGGGGCCTGGGATCGACCAGCGCGACCACGTCGTCCGGACATCAGGTCGGCGCGCTCGTGGTTGTGAACAGCATCGCTTCGGCCGTGATCGGGGATGGGCCGCATTTCTGGGCCGGAGCCTTGGAGGAAGGAATGGAATTCGGCGGGCATGGGCACCCTGCTCGCGTCACCCCTCACATGCGCAGGCTCCATTGGAAGGGCGGCCCACAGCCGGCCACCACCATCGCGCTGATCGCCACCGATGCCGTGCTGACGAAAGCACAAGCCAAGCGTCTCGCCATCGCCTCCCATGCGGGTCTTGCTCGGGGCCTGCGCTTCTCCCATGCCCTGTTCGATGGCGACACGATCTTCGCGGCCGCCACCGGGCGCAAGCCGCTTCGAGACGAGGCGGCAGAATTCACGGAACTCACGGCGCTGGCAGCCGACTGCCTGACCCGCGCCATCGCGCGCGGCGTCTACGAGGCCACGGCCCTGCCCTATCCCGGCGCGCTGCCGGCATGGCGGAATCTGTTCGGGAAGGACGGCAAGGACTAAAGCAAGGCCGCTTCCTGTCTCGCGACGGAGGAGTATCCCGGATCTTGGCCGAGTCGCCAAAGAAAGGTCGCCATCTGCGCCTCTAATCCGCTCTGGGTCCTCCCAAGGGTCCGGTCCAGGGCGGTTTGCACGTTCTCGGTCGAAGCCAGAAGGGCTGCTGCCAAGCGTGGGCATGCGACCGCGATCAGGCGCGCCCAGCGCTGGGACTCACCCGCATCGATGACGAACTTGGTCCGCACCAGATCCATGAGCCTGTTCTCCGAAGCGGCAGGCCGGATCACGAGGAGAGTGGTCTCGCAGCCGAACAGGTCCTGGGCCGCTCCACGCATCGGGATCAGATAAGCGACCGCCGCCCCCTGCTCCTCTGTTGCTGGAAGGGGGATGGGGCCGCGGAGCCGGTCGAACGCACCGGCTGTAATCCGCTCCAAACTTTCGCCCAAAGCGAGGTGAGCACCATCGTCTGTGAAGGCGATGCGATCACCAGCCCGGACACTGACCTGCGGCAAGCGCGCTTCCATGGCCTCATTGCAGGCAAGGAGCTTCCCGCTTCGGGTGAGGACGGCTGCCGGGATCTCCATAAACTGCAAGGCTGATACCGTTGACCGGGCCTGACGCAAGCCAAGTCTGGTGAACAGGAAGGCTGCACGAGCCAAGTGCGGCCTGAGCAGGTTCAGCCGCATGCGCAGCTCATCCTCGATCGGGCCATGGTGAAAGGGACGCTCGAACCGCATCGACACCTGCCCGCCGCCGGGGAAATGCATCAGGGAGCCAGCAGACCAGCCGCCCCCGCGAGGACGGATAAAGTCGCGGTACATCGGGATGGAATCGAGTTCGCCGGGAGCGAAGATCTCGGTCTCATCGAAGAATTGCAGGCGCTTTCGCCGGCTGCCCCGCTCGGCCCACGTGTTCCGCAGATGCCAGCCCTGTGCGTAGAAATCCCCCAGCACCGGCCTGAAACGCTCGGTCGCGACCCACGACCTTGCACCTCCGCCTGTATCGGCGATCATGAAACCACCATTGGCACCCGCAAAGGCCGAGATACGCTCGAAAACCTGATACCAACGCTCGGGAATAACCGCAGCTTCGTAGATGTCCCTGATTAGCGACCGGTCATCCCCTTGCATTCGCTCCCCCGTAAAATCGGAGCGGAGCATAAACGTTCTAACCTACCATTCAAGAATTTTCCCCTCTAAATAGATAGGCTTTCTGTCCTTGAAGAGGGTCAATGATTCCTGCAGAGATGTATGAGCTGTCTCGAAAATGCTGTTAGTGTACCCGTGGCTTTGTCAGATGGAGTTCGGGATCATTCCCAAGCTTCCATAGGAAACCAGCCAGTCGGGCCTCTAGCCGCATCTGAGTTCTGCCGAGCCACTGATCCAAGGTAGTCTGGATGTTCTCTGTCGAGACGAGCAGTGCGGCCGCTAAGCGCGGGCATGTCATTCCAAGGAGCCGGGCCCAACGCTGGGCCTCGCCGGCATCAATCACGAAACGGGTTCTCACCAGATTCATGAGGGCGTTCTTTGAATCGTCGGGCCGGATCATGAGGAGCGTGGTCTCGCAGCCGAACAGATCCTGGGCGGCCCCTCGCATTGGGATCAGATAGGCCACAGCCGGCCCATCTTCCTCTGTTGCCGGAATCGGAATAGGTCCTCGAAGCTGGTCGAACAGGCCGGCCGTGATCCGAGCTAGGCCTTCGCTCAAGGTTCGTTGGGCGTCATTATTCGTGAAAGCGATCCGATCGCCGGCCAGTGTACTCACCTGAGACAACCGGGTCTGCATGGCCATGTTGCAGGCGAGAAGCTGGCCATTGCGGGTCAGGACGGCAGCGGGGATGTCCATGAGTTGCAAGGCGGACGCCGCTGATCGGGCCTGCCGCAATCCGAGCTTCGAGAACAGGAAAGCCGCATGCGCGAGATGGGGCCGGAGCCGATTGAGCCTCTCCCTCACGTCCTGCTCCATGGGACCTTGATGGTAAGGGCGCTCAAAGCGAAAGCAGACGCCGCCGTCGCCAGGGAGCTGCATAAGGGCACCGGCAGACCAGCCGCCACCGCGCGGATGGTGGAAGTCTCGGTACATAGGAATCGAATTGAGTTCGCCGGGCGCAAAGATGTCGGTTTCGTCGAAGAACTGGAGGCGCTTTCTCTCGTGGCCACGTTCCGCCCAGGTATTTTGCAGGTGCCAACCTTCAGCATACCAATCAGAAAGATCCTGTTGATAGCGCTCCGTGGCCAGCCAGGACCTTTCGCCTCTCGGCGTGAGGGCGGCCATGAAGCCACGATCAGCACCGGCAATGGCGGAAATCTGCTCGAACACATCGAGCCATCGCTCGGGAACGATCGCAGTTTCATAGATGTCGCTGATCAGCGATCGGTCGCCCCCCAGCATCCGCTCCCCCATGCAACGTTGGCGCGGATCATAAAGGTTATGACCTCACAATCAAGAAATTTCCCCTCTAAACGGATAGGATATCATTCTTTCAGGGGTCGGACCTATCCGGAGCAGGGCCAGCCTAGAACCGCTCCGCCCGGTAGGGCTTGGGATCGACCACCGGCGTCTCGCCCGTGATCATTTCGGCGAGGAGCCTTCCCGTCACCGGGCCGAGGGTCAGGCCGTGATGGGCGTGGCCGAAGCCGAACCAGAGGTTCTTGTGCTTGGGCGCGGGGCCGATGATCGGCATCATGTCGGGCGTGCAGGGACGCATGCCCATCCAGGGTTCCGGATCGACACGCTCGCCCAGCGGGAAGAATTCCCGGGCGATGGGCTCGGCTCGTCCGAGCTGGACAGGAGTCTTGGGTGCATCGCGATTGGCGAACTCGGCGCCGGTCGTAAGGCGGATGCCCTTGGACATCGGAGCCAGGAAATACCCGCGGTCGAAATCCAGCGTCGGCCGGTTGAGAACCGCGTTGCCATCGGGCTTGTAGTGCATGTGGTAGCCGCGCTTGACGGCGAGCGGCAGGTTGTAGCCGAGCTTTGTGGTCAATATGTCGGCCCAGGCGCCGAGCGCCACGACGACGGCTCCGGCCTCCACCGGCCCCTTCTCGGTCTGGACGCGCCAGCCCGTCGAGGTTTCCTCAAGCGTTGTGGCATCGCCCGCCGCCAGTTCGCCGCCGAGGCGCTCGAACAGGCTGACATAGCCCATGGTCAGCAGGTGCGGATCGGAGACGGAGGCCGGGTCGGTCCAGTGGATGCCGCCCTTCGTCTCCACTTTCAGGTGCGGCTCACGCTCAGCCACAGCCTTGGTGTCGAGGGCGTCGAAATTGACGCCGAAATCGCGCTTCACGCCCTCCGCATCGCGGAACTGCTCGTCCCGGCTCTTCTCGTCGCGGAACACCTTCATCCATCCGGTCGGGCGGATCAGATGGGTGGAGCCGGATTCCTCGGCCAGCGCCATGTGCTCGGTGACGCTGCGCTCGATGAGGGGAGCATACATCTGCGCGATCGCCTTGTGCTGGGCAGGACGCGAATGCATCCAGTACTGCCACAGGAACGGGGCGAGCTTCGGGATCGCAGCCCAGTGGTAATGGGCATCGACCGTGTTGTTGAGCGCGTAGCGCAGGAGCGCCCCGAAATCGTGCGGGAAGCCGTAAGGGTAGACGCCCTCGCGCTGGATCAGGCCCGCATTGCCGAAGGAGGTCTCCTCGCCGGGCTTGCGCCTGTCGATCAGCAGCACCGACCGTCCGCGCTTCTGCAGATGCACGGCAATGGACACGCCGACGATCCCAGCCCCGAGAACAACCACATCCTTACGCATGAAGGCCCTGCCCCATCTCAGGCGCCCTCGGTTAAGAAAGGCGCACTCGCATCATTCAAACGAGGCCTTCTTTACTCCTCTTGGATCGAAGCCGTCCACGGATTTCCTGCAGCAAACGCACCTCTCCCCAGGCGAGTGGTATTGGATTGGTTCATGCCGCAACCGCCATTGTCTCGTTGCCGCCAAAGCAGGCTCGTGGTAACGGCGCGGCCATGACACGCCCCCTGCTCATTGCTCCCTCGATCCTGGCCTCCGACTTCTCGAAGCTCGGCGAGGAAATCCGCGCTGTCGACGCTGCCGGCGCCGACTGGATCCACATCGACGTGATGGACGGGCATTTCGTACCGAACATCACCATTGGGCCCGACGTGGTGAAGGCCCTGCGCCCCCACACCGCGAAAGTCTTCGACGTTCATCTGATGATCGCGCCGGTGGATCCCTACCTGGAAGCCTTTGCCAAGGCGGGCGCGGACATCATCAGCATCCACGCGGAAGCGGGCCCGCACCTGCACCGGTCCCTTCAGACCATCCGGGCGCTCGGCAAGAAGGCCGGCGTGGTGCTCAACCCCGGCACCCATGAATCCGCCATCGAGCCCGTGCTCGACATGGTCGACCTCGTCCTTCTCATGACGGTCAATCCCGGCTTCGGCGGGCAGGCCTTCATCGGCTCCGTCTGCGACAAGGTCCGTCGGGTCAAGGCGATGATCGGCAGCCGCGACATCGACATCGAGATCGACGGCGGCGTCACCGTCGAGACGGCCCCGCTCGTAGCCGCCGCCGGCGCCAATGCTCTGGTTGCGGGCTCCGCCACTTTCAAGGGCGGTCCGTCGGCCTATGCTGCCAACATGGCGGCCATTCGCGAGGCGGCGGAGAAGGCGCGGTAAGCCGGCAGGCTAGAGCATATTTCGGCGAAGTAGATCCGGTTCGCCGTCAGAATATGCGGCAAGCCAAAGAAGAGAGATGATTCCACGTCAGTGGAAACAGCTCTAGGTCCCAGGGCAAGCGGGCTGGAACCGGAACAGCGCAAAGAAAAACCCGGTGCTTTCGAGCACCGGGTTTTTGGCATGGCATCCGAGGGCTATGCCGATCCGCTGATCTTGGAAAGAGCTAGGCTGCTTTCTTCGTGCGGCGGCCCTTGGCGGGAGCAGGAGCAGTGGAAGCAGCTTCCACCGGGGCCTTGCCCTTCTTCCGCTGCTGGCCGAGCCCGATGGTCTTGGCAAGCTCAGAGCGAGCCTTGGCGTAGTTCGGCGCAACCATCGGATAGTCGACCGGCAGGCTCCACTTAGCGCGGTATTGCTCCGGCGACATATCGTAGGTTGTCCGCAGGTGGCGCTTGAGGGACTTGAACTTCTTCCCGTCTTCCAGGCAGAAGATGTAGTCCGGAGTGACGGACTTCCGCACCGAAACCGCAGGCACCAGCTCAGCCGCAGGCTCTTCTTGCCGCCCCTGTGCTGTCTTCGTCAGAGCGGCATAGATGGAGGCGAGCAGCGACGGCAGGTCGGAAGGAGGAACGGAGTTGTTGCTGACATAAGCAGAAACAATGTCGGCCGAGAGTTCGATAAAGTTGGGAGAGGTTGCGCTCTCGCTCATGATGTTATTGTCCTTTTCCGCACACAGAGTTCAAGGGCGGACGGTGTGAGTACATAATAGCTTCGATTATCAGCAGCCTCTGACCGAGCGGATCAGAAAGATACCTGAGAGACTGCCGCACTTAGGCCTCCTGGCCTGGTTTGGCAAGGGCAAGATCATTGATGTACTTGGGTTATGCTGTAAAAATGCGCCACGACTGAAGCTTCAACCGGAGCTTCATCAGATTAGGCGACCTTCGATCTCCCTAATTCCTGGCAACTGCTCAACCGGAATTGCCGATCGGGCTGCCTCGATTCAAGCAACTTCGACCGATTTCGCTAACGGATCAGCTATGCGTACCCTGAACGCGGCTTGCGAAAGGGACAGGCATCAAATAGCCATGACGCAACCGCCCTGGGATCGTCCTTCCGACCGTTCAGGGCAACCCCGTCGCGCGCCGAAGCCCAACGTTTTCAACGTTCCCGCTGAACGTCGCGCCCGAGCTGAGGAGAAGTCTAGTGGTCCCTCGTCATAGCGGTCAAGCTGGACGTTCGCGTTCGGGATCAACCCTGTAGGTCGTTGTCTGCGCCCCGGCAGCCATCTC
>NZ_JAFEMD010000058.1 GCF_016892765.1 Microvirga arvi
CGCGCACACCTTCTTCTCAGCCATCTGCATCGCGGCTGCCGTCGCCTTCTACCTCAATTAACGAGTCCTGAGCCTAGACGACCAAGTCTTTGATGGGCTGGAGACCAGATGTCTCTGGGAAGACGTTCTGAGCCAGCTTTGCGGCCGATATGCCAAAAAGGTCAGCCAGCACGCCTTTTGCGACAGATCGGACATCTGTCGTTGGTCTGAGGTCTCGGTTCTCAAACAGATTTTCGGCTCTCAACCCTGGCCAATCAGTGATGACGCGCCCCCCGTTGACCGCGCCCCCCACCAGGAACAAAACGGTGCCGGTGCCATGATCTGTGCCGAGTGTTCCGTTCACGCGAGCGGTCCGTCCAAACTCCGTCACAACCATCACGACGGTATCTTTCCACTTGTCCTTCATTCCACCTTCCAAGGCCTTGAAGGCTTGGTCGAGGCCGCCCAGCAACTGCGCCAGCGGACCAACCGCGCCGCCTTCGTTGGCATGAGTGTCCCATCCATCGAAAGCCAGCGCCGCAATTCGGGGGCCATCGTCGGCGCTTATGAGGCGCGCCGTACTCTCGGCGACGCGCTGCATGGCCTGAGCCGTCCCGCCGCCTTGCAGTTTTGAGAGACCCTGCATGGTGGCAATGCGGTCCGTCTCAAGCCCGCGCTTGAGGCAATCCTCTAACTCCGGATCGCGCTGCGCATAAAGATGGGCAAGGCGCTCGGCCAAATCCTCTTTCGCCCGCGGCAAGGCCGCCGGTGCCCAGCCCAGGATCGGCGCCGTTCCGCGCACGATCAGAGGCGGAGTTGGGCCAACGCCGAGCAGGCCGTTCTGCGCAATCCGCTCTCCCTGCGGCAGGGATAGCAGGAAACGATTCATCCAGCCGGATGCAGTGAGGCCAGGACCAGGCTGGCCGCTTTCTAGAACATCCTGTCCGTCGAAATGGGAGCGATCACGGTAGCCGGTTGCAGCCGCATGAACCACGGTAGCCTGCCCCGCGTGATAGAGACGGGCAAGGTTCGGCATGGCAGGATGAAGAGCAAAAAATCCATCGAGCGGAAGAGCTGCATCCGGGCCACTGTCTGAGAGCGCAATGGTCTCACGCAAGGCAACATAAGCCGGATCGCCGATCGGCGCGACGGCCGATAGACCATCCAGAGCTCCCCGCAGCACGATGCAGAGGAAACGGCTGTCGCGGGCACCTGCACTGGCATACGCGATTTTCGGAATGAAGCTCCACCCAAAGAGGGCGCCCGCTGCGCCCAGTACGGCGCGACGGCTGACGTTTCGATCGCATAGATCCGACATACGTGAGGTCCTTCCGACTGGTTAACGCCGCTGAAATTCCGGGCACATGAGCAAGAGGGCAATTGCTTGCGTGCGGCTCTCCGCCCGGGCGATGGTCGCCCGGGTTTCCTGTGACACAGAGGTCCCAAGGCTCGCGTCAAGCAGACTCATTGGCTCAAGCTGACCTGCAGATTGCGCAAGCCGCGCCGCGACCTCAAGGCGTGCCTTGATGCCCGTGGGCGATGTCCAGTGGCTGGCGGCATCCGGATAGCCATCCGGCCCAGGTGGATCCCAAAGCTTCTGACCCAGTGCGTTAAGGACGTTGATGATATCCCGGGTCGCCGGCCTGATGCCGGTGAGGCGCATTGCTGAAAATACGAATTCCTGAGGGGTGCGGATCTTTTTAGCCTCTGAAGACCAGGCTTCAGGGGCATGCAGCAGTGCAAGCGAGAGCTCAGTGAGATCCCCGCCGCTTTCTAGAAATGTTGCCTCAAGCCGGGCGATCAAAGATGGCGGGGGATCATCGGCCACGAAGTGACAGGCCAGCTTCGCCGCGATGTGCCTGGCGGTGGCAGGATGGCGCGCGAGATCGAGCAGCACATCCTTAGCTTGGTCCGGGCCGTAATCGGGATAGTACTTTCCTAGTACCTGGAGTTCTCCCGGTTCGTGCAGTCCCGCATCGAAAACCGTCGAACCGGGACGGCCGAGCCGGCCTGCTGGCCCGGCAATGGTCCAACCCGTCAGAATGCCGGCCAGACTTGTCACATCCGCTTGCGTATAGCGCCCCGATGAGCCGAGGGTATGCAACTCCAGGATCTCACGGGCGAGGTTCTCATTGAGGCCACGCCGTCGACGCTGGCCGGCACCAGAGTTGGGCCCGACTGATTGATCGTTGTCCAAGGAATAGAGCATCGCTGGGTGAGTTTCGGCGGCAAGCAGCATGTCGTAGAACGAGCCGAAAACGTGCGGGCGGATCGCTTCGCGCTCGAAGGCTCCCGCGGTCGCGCGCACTTCACTCCGCTTGGACGCCAGAAGCGCGAAGTGGTTGCTCCAGAACCAAACGAGCCTCTCAGTGAAACCGGCATCGGTTCTGATCGCCACATCGATGCGTGCTGCGACCTCGGTCTCATAGTGCTGCTGGGACAGAACTGCTTGGGGAGGGGAGCGTACTGGAAGAGGCTTTCCCTCGGCGTCGGCTTTGTCGAGCGCCCTCGACAGCATCAGGCCGTCCCGTTGATGCGTGTTGTCATTCGAGGGTGGTGTAGCACGAGCGAGTTGAACCCGTGTTGCTTCTTCTCGTACCTCGTTAAGAATTGTTGATGTGTCACGTCGGCCCATAATGTTGGGCTGCGGGGTGGCACCGCGTTTCACCTCGTCCAGGAGATAGTCACGGCTGTCTGTTCCTATCGTTGCGAGTTCCCCTGCCTTAGCACCCAAGCCAAAGCGAATGAGGGCCAATGCAGGGTGAAGAGTATTCGATAGGCTCACGCGATCAAAACCCGCTTCTGAGGGCAATTTATAACCCAGGTTGACCAAAAATATGATCCGAACAATCCGACTGTGATACTCGATTATGCGAATTGTAAGACTACCGCATGACCACGGTAGGCTCCCTGCGATGTCATGCAGACGAACGGGGATCTCGGCCGCTGCATACATATTGGCGATCCCGCTCCTTGGGGAAAGTCAGGCGGAACCCAAGAACCCGTTTGCTTTCGGTACAGCACCACCTCGAGCTTCTGACCGAGATCAGCAGCAAAATCACCGCGCGGTACCCCGCACGGGTGCGGGCTGGTCAGGGACTCACCTGAAGTCACTCTTGACTGGCCTGGCGGCTCCCGCCTCAAGGGTCAGTGAGGTCCAACACAAGATCGGCCATATCGCGCGCGTGCTGGCCCCTGAGCACAGCACGATCCCGGCGGCCAGGGTGCTGGCTCTCCATCATCAGAGCAGTCGGCCGGATTAACCCGAGCATGGTGCATCGTGCTGAGGATTGAATTGATCATTTCGTATCTCCGGCAGGGCCGCCCCATCCGCAGCAACCGCCTCCTGCTGCTCCTTGTGCCCAGCCATTGTCTCCGCACGCAGCCGTATGGCGGCAGATAGCCGGTGCGCGATCCGTTGGATCAACCGGCTGTGTGGTGCGTATCCGCGCAGATATGTGGCAGCCGGCCACCGGCTCTGCTGATCCCTGGAAGATTGGTCGAAATCCCTTTCAATCTTGCCGCAGTAGCGCTTCGAGCTCCTTGCGGAAGTCGGCGGAGAGGTCCTCGCGCTCCAGGGCATAGGCCACATTGGCCATGAGGAAGCCGATCTTGGAGCCTGTGTCGTAGGTCCTGCCCTGGTACTTCATGCCGAAGAAGGGTTGATCCTTCATCAGGCGGATCATGGAATCGGTCAGCTGGATCTCGTTGCCTGCGCCGCGCTCCTGGGTGGAGAGCAGGTCGAAGATCTCAGGCTGCAGGATGTAGCGGCCGGAGATGATGTAGTTCGAGGGTGCAGTGCCCTTCGGCGGCTTCTCCACCATGCCGGTGATCTCGAAGGTCTGGCCGAATTCCTGGCCGACCGAGACGATGCCGTACTGGTGGGTCTGGTCCTCGGGCACCTCCTCCACGGCGATGATGTTGCCGCCGTGCTTCTCATGGGCCGCCACCATCTGCTCCATGGAGCCGCGGCTCAGCATGTCGGGCAGGATCACCGCGAAGGGTTCGTCGCCCACCAGCTCCCGGGCGCACCAGACCGCGTGACCCAGGCCCAACGGCTCCTGCTGACGGGTGAAACTCGTCTGGCCGGCCTGGGGCTGGTCCTTGGCAAGCAGTTCCAGTTCCTTGGTCTTGCCGCGGCTCTCGAGCGTGCGGTTGAGCTCATAGGCGATGTCGAAGTGATCCTCGATCACGGCCTTGTTGCGGCCCGTGACGAAGATGAAGTGCTCGATCCCGGCGGCGCGCGCCTCATCGACGACGTGCTGCACCACGGGCCGGTCGACGACGCATAGCATCTCCTTGGGCACGGCCTTGGTGGCCGGCAGAAACCGGGTGCCGAGACCGGCGACGGGGAGGACTGCTTTGCGGATACGCTTCATTGGAGGAGCCACTGGGAAAAGAAATGATCAAAAAGGTAACGTGCGCCCCGACAAATCTTGATCGTGCAGATTTGTCAAGGTGAGCCTCCTCTGCCGGGCGTGAGTACTCCTCAGCCCCAGTATTGCACGTTGATAAGTGATGACGGCGCCGACCGACCATTCGCCAGAGCGTCAACACCTAGGCGCGGCTCAGGACATCCGTTGATCAGTTTCGGTGCTCAGGCACGCGCGGCTGGGCGTTTTGAGGAACCCAAGTTGAATGTTCATCCAGTCTGCTCTGCGAGCCACTGTTTGAGCAACCATTGATCATCGAGGCACAACTCTGCCTGAGAGTGTTCGCTTCCAGGGACTTGTCTTTCCGTACGGCAAGGGTCGCTTGGCACTGTCAGCGCCAATGTGCCTAATTTTCTGCCGTTTTGCCCGCGCTGTCCGCCGATGATCGTCACGGGTCTTGTCCAAGGCGCACGCTTCATGCGCTGGCCCCATGTTCCCGAAATCATCAGGACCACCAAGTTCAAGAGCGCGAATGTGCTCAATGATCCAGCGCTCGCGCACCCCATCAATCTGGCACTCGCACAGAACGCAGACACCGTCTGTCTTCTCCCACACCTGAAGCCGTCGATGCGGCGTTAGCCTCCGTCGGGTCGCTGTGCTCACATCCGCAATCTGAACAAACGGCATCGGACGCCTCCCTCACAGATCGGATGAGCTGCACGAACTGCCGTTATCCTGAACGCTTCGAAGGTCGTCATTGAGAAGGTCAACCACCTGCTGGAGCAGACTCTCCCACTCGAGACGCAAGGTCTCACCGGACGCGATGAGACGCGCGAGTTTGTTCTCACGATTGATATCGGTAGGAACCAAGCGCACTTGCACACCTAGAGAGGCGACACTCGGAGTGCATACGCGGTCTGGAGGCTGCTCACATTGCGTCTTGCCGTGTGATTCCTGGGTCATTGAACTTGCTCCTGGCGACGGATGTGGAAACGCTCCTTTGCGATCGGAGAGAGCTGCTCAGTCTTGCGGATAGTATAGACTTTGGTCCGGGAAGACTGAGTTTCAAAAGCCTTAACCGCTGGGCAGGATTTCCTCTGATAGAATGAGTTGTGCATGGTAGAAGCCGCTGCGGCTGGAAGAGGATGGTAAGTCATGCGTCGGTTTCTCCACAGGATTTATATATTCAGAGTACATTTTGAGACCGAATATGTCAAGAATAATGTACTTACTGTATATATTTTTCTTTAGTGACACCGATGACTGTGCGTCTGACACCACGCCTCTGTCGGGCAGCTAGAGCTCTTGCTGGTATGGAGCAGAATGATCTCGCCTCTGCCTCGGAAGTCGCGCGATCCACGATTGGAGCCTTCGAGATCAAGGACGAAACAGCGCGCCTCTCGAAGCGAATAAACCGGATGTTAATCGAGGCGTTCGAGCGCGCGGGCCTCCAGTTCATCTCTGAGAACGGAGGTGGTCCGGGGGTTCGCTTCCGCGAACCCGTCGGCAACCAAGGGCAGTCCGATTAGGTCTGACGTAATCGGCCGAAGGCCGCTTAAGAAGTGTGCCATGCTGTATGAATTTACGTCGTTAACGACGTCGCCATTGCCGTCAGCAAAGCGTGAGCAGTCCCGCACGGGATGCTGACAAGGGGTCGAGCGCCGGCGACCGCAGTCTCGCGAGGACAAGCTCAGGATCTTGAGCGAAGTGGGCGTGGAGGGTGCGAGTGTTGCCGAGGTCGCCCGGCCCCATGACATCACCCGCCAGCATCTGTGCCAGTGGAGGAGGGACCTGCGTCGCAACCAACTGACCGCGATAGAATATCTAGTCCTAGTGCCAGCAGAGATCTCCGATCATCCTAGTCTACCGACCGCAAGTCCTGCCGTTGACTGCACATTGATTACCAACTCGTCGAGATCGTCCTGGGCAATGGCGGCGTCGTTAGGGCGAGCACCGGATTGTCCGATACGGCGGTGATGCATTGGATCGGCCTGGTGGAGGCCGCACGATTGGTCAGTCAATTGTCGCTTTCCTGTTTGAACGGGTTGGTGATTGTCAGGTCTGGGCCAATCCTCTGGCCGTCCTGCAGATCTTCGGAGTAGAGGGTTGTGCAACCTGCGCCTGCGGCTGCCGCAACGATCCCGCTGTCATCGATCGAGAAGCCGTAGCGGCGCATGATGTCGAGGGCCTGGTCGTGGGTCTCGATTGTGACCGGCTGAACATCACAGGCATACCGGATCCCGGCAAGGACGTCGCACACCTCGTCCAGGCCCATCTTGAGTTTCTTCACCATGACATTCACGGCCTCGTTGAGGACCTGGACGCTGATCGTGCCGCCCTGCGCGAGAAGAGCCTCAACCCGGTTGGCCTTGGTCGTGTCTCCGGAGAGCAGGTAGAGAATGACATTGGTGTCGAGGAATGGTTTAGCGTTCATTCGCCTCGAGCCGGTCGAACTTGAGCCCTTCGGGAAGGCGGCCGCGGTACTTGCGCAACCTGGCCAGCACTTCGGCCACCTCAGGCTTCTTCGAGACCTCGAACGTTCGGGATCCCGCGACCGTAATCTCGATATCGTCGCCTTCCTTAAGCCCCAAGGCGTCAACGACCGCAGTGGGGAGTCGAACCGCAAGGGAATTGCCCCATTTCGCGACCCGCATCATACCCTCCATGATACACATTCCGGAAAACGTATATCTAGGCGATAGGCGGCAGAACGCAAGCCGGCCCTCGCTGTGATCGCGGCCCAGAATGGCCAAGGCTGGTTCAGGCATGCGGACTATCCTCGACACCAATCCCGGAAGCGCGCGGGTTTCAAAACATGAGTCCGGCACGAGGCCTTCCCAATGCCTGTCGCCTGATGCTTGCCGCCGCGTGGCCCATCTCCTATCTTACCCTTATCTTACCTACCCGAGGATGCACCCTGATGACCGGCGCTGCCCCCCTGACCACACGTGTCTCAACCAAAGGGCAAATCATCCTCCCCAAGGCCATTCGGCAACACCGGCGCTGGGAGCCTGGAACCCGCCTGATCGTCGAAGACACCCCCGAGGGTGTGTTGCTGAAGCCCGCCCCGCTGTTTGCCCCCACGCGGCCCGCGGATGTGTTTGGCTCACTCGCCGCCAAAGGTCCTCCCAAAACGCTAGACGAGATGGATGCCAGCATCCTGGCAGAAGCCCAGCGGCGCCATGCTCGCGATTGATACCAATGTGGTCGTCCGGTATCTGACCGGGGATCATCCGGAGCAATCCTCGCAGGCCCGGGCGCTGATCGACGGCCATGACGTCTTCGTTTGTACGACGGTGCTTCTGGAAACGGAGTGGGTCCTGCGCGGTGCCTATGGCTATGCCCCGGCTCAGATCGGGGAAGCCCTTCGCGCCTTCGCGGGGCTCCCGCGGGTTTCCCTAGAGGATCCCGCTTCGGCCGCAACGGCTCTGGACTGGATGGCTCAAGGAATGGACTTCGCGGATGCTCTCCATCTCGCGGCCGCCGAAGGCTGCACAGTCTTCGTCAGCTTCGACCGGCGGTTTGCCAAGGCGGCCAAGCGGCTGCGTCAATTGGTGGTTCGGCACCCCTAGAGGCTCACACCGCTTTTCCGGACAGGGGGTGAGCCAGGATCAACCAGACCGTGCTGTGTCTCCGCCTCAGAACGCCCTCAACTCATTCCTGTGCTCGTTCACTGGACCCGGCTCCGTCCGCTGACCGCAACCTGCTGACAAAATCGACGACTGACGCAACCAACTCCCGCCTTCGCCGGGCTTGCGCCTCATCCTCTGTTTGTGCCTCCTGCTGCTGCTTGTAATCCAGGCCATGGGCCCGCCTCTCGCCCTCCTGGGCCATCATCAGCGCTTTGGCATCCTTCTCGGCCAAGGCGAGCAGGTCCTTTGCGAGGTCAATCCGCTCCAGGACGCTGCTCGGCTCGACGGCTGCAAGGATCCGGGGTGTCTCGCCGCGGAGGATCCGATACGCATCCGCGCGCAGCTCGTAGAGAGGCTCCCATTCGCCCCGGTGCCGGTCGAACAGTCCCTCACGCGCAGGAGGAGAGGTCACCGCATCTGCCCCGACCTGCGGCGCTGCCCCAGAGTTCTCCTCGGGCGAGACGGCCGCTCCACCCTCCGCGGTCCCTCGCGTCCAGCCGAACCGTTCGGCCTGGAGCCGGATCCTCACACGCGACACGTTGAACGTCTTGGCGATCCCGCTCACAACAATCCCTGCCTGGTACTGCCGTGCAATTTCGTCCCACACTTCTGCCGGTTCCTGGGGCATGTGAGCTCCTCTCCCGCTTCCACCAAAGGCCCTGATCTATCGTGCTCCGACCATGAAGCGGAAGAGGATTTGAGATGTCTCGCCCCCAAGCGCCGACAGGATGGAAACCCTCGCATGGGTTAGCCTTGGAGCACGGGCGACGTCCCGGTCTGCGCGCACGATGCCCGGCGGCGACGACCGCGCAGAACCCTCCCCAACCCATCGCTTGAGCAGCCAACCGATCCATCTCATGCGGGCGGCCCTGCTGCGCACAACGCTACCGCGCGCAATCCCATCATCCGCCGTCGCGGGTCATCCCCTCTCAACGAACCCCATTGCAGCGATGACCTCACCGCGGCAAGCGCTCCCGCATCGTCGCACCCGGCTCGTGCATCGCCAGTACCTGGAAACAGTCCGATAGTCCGGCGGTGCCCATGCCCGTGCCAATCGGTAGCCCAACTCTCCCACCCGTTGCCTTGCAAGCGTCCGATCAGGGATCTCGGCGCAGGCCCGCCCATCGGGAGCATGCGGCCTCGGCCACCTCGATCCACAAAAACGTTCACCGGTCATGGGGCAATCCCACCGCGGCGACGGAACCATCGAGCCGCGACAAACACTGATAGCAGGAGGGCCGGGACCACGCGGCGCTGGCAGGCCGAGCGGCCTGTCGCCCCTGAACCTGGCTCCAGTTCTATGACCCAAAGGCTGTCGAATTTTCCCCATGTCAGAGCACCCACTCGATCCCAACCAGGCCGTCCCCCACAGCGCCCCTTCTCCGCACCCAGACAGCGCCGAGCACCCGCCCCGCGCCACTGTGGCTCCCCCATCGATGCCGGCGATCCAGGCCCAGCCCCGTGATCTGGGGCCTCTGTTCACCCACCGGCCGCTGATCCTCGGCGAGGACGAAACGCTCTATGACGCACTTCTCGCCCGAGTGACCCACGCCGTCAGGCCTCGCGACATCCTCGAAGACATGTGGGTGAAGGATGTGGTGGATGAGATCTGGGCGGCTCAGCGCCTCAGGCGGCTCAAGGCGGCCTTGCTGCAAACGGCCGCAAAGTCGCACTTGGTGCGCATTCTTACCACGGCGACCGATCCGCAGACGGAGCGACCGCTGACGCCGGCAGAGGCCGAACTCTTGGCTGTCAGCTGCTTGCAGGGCGATGAACAATCACTCGCAGAGGTCGCGGAGATGCTGATGGATGCTGCCCTCGATTTCGATGCCATCACAGCCAAAGCCCTGTCGGACGGCATCGAGATAATTGAGAAACTCGATCGCCTGATCACAAGCGCGGATGCGCGTCGGGATAAAGCGCTGAGCAACGTGGACCGGCGCCGCGAGGCCTTCGCACGCCGGCTTCGACAAGTGGCCGAGGATGTGGAAAGCGAGCCGATCACTACGCCCGTCTCAGACACGGAGGCCGCCTGACCCATGGTGTGCCCGAAACGAGCGGCGGCGAACAAAGCCAACGCCCAACGCAGCACCGGCCCGCGCTCAGTCGCGGGCAAGGTCCGCTCACGCGTCAATGCCCTCAAGCATGGCTTGGCCGTCCCAGCCTCTGCGATGCCAGAGCTTGCTCCGGAGATCCTGCATCTGGCGCACACCCTGGCCGGACCGGCCGCCGATCATCCGGCTGTCCGTCAGGCGGCCACCCGGGTGGCGGAAGCCGCCATCGACGTCATGCGGGTTCGCCGCGTGCGTATCGCCCTGGTCGAGCGTCTCTTCGAGGATCTTTACGATCCACATCCGGTCGCGCCGGTGCCGCCGATGTCCCCTCAACCAGCCGAGATCACGATCGCAACAGGCGATGGCATCCGCGCCTCCCACGACGGAAGTCATCAGGTGCGGGGTCCGGCGGGTTGGGCTCAGATCACGCGCGGGGGCGGACGGGATGCGGCGGCCAAGCGCATCAATCATCAATGGGCAGAGGCCGAACCAGCGCCGAGAGGACCTCCATCGGCCTGGGATCAACTGTACAAGCTTGATCGGTATGAGCGCCGGGCGCTGTCGCGCCGCAACAAGGCCATTCGAGCTCTTGATGCAGTCTTGACGGCCGCTGGCGTCAGAGCCCCCGATTTCACGGGCTCAACCCGGCTCTGTTGAGAAGGTCCGGCATCGACATAGTGAGGTGGCGGGCCCCACCGCCCCACTCAGCTGGCACCGTGTGGGGGCCAACAACTGCTTCATTGCGGCACGATCTTGCCGGACAGAGATCACGTCCACCGGCCAGCCCGGCAAAAGGGCAGAGGCCGTTTTAGGGCCTCCCCGCCCGGGTACCAGATCCTCTGCCGCTTGGCCCGCGGCGCGCCGATGATCCGCCCGGGTCTTGTCCGTGGCACGCCTCTCGTGGGCCGGCCCAGATTGTCGGTACCATCCCAGCCCCTGAGTTCCGGCGCCCAGCTGTGCTCCATGATCCAGCGCTCACGCATCCGGTCAATTTCGCCGTCACACAGCATATCTAGGCTCCCAACTTCTCTCCCACCTTGAGCCGCCTGGTGTGATGCCAGCTTCCGACGCGCCGTGGTCCTTAGGGAGCAATCTCCGACATGACGGCGTTCATAAAAGCCTCCACCTTCTCTGTCCATTGCTCAACTTCCGTGGCTTCGGGCAACGGAGCGGCGGTCGCCGGATCATCCGAGGGGTAACGCCATGCGGTTGGCCAAGGCGTGAGCGCTCCAAGCGCTTGCGCGTCCTTGGCCAACCGGTTTGACGCCGGAATTGCAGCCGCAGCGAGGGCAATATCATGGCCGTGCCGTCCTCTCGCATACGCAATCCCGAGATGGGCCGGCAGTGCCTTTACGCCTGTCTCAGCCGCTTGCTGGGTGTGATAGGCGGCCGTCTCGAGATTCTGATCAGGCAACGGCATGAGAGACCGTCGGACGGCATCGAGGTCTTTCGCCGCCGTCTCCAGCCAAGCCGCTGCGGCAGCCGAACTCACGGTCCAGCAGCCCGGTCCAGCCGACCATGGATGACCACACCATCCCTCGCAATGTCATGGCTGAGAGTGTTGATCCCGGTCTTCTTCTCCTCGAACACTGAGCGCCGGATCGGGACCACCTGAATCGGGATCCCGAGGTCGGACACCAGTGGCCAGAGGGTGACCGGGGTGAAGCGACCCCACTCGACAGTGTCGGGCAGGATGACGCAGAGATCCCAATCACTGTCGGCATCATTGTCGCCGCGAGCCCTGCTGCCGAAGAGAACGATGGCCTCGGCGTCTGTTGCCTCGGCCAGGCGCACAGCGGCCAACTCGACGGCGGGGTCGACTTGCAGTCTTCCCCGCCGCGCGGGGCTATGGACCTGAGAAGCCATAGTCAACATTGTAGTCCCGAAAGAGGCCAAGGAAAGCCGGCTGCCGGCGCTTGACGGCGGGGCACTGTGACACCTGGCTGCGTGATCGATCTGGGGCCGGGCCAGACCAGCCAAATTGCTGGTCGCACGCTCGTAATAGCCGCCGATACCCTAGGCCTGGGATGTGGATGGTGAAGCATTCAGTTGCAGCCTGCTGGATGATGCCGGCGGCCGGTTCGCCCTCTCCGGTAATCAACTGATCGTGGCGAACGGCTCCCGGCTCGACTATGAGCAGGCGAGAAGCCATCAGATCACCATACGCGCAAGCGACAGCCATGGCGCCAGCGCGGACAATGTCCTGACCTTCGCCGTGCGGGATATCTGGAATGAGATCATCGCCGGTACGAACGGGAGAGACGTGGTCGCAGGCGGCTCGGGCAGAGACAGGCTCTCCGGCAGCGCAGGCAACGATGCGCTGAATGCCGGGCCCGGCAAGGACGTCCTCGACGGCGGATCAGGCAACGACCGGCTTACGGGTGGTGCGGGTCAGGACTGGCTCACGGGCGGTTCGGGTAAGGACGTGTTTATCTTCAGCAGCATAGATACAGGCCCGTCCAAGAAAACTGCCGATTACATCACGGACTTCTCCGGCAAGCATGGCGACCGGATCGACCTGAAGCCGATGGACGCCGACGCCACGAAGAAGGGTGACCAAGCCTTCACCTTCACTGGCATCCAGACGTTCAACAAGGTGGGCCAAGTGCATTACGAAAAGACGAAAACCGCCACATACGTTTATCTCAACACCGACAGCGACAGAACGGCGGAAGGCATAATCACGCTCAAGGGTGCAATAGACCTGCAGAAGGGCTGGTTTGTGCTCTGATGCTGAAGTCTCGAAGGAGCGCATCGTGCGCGAAAACCGGGTTCCACGTTCGCGCACGATGCGCGAGCGTGGCCTGCGCGGGAACCAGGACAAAACGGGATCGTGTTGCAAGACAGGGATCCGGCACGCGGCCTTCTCGATGCCTGTCGCCTGACGCTTGCCCCCGCGTGGCCTCTCTTCTGTCTTACCTCTATCTTATCTGACCGAGGAGGCAGCCTGATGTCCGGCGCGGCCCGTCTTCTCGCGTTCGAAACGATGCCCGTTGGCGAGCCAGAATATCTCCTCGCCTTGAACGCCTCTGCCCCATACGGCAAGGAACGGCATCCGGCCAAGCTCAACCAGGGCGACTGCTTCGCCTGTGACTGCACGAAGACCATCCAGGCCAAGCTCCTGTTCAGCGGTGAGGACTTCACCACAACCGATACCCTGGCCGCTTGAAGACCGGCAGCGTGCGGCCTCTCCCCGGACAAACCGCCCAAGGTCGATGCTGCCGGATCTGCCGCGGCTTGGTTCCCGTTGGCGCTGCAGACCGCAGCGCTGGCGCATGACCTTCGATCACCTGCGCCAGCCGTCACCGCGTGCTGCGTTGCGACTCCCATGGCCCTCACTCGCGCGGCACGATCTTCCCGACAAGGTCCGCTTCCATCGGCTGGCCTTGCCGAACGGCAGCGGCCGCTTGGGCGCGTCCGCACCGATATGCCGGACCTTCTGCCGCTTGGCCTGCGCCGCGCGCCGATGATCCTCTTTGGTTTTTGCCAGAGCGCACGCCTCATGCGCCGGCCCTAAGTTGCTGAGGTCATCGGCACCCCCGAGCTCCAGGGCCCGGATGTGCTCGACGATCCAGCGCTCGCGCACGCCATCGATCCGGCGGGCGCACAGCACACAAACGCCCCCCGTCTTCTCCCACACCTGCAGCCGCCGCCGTGGGCTCAGCGGGCGCCGCCGTGTCGTTCCCACATCCCCGCTTTCAACAAACGGCATCGGCGGCTCAGCCCTGATCGCTGTCCGGTTCAGACCGGTCCGGCCCTGAGCCTGCAGCAGGGTTGTAGCCGAGCAGGTGCACGGCCTGGCGCACAAGACGCTCCCACTCCCGAAACACCGCGCTACAGCGGGCGATCAGGTGAGCCAGCTCCTGGTCCCGTGCGGGATCGACCGGCACCAATCGGGCCTGCACGCCCAGAGACGCCACAGTCGCTGGGCTGGTCCGCGGGTCCGGACCAGCACCGTTTCCCCCTGTCGTGCGTCCACGCGTCCGAGATGCTCTGCTCATGGATGATCTCCGTTTCATCACTTTATTAACGATATATCGTAAATTTAGTTCCACGACAGGCGCCACTGTGATGCCCGGGTCATAGCACTCTCCTCCTCGATTTTTTAAGGTTATATCTTTACAGAGACTTTGGAAAAGATCCTCGCCCCGGTTTAGCAGAACGAAACCACGACGGGCCCAGCCGGTTTCTCGAGCGCCTTACCTGGACTAGCAGACGACGTGTTGAAGATGGCCTATACCCTGGCAGGAGAGGCGCAACAGGACCCTCACGTTCTGGGGGCTGCTGTCAGAGCGGCCGAGGCTGCTGTCGATGTTCTGAGAGTGCGCAGAGCGCGAGTCGAGCTCCTGAGCCGCCCTGCTCGGAAGCCAGACCCTATGCAGCAGATATTGCCCGGCAAGTGGACCCAAAAGCGGATCCGGCAATGGCTCGTCTCGGGGCCGCATCCTCGACGAGCAGACGCCACCCCCAATGCTGGGAGCTCCTCACAATTGGACCAGCAAGCCGAACGTGAGATCGCAGTCTTCGAAGCGGCTGCGGCCCAGCTGGAAAAGCTCGACCGATACGAGCGTCGTGCGCTGTCGCGCCGGGATCGAGCCCTCAAGGCATTTGACGAGATCAAAGCGTCATCGAGGCACAACTCTGCCTGAGAGTGTTCGCTTCCAGGGACTTGTCTTTCCGTACGGCAAGGGCCGCTTGGCAGTGTCGGCGCCAATGTACCGAATTTTCTGCCGTTTTGCCCGCGCTGTCCGTCGATGATCATCACGGGTCTTGTCCAAGACCCACGCTTCATGCGCTGGCCCTATGTTATCGAAATTATCGGGACCACCAGGTAATGATGCGTTGGATCGGCCTGGTGGAGGCCGCACGATCGGTCCACACAGTCAATTGAGGCTTTCCTGCTTGAACGGGTTGGTGATGGTCAGGTCGGGGCCAATCCTCTGGCCGTCCTGCAGGTCTTCGGAGTAGAGGGTTGTGCAGCCTGCGCCTGCGGCCGCCGCAACGATCCCGCTGTCATCGATCGAGACACCGTAGCGGCGCATGATGGCGAGGGCCTGGTCGTGCGTCTCGATTGTGACCGGCTGAACATCACAGGCATACCGGATCCCGGCAAGGACGTCGCACACCTCGTCCAAGCCCATGTTGAGTTTCTTCAACATGACATTCACGGCCTCGTTGAGGACCTGGACGCTGATCGTGCCGCCTTGCGCGAGAAGAGCCTCAACCCGGTTGGCCTTGGTCGTATCTCCGGAGAGCAGGCAGAGAATGACATTGGTGTCGAGGAATGGTTTAGCGTTCATTGGCCTCGAACCGGTCGAACTTGAGCCCTTCGGGCAGGCGGCCGCGGTACTTGCGTAATCTGGCCAGCACCTCGGCCATCTCAGGCTTCTTCGCGACCTCGAAAACTCGGGATCCCGCAACCGTAATTTCGATATCGTCGCCTTCATTGAGCCCCAAGGCGTCAACGACGACAGCGGGGAGACGGAACGCAAGGGAATTGCCCCATTTTGCGACCTTCATCATACCCTCCATAATACACATTCTGGAGCATGTATATCGAGGCGATTGGCAGCAGAACGCAAGCCGGCCCCCGCTGTGATCGCGGCCGAGAATGGCCGAGGCTGGTTCAGGCATGCGGACTATCCTCTACACCAATCCCGGAAGCGCGCGGGTTTCAAAACAGGAGTCCGGCACGAGGCCTTCCCAATGCCTGTCGCCTGATGCTTGTCGCCGCGTGGCCCATCTCCTATCTTACCTTTATCTTACCTGCCCGAGGATGCACCCTGATGACTGGCGCTGCCCCCCTGACCACACGTGTCTCAACCAAAGGGCAAATCATCCTCCCCAAGGCCATTCGGCAACACCGGCGCTGGGAGCCTGGAACCCGCCTGATCGTCGAAGACACCCCCGAGGGTGTGTTGCTGAAGCCCGCCCCGCTGTTTGCCCCCACGCGGCCCGCGGATGTGTTTGGCTCACTCGCCGCCAAAGGTCCTCCCAAAACGCTAGACGAGATGGATGCCAGCATCCTGGCAGAAGCCCAGCGGCGCCATGCTCGCGATTGATACCAATGTGGTCATCCGGTATCTGACCGGGGATCATCCGGAGCAATCCTCGCAGGCCCGGGCGCTGATCGACGGCCATGACGTCTTCGTTTGTACGACGGTGCTTCTGGAAACGGAGTGGGTCCTGCGCGGTGCCTATGGCTATGCCCCGGCTCAGATCGGGGAAGCCCTTCGCGCCTTCGCGGGGCTCCCGCGGGTTTCGCTAGAGGATCCCGCTTCGGCCGCAACGGCTCTGGACTGGATGGCTCAAGGAATGGACTTCGCGGATGCTCTCCATCTCGCGGCCGCCGAAGGCTGCACAGCCTTCGTCAGCTTCGACCGGCGGTTTGCCAAGGCGGCCAAGCGGCTGAGTCAATTGGTGGTTCGGCACCCCTAGAGGCTCACACCGCTTTTCCGGACAGGGGGTGAGCCAGGATCAACCAGACCGTGCTTGTGTCTCCGCCCCTGAACGCCCTCAACTCATTCCTGTGCTCGTTCACTGGACTCGGCTCCGTCCACTGACCGCAACCTGCTGACAAAATCGACGACTGACGCAACCAACTCCCGCTTTCGCCGGGCTTGCGCCTCATCCTCTGTTTGTGCCTCCTGCTGCTGCTTGTAATCCAGGCCATGGGCCCGCCGCTCGCCCTCCTGCGCCATCATCAGCGCTTTGGCATCCTTCTCGACCAAGGTGAGCAGGCCCTTCGCGATAGCCGTCCGCTCCAAAGCGTTGCTCGGCTCGACGGCTTCAAGGATCCGGGGTGTCTCGCCACGGAGAATACGATATGCATCCGCGCGCAGCTCAGAGAGAGGCTCCCATTCGCCCCGGTGCCGGTCGAACAGTCGGTCACGCGCAGGAGGAGAGATCACCGCATCTGAGAGGCATAGGGGTCCGGCAAAGTCGTGTTGCGTGCACCTGTGTTCTTAGTGCAACAGAGAGAACGACATGCACAATGTAAGCAGTGGCAGGCTGGTCGAGTCCAAGCGGTAATGCAGCCTCGACCGTTCTGGACGCTAGGGTCTTCCTACCGGTAACCATTGGTTGAGCATGTCGCGCTAGAACCTTCTGACCGAAGGCCGACGCATTGCCCTACATTGTCCCCGGCCTTTGGGCCTCAAGGGTCGCTCCCCACGAGCGGCCCTTTTTGGCGTTTGCGGACTTGATGATCATCAGCGCCGTCACTTCATCACCACGGCCGCAGCCCGTGCGACGCAACGAGCTGCGAAGAACCAGGAGAGCCGGGCAGGATCGTGGCGGCTGTCGTCCTTGGGGATCAGGGTGCGCGCCCCGGCGTTGGACTAACCACCTGGAAACCATGACCCCGCACTCTGTTGTCGAGGCGTGAGTATCCGCCGCTATCTCGGATCGGTGAACCTCCGGTGGAACTGCTTTTGATCATCCTGGTCGTGACCGCGTTCGCGGCTTTGATCATTCCTTCTTTTATCGGAGCGTTCCTCGAACCGGACCGGTTCAAGGACCGCCCCGCTCCCGCCAGCATTGCGCCCCCGAAGGAGCGCGGGCGGTTTGGGCTGCCGAACTGGCTGCTCCTGCCGAGCCGCCGAACCGGTCGTCCTTCACAGACTCCGCATCAGCCCTCGTCCGATGGTCCCGGGCTCTCTGCTCCCTCATCGCAACTGGCGCGGCGGCGAAGGCCTGAAACAACCGCCGATCATCGACCCAGCGCGGATAAACCCAACGGCGTTGCTTCACGTCCCCCTCGGCGTCGGTAGCCAGTGGTTGGTGCTTGCAGCCCCCGCTGACGTCGGCTCGCTTGTAGTCCCCAAGCCGTTACGAGGGAGACAGGCCTTAAAGATGCTCGGCTTCAGGGACGCTTGGCAGTGCAGATCGCCAGTGGCACGACCTCGCCTGCTCTGGCCAGCAGCGACATTCCCATCCGGTGGTTGGAGGCCGCGGTGAATCACCGCCAAGGCGCCCGCCCTGCCTGACCGGCTGTGACCGCCACAAGTCAGGAAGCACCGGGTCCCAATCGACGGCAACGGGGACGACGGCCCCCGTGCGGACCTTTCCCGCACCGGAGTATCGAAAGGCCAACACCGACTCCGGTGATGAAGCGCTCAGAGGTTCCGCCGCACCAATCAACACGCGGTCTCGACCCACTCACAAACCCGCGTTTAGGTCCAAGAGCGTTGATTGGCCGGAAGTTGTCGGATGGGATCGTACACGGTGATCCGATGAGGCAGCCGATCACCCCACTGCCAGAGCACGAGGTTAGCCCAATCTTGTTGGGCGCCCACCGCAAACGATGGCACGAACACCCCGGCGAAGCCTTCGCGCCTCAGGCGTCGCGCCAGCTGCCACGACGGCGGGTCGCTCCCGGCTGCCGCGAGGCTAAACCAGGCACACGCCATGTCGTTGAAATCAACGTTGTGCAGCTGACGGCCACCCTCGGTTCTCAGATCCGCCAGATCATCGCAGTCCACATCGTAGCTGCACAGGGTGCAGGGGGCGAATTTCAGGGCAAACCCCTGGTTGATCTCGAGAAAGGCTCCTTCAAGGGAAAGAGCCAGGTACAGAGCTTCAACGGCTTTCGGGTTGAAGCGTCCGCCGTGGATCGCGGCCCCGGTACCGGATGTGGGCGAGAACGCCCACCTGGGATCGTGGGCCCGGCAGCACACACCTTGGAACCTCAAGCAAAGCCGCCCAGAGCCAGATGATCGAGATAATCCCGCAGGGCGGCTGCTTTGCCGTCCTTCACGAGAGCCTCAGCCGTGCGCCCACCGAAGGCTGGAATAGGCTGCGCGCGATACCAAGCCAAGGCCTGATCCTTGCCGCCAGCCCAATCCTTGACCCGCTCCACAATCTCAACCATCTCGCGAACGCGCGTCTGCGTTTTGGGTGCCTGCGCGCGCTCCGGCTTGTAGAGGGCCTCTCGGTTGACCCCAATGGTATCCGCCAGCTGGCTCTTGGACAGGCGCAAGGCCTGAGCGACCCGCTCGGGGGCCAGCCGACCTTGGACATCATAGAACGACCGAAGCTCGAACTTATCGTCCACGCGACCCGGATCCTTGCGCTCAGGTCGAGCGGTCTTGCGCTGTGAGCCGGGTTTGCTGGGGACCTTTGGTGCTCGCGCTGTCAAGGCCATAGACCTGATCTTTTGCCATATAAAGTAGGCATTATTTCGGCCACCCGAGGGATGTGACAATCCCCGGCGCGGTTACGCCCGTCCTCACAGAGGAGGCCCATTTGGAAGGACTGGCTAAACACCAGAGGGCTTCGCTGGTGGGTGCAGCCGCAGGATTATCCCAAGCCATCAGCATCTGGCATGATCGCTCTCCCAGTACATCCATGGCGTGCCGCTGTTCGATCATCGCCCGGGCGTGCAGCCGGGTCAAAAAAGGTAATATAGTTGCTGCCCAGCACTCCCGTGGCGGGCTCCGTGCACTGGGCCGAGCCCCTCGCCGGCAGGAGCTGGTGGACTCATTCGCATGGCAGATCAGGGCATCTGCCATGCCCTGCGATGAGCTCTCTGAACCGTTCCTGCCACCCCAAGGAGCGTGTCAGAGGCACCAGGCCCGAAGGATCCTCGGGGCTTGTCCTGAACAAGCTGACAATCTAGGTGAGCGTGCCCCATGTCCGTGTGGGAGGCCAAATGCGGTCTCAAATGTTCTCCGCATTTCCGCTGTGCCGTGCATCACCGGAGACGTCAGTCACGCGCCTGACCACTTGTGAACGGAGCAGAAGTCTCCGCCGTCAGGCGCCGCCCCCGATCGATCAGACCCGACACCCATGCCGCAAGAGTTATGGCCGCATCGTCCGATCGACCCTCCTGGAAGCACCCGACATACTGGCGCAGCAACTCGACCGTCACATAGTGAAACGCACCGTCCGTGCCCCGGGCCTGTCGCATCCGATCCGACGCGGCCTTGAGCTTCTCCAGGTACAGGAGCTGTTCTGTCTCGGGTGACCGCAGATACCCGCTGAGACCACCAAACGCCTCTTCGAAATGGCCCCAGAGCACAGCGAGGTTCCTGGCCACCTTGTCCTGCTGGGCGATTGCAAGGCCCTGGAAGTCTTCGAGAAGCTTCCACGGTGGGTCGGGCTTCTCATCAGTCTGTTCCACCCGGGCAAGAGGGGGAAAAGGAAGCAGGGCCTGTCTTTTCGAGAGCAAGACGGCGCGAGCAACATCCCACCAGGCGGGAATCCTGGAGAAAACCCTCAGGGCCAATGCGAGGAAAGTCTGATCAAGCGCTCCAGTGAGCCGGATCCAGGTTGAACGGCCGACCATGCACCACCCTGCAACGCGCGCCCGGTAGAGCCGACAGATGGTATAGAGCTGCTCGACTCTATGACTGGATCGGGTGGTTGGTTGACCGTTGGCATCCCAGAAGAAGGTGGGACCGCTCAGGCGCTGGGGGGAGCTACTCATTGGTGGAATGACCCGATCAGTATATTACTGTGGTTTTTCGACAGATAATACCAAATCAGCCTTCATTAAATTGCTTCTAGATGGTCTAAGAGAGAAGATTAGTGACCTTTCCTGGGCATTTTTAGTACAGATTATGGCTTTCTAGCTAAATCCCAGTTTAAACCTAGCAAGGGCCGCGCCTAGTATTGCTTTTAATCTAGGTTCGCGGCCCTCTGGTCCGTGTTGCCCCCACGGGTGAGCTACTCGTATCTGATTTGGTTCAGTAAAAGCAATCGCTACCTTGCAATCCGTCTTTGTCTCTCAGGTGGTACCACGAAAGAGTTTTACGGTGGCCTGGCTTTGGCTCTGGCGTGTTGCTAATTTGCTGCTTCGACCCTTTTCTGCCCCTACGGGTCGGACCTTGGAGCGCCCCTTTGGAAGAGGGCGCTCTTCTTTTTGGGCGGGGTCGCGCAAGCGCCAGAATTCGTCCTGGGTCATAAGCTTCAGGATGCCACGATCAGCGCACAGAGCCTGTCAGCATTATAGGAGCTGTCGCGTGACATTGAGCTTCCGCGAGGATCTGGCTTGTCTTCGAAAATCGTTCTGACGGGAAGCCTGGGTCCGGCAGATCGACCGCTTGCTGGACCGAGCGGTTCCGCTCGCGGCAGACCCGCTCATAACGGCTGAGGAGACTGGCACACGCCGACTTGCTTTCCTCACTACCCGGAACCGGCCGCGTCTGCAGGCTGAGGGGACCACCGTCGCCCACCCACCGGCACATCACTCTGCGCTGCTCCCCTCGCAGGAGATGCTCCATTCATAAAATCCGATTTACTTTATAACATATCAATAACGAAGGTGGCTCATGTTCGGGAGACTCGTCTAGTTTGGCAGAACGAAGCCACCGCACCAAGGCTGATGATCTGTCACTGTTGGGAAGAGCTCTGTGTTCGCGAGGGTCGACGCGGACGGCACTATGCCGGACGATGTCCGCTCTCAGGGGTGACTTCTCCCAATGACAAGAGCCATTTGCTCGATGTCCGGCGCTCTCATAAAAAAGCAGGGGACCTCCTCCATTGGGGGCTGGGCTAAGCTTCGCAATATGACTAGATGGGGGTGGCGCTCGTGATTGCCCCCATGGGCGCCTGAACTCACCGCCCTTTGCGGCCCCACCCTTCAGGGTGGGGTTTTCTTTGCTCAAACAGACACAATCCGGCTGATCGGCATTGATCACAGGGAGGCATGGGCTGCACCCACGCCCTGATAAACACGGTACCTTCTGTGAATCTCCGCGTTTGTCTGTCCACCTATAGTTTCACCACTTTCATGGACATTCATGGATGCTGGAGGTCCATAACCTGGCCGTTTCAATCGTAGTGGAAGTGACCAGCTTAGCTTCGACAAGATTGTCGACTTCTCCGTGAAGGATGACAGCATCTGGCTCGATAACGCGATCTTCAAGAAGCTAGGGTCGGGCACACTCACGAAGCCAAACACGCTGAATAAGAAGTTCTTCGTTGTCAGCGACAGGGCCAAGGACAAGGATGATACGTCATCTACAACAAGAAGAAGGGTGTTCTGTCCTATGATGCCGACGGTTCCGGTAAGGGGCAGTCTGTCGAGTTCGCACAATTGACGAAGGATCTGTCCCTGAAGTACAACGACCTCTTCGTCATCTAATGCCTTAGCTAAAGACAGGAGTGCTCCGGCTCAATGCCAGGGAGTGCCCTCACTCGTCCATCCCCAACCACGTCTTGAGCCGCACCGCGGCTGTGACGAGTTGCTCATCGAGCCTCTCTCCTCAGCGGCTGCGTACCAAGGCCACCCGCCGCTCATGAACGGCTCACCGCGTGCCCTTCGGCTTGGCGGAGATCCCCTTATCCGGTTTCCCTATCAAGACCGAGCAACGCCTCACCGTCGCCCTGCCCTGCTAAGCCGATCCAGTGACTTTCAGCTCCCAATGAGCGTTAGGCATGGACAACTTGTGCTCACCCCGATACGCACTCCATCTCGTCGAATGGTGAACCATGCCCAACCAGAGCAACCCGTGGGAAACTCTATCTTCGCAGCGCTTCTATGAGAGCCGCTACGTCGAGGTGGACCAGGACGAGGTCAGGCACCGGTCAGGCAAGGTCCATTCCTACACGGCGCTTCGCTTCCGCATCTATGGGATTGCGGTGTTGCCCATCTTCGAGGACGGCAGCACCTATCTTGTTGGCCAGTTCCGCTATGTTTCCCAGCGCTACACCTGGGAGTTGCCTCGGGGATCTGGGCCAAAAACAACGGATCCTCTCGAAACTGCCAAACGAGAACTTCGGGAGGAAACCGGCGCTCGTGCTGGTCAGTGGCTTGAGGTTGTGCGTCTCATGGTTTCTCCAGGTATCACAGATGAAATGGCACCCTGCTTCGTTGCCTGGGACTTGGAGCAAGGTGCAGCACATCCCGACCCACAAGAGGATCTGTCGATCGGGCGCGTGTCGTTCCAGGACGCAATCGCTGGGTGCCTGAACGGCACAATATGTGATGCCCCGAGTGTCGCCACGATTCTGGCTGTGCAGGCGAGAGCGGCTCAAGGCAGTTTGCCTGAAGACCTGTTGCGACGCCTGCGTTGAGGAACGTGGGGATGACACCAGCATTGTGAGCTTGACGGCACAGCTGGAGGACTGTACCAGCGCCTCCTCCTCGTGTTCCGGCGTGGCGCGTCCTGTCGCCGGAGCAGGATCGGGGCCGCAGCTCAGTTGGGAGAGTGCCTGAATGGCATCACGAGGTCAGCGGTTCGATGCCGCTCGGCTCTACCATGCGGCTGAGGAGATGGAGTGCGGGTGTAGCTCAGGGGTAGAGCACAACCTTGCCAAGGTTGGGGTCGAGGGTTCGAATCCCTTCGCCCGCTCCAAGCATGCTGATACGCGGGCGTAGCTCAGTCGGTTAGAGTGCCGGCCTGTCACGCCGGAGGTCGCGGGTTCGAGTCCCGTCGCCCGCGCCAGTGTTGATTTCTGAATCCAACCCTCTTGCTGACGCTGGTTTCAGTAACAGCGCCTTCCCTGAAACAGCTTATTGAGAATTGCCCCCTGCGGTTCAGAGCGGATATAGCTTCATCCAGAGGCTGGAGGCGGAAAGTGGGATCGAAGGGGAGCAATACAAGGCGTGGGTTCTCCCAACGGACGGAATTGGATCCCAGGACATTTGTGTCCCTGCGCGACAGCACCATCGCGTCATACCATAAGCTGTCTGACGAGGTGACGGTGCAGAGAACGCCACGTTTGGGAATTCTCTGTAAGGATCGATCAAGCAACCCGAAGTTCAGCCATCCCTGGTATCAGGGGACCTACACCGTCACGTTTCCCGATGTTTGCTGCCGGATCGTCGATAATGTGACGGTGTTCAATGAATACATGGCTCTGCATAAAGCAGGCGCGATCATTGATCACCTAACGACGTTCCGTGGATGGGCAGACGGGACGTTTCACCTTGAAGAAGCCACCGCGGCCTTGATCAAGCAGCACCTCAACGAATTTCAGTCGCGCCGTGATGAGCCCGAAGTCATCGAAGAGCTGACGTTAATAGTTCACAATGAAGGTGGAGAGACTTGGGGGCATTGGCTTGTCCAGAACCTGCCCAAGGTCCTTGTTTTCAAGCACTTGCATCCTCATGGCAAGATCGCTCTGCCCCTCGCCTACGCGGAGACCGGCAACAACTTTGGCCTCAGCTTACGTTTTTACGACATTGAGCCAGAATCCATCGTCGCTCTCGACAAGCATAAGAGCTACCTTTTTCGCAATGCGGCCTTTGTGGATCACGTCTCCCATGCTGGGGCAGCACATCCTCTCGTCTTCTATTTGTTGCAATCCGTCGCGGACAAGGGCCAGGTCGACTTGATCTCGCCCAGGTTGTTTATCGAACGTGCCACGAGGCGCCCTTCTCGCGAAATCGAGAACATTTCCGAAATCGCACAATGTGCGATCGAAAAGGGGTTTGTGCGCGGACCGCTGGGCACTGCTCCTTTCGATGGGCAGGTCGCAATCTGGCAGAGTGCAACCCACTTTCTCAGCGTGCTTGGAAGTGATTTCACCGGCATCGTTTTTGGAAAGACTGGCCAAGAGATCCTATCGGTCACGCCCGACTTCCACGGGGACCTCTTCTTCTTCGACCTTGCCGCTGCGAAGGGGATGGTCTGGCACGAAATGCTCTGTGGTCAGCTCGCAAAGGAGCGCACCCCTCGGCAAGATTCTAGCTTTTCGATAGACAGAAACACTTTCAGCTCGTTTCTGACAAGCGTCTTGGGTTGAGTCGTCAAGGAACGTGTGAGCCTTATTGCCCATACTAACGCAAAGTCGAAAGTACGAATTAAATGCCAGAACCAGATATAAGTGCTGCCCTCTCTCACATGGGGGAGAAAAAAGGTTTAGTCGGAGAAGAGGTCATATATCGCAATGATGACTGTCTATCGAGCTGTTGGAAGGTGTTCGTGTGAGTAGAGTTTGTATTCTGGGGAACTCGGGACGTTCCTTACATGAGTTTTATGCCCCCGTAGAAAGACGCTTCCGGCGTTCCGGCTTAAACACCGGCAACAACATATTCTGGTATGCAGTCGACGCTCATATTGCCTCACCGAAAACTTTCCTTAGGTGGAATGCAGATCCAAAGCAGATCAACCAAGGAAGTGATTGCCTCGTTATTGTGGCTGCAAACTGGATTTCTGAAGCCATTGATCTGACAATCATTGCTAATATGCTAGAGAACGTCACCGTCCCAATAATAGTAATAGGACTTGGGATCGGTGTGCTCGATTTGGCAGATGAGATTATTCTAAAGCCCGGCACGCAGAGATTTATCACATTGCTTCGCGATAAGGACGCTCATGTGTGCGTCCGTGGTACAGCAACTGCCAAATGGCTCGCTAAGCAACAAATTAAGCACATCCATATCGCTGGATGCCCATCAAACTTCATCAACCCGAAGCTGAACCTCGGGCGCATTATCGCAGATAAATTCCTGCGCCAGATAAACGATGTAGTTCTTTCAGTTGAGGCAAGCCCTTTGCACGCGAAGGGAAACAGGAAGCTATTTGCCTTGGCAAAGGACTACAACTGGCTAGGCATTGCTCAAGATCCGCTGAATGTTCTTGAGGTGATTCATGGCAACGTCAACGCTGATGGGGGGCTGGAAGGCATGAAAGCAGCCGCCCTTCCCCTGCCGCCAGACGGCACCGATGCCAAAACGTGGATCATTCAACACTACAGGGCTTTTTACGATGCAGAGACCTGGATGGATGAACTGCAGCGATATGATCTCCAGATTGGAACAAAACTCCATGGATCCATGGCTTGCTTCCAAGCAGAGGTCCCAAGTCTCTTTGTCCCCCATGATCTGAGAACATTGGAGATGACTGCGGCGATGTGCCTCCCAGTAGTGACTCCCTTTCAAGTACTTGCTGCAAACTCATTGCGAGAGCTCATCGACTTGGCCGAATTCGACGGACAGGTCTATGACACTAACAGGCAGCAGTTGGCTCGCACTTACTCCGGTGTGTTGGCCAATCATGGGCTGCAAATCTCAAACTCGTTGCAAGAGCTGAGCCGGGCCGGGTAGTATCAGACGCGGTCGCCGGTAAGCTAAACTCACGACCCAAAAGTCGTTTTATCAACCGAGGCGCTGCCAATTCGTGTTGCGTATTACGCATCTCCGTGTGAGCCACCACTTTGCGCTCCCGGCCGTGATGCTCTCACCACGACGGCATCGCCATAGTTTTGATATTATATTATGATTGAGTACCTATAATAAACGGATCCGCTCTGGTTTGGGAGAACTCAGCCACCGCGCTTCTCGATGCTGATGCGTGATGCCGACGCGAAAGTGCCTGTACGGACGAGCTCAGGGTTCGGCGCCATCTGCGCGCCCACGAAGGGCAACGGGGCCATAAGAATGGCGCCCTCAGACGACTGCTCCGTCTTAGCTTGCAGGCCAACCGGCTGCTCACGCCCTGATCCCATCCGGCAACGCTCTGAAATCAGGCGGAGCTATCCTTGGCTGCAGCGAGCATTAGCCTAAAGAACAAGCTACGGTAACCAGCCGACGATGTGGGCCTCGGTGGATGCGAGAGTGATGGAATTCGCCTTGCCGGGAATAAGAATGAGGTATCTCAATGCCTTGTAGACGGCTCACCAGCTGCCCGCACTGGGCCCGAGTGCCCTTTGCAGCCTGGCACCTATTCCCGGCCAACTAGGAAGCCTGTCTTGAGATTCTACGCAGGCCTGCTAAGAGTCTGTTCCTTCCTTCTCGCTTGTCGGGACCCGCAATGTATCTAGTCGACCAGAACCAAGCACAGAGCGGGGCAGCTCCTCACGGCGATAACAGTGTGGCCACTGTTATTGCGTGCAAAAGCTCTGTCTTTCGCGCTGGTCTCCGGCAGATGCTGGCAGGGTCCCGCTTCCTGGTGTTGGACGAAGCATTCGACGGCAGTTCGGGCCTGCCCTCCCCGTCGGATGGGATGCCGGTCCTGGCGGTGGTCGATGCTGACTGCTATTCAGCCACCATTCCCGAGATCGTCACCCAGCTGAAGGCACAATGCCCGCGTGCCCGGATTGCTGTGCTGGCGGAACGGTTTGAGCCGGCTTCTGTCCTGCAGGCCCACAGTGCCGGCGCCAACGGCTTTCTACCGACCTCCGTAAGCGCCGACGCACTCGTCGGATCGCTGCAGCTGCTCATGCTAGGAGAAACGCTTTTCCCAGCCGACATGGTTGTCGCGATGATGGGGGCCTTCGTGCGCGACCCCAAACACCAGGCGACCAGTCAGGCTCTACCCACACGGTCGCAAGCTGCCGACCCGGCCAGCGAGTTCTCCAACCGCGAGCTGGAGATCCTGCGGGGCTTGAGGGACGGCGCCCCCAACAAAGCGATCGCGCGCAAGCTCGATGTCGCCGAAGTAACTGTCAAGCTTCATGTCAAATCGCTGCTGAAGAAGATTGGCGCAGAAAATCGCACCCGGGCCGCGATCTGGGCCTCAGAATATCTCAGCCAAAACGACGAAGATTCATCGTCATAAGCCGCCTGCGCGCACAAATCACGGGGCGAATCCCGGACTGAGGCGTGTCCGGATCGCATCAACACGCAAATCAATTGGCGGATGGTGTCTTCGAGCCGTCCGCCCTGAAGAGGCTGGAGGCGGCTGGTCAGCGGCCAAAAATGGTCCCCTGCGCCTCCTGAACTGTCGTTACTTAATAGCCTAGCTTGCCATCCGCTGACATTCGAGGTGCGTCTCTGCGACATCAGCCCTCGCCATCCCACTACCACAAAAGTGGTAGTCAGGTTATGACCGGTAATCCCAATTTCTTTGAACATGCCAGCGCGACCGATGTCTGAGAACAAAAAACTAAATCCATTGGTCGCCAATGCAGAGCGCTGGCACTTTGGCCCTTCAATAGATCCCCTTGGGACTCGTCCGGGGATGTCGCACCACGAGGCACAGACCAGGAGTGCCTTTAAACCCGGCGAAGTGCGGCGTCTACTGGAGAACTCCCCCGGCTTCCTTGCTGTGGTACGGGGTGACACCCTCACGTTTGAGCTGGTCAACCGAGCCTTCGCTGACCTCGTTGGCACTCGTGAGCTGATCGGCAAATCGGCTAAAGAGATCCTCCCGGGACTTGGCCCCAGCTTTTTCGATGAGCTCGAGCGCGTCTACACAACAGGTCAGCCCACAGTCGGGCGCGGCGCTCCGCTGACTATCCAGAAGGAGTCCGGCAGCATCGAGCGCCGCTACATTGACGTTGTCTATCAGCCAATCACGGGCGACGAAGGGATAACAGAAGGCGTTTTCCTGCAAGGTCAGGATGTTACTCATCAGAAGCGTACTGAGGAGTGGCTCCGTCTGGCCTTGCAGGGTGGCCGGATTGCCGCGTGGGAGAGGGATCTCACGACCGACTTGGTGATATGGTCGGAGAATTCAGTGGACCTTCTCGGAATCAGCAGCGGGCCAGCCTCCACTTTTGCCAAGTGCGTCCACCCTGATGACCGCGAGAAGCACCGAGAGGCGCTCGGGCAGGCCCTGAAGAACGGTTCGCCCTACGATCTGACGATCCGTTTCCAGAAGCCAAACGGATCAACAATCTGGATCGCGCATCGCGCAGAGGTTCAACACGGTCCTGAAGGGTTCCACAAGCTTGCTGGCATCACGGTAGACGTCACAGAGCAGGTCTTGGCTGACATCGAGCTTCGTCGGCGTGAAGAGCGCTATCGACGCGACCTTGAGGCAGCCGCGTCCGTGCAGAGAAGTTTGCTGCCCACAAATGGCGTGGCCGGGGATCTCCGGTACAGAGGCTTTCTCCAACCCTCCAGCTTTATCGGCGGGGATGCCTTCAATGTCATCGAACGTGACGGCAAGTTATCGTTTTTCCTGATTGATGTGTGTGGACACGGCGCAGCGGCTGCTCTTGTGTCCGTGGCCGCCCATAGGTCTGTCTCAGAGGCGATCATCAAAGATAGAGGTCTTCCGCCCGAACAAATCGTGCAGCGCGTTTGTCAGGATTGGCCAGACGATCTCCCTTATTTTACGATGATCTTCGGACAGATCGATCTCGCCTCTGGAACTGGCAATCTCATTCAGGCTGGACACCCTCACCCGCTCATTCTTCAGCCTAGGAAGGGGATTGTCTCTCTGGGAACGGGCGGCCTCCCGATCGGGATTGATGCCAACGCTGCATACGAGTCAGTGCCGTTCAGTCTCAGCTCCGGTGATGCGCTCCTTCTGTACTCGGATGGCATCACCGAAGCCGAGAATCCGTCAGGCGAATGCTTCTCTGAGGAACGGTTACTGAACCTGTTGAATCAATGGCTTGATCAATCCTCTGACACTCTGCTGGAATGGCTTACAGGGCACATCCTGCGCTGGAGCAGTGGAACAGATGTGAGTGACGACATAAGCGCGCTCTTAATCGAGCGTGTCTAAGTTCGGAAGAATAGGATGACCAAAGGTCCCCACGACCGGGATTTTTAATGGCTCTGTCCGCGTCTAAACTTCCCCTGGGACATGCCTCCTAAGCTACGAGCGCCCAGAGGCTTTATGATCTGATCCTCGCCCTCTCAAATCCGGAATTGGGCGTTGCAAGCAGACCCATGCGCCCAGGGTGGGAAACCTGCTGCGCTGCCATCTGATAAACCAAACTTGTTTGTAGCTCACTGAGCTATTTGATAGTAATGGTGTAGAAGCAGTGGAGTTGCGTGAGGGATGGCATGACGGAAGAGGAGATTGAAGCCGTTGCTGAGGAACTTGCGAAGGCGGGAGGATTGTCGTGGTATCCAGGGCGTACTCGAGGGCCGCTTCTGAGGACCGTGAGCGAACGCTACAGAGATCGTGCAAGACTAGCGATTGATGCTCTGGATCGCCTAAGGGCTTTTAATCAGGGTTCTAATGCACCACAAGGACCAGCTTTGGAATCTCCCACAACCGAGGAAGTACCAAACCCACTTCCTGAGAACGGCCTCCAAGCCGGAGCTCTTGTTGTGTATCGTCCTCCCGGAGACAGACGAGCAATCCCGTGTCGGATCGAAAAATTCGAGGACGGCCGCGCTTATCTAGTGCCCTGCCCTAAGCCGGACATCGGCTGGGTCGCGCTGGATAATCTGCAACCTTTATCCGCCGAGACACCTAACACCGAGTCATAAACGCCTTCCTGCACAATTCCTTCACAACTGACCTGAAGCAGGTTAATGACCTCCAGCCCCCCGCCTTGGGCTGAAGGGACTGCTGATGCGCTGCTATTTCCACCTCGTAAGTGATCATGATCAGATCTTGGATGATGAGGGAATTGAGGTGTCAGACCTGGAGAGTGCCAAGACTCAGGCCCTGATGGCCGTGAGTGAGTTGCAGCAGGAGCTGGGCGGGATCGTCGACGACTGGAGCGGGTGGCATCTTCGTATCCACTCCCCTGAAGGACGCCTCCTGTACTCCTTTCCTATTGTAAAGTCATCACACTGATTCAACCTGAGAATAAGCAGCATCATCCCTCCTTGAGGGTGCCTGGTACCTGAACTGACAGTACCGAGTACCGGCCTTGATAACTGATACTGGCTCTCCGGGTGGAACCTCCAAGCACCCCTTCAACGACGGGTGCTTTCATCCTTCTGGCTCACCGAATGCGGTCCTTTAAAGTATCGTGACGCTGTGCAGTATTGAAGCAAGTTCAGTGGCGTACGCGAAGAATAGAGGCCGGCCATCCCAGCAATAAGCGCGACTTGTAATCTAGGCCTTGGCTAGGAGGACAGTTGGGCCATTGATAGCTAAAGATAGACCCCACCATCGAGGACGCTATAGGCAAACGCAACTCAGTTTGCTCCGCGGATGAGAGCGGTTGAAAGGTAAGCGATGTTCTGACCCCACCTTACATCCGTGTCTCTGAGCGGCGAGACTAACGATCTCGTATTTGGGATCTTTT
>NZ_JAFEMD010000059.1 GCF_016892765.1 Microvirga arvi
AAACGTCATGGCCGTGTAGGTCTCGACCGAGCCGATACCGTAGATGCACGACACCGAGGCGACGATGATCACGTCGTCGCGCTCCAAGAGCGCGCGCGTCGCCGAGTGGCGCATGCGGTCGATCTGCTCGTTGATGGAGCTTTCCTTCTCGATGAAGGTGTCCGAGCGCGGCACGTAGGCCTCGGGCTGGTAATAGTCGTAATACGAGACGAAGTACTCGACCGCGTTGTCGGGGAAGAACGACTTGAACTCGCCGTAGAGCTGGGCTGCGAGCGTCTTGTTCGGCGCGAGGATGAGGGCAGGGCGCTGCATCTCCTCGATCACCTTGGCCATGGTGAAGGTTTTTCCCGAGCCCGTGACGCCGAGCAGCACCTGGTCGCGCTCCTGCCGGCGCACACCGTCCACCAGCTCGCGGATAGCAGTCGGCTGGTCGCCGGCGGGCTGGAAGTCCGACTTGATCTTGAACGGAATGCCGCCTTCCGACTTCTCGGGACGGGGCGGGCGGTGCGGCACCCAGAGCGTGCCGTTCTTGAAGCGCGGATCGCCCTCGGTGAGCAGCCGCGAGAGCGCATCGACCGTTGCGGAATAGCCGGAGCCGGAGGACAGGTCGCCCAGTTCCTCGGCCACGTCCGGCCCGTCGTCAGGCCCTTTCAGGCCCAGCTTCTTCGCCAGCGCCGGGTCTACATCCGTGAGGTCGCCATGGATGAAGGTTTCCTGCGCGCGCTCGGCAAAGCCCTCGGCCGCCTCCCTTTCCCGGTTGACCGCGGGATTGAGAAGCTCTGCCAGGTGGGGGGCTAGGGGCTTCAGCTCAGGTTTGGACGCCTTCCCGGTGGAAAGCTTGGGCTTCTTGGGTGATTTGGCCATGGAACGAATATGGTACAAACATCGGGTGATGGGAAGGGCGACAACCCGGCTCAGGCCGTATGCTTCTCGGCCTTCCTGCCGCCGCGCAGGGCTTTCAGCAGGGGCACGGCGACGAAATGGACGAGCGGGATCAGCAGGCCTCCCAGCACGAGCCCGAACAGACCCGCGGCCGCGGCCGAGACGAGCCATTCCACGAAGCCGCCGAGGGCCGGCACCGCATGACCCGCCGCCAAGGCGATATCGTGGATGGCGTGGCCCAGCCAGGCGAGGCCGTAACCTTCGAGCCCGTGGATGATGATGCCGCCGCCGACCCAGATCATGGCGGCGGTGCCCACGACGCTGAGAACCTTGAGCAGGATCGGCATGCCCTTCACCAGACCGCGGCCGAAGGCCTTCGTCAGGGGCGCCAGGGCCCGGTCCGCACCGGAAGGCGGTGAGCCCGGCACGGCACGGCCGAACATGCGAGAGACGGGTCGGTTGCTGGCTGCCATGGCGACCCCGGCGTCGTCCGCCTTCACGATCAGAGCCACGCCGCCGTAGACCACGGCCGTGATGCCGATGCCGACCACGGCGAGCACGACGGCCTGCATGGTGAACGATCCCGCAGGGATGCTCGCCAGGGTGATGGCCATGATTTCGGCCGAGAGAATGAAATCGGTCTTGATCGCGCCGCCGACCTTCTCGTCCTCGAGACCCTGCGCCGTCTGCGTGGCCTCGCCCACGGCGGCTTCGTGCTGATGCGCTCCATGGGGAAAGAGCGCCTCGAACACCTTCTCCGAGCCCTCGTAGCAGAGATAGGCGCCGCCGATCATGAGCAGCGGCGTGATGGCCCAGGGCGCGAACAGGCTCAGCAGCAGGGCTGCCGGCAGCAGATAGAGGAGCTTGTTCTTGAGCGACCCTAAGGCGATCCTGCCGACGATGGGCAGTTCGCGCGCGGCCGCGAAGCCCACCACGTAGCGCGGCGTGACGGCCGCATCGTCGATCACGACGCCAGCGGCCTTCGCCCCCGCCTTGGCGGCCTGCAGCCCCACATCGTCGAGCGAGGCGGCGGCGACCTTGGCGAGGCCTGCGATGTCGTCCAGCAGGGCGATCAGGCCGATGCTCATGAGGGCTCCTGTCGAAATCGGTCAAGCGTGACTGTCAGGATCAGCTACACGGCTGCTCCAGCTTCGACAACGTCTTAGAGCGTAGATGGGTGCAGGCTAGATGCCGAGTTTGCCTGTCATCTGCGCCCGCATGTCCCTTCCATTGACGTTCTTCTCGACCATCCCGAAGAGACCCTTGCCGTCGCTCACCTTCTCCCAGAGTTGCCCCACAGTGCGCTTCTCGTTCGTCTCCTTGTTGCCCTCTACAGCGAGAAGTGCACCTTTGTATTCGGCCACGAAGAGGCGGCCGTCGTTCAGCAGAGCCACGAAGTCAGGATAGAACTTGCCGGAAGCCAGAGGCAGCCAGAAGGCGTCCGGGTGCTTGGCGACGTTGCGGATCCAGTGTCGGACACTCGGCAGGCTGTCCAAGATCTGAGCGCACTGGAACTCCTCGCCCTGCTCGGCGCCATCGAAGGCGGGTACGTGATCGGGGCCGAGGAAATGCTTTGTCGGTCGCCAAGACCCGCGATAGCGGCGCTGGTCGGCAAAGATGCCGTTCCTGAAGACGAAGCCTTTCTCCAGCGACACTCCAGCCTTGGCCTCCGGCGCAATCAAATAGCGCTGATAGGCGGTCCCCTGCTCCGTGCGGCGGATGTCGGCAATGCGAACCTTGAGCGCATTCGCGAGGATGAACTTGGCGCGCATGAGCGAGGAAACCGGGATTCTGCGAGCATCCGCCAGATGTCTCACCGCGTCGCGCACCCAGCGCAGAAGTTCGGAAGGGTGGATGTCCGGCTGGCGCAGCTGCCGTTCGAGCCAGATCGACAGGTTCTCCGGCGTCCAGCCCTCTACTGCGATGTCGAGAGAAAGCTGCCTTTCCTCCCGTGCGAAGCTGTAGACGATGCGCCGGCCGTCCACGTCGATCTCGAAGGTCTGCGCATTGTCCCGGATCGAGAAGGCGGCCTCGTCAAGTTTTGTCGGATGGTCGAGCAACGACCAGTCGTGAAACTCCATCAGGCTCTCAGGCTCGGCGAAGACGAGTTCACCCTGAATCTCGCTGACGAGCCCCGGCACGGTGAAGGCTTCGCCTCGTTCGGCAGGCGAGAGCGTCGGCAGAATCTCAGCCTGATAGGCCCGCGCAGCCTCCGAAAATCCCTGCCGTTCGGGTTCGGTTATGGCCTCGGTCAGGATCGTCTCGACTCCCGGCGCGATGGGGCCCGTCACGACGATCTCGATCTTGCCCTCGGGCGTCTCGTTCACCGCCACGCCCTGAATGGCTGGGTCCCTCATTGCGGCGTATAGAGCGGGGGAGGGTGTGAAGCTATAGCGGAAGCTCGGCTTGGGCCGCTCGTGCGGGGCGAACAATCCCGTATCGTCGAAATGCCCCTGCGCAACCTCGATCATCTCGGGCGCTTCGTCCTGGAAGCCCATGTCGATGAGCTTGTCCACGAGCGCAGTCGCGGCGGCGCTGAAGCTTGGCTCCGAGATATGGGCATAGGCCTTGTTGAGGTCGGAATTCTTTCGGCGCTTCGCATAGGGCATCCGCAGCACCCGCCCCAGAAGCTGCTCGACCGCCGTGGCGCTCTGGATACGTGAGACGGAGCAGAACACATAGGCGAAGGAGCAATCCCAGCCCTCCTTCAGCGCCTCGACGGTGATGACGTATTCGATGCCGCATTTCGGGTCGAACAGATCGATCCCGTCGAGTTCGCGCTGGTCGCCGGTCGCGACCGCGATGCGCTCTTCCGGAATCTGCTCAACGTCGATCAGATGCTGCTTCAGCTTCTCGACCGTGACCTCCTGGTCCTTCGGCTGCGCCTGGAACAGAACGATGGGGCGGATGTAGCCCGCCTCGTCCTTTGCGGCTTCCACCAGCTTCGCGCGGGTCGCGATCGCGCCGTTGACCGCGCCCTGCCAATCCTGATGCTCGGCCAGCACGATCGGCAGCTTGATCATCTCCTCGTCCCTCAGCTCCTGCGCCGTCACGCTGTGCAGGACATTGGACTTGAAGCGCGGCGTTGCGGTAAATTCGATGATCGCACAAGGATTCACGCGCGCCTGCATCTCGCGTGAAAGTTTCGTGATTGCGCTATGGGCTTCATCCACGACCATGAGCGGGCGGTGCATGTGGAGCAAATTTGCAAAGGAGATCTTGATGCCACCGCCCTCCTGCTGCTCCAGCCCCGGCGCGTGGGGCGGGAGACCGGAGAAATGCGGCTCCATATCCTCGTGATGGGCATAGACCTTGCGCCCCTCCGTTTTGTCCACACGAAGGGTCTGAATCGTGCTGACGACGACACAGAGATTATCGCGGATGTCGTGCGGGCGGATCTGTGTGAAGCTCTCGATGTCGAAAACCCGCACGCGCCCTTCGAACACCTCGTCCAGCGCCTGCCGGTAAGGGTGACGCGGGTTTTTCAGCGCCTCCGCCGTCTGCAGGCGAATAATGTTGGAGGGCACGAGCCAGAGAACGAGGGGAAAGTCCTTCTCAATCCAGGCGTCGCGCGCGATGCCGATGGCGTGCGCGCCGAGCACCGTCTTGCCGCCGCCAGTGGGCAAGCGCAGGCACACGTAAGGTGCGTCGGGCAGCGCTTCCAACGCCTTGTACTCGCCGCGATAGCGTCCGAGACGCTTGGCCTGTTCGGGCTCGCCCGTGATCGCCTCATAGGCGTTGCGCGGCCCCGCCACGCGCGCCTCGATGAGAAAGCGGCGGAGCGTTGCGAGGGTGTCGCCCTGATACGTTTTCAGCTTCATGGGAGTAGCCTCACCGCCGCGCCTTCACGTCGTATGGCGTCTGCTTGAAGACGATGCCTTCCTGCTCCAAAGTTGCGGAGCCGAGGCGCGACTGCTCGCCATAAATCGTGAACGGGCCGTCGAAGGCGGGGGCGCGCTTGGCAACAGCCTCGCGGATCAGCTGCAGCGTGCCGCGCGTGAGCACGTTGCCGCCGTTGGGCCGCCTGTCGCCGAGAATGCCGTTGTAGAGCAGCGCATAGGCACGGCCTTTTTCGATGCCGAGGAGGGGCGACTTGCCCTTGCCGGTCCAGGGCATGTTCGTCTCGCTGAACCACACATGCGCGGCGAGCGTAGGGAAACGGATATCGCTCCGGATATGCCCGTCTTCATCGAAGACCGGAGGTCCGAGCCGGTAGAAGCGGAAGCCTCCGCCGCCCTGCCAGTCGACGCTCTTCGAGATGCCGCCCTGCTCGCCCTCAATCACCTTGCTCAGGCGCGGCGCGCAATGGGTGACGGCGTGCTCGCCCATTTCGATGCCGATATAGCGGCGGCCCATTTTGTGTGCGACAGCGGCTGTGGTGCCGGAGCCGAGGAAGGAATCGAGCACGAGGTCGCCGGGATTGGTGGCGGTGTGGAGAATGCGCTCCAGAAGTTGCTCAGGCTTCACTGTTGAAAAAGGCTCAATATCACCTAGAAGCTCGCGTTGATGGGCCTTAGCTTGACGTGATGTTTTCACATCTAACAATATTGTGGGGTTAGGCCTCGTTGGAGTCTCTGGTGCGTACTCCCTACTGTACGGAACCCAGATTCTTTCGGTCCCACGCATTCTTCTTTTCCAAATCAACTTATTCTCGTCTCGCAACCGCGCGACTCCATTGGAGCTAAATGCCCAATTCGCCTCCCGACCGTCGTCGTGAATAGGGAAAACATCGGTGCCATCCGGTGCTTTGATTGAAAAGTACATTGTCGGACGATCATGTCGGAGGCTATTTTTTCCATTTTTCTTCAATAGCCGATCACGATATCGTCTCCCGGCCTCATTCATATTGCCGTATGCCTCAAGGATTGATGCATCCGACTTCTTCTTGAAGTCTGCATGATCGAAGTTCTTCTCGTAGCAGAGGATGAACTCGTGATCGGGTGTGATAGCAACCTTGTTATCGTTTGGGCTATCGACTTTCTGCCAGATGAAACTCGTTACGAAATTCCTCCTTCCAAACACCTCATCCATGATGACCTTGAGGTAATGTCCTTCGTTGTCGTCGATGGAGACCCAGATCGATCCATCCTCTGCGAGCAGGTCCCGCAGCAACTCGAGGCGCGGCCACATCATGGCGAGCCATCGGGTGTGTTCGAGGTTGTCGTCGTAATGCTTGAAGGCGGAGCGGGTGTTGTAGGGCGGGTCGATGTAGATGCACTTCACCTGTCCCGCATAGAAGGGCAGCAGGGCCTTCAAGGCCTCCAGGTTGTCGCCCTGGATCAGCATGTTCGTGGAATCCGGGTCCCCGTAGCTGTGGGAGGAATCCTCCTGCAACAGTCGGTAGGGAACGCCTCGCACGGCGCGAATGTCTTCGTCCCGCGTCAGCCAGTGCAGGATCGGCATGGCTCAGCAAGCCACGCGGATGATGGCTGGCAGAGACCGGTGGGTCGACTCGGAGGATGCGTCGAGGAGCACGGCAGCGGATAGCATTTTACAACGTTATATAGAATCAGTTCTAGGTTCTACCATCAGTTGAGAAAACTGAAAACGCCGTCGCTGGTGAAATTCGCCGGCCTTGTCCTGAACGCAGTCGCTGCTGCCCTGCAGGCCGATTACCCAGGACGGCCCGTCTCAACAAAAAAGCAGCCCCGAAGGGCTGCCGAAGTGTGTGCTCACTGGAAAAACCGGGCGGAGCTTTCGCTCCGCCCCTGTTGGGATCGGGGATCAGCCCGGCAGCAGAACGGTGTCGACCACGTGGATGACGCCGTTCGACTGCATCACGTCGGCGATGCTGACGGTGGACTTGCCGCCCTTCTTGTCGGTGATGGTGAGCGTGCTGCCCGAGGGGGTGACGGTAAGCGTCTCGCCCTGCACGGTCTTCAGCATGGCCTTGCCGCCGCCTTCCTTCACCTTGGCGGCGAGGTCCTGCGCCGTCATCTTGCCGGCCACCACGTGATAGGTGAGCACGCTGGTGAGCTGGGCCTTGTTCTCGGGCTTCAGCAGGGTGTCGACGGTGCCGGCGGGCAGCTTGGTGAAGGCGGCGTTGGTCGGAGCGAAAACCGTGAACGGGCCCTGGCCCTGGAGGGTCTCGACGAGGCCGGCGGCCTTCACGGCGGCTACGAGGGTGGTGTGGTCCTTCGAATTGACGGCATTCTCGACGATGGTCTTCGACGGATACATCGGGGCGCCGCCGACCGTCTTGGTCTGCTCCTGCGCCGTCACTGGCAGCGACAGGGTGAGAGCCGGAACTGCCAGAGCAATGGCGGCAGTCATGCAGGCAATGCGAATGTTCATGGATCTGATCCCTGAATGGGTTGGATTGAGGTCCCGGCCTTGTTGCCGGCAACCGAAGGCTCAACCTTCAGGGCGGATACCCCGCATGAATGCGATTGGATGCGGGGTCGCGTTTTCGTGAAGACAGATTTTTGGGTCAGGCCGTGAACGCCGTCGGCCCCCTCAGGTAAGCCTCGATGCGGTCGTCCTCGACTTCAACATCGACGTCGTGCTTCTTCACAAGGCGCGGTGCAGTCTCTTCCTGGCTGGGGACGGCCTGCTCGTCCGCAGGGGCATTCACGGGTTTGATATCCTTGAGAGCGCGATGAACGGCCCGCAGAAGCTCGCTCTGCCCGTCATCGTCTGGCCTCTCAGGCGGGTGGCGCGGAGTCATAGCATCCTCCTTTGGGGTTAACCGAAAGTATTGGCCTGATCCGTGTCACAAATAGGGCGCCGTCACAGTGCCGTTGAGGCCGTTCCCTTCATCACCACCGGGCCCGTGGGCTGCCCTGTGGGCGAGCCGGTGAGGGGCTCGACCGAGATCGCAAACATCTGATTGGAGTGCGGCCGGGGCAGGTTTCGCAAGTCGAGCAGGACCGTCTTCGCCGTATGGACGACCCCAACCGAGACCGGCACCCCTGCCGGGTCCGGGAAGGTCCAGACCTGAATGGAATGATTGTGCGGAATCTGCATGTCGCCAAGCGGCGTGAGCTCGACGCGTCCGTCCGCGAAGGTGCGCAGCACGGCGCCGGGCTGGTTGGTCTCGTTCATCAAAACCGCCACGAGCATCGGCTGGCGTGTGGCCTTCTCGGCAAAGTAGCCCATGCCCGCAGCGAGCAGGAGCGCGGCCATGGCACCGGCCAAGCCGAAGCCGCGCCAGAAGGTCAGGTTGTCCCACAATCCCCGCAGCAGGCCCGGTGACGGGGCGCGCCGAGCCTGTGCCGCAGGACCAAGGCTCGCACGAGCGGGCCGGGCCTCGATCCCTGTCTCGATCCGCTGCCAGAGGGCATCGCCCGGGATCAAGTCGGCGGCCGTGTTGTCCCATTCGGCAAAGCGGGTGCGCCATTGCTGGACGAGAGCCTGAAAGGCCGTGTCCGAGGCCAGCAGACGCTCGGCCAGTCCGCGCTCGTCCCCCTCGAGGAGCCCGAGAACATGTTCGGCGGCGAGACGGTCCTGATCATCACGCGTCATGCCATGCACTCCCGCAATGAAATCAGCGACCGGCGGATCCAGGACTTGATGGTGCCGAGCGGCACGCCGAGGCGCCCTGCGAGTTCGCCGTGGCTTAGGCCGTGGATATAGGCGAGCGTGATGGCCTGGCGCCGCGCGGGCTCCAGGCGCTCTAGGCAGCGCTTGAGGCTCCCCGTATCGGACAGACGCAGCATCAGGGTCTCGGCGTTCTCCTCGTCGCTCACAAGCCCCATGGGCTCGAAATCCTCGACCAGATCCGTCCGGGTCTCGCCCCGCAGGATGTTGAGCGCCCGGTTGCGCAGGATCGCATAGAGCCAGGAACGGGCATCGCCTCGGGCCGGGTCGAAGCTGTCAGCCTTGCGCCAGATTTGAAGAAAGGTGTCGTGCACCGCCTCCTCGGCCAAAGCCCGCCGCCGCAGGAGCCGCATGGCGACGCCGAGCATCCGCGGCGCTTCGCCGTCATAGATGGCACGCAAGGCCACGCGATCACCCTGGGCGCATTGGCCGAGGGCGTGATTCAGGTCAAAGGCCGGGGAGGCCATCTCCCCCAGCACTGCCTTCACGCGAGAACTCCGTTTCCACTCGCCGACGATACACCCGAACCCCGTCTCTGGATGCAGAAGAGGCCGAAAAAATTCATGTCCCCTGCATCCATAGAGGATCCTGGCGGGTATGCGCAACGCCGGTTGCTCTCGACCGGCGCTTTCAGCCGGAGGAACATATCATGAAGCTCATACCCTTGGCCGCGGCTCTGCTCGGCTCGTCTCTCCTGGCAGGCGCCGCTCATGCGCAGAGCGTCGCTGCCCTTGTCGGGGACGACATGATCGCCGTCGTCGATGTGGCGGGAAAAAAGGCCGAGCAAGCGGTGAAGGTCTCGGGGCTCTCCGGCGCTCTCATCGGCATCGACATACGCCCAGCCGACGGCATGCTCTACGGGGTCGTGGCCGATGGAACGATCGTCACGATCGATCCCGCCACCGGCAAGGCGACGATGAAGTCGAAGCTCGATGCCATGCTCGCGCCCGGCACCATGGCGACCGTCGACTTCAACCCCGTCGCCGACCGGCTGCGGATCATCGGCTCGGATGGCACGAACCTTCGCGCCAATGTGGATGACGGGAAGGTTACGAAGGATGGTCAGCTGAAGTTCGCCGAGGCCGACATGCACAAGGGCAAAATGCCCAAGGTTGTCGCCGGCGCCTATACGAATTCCGTGAAGGGCGCGAAGGAGACAACGCTCTACGATATCGAGGCGAGCGGCGTGCTCGTCAAGCAGGCGCCTCCCAATGACGGTGTTCTGAACTCGGTCGGCATGCTGGGCGTGGAAGCCGGCGCCGTTGCCTTCGACATCGTGTCAGGCGACGCCATGAGCGAAGGCTGGCTCATGAGCGGCAAGTCGCTCTACAAGGTCGATCTGGCGACCGGAAAGACTTCGGAAGTCGGGATGATCTCGGGCGTGGGCGGAAGCGTCCGCGACATCGCAGCAATGCCAAAGGCGATGTAATGGAGCGGCGCGCCAAGGATCTTGGCGCGCCATCCGCATCAGGTGCAGCTGCGGCCCATGGCGTTGAGGCCTTCGTCCAGAAGGTCGGCGAGGTTAGGGATGCCGATGAGCCAGTCGGCCGTGGAGAGGGAACTCGATTCCTCGCGCTCCCGGGCCAGGCGCACGGCGGCGCCCCATTCCTCGGGCTCCATGTCGCCCCGCCCAATATAGACCAGGGCAATCAGGTCGGCGCGCTCGTCGTCATTGAGGCCGGCGATCACGTCGCGGATCTCGTCTTCCGTTGCATCGTCCGGGGATGCGGTCAGCACATCGATGCTGCCGTCGTCGATGGGGTTTGAGCCCGAGGCCGGATCGGTGATGCCCTCTTTGACCTCGATGGCCCTGACCCGGAGAATGAGTTCGCAAACCTTGTCGAGCGCGATATCCATAGAAATCCTCTTGGGAAGCTCTTCTGGGACAACCTGTTGTCACGTTCCTGACAGGGAAACCCGGAAGAGGGGATTCGGTTCAGCCGGGGTCCGCGTTGGCTTCGAGGCGGCTCTGTGCGTAAAGTGGACGAAGGCTGGGGAAACGACATGCGCCGTTCGATCGTCTTCTGGCTGGTGGGGCTGGTCCTCGCCGCCGTTCCCATTCAAGAAACCCTGGGCCAGCCCGCGCGCCGGGCTGATCCGGTCAGGCTGGAGCCGCAACGCGCGGGACAGACCGACGTCTATATCCTGTCCTTCGGCCTTTGGGGGCCACAGAGCGTGTTCGAAAGCGAAGCCAAGGGTGCAGCCCGCATTCTCGAAGCACAGTTCGGCTCGAAGGGGCGCTCCATCGTCCAGTTCAACACCAAGCGCCGGGCCGGTGCGACGCCGCAATCCCTGATGGCGGCGGCCACGGCTGCGGGGCAGGTGCTCGATCCGGCCGAAGACATCGTGGTGCTCGTCCTCACCTCCCATGGGGCTCCCGAGGGCATCGCGCTGGTCGCCGGTCGCGATACCCGTCTCGTCACGCCCGGTGACGTCAGGACGCTGCTGGATAGAACCAGGGCACAGCACCGGGTGGTCATCGTCTCGGCTTGCTACTCGGGCGTCTTTGCCCGGGAACTGGCCGATGCGCGTACCCTTGTCATCACAGCGGCCGCCGCCGACAAGCCGTCCTTCGGCTGCCGGGACGGCGCGACCTGGACCTATTTCGGCGATGCCTTCTTCAACAAGGCCCTTCGCGGCGAGCGCCGCCTCGACATCGCCTTCGAGCAGGCCCGCGGACTCGTCACGCAGCGTGAGCGGCGCGAAGGCTTCGATCCCTCCAATCCGCAGATTGCGGGTGGATCCCAGGTCCTGGAGCGTCTGAAGATCCGTTAGGATTGCTGCCGTACACGCGCTCCGACGAGCGCAATCCAATGCTCGATCCGCCGCCTGTTGACGCCGAAATCCGAGCGGCCGATCTGGCTGCGGGAATAAAGGGCGAGGGTCGATGCATCCTGCCCGCGATCGAACACCTGCACGACCACGGTATCGGGAAAGCGCATGAGCCGCGTGCGGACGAGATAGCGGTCCTGCTCCGGACCTTTCTCGAGAAGGGTCGTGCCGGGCTGCGACAGGGCCACCTCGGAGACGAGGCTGCGGAGGCGGATGCCAGGGACCGGAAAGATCGGAGGCTCGGCATCGGGTCGTGCCTGGGGACAGAGGTCACGGGGGCAGATCAGGGCGTCGTTCGGTGTGGGTCGGCGCTTGAGGATAGCAAAGTCCACCGGCCCGAGATCGGGCGAACCGAAAAGGCTCTGCCACGTCCGCTCGAGTCCCGCTTCCGAGCCGCGCCACAGGCCGTAGCCGAGACCAACGCTCATGAGTCCTATCGCTACAACCTTCTTCCGCATGCCCTGTCCATTCCCGTCCGGCCGCTTGACAGCCATGCTGAGAAGGATAGGGCAGGGCACGCCTGCATCCTAGCTTTCCCCGAAAGTCCCATGAGCCCGCACACTGCACCCATCCTGATGCTGATCGCCTCGAACGTCTTCATGACCTTCGCGTGGTATGGGCACCTGAAGTTCAAGACGTCGCCCCTGTGGCTCGCCGTCATGGCGAGCTGGGGCATCGCCTTCGTCGAATACTGGTTCGCGGTGCCGGCGAACCGCATCGGCTCCGCCGTGTACGCGGCCGCCGAGCTCAAGACCATGCAGGAGGTGATCACCCTCGTGGTCTTCGCGGGGTTTTCAGTGTTCTATCTGAAGGAGCCGCTGGGCTGGAACCATCTCATCGGCTTTGGCCTCATCGCCGCAGGGGCAGCCTTCATCTTCCAGGCTCGTTGAACATCTTCCTCGTCATGGCCGGGCTCGTCCCGGCCATTCACGTCTTTCCCTCGCTCTCACCTCCTCAGGATGAGGGTTAATGGGAGACAAAGGCATGGATTACCGGCACAAGGCCGGTGATGACGAAGGAGGAGCACGAAGAGCAGGCGTTAGTGATCTAATCTCTCAGGTCGCGGGCTTCATCCTCAGGATGCGGCCGTTCCGCGAGTCCGTGAGCAGATAGACGAAGCCGTCCGGCCCCTGGCGCACGTCGCGGATGCGCTCGCCCAGGTTCTGCAGCATGCGCTCCTCAGCCGTCACGCGGTTGCCGTTGGTCTGCAGCCGCGAGACGAGCTTGCCGGCCAGCGCACCGACAAGAATGCTGCCGCGCCAGGCCGGGAACTTGTCGCCCGTGTAGAAGGCCATGCCCGACGGCGCGATCGAGGGATCCCAGTAATAGACCGGCTGTTCCAACCCCGCCTTCTTCGTGCCTTCGCCGAGTTTCGCGCCCGAATAGTCGACGCCGTAGGAGATGACGGGCCAGCCGTAGTTCTTGCCTTTCTGCGGGATGTTCACTTCGTCGCCGCCGCGCGCGCCGTGCTCGACAGTCCAGAGCTCGCCGGTCGTCGGATGGAGCGCCGCCGACTGCAGGTTCCGGTGGCCGATGGACCATATCTCGGGCCGGGCATCCTCGCGTCTGAGGAACGGATTGTTGGGCGCAGGCCCCCCTTCCGGCTTGATGTGGACGATCTTGCCGAGGTGGTTGGCCGGGTTCTGCGCCTGATCGCGCAGGTCGAACCGGTCGCCGAGAGTCACGAAGAGGTTGCCCTCCCGGTCGAAGACCAGACGCGAGCCCCAGTGGTTGGGGCCCGTATAGGACGGCTCCTGACGGAAGATGACAGCCAGGGATTCCAGCGCCGTGCCGTTCTCGGCAAGCCGCGCCCGGGCGACGCTCGTGCCGGCGCGGCCTTCGCCTCGATCCTCGGCATAGCTCAGATAGACGAGGCGGTTCTGGGTGAAGTTGGGATCGAGGGCGATATCCAGAAGGCCGCCTTGCCCGCGCACGGCCAGCTGCGGGAGCCCGCGGATCGGCTCGGACAGGGTGCCGTTGGCATCGACGAGGCGCAGGCGCCCGGCGCGCTCGGTGACCAGCATGCGGTTGTCGGGCAGGAAGGCAAGGCCCCAGGGATTCTGGAGATCGCGGGCGACCGTCTCGACGATCACCTCCACCTTCTCGGTGCGGAAACGCTGCGTGTCCTGAGCCAGGGCGGGGGGAAGGGCACCGAGGGTCAGGGCACAGATCAGGGCAGTACGAAATCTGAGCATTCCGATCTCTCCGTCGTTCCGATGCCGGAGAGCTAGACTCTTGCAGCAGGGCGTCAACCGTGCCGTCGTTCACTCACGCGTTATCGCGGGGAATAGACGTGGATAGTCTTGGTGTCCTGGGCCGAGAGGGTCTGGGTGGTCGCCATGACGGAGAGCGTCGCAAAGCCCATCAGCATGATCAGCACCAGGGAGCGTCGGCTTTCCTGGCGCGGATCGAGCCGGTGAACCCGGGACGAAACGTGATAGGCGTTTCTGGTTCCGAAGGTCTTCATCGGTTCTTCCCCTAGTAACCGAATGACGATTACGAGAGGAAAACTTCTTTGATTCAAGAAAGTTCCGGGGTGCGGCGAAAGTGCTGCTTGCGGACTCTTGGCTAAGTCTTTGTTAACGAATTGTTAACTATTGTGGCAAGTCAATCCCCAGCCGTCGGTGTCACAACGACCGATGCGGCGGAGCGTTCCGTCGGCCCGTGGAACACGGCCTCGATGTTGTGGCCGTCGGGATCGAAGGCGAAGGCCGCGTAGTAGCCGGGATGGTAGGACCGTTCCCCAGGGCCACCATTGTCGCGCCCGCCAGCGGTGAGGGCTGCTTCATGGAAGGTATGAACGCTCTCCCGGTCCTTTGCCTGAAAGGCGATATGGACACGAGAGACTGGGCCATCGGCTTGATCGACCCAAAGCTCGTCGCAGGCAAAATGCTCCGGGCTTTCGGAGGTGAAGTCATGCCCTAGGGCCTGCAGAACCGCACGGTAGAAGCGACGGCTCGCCTCGAGTTCGGAGACACGCAGGTGGATGTGGTCGATCAGACGACCCTGGTGGTGTGGCATCTGTTATCTCCTGTAACTCGCATATCCCGCGTCATCCCCGGACTTGTTCCGGGGATCCACGTCTTGAGCCTCTAAAACGTGGATGGCCGGGACAAGCCCGGCCATGACGCAGTGTTTTTATACCAGTCTCACTCCGCCTTGATGCTCGCAGCCTTGATGATCTCGGCCCAGGTCTGGATTTCCTTGTCGAGGTACGGTCTGAACACCTCCGGGCTGCGGACGTTCAGGGTGAAGCCGAGCTTGGTGATCCGCTCCTTCACATCGGGCTTGTTGAGGATCGCGATGATCGTGCCGGACAGCTTGTCGAGGATGGGCTTCGGGGTGTTCACCGGCGCAAAGAAGGCGGCCCAGGATTCTGCGTCCGCATTGGTGATGCCCTGCTCGCGCAGGGTCGGCACGTCGGGAGCCTGCGGGTTGCGCTGCGGGCTCGCGATGCCGATGGCGCGCATCTGGCCGGCCTGGAATTGGGCAAGGACGCTCGGCAGGGTCGAGTTCGACACGTCGATGCGACCGGCCATGAGCTCCGTCACCAGGGGAGCAGCGCCTCGGAACGGCACATGGGTCATCTTCGTGCCCGTGCGGGTCATGAAGAGCTCGGTCGCGAGATGCGAGCCGGAGCCGACGCCCGTGGAGCCGTAATTCAGCTTGCCGGGGTCCTTCTTGGCGAGTTCCACCAGCTCGGGGATCGACTTCACGGGCAGGTCGTTCTTGACCACGAAGACATGCTCGAAGGCGCCTGCGCCGGCCAGCGGCGCGAAGTCCTTCACAGCGTCGTAGCCCGGCTCCTTGAGCAGGAACATGTTGTTCCCATGGGTCTGGTTGTTGCCGAAGATGATGGTGTAGCCGTCCGGATCCGCCTTCGCGACGGTGCGGGTGCCGACGGCTCCCGAGGCGCCGGCGAGGTTTTCGACCAGCACGTTCTGACCGAGGTCCTTGCCCATCTCCTCGGCGACGATGCGGGCGATGACATCGGTCGGGCCGCCCGCCGGGTAGGGAACCACCATCTTGATGACCCGGTTAGGGAAATCCTGGGCGGAGGCGGCCGTCGCGAGCAGGGTGGCGCCGGCGAAGAGGCCGAGGGCAAGGCGGCGGGTGACGGATGTGGTCATGGAAAAGGCGGCTCCTCAAAATCCCGGCAGGCGGGGCTGTTTTGCTTGCTTGGACGGCTTGACCGCATTAGGGTCCGCCGCCGTCACGGTCCCTATCTAACGCCCCGATCGGAGGATTCCCATGGGCTTTTTGTCTGACGCCCTTTCCCGCATCAAGCCGTCTGCAACCATCGTCATCACGCAGAAAGCGCGGGATCTGAAAGCCCAAGGGCGGGACGTCATCAGCCTCTCCGTCGGCGAGCCGGATTTCGACACGCCCGACAACATCAAGGAGGCCGCCATCGCGGCCATCCGCCGGGGCGAGACCAAGTACACGCCCGTCTCCGGCATCGTGCCCCTGCGCGAGGCGATCTCCCGCAAGTTCAAGCGCGAGAACGGCCTCGACTACAAGCCCTCGCAGACCATCGTGTCGACCGGCGGCAAGCACGTCATCTACAACGCGCTCCTGGCCACCCTGAACCCCGGCGACGAGGTCATCATCCCGGCGCCCTATTGGGTATCGTATCCCGAGATGGTGGTGCTCTGCGGCGGCAAGCCCGTCTTCGTGGACTGCACCATGGAGCACAGCTTCAAGCTCCAGCCGGAGCCGCTGGAGCGGGCCATCACGCCGAAGACGAAGTGGATCATCCTCAACTCGCCCTCGAACCCGACGGGCGCGGCCTATTCGCGGCGTGAGATGAAGGCGATCACCGACGTGCTGATGCGCCATCCGCATGTGTGGGTGCTCACCGACGACATGTACGAGCACCTGACCTACGGCGATTTCGAGTTCGTAACGCCAGCCCAAGTCGAGCCGAACCTCTACGAGCGCACGCTCACCATGAACGGCGTGTCGAAGGCCTATGCGATGACCGGCTGGCGCATCGGCTATGCGGGCGGGCCCGAGCATCTCATCAAGGCGATGGATTTCGTGCAGGGCCAGCAGACATCGGGCACGAGCGCGATCTCGCAATGGGCCGCTGTCGAGGCGCTCGATGGGCCTCAGGATCATCTCAAGGTGTTCAGGAAAGCCTTCGAGGAGCGCCGCGATCTCGTGGTCTCCATGCTCAACCAGGCCACATACCTGAAGTGTCCGATGCCGGAAGGCGCGTTCTACGTCTATCCGTCCTGCGCCGAGGCCATCGGCAAGACCGCGCCGTCGGGCAAGGTGCTGGCGACCGACGAGGACTTCGTCTCCGAGTTGCTGGAAGCGGAAGGCGTCGCCGCCGTGCACGGCTCGTCCTTCGGCCTCGGCCCCAACTTCCGCATCTCCTACGCCACGTCCAACGCGGCGCTGGAGGATGCCTGCAACCGCATCCAGCGCTTCTGCGGGTCTTTACGCTGATGAACCTGCCGCGGACCTTCCATCCCGATCCCGCGGCGGAGCCCTACCGGGCCAACCCCGCCTCCACGCACCGCGTGAAGTTCGACGCCCGCGTCGACTTCACCAATGGCGGCTACGTGGAGGCGAAGGATTTTCTGCTCGACATCGAGGGCGACAGCATCGCGCTCGAGCGCCTGGCCGAGATGATCGTCTCGGCCATGAACCTTTTACGCGCCGGCCCCGTGACGATCACCGCCATGCGCGTGGTGCGAAGGGGCGAGCATCAGGACGGGTAACCCTTCACCCTCTCCCGGAAGCGGGAGAGGGTGGCCTGCACAGCAGGCCAGGAGGGGAGCATCTTTACAGCACGAACCAGCCTTTGCTGAGATCGATGGCGCCCTTCAGCTTGATCACGGCCTCGGCGCTCTTGTCGGTGTCGGTGTTGAGGTACACGTAAGTGGCGCTCTTCGTCTTCTCGAAACGCACCTCGCCCGCCTTGCTGAAGCTCTTCTCATCACCGATGAACGAAAACTTCTGGTCTCCCCGCTTCTTCGTATTGGCGTCCACCGCCTTCAGGTCGATCCGGTCGCCCTGTCGGCCGGAGAAGTCGGTGATGTAGTCCGCCTTGGTCTTCGACGAGCTCGTCTCGCGATCGTCGAAGACGAATACATCCCGGCCCGTGCTGCCTGTCAGCGTGTCCGTGCCGGTGCCGCCCGAGAGTGTGTCGTTGCCGGCCCCGCTGCTCAGCCGGTCGTGGCTGGCGTTTCCGACGAGAATGTTGACAAAGGCGTCGCCTGTGAGGCTGTCGCGGCCTGCTCCGCCCGAGAGCGTATCGGCGAGCCCGGTGTTGCGCACCATGGTACTGGCGCCGATATCGATGGTATGGGCCACATTCCAGGTGAGGGCGCCCTCAACGAGAGTGACGATGGCAGCTTTTGCACCTGTGGCGGCATAGGTGTGGCTCAGAGAGGCTTGGCCTGCTTTGGGCGCAACGGTGCTGCTTGTGCCGTCGCCCCAGGCGACCGTCACGCTGGAGGCTGCCCCGACGCCAAGCGTCGTCTCAATGTAGCGGCCCTGTGCAATGGCTGCTGCGTTGGCCTTGTACAAAAGATCGACCCGGAAGATGTCCATCGAATTGTTAGTATCGTCAGCAATCAGGTTCGATGCATTGCTGCTGAACATTGCATAACGGCCGTCTGCCGAGGTTTCATAATAATAGCTATAGTTGTTCGGATGGGTCCCATCGGCAGCAACCGAAAGCAATGTAAGCTCACCGGTCACCAAGTCTTTGCGAAATATATCGAAGACTCCGTTGGTGTCTCCAGGAACGAAATTGCTGGCCCTGCTGTCGAATACCACATACCGTCCATCGGCGCTGAACTCGGGTCCGTAGGAGTAGGCATAGCTATCGCTATTCCCCTGTTCTCCGGTGGTTGCAGTAGACACGCGCGTGATCTCCCCGGTGATCACGTCTTTGCGGAAGACATCCGCAGATCCGTTGGTGTCGCCGCTGACCAAGTTGCTGGCCTCACTTTCGAACAGCACATAACGTCCATTCGCACTCAGCGAGGCGTTCATGCTGCGTGCGTTGCCTTGTGTCCCATCGGCCGCGGTAGAGACACGTGTGATCTCGCCCGTAGCATGGTTCTTGAGAAAGATATCTTTCCGATTGTTCGTATCGCCAGCGACCAGATCGCTGGCGTCGCTCTCAAATAGTACGTATCGCCCGTCAGCACTGAATTGAGCGTAAGAGCTGCTGTTGTTGCTCTGGGTGCCATCCGCTTTCGTGGAGACCCGCGTGACTTGCCCCGTGCTGAGATCCTTCAGGAAAATATCAGAGCTATCATTGGTGTCGCCATCGACTAAATTTGAGGCATCGCTGTGAAACAGTACATAGCGCCCATCGGAACTGAATTGGGCAAACCGGCTTTCCTGGTTTGCCTGCGTTCCGTCAGCTCTGGTCGAGAGGCAGGTGATCGCTCCGGTAACCATATCCTTCAGGAAGATGTCTGAAAGGTTATTATCGTCGCCGGAGACGAGATTGCTGGCGCTGCTTGAAAACACCACATAGCGACCATCAGAGCTTAGATGAGCCTCGTCGCCCTCAGTTGCATCATTCGCCTGTGTTCCATCACTCGCTGTGGAGATGCGAGTGACTTGACCCGTCATCAAATCTTTGCGGAAAAGGTCGCTTGTGTCATTCGTGTCACCAGCAACGAGATTGCTGGCGCTGCTTGAAAACACCATATAGCGCCCGTCTGGACTGAACTTAGGGGCTTCACTCACTCCATTTCCTTGACTCCCGTCGGCCGCTGTGGAGACCCGCGTCAGGATGTTGGCTGTCGTGGGGCGGAAGACGGATTGCACTTGCAGGAACATGGCAGGCTCTCACAACGATTGATTTTGAGGCTATCAATGAGGAGAAGCTTCCCATGCGCAACTCTCTGAACAGTGGGGGTACTGTGCGTCGATCATAGCCTGTTCGCTGATACCGGCCTCTAAATAGGCTGATCCCCTACTTTGGGCGTTCGCCTGGACTGTCCGACTGAACCAAGCGGCGACGTGGGGTTCGGCTCGCCTGAGCTTGGCTTTAAGGTCTGGGACATCTCAAAAACCCCCTTGCCATTCCGAAGCGAGAGGCAGAGCATCGGGGTAACGCGTCCGTGAAGAGCGCGCCAACAGCGGGGGCAGGGAAGGATGACGTCCTATGGCACCCAACGGCAGACTAGCTTCGGGCCCGCGATGCATCGCGATCGTCGGCCCGTTTCAGAGCGGCAAGACCACGCTCCTCGAGGCCATCCTGGAGCGCACTGGCGCCATATCGCGGGCCGGCCGCGTGGCGAACGGGGATAGTGTGGGCGATGCGAGCGCCGAGGCCCGCGCCCATGCCATGAGCATCGAGCCCAATGTGGCGACCGTCGATTTCCTGGGCGAGAACCTGACCTTCGTCGACTGCCCCGGCTCGACGGAATTCCTGCACGAAATGCGCAACGTTGCGCCGGTCTGCGATGCAGCAATCGTCGTCTGCGAGGCTGACGAGCGCAAGATTCCCGCACTTGAGATCATCCTGCGCGAACTCGAAGAAGCCGATATTCCGCGCTTTCTCTTCATCAACAAGATCGACACGGCCAACCAGCGCATCCGCGAGACGCTTGCGCTGCTGCAGCAGGCCTCGCGCACGCCGCTTCTGCTGCGCCAGATCCCGCTCTGGAAGGACGGCATCGCCGTCGGCTTCATTGACCTCGCCCTCGAGCGCGCCTTCATCTATCGCGAGCATGCGCCGAGCGAGGTTGTGGATCTGCCCGAAGGCGAACTGCCGCGGGAGAAGGAAGCGCGCTTCGCCATGCTGGAACGGCTGGCCGACTACGACGACGAACTCATGGAGGAACTGATCTCCGAGATCGAACCGCCGCGCGACCAGATTTTCGACGATCTTTCGAAGGAACTGAGGGAAAGGCACGTGGTGCCCGCGCTGATCGGCTCGGCCGAGCGCGGCAACGGCATCACGCGGCTGCTCAAGGCGCTGCGCCACGAGGCGCCGAGTTTGGCCGAAACCCGCGCGCGGCTCGGCGTTTCCGAAGAAGGACCTCCCTTGGCCCAAGCCATGAAAACCCTGCATCAGGGGCAGGGCGGCAAGCTGTCCATCGCCCGTGTCATGCGCGGCACCTTCCATGAAGGCGACATGGTGGTGGGCTCCCGCGGCGGCGAAGCCAGGATCGGCAGCCTCCTGACGATGATGGGCAGCGCCACGACCCGGAAGTCGGAGGCCGTGGCGGGCGATGCGGTCGGATTCGGTCGCTTGGAGGGTATCGCAACCGGCGACAGCTTCGCGGCCGGCAAGACGCGGCCGGAGGCCATCCTCTCGGTGGCGCCGCCCGAGCCCGTCTACGCGGTGGCCCTCAAGGTCAAGGACCGCAAGGACGACGTCCGCCTGTCGAGCGCTCTCTCCAAGATCACCGAGGAGGATTCCTCGCTCGTGATCGAAACCCGCCCCGAGATGGGCGAGATCAGGCTGCACGGGCAGGGGGAGATGCACCTGCGGGTGGCGGTGGAGAAGCTCGCCTCGCGCTTCCAGGTGGGTGTCGAGACGGCCAAGCCGAAGGTGGCCTATTGCGAGACGATCAAGCTGCCGGCATCGGCGAGAGGCCGTCACCGCAAGCAGACCGGCGGTCATGGCCAGTTCGGCGACGTGATGATCGAGATCAAGCCGCTGCCGCGCGGAGAAGGCTTCGCCTTCCAGGACAGGATCACCGGCGGGGTAGTTCCGCGCCAGTATATCCCCTCGGTGGAAACGGGGGTCAGGGATGCCATCAGGTGCGGCCCTCTCGGCTTCCCCGTGGTCGACCTCGCCGTCACGCTGACGGACGGCTCGTATCACACCGTCGACTCCTCCGATGCCGCCTTTCAGGCGGCTGCCAAGCTCGCCCTGGCGGAGGCGCTGCCGAAGGCGAAGCCCGTGCTGCTGGAGCCCGTGCTGTCGGTGGAGATCACCATTCCATCCGAGGCGCTCTCCAAGGCAACAGGCCTGGTCACCGGCCGGCGCGGGCAGATCCTCGGCTATGACGAGCGGCCCGGATGGAACGGATGGCAGGTGCTCAGCGCCACGATTCCCGAATCCGAGATCGGCGACCTCATCGTCGAGCTGCGCTCGGCGACGGCGGGCGTCGGAACCTTCTCGACCCGGTTCGACCACATGGCCGAACTCAGCGGCCGCCCGGCCGAGATGGCCATGCAGAAGGCTCATTGACCATTTTGGACCTGGACGATCCAGGATGATCGTTCAGGTCTAAACTATTTCCGTCGACAAATTCGATCTTCCGCGCCAAGTTATGATGAGATGGAGACGCCATCTCCCATGAAGCACACCTCGCCGCGAAGCGGAGGACGACGATGAACGCCACGACCCCGGCGCCTGCCACGGCGGGCGCCCAGGATTCTTCTGCAACCCGCCCCTGGCTCAACTCCTATCCAGCGAGCGTCCCGCCTACGATCGACGAGGCCGGGATCGGCACCCTCAACGACATCTTCCGCGATGCCCTGGCGAAGTACCCGAACCGGCCCGCCGCCGAGAGCTTCGGCAAGCGGATAACCTATGCTGAGTTGGGGCGCGAGGCAGATGCCGTAGCGTCATGGCTGCAAGCGCAGGGGCTGAAGAAGGGTGACCGGGTCGCCATCATGATGCCGAACGTCATGGCCTATCCCGGGGTCCTGTTCGGGATCCTGCTCGCCGGCGGTACGGTGGTGAACGTCAACCCGCTCTATACGCCGCGGGAGCTCACCTATCAGCTCAACGATTCCGGAGCGCGCTTTCTGTTCGTGCTCGAGAACTTCGGCGCGACGGTCGAGGAATCCCTGCCGGAGATCAAGCTGGATCGGGTCGTCGTCGTAACGCCCGGCGATCTGCTCGGCCTCAAGGGAGCGATCATTAACCTCGTTTCGCGGCATGTGAAGAAGGCGGTGAAACCGTTCCGCCTGCCGCAGGCCGTGAGCTTCAAGGACGCCGTGGCCGAAGGGGCGAGGAAGAAGCCGCAGGCGGTCACTGTCTCGCCGGACGACATCGCCTTCCTGCAATATACCGGCGGCACCACGGGCGTTGCGAAGGGCGCGACGCTGCTCCACCGCAACGTGGCGGCCAACGTGCTGCAGCTGGAAGCCTGGATGGCTCCGTTCTTCGGCGACCGCGAAGACCATGTGATGGTGACGGCGCTGCCCCTCTATCACATCTTCGCCCTGACGGTGTGCGGCCTGCTGATGACCAAGTTGGGCGGATGCCAGCTTCTGATCGCCAACCCGCGCGACATTCCGGGCTTCGTCAAGACGCTGCAGAAGAGCCGCATCACGCTCATGTCGGGCCTCAACACCCTCTACAATGCCCTGGCCCATGCGCCCGGCATCGAGAAGGTGGACTTCTCCCAGCTGGTTCTCGCCGTGTCCGGAGGCATGGCCACCCAGGAGGCCGTGGCGAAGAAGTGGAAGCAGGTGACCGGGCAGCCCATCGTCGAAGGTTACGGCCTTTCCGAGACGTCGCCCGTGGTCTGCGCCAACCGCCTCGACATCGAGGAGTTCACCGGCACCATCGGTTATCCGCTGCCGTCGACGGATGTCAGCGTGCGTGCCGCCGACGGCACGGCTCTTCCTGCCGGCGAGCGCGGTGAGCTATGCGTGAAGGGGCCTCAGGTGATGGCGGGCTATTGGCAGCGGCCCGACGAGACCGCGAAGGTCATGACATCGGACGGCTGGTTCCGCACCGGCGACGTGGCGGTGATGCTGCCGGACGGCCAGATCAAGATCGTTGACCGCATGAAGGACATGGTCCTGGTCTCGGGCTTCAACGTCTATCCGAACGAGGTCGAGGACATCATCGCCAAGCATCCGGGCGTGATGGAGTCCGCGGTCATCGGCCTGCCGGACGAGCATTCGGGCGAGACGGTGGTGGCCTATGTGGTCCGGAAGGATCCGAGCCTCACCGCCGACGAGCTGCGACAGTTCTGCCGGGAGAACCTGACGGGCTACAAGGTGCCCCGCCACATCGAGTTCCGGGAGTCTCTTCCGAAAACCAATGTGGGCAAGGTCCTGCGCCGCGCGCTCAAGGAAGAGGTGGAGCAGTCCAACGCCCGGTGAGATCGCTTTATGGAGCTGAAAAGAAAAAAGCCGGGCCAAAGGCCCGGCATAAAGTCGAGGTCCGACAAAAAAGTCAAAACCTTCCAGAGGGAACGGCCGACACGGCAGCGCCGGGAGGAAGAAAGCGATGCCGCGTTGAAATCAGCCACGGCTCATATCGGCCGCATCGTGCCTCTTTGCAATGCAGCATGCCTCATGAAAGGGCTGCATGGAACGCATGGCTCTCGTTACGTGAGCGACAAAGTCCAAAGAGACATCAAGCTCGGCTGAAAACTAACGGGTCAGAAGGTCCAGCGCTGGGCCTTTGAGATGAGAAAGTCGCGGAAGGCCTGGACGCGGGCGACGGAGCGCATCTCCTCGGCATAGACGAGGTAGCTGTCGAGGGAGGGCATCTCCACATCGCGCAGGATCTGGACGAGGTCCGGATTGCCCACGACCGCATAATCCGGCAGCACGGCAATGCCGGCTCCCGTCTCGACGGCCAGTTTCAGGGCCGTGATGTTGTTGACCACGTAATGATACTGGCGCGGCTCGCGGCCTTCCCGCCCGGCCGTCGCAAGCCAGTGCACGGCCATGAGATAGGAGGGCTGGTCGCCGCCGAAGGAGACGATCCGGTGCTCGTCCAGGTCCTCCAGCGTCTTGGGTTCGCCAAATCGCTTGATGTAGTCGGCCGACGCATAGACATGGAAGTGGATGGTGAAGAGCCGGCGCTGGATCAGGTCGGGCTGCGCCGGGCGGCGCAGGCGGATGGCCACGTCGGCCTCGCGCATGGCGAGATCCAGCTCCTCGTTGGAGAGGATCAGCTCGACCCGGACATCCGGGTAGAGATCCAGGAACTCCGCGATGCGCTGGGCCAGCCAGATCGAGCCGAGTCCGACGGTCGTCGTCACCTTCAGCTCGCCCGAGGGGCGCTCGCTCGTCTCGACGAGGCGGGCCTTGGTGGTCTCCAGCCGCATGCGCATGTCGCGGGCGGCCCGGAACAGCAGGTCGCCCTGCTCGGTGAGGATCAGGCCCCTGGCATGGCGATGGAAGAGGGGAGCCTTCAACTCGCGCTCGAGGGCGCTGATCTGGCGGCTGACGGCCGACTGGCTCAGGCCCAGATCATCACCGGCCCGCGTGAAGCTGCCCGCTTCCGCGACGGTGTAGAAAATCCGGATCTTGTCCCAGTCCACGGCATTCCCCTCGGGCCTAGCGCATCGTGCGGACCCAGAGGGCCGCGTCAGCGAAAAGTGGGTCAGGTTTTCCGACCCGGCGATGCGCCAGCCAAGAGAGGGAGCATCGAAACTGACCCCAAAAGTGGTGTCCACTTTTGGGTCCGATGCTCATGCTCCTGGCGCAAGGCAGCCTTTATCTCTGATGAGCCGCCGGTCCGATGCAACAGGAAATCGGCCTGAAGACTAACCAGTTGTTAACAAATTCTATTCGGCGGCTTCCTGGGTCGCCTCCAGGGCTGCCAGATAGCGCTCTGCATCGAGAGCCGCCATGCAGCCCATGCCTGCCGAGGTGACGGCCTGACGGTAGATGTCGTCCGTCACGTCGCCGGCCGCGAAAACGCCGGGGATGTTGGTCTCGGTGGAGCCAGGCTTGGTGAGCAGGTAGCCGCCCGATTTCATGTCGAGCTGCCCGGTGAAGAGTTCCGTGGAAGGCTTGTGGCCGATGGCGATGAAGACGCCGTCGGTCTTGAAGTCTGAGGTCTCGCCGGAGACGAGGTTCTTGAGCCGCACATGGGTCACGGAGGAGGGGTTCTCGCTGCCGCAGATCTCCTCGACGGCGGAGTTCCAAATCACCTCGATCTTGGGGTGCTTGAACAGGCGGTCCTGCAGGATGCGCTCGGCCCTGAGGCTGTCTCGGCGATGGACAAGGGTGACCTTGGACGCGAGATTCGCGAGGTAGAGCGCCTCCTCGACGGCGGTGTTGCCGCCGCCCACCACCACGACCTCCTTAGCCCTATAGAAGAAGCCGTCGCAGGTGGCGCAGGCCGAGACGCCGAAGCCCTGGAACTGGCCCTCGGAGGGCAGTCCCAGCCACTTGGCTTGGGCGCCGGTCGCGACCACGAGGGCATCGCAGGTGTAGGTGTCGCCGGAATCGCCTTCGAGCCGGAAGGGACGCTGCTTCAGGTCGACCTTGGTGATGTGGTCGGAGATCATCTTGGTGCCCACATGCTCGGCCTGCAGGCGCATCTGCTCCATGAGCCAGGGACCCTGGATCACGTCGGCAAAGCCCGGGTAGTTCTCCACATCCGTGGTGATCATGAGCTGCCCCCCGGGCTGGAAGCCGGAGATCATCACGGGCTCAAGCAGCGCGCGCGCCGCATAGATCGCCGCCGTATAGCCCGCCGGCCCCGAGCCGATGATGATGAGCTTGGCGTGAGAGTGGGCCATCAGGGAGTCTCCAGTGAAAAGGCCAGGTCCGGCAAGCCGAGGGCGCGGCGGTGGCGGCTCAAGCCCTGAGCGATGGCCTCCGCGACCTTGGGTGTTGAATTTAAGGGTTCGTAGGGCCCTCCTACAAGACGGCCCTCGAACGGATGCACAATTCCATGGCTTTTAAGCTCATCCATGTAAACATCCAGTTTCGGGTGGCCGCCCGAGGGCGTGAAGACCAGGATCGGGCGTCCTGTGACGGCGGCCTCGCCGATCATGTTGAAGGAATCCGCCGTTGCGACGACGAAGTCGGCCAGCGCCAGCAGGTCCACGTAAGGGTTCTCGCCCGTCCCGTCCCAGAAGAAGCCGCCATGCCGGGATGTCAGGGCGATCAGGGCCTCCCGCAGGGCGGCAGGCGTGCGGCGCGAGGCCGTCACCATGAGCCCGGCTCCGGTCTCGGCGAGTGTCGTCAGGTGCCCCGTAAAACGGGCGATGTCCTGATCCGTGAAGCGATGATGGCGGCTGTTGCCCCCGGCCAGAACGGCGGTGCGGGGATGAGGGAGACGGGCGAGGCGCTGGTCGGGCCGGGCGCGGGCGGCCTCGATCCGTTGCGCCGAGACCCGGTGCGGCGGCGTGAGGGTGGTGAGCACGTTCGGCCCGCGCAGGCGGTCGTAGACGGGAGACCAGATGAAATCGGCCGTCTCCGGCCCGGTGCGGGGATCCTTGAGGAACACCGTATAGGTCCGTCCGCCCGAGGCCCGCTTCACGAAGCGCAGATAGGCCACGGCCCGGCGGCCCGAGGCGATGAGAAGGTCGGGGAGGGGTGGAGCGAGAGGACTCCCGGCAGCTCCGGGCCGTTCCCGCGGGTCGATGGGGCCCCAGGGCATCAGCCACGCAAAGGGCGGCTTCGGCCTGACCCGACGGATCTCCGGAGTGAGGCCCAGCGCCTCCGCCACGCTCAAAGCCTGCAGCTCGTCCCCGGCCTTGCCGTCCGTCAGCACCCAGGTGGTGAGCACCGTCTCGTCGCGCAACATTCGATCAGTAAGCCTGTGGAGTTCATGAAGTTCGTTGCGACTTAATCGCCCGTCCTCCTTGTGCGGATCCTTTATACGGTCTAGTCAGCCAAGACGAGATTTTTTGACCTGATACCGCATGATCCGGGCGCTTGGCCGGTTTTCGCCCGCCCGATCGTGCCCTACGGAGTTACCGTGCGCGGACGCCTCGATTCCATCGACTGGGCCATCCTGAAAGAACTGCAGGCCGACGGCAGCATCACCAATGTGGAGCTGGCCCGCCGGGTCGGCCTGTCGGCGCCTCCATGCCTGCGCCGGGTGCGGGCGCTGGAGAGCGCCGGCATCATCAAGGCCTACCGGGCCATTCTCGATCCGAAGAATCTCGGCTTCGAGATCGTCTGCTTCGCCATGGTGCAGCTCGACGTCCAGGGCAAGAAGGAGCTCAGGGAGTTCGAGCAGCGGGTGAAGGACTGGTCCATGGTCCGCGAGTGCTGGACCCTCTCGGGCGACATCGACTTCATCATGAAATGCGTAGCCCCGAACCTGGCATCCTTCCAGGGCCTCGTCTCCGAACTCACCAGCCTGCCGAACGTGCGCAACGTCCGCACGGCGCTCACCCTCGATCTCGTCAAGGACGAGCCCCTGGTGCCGATCGAGGAAGTGGAGTCGGAGAAGGCCTGATCCGGCGGAAGCCGGATACACCTCCCGCAACAGTTTCAGATCACGAAGAAGTCGGCATAGGTGAGCTTGGGCTTGTTGGTGAAGATTGCGATCTCGATGGCCTTGCCGGCCTTGTTGCCATCGGCATCGTAGGACAGCACGCCGGTCTTGCGGTTGTAGATGAGATAATCGTTGGCGTCGTTCGGGGCGTCGAACTCGAGATAGGTCTTGGAGAGCTTCACCGGCTTCTCGAGCGAGCCCTTCTTTCCCAGCTTGGTGAAGAACGCATTGTCGAGATAGAGCGAGTCCCGGCGCGGATCGAAATCGGTGATCGTGTCGCGGTTGCTGCTCGACGGGCGCTGGTCGAAGACCACCACGTCCTTGCCGCTGCCGGTCGAGATCCGGTCGCGCCCGAGATCTCCGTGCAGCCGGTCGTCGCCGCCGGCACCCGACAGCGTGTCATTGCCGAGTTCGCCGAACAGGATGTCGGCCCCAGCGGTGCCGTTTTTCCGCAGCGGCGTTTTCTCACGCACGTTGGCGACGCTCACCGCGACGTCCTGAACATAGCTGCCGCCGAAGGCATCCTCGACCTTGACGCGCAGACTATGCGACGTCGCCTTTTCGTAATCGAGCTTGACGCCGGACTTGAGCTTGATCGTGTTGCCGGAGATATCGAAGAGAGCGTCAGACGCGTCGACGAGGGTGAAGGTGTGCTTGTCGGACGTGTCGAGATCGACCGTCGAGAGAGTGCCTGCCGTCGTGCCCGCCGCAGCCGTTTCCTGGATCGATCCGCTGACGGCGATGCTCTCCGGCGCGGAATTGATCTTGAAGCGCTGGAAGAACATGCCGCCGTCGGCATCTTCCTGCCCGGGCTGATCGCCGGCGCCATCCCAGCCGATAATCAGGGTGCCATCGGCGAGAAAGTCGATCGAGGACAGCCACTGATCGCCTGCAGTGGATGAATTGATCCGGATCTCGTCTCCGACACGGCTGCCGTTCCGATCGAAGACCTGCATGTAGAGGCCATCGCCGCCCTCGGCGTCCGGACCCTGCCACGCCACGACCCAGCTGCCGTTCGACAGCTCTCTGACGATCGGTTGACCTTGCTTGCCGTCAACCGTCGTGTTGACGCGCGTCTCCGAGCCGATCCTGGTGCCATTCCTATCGAAGACCTGCATGAAGACGCCTGAATCGTCCTCCTGCCCGGGCTGAGTTCCATTGCCGGCCCAGACGAAGACGAAGCGGTCGCTGTGTGCGAGCGACGCATAGTTGTATTCCGAAGGTGCTTCTCCCGCGGTCGTAGTCGCGATCCGGGTTTCCGATCCCACCTTGAGACCCGTTGCTGCATCGATCAGCTGGAAGAACAGGCCGCCATCGGCATCCTCCTGGCCGGGCTGGTCACCAATGCCTTTCCAGGTAACGACATATTTGTCGACGACGTAGCGACCGTCGGGAGTGAGCCTGTAGGCGACGTAGGGAATGATGGTGCTGTTCGGTATCACCCCATCGGTCGTCGCGTTGAGGCGGGTCTCGCCGCCGATCTTCACGCCGTTCGCATCGAAGCGCTGGTAGAAGAGGCCCTGGTTGTCTTCTTGCCCGGCTTGCGTTCCCCTGCCTCGCCAGAAGGTCAAGAAGCCGCCATCGGCAAGCGATTGGGAGGCCACTCGCACCTGGTCGCCCTCGGTCGAGGTCGTGACCAGCAGCTTCTCTCCTGAAGTGCCGTCGCTGTTGAAGATCTGGTAATAGAGATCGCGGTTCGTGGCGCTCGATCCCTCGTACCACGATGTCATCCATTTGCCGCCGGCCAGATTGCGGATGCTCGGCGAGCCGGCGACGTTACTCTCGGTCGCGGCAAGCTGTATCTCATCCCCACGCCTGCTGCCGTCGGCATTGAAGGCCTGCTGCCAGACGAGGCTCGAATCGGTGGCCGACCGATACGTCACGACCCAGCCGCCATCGGCGAGGGACGCCGAGGTGAATCCGGTCTCGTCCCGCCCGGCGACCGCCATGTTGACCCGCGTCTCGCCGGTGACGAAATTGCCGTTCACATTGACGAGGCGGAAGAAGATGCCCTGGTCGTCTTCCTGGCCGTCCTTCGTGCTACGACCGGCCCAGAGGTGGAGGGAGTTGCCGTTGCGCAGGAACTGATGGTTCCAATTCCCCGATCCGCCGGCCTCCGTCTCGTTGATGCGCAGCTCAGGTCCTGCCGCCCCGTTCGCGGTCAGGCTCCGCATGTAGAAATCGCGCTGGGGCGACGTTTCATCCGCCGCGACCTCCCAAACCGCGCCCCAGCGGCCGCCCGCAAAGCCGACCGCCAGAGATCTATCGATCACTCCGGTCACGGTCTCGTTGATGCGGACCTCGCTGCCGATCCGCTGTCCGTTTGCGTCGAAGGCCTGCTGGAAGAGGCCGCCGATATCCTCCTGGCCTGCTTGTGTGCCGTTGCCGCGCCATTGAAAAACGATGGTGCCGTCCGGCCGTTGAAACCATTCAGGCGCCCCTTGCATCCCGGATGTCGAGGTGTTGATACGGCTTTCCCCTCCGAGGCGGACGACATTGTACGGCATGGTGGAAGACCTCATGGACGCGATAGGGCGAAGTTTAAGCTAAGGTTATATACTTGCAAATAATTTTGTCTGACCACCTCAGATCTGCCGCCTGAACCTGCGCACGGGGTGTTGCGCCACCGCAATCGCGAGCCACCTCATCCGCGAGTGGATGAAAGATTGAGCGCGTTCGTCATCCCGGACGAGCGAAGCGAGATCCGGGATCGTCAGCCAGGGTGAGGCTTACGAACCTCGACCCCGTCATCCCCGCGCAGGCGGGGATCCAGAACCGCTGACGGTGCCGGACTGGTCCAGGGTTGTGGTTATGGATCCTGGGCTCTGCTGCGCAGCCCCGGGATGACAGTGCTTCACTGGTCTTGCGATCCCGGATCGGCTTTGCCGTCCGGGATGACGGCTGTGTCTGTCAAAGAGCCAGCGCCTTGGGGCCCGCAGCGTTGCGCTGCGAGCCTGATGGGTGATCGAGGGTGGCGCGACGGGCAGCCCGGC
>NZ_JAFEMD010000005.1 GCF_016892765.1 Microvirga arvi
CGTCCACTCCGCGCCCGGCCTCGGCTCATGCCTCAGCTTAACGACACCGTCTGTCAGATTAAGTCCAAACTACTTCAAACCCAGAACCCTCTGATTAAAAGTCAGAGGTTCTTTGGCTATCAAGCAGAATAAGTCTGGCCTGCCGCAGCGGGTGCAAGACTATCATGGCTCAACAGAGCAGTACTCCTAGGATCTTTTCCACGACCCACTCATTGGGAGACCAGACAAGGATACGAGGTCAACGCGATGAGCCTCACCGGCGCAATGAGGAAATCGCTGGGCGCACTCATCCAGATGCTGGGCATCGCTGCCCGGCCCGTGCAGGATGCGCAAGGCGAGAGGGGCGTGGTCATCCAGCCCTACCGTGGCTATGGATCCCACTCCGAGGTCTTCCTGATTGGCCGGGTGTTCCGACAATCGAGTCCACACGCGGAGACCAGACGAGGATACCTCCTGACCAACCTACGCGACATCGGTCGGCGCATTGCCCGCCGCGCGATCCCCGATGCCATCGTGACCGCCCGGTTCTATGGAGCGGAGGAAACCGTCACCACCGACAAGGACGGCTATTTTCGGGTCCATCTCTCCCCTGCCCTGCCTCCCCGGCTCGACCGTTCATGGCACATCATGGATCTGACCCTGCCGCAGCCCCATGCGGTTCAGGCGCAGGCTCAGATCTTCATCCCGCCAGCCAGCTGCCGGTATGTGGTCATCAGCGACATCGATGATACGGTCATGCACACCGGGGTTGCCAACAAGCTCAGGATGCTCTGGCGCCTGTTCGTCGAAGACGCGCAGAGCCGGGTAGCGTTTCCCGGAGTCGGGGCTTTGTACCGCGCCCTGCACGCCGGCGCCTCCGGCGACCAGCACAACCCCATGCTCTATGTCTCACGAGCCCCCTGGGGCATCTACGAGGTGCTGGAAGCGTTTTTCGATCGGCATGGTATCCCGATCGGCCCAATCCTGTTCCTGCGGGAATGGGGCGTCTCCTGGACAAGTCCGCTGCCGCGCAAGGCCGAGGACCACAAGCGCGAGCTGATCCACAACATGCTGGCACTCTATCGTGAGCTGCCCTTCATTCTCATCGGCGACAGCGGTCAGCACGATCCCGAGATCTATCGTCAGATTGTCGAGGAGCATCCCGGGCGGGTGCTGGCGGTCTACATCCGCAATGTCTCACGGGATCCCAAGAGGATCAGAGAGATTGAGGACCTCGCCAAGGTGGTGGCGGGCGCGGGCAGCAGCCTGGTTCTGGCGGCCGACAGTGTGGCGATGGCCGAGCACGCCGCGAGCCTTAGTCTCGTTTCCGCAGAGACTGTCTCTGAAGTCCGGAACGAGAGAACGGCTACCGATCCGACTGAGCCTGAGTCGCAGACCTACGGCATTCAGAGGTCTACTCCAACGCGGACGGCAGAGGCCGTAGCGCAGGGTGACTTGCAGGATCTGGTTGGGACCGGATCCGAGCCGATGCCGCCCAATGTGATCATCGAGCCGACAACACGGGAGCAGCCCAAGCAACCCTGATGGGATGGGAGTATCTGCTGGCTCAAGATGATAACTTTCAGGCTATTAGAACCTGAGCCGTTCCTAACCGTCATCCTTGTGCAGCGCGCCACGATGATACGCTTCTCTGCGGGGTCAACTGACGCTGGCAGTCGTGGCTCTGCTGGGCATCACTGTCTTAGCTCGATTGTAGCAAGTGAAGGCAGAAGCGATTCTGCTCAGCGCACCAGAACCTCACAGGTTGCCAACCGGCTTGGCTTGCTAAGTTCTGGAAGGTACCAACATCATACTTATACGAGGTGTCCGTGTGGATGCTCTCCCCGACCTCAAACGCGATTGGAACCTCCCCAACCTGATACATCAATGGTCTTGTGGCAACCAGATGAGCCTCAACACGGAACGGGTCATGCTGCACGCGGGCCTCGTGGCGGAAGTCTTCGGGATCGAATACAGTGCCGAGAAGGCGATTGAGGTGAACCAACAGGTTCTTATGCAGCTCAGCCATTAGACCATCAGCCTGGCTGTAGGCGCGTAACAGGCTCTGTTCATCACGATTGGGATCGGCTCCAACCAGAAACCAGCTTGGCCCAAGGGTCTCGCGGGCCCGCGTCAGAAATGCGACTGCGCCTGCAGGATCGAAGTTGCCGATCGTGGAGCCTGGAAAGAACCCAAGGGTCGGACTTACCCCACGCTCGATCGGAAGGGTGATCTGCTTGGTGTAATCCGCGCATACCGGAGAAACCTCGATCCCCGGATAGTCCTCTGCAATCCGCAGTGTGGCGGCTTCGAGAAACTCACGTGAGATGTCGAGAGCAACGTACCGCGTCGGCGCAGTGAGTGTATCGAGCAGTATGCGAACCTTGTGGCTTGCTCCGCTGCCAAACTCGACGATCGTGGCTCCGGACCCAACCAGGCTGCCAATCTCATCGGCCGTTGAGCGCAGGAGAGCACCCTCGCAGCGGGTGAGGTAGTAATCTTGCGTGTAGCAGATGCGGTCGAACAGGGACGACCCCGCCTCATCCCACAGGTACTTGCCCGGAAGCGTCTTCTGGGCAAGAGACAGACCGCCAAGCACATCCCGCAGCACCTCATTCCGCTCGATCAATCCGGCCTCCTGCGTGAGCATGGTCATTAATGGGGCTTGCGCCTTTAGTCTTCGTCGAGCGTGCGCCTCACTTTTGTGGCCCGCTCAGCATCGATGAAGGGCTTCTCGATCAGGTGCATGCCAGGGTCCAAACGCCCATGGTGCACAATAGGGTTCTGTCGCAAACTTGGTTTTTACTTGTTTATACTGGTGGGCTCGTGCTGACCGGCCGCTGTAGTATCAACGACTTAACGCCGCCGCCGTGACCCAACATGGCGCCGAAAAACACCTATACTTCGAGTTTGCGACAGAACCGGAGAAGTGGCTGCCGCCGGGCGAGACCGAGCAAGTACCCGATCAACGCCTCCATCATCAGTTCCCGCTGCTGGCCCGGATCGTATGGCGACGGCCCGTAACGATCGCTTGTGGGAAGCGAGAGCATCGCGGCGAACACAGGCGCAACCGTCAGGACGTCGTCCGTCGCCTGAGCCAGGAAGGTCTCCAGCTTCACCAGCCGCTCGCCGGGCGTATCGTCTTGCCGGAACCCGGCATCCCGTTCGATCCGCTCGACGAACGAATGCAGCGGAGAATTGCTGAAAAAGGGCGAGCACTGGCACTGCACCTCGGTGTGGGGTTCTGGCCGCACGTGGTCGCGGAACTCGCGCGCGACCCGCGATTTGCCAATCCCGGCTTCGCCGGACAGCAATGCCACCTGCCCGTCTCCACCCCTGACCTGCTCCCATCTCTGTGCGAGCAGCCGAAGCTCCTCGGCCCTTCCGACCAGGGACGCAGTCCGCGTGCCGTGGGCCTCGAAGCGGCTCTCGACGGCGCGGGGGCCGAGCACCTGCCAGAGCCCGACAGGGGCAGCAAAGCCCTTCAGGTTCTGGGGACCGAGATCGTCGAGGTAAAAGCCGCTGCCGAGCAGGCGCCAGGTCGCCGGCGCGATTACCACCGCGCCCGGCGCCGCAAGGGTCTGGAGCCGCGCGGCAAGGTTCGGGGTCTCGCCCACCACACTCCGTTCCTGGGCTGCACCTGCGCCGACCAGATCACCCACCACGACTACGCCCGTGGCAATGCCGACCCGAGCGCGCAACGGATCCACTCCGAACGGAACCGGGACACGGCCCACCTCCTCGGCTAGGGCCAGACCAGCGCGGACCGCCCTGACGGCATCATCCTCGTGAGCCTGCGGATAGCCGAAATACGCGAGCACCCCGTCGCCCATGTACTTCGCCACGTAGCCCCTGCACTCGGCAACGATTCCAGAGCAGGCTTCATGATAAGCGCTGAGGACGGCGCGGTATTCCTCGGGGTCCAGAGTGCTTGCGAGGGTGGTCGACTCGACGAGGTCGCAGAACATCACCGTCAATTGCCGCCGCTCCGCTTCCACACCAATGTTGCCAGGGTTAGCCAGCGAGCGATCGAGCTGTGAAATGGCGTCGAGGAGTTTCCGGCGGTGGCCGACCGCATGGACGCCGAGCTCCTTCAGGTCCTCGCCAGTGAGCCGCGGCAGGATGTCGGCATCCACGGCATTGTCGCGGAACGCCTGCTCGTACTGCGCCAGCCCGAGGCTCCGTAGCCACTGCGCGACATCCACGTCCTGTCTCCCGCCGAGAGGCCGCAGCTTGCCGAGAGGATACACCGAGGCCGCTCATGCAGCGAGCGCCATCATGGGAGATCATCAGATGATAGGGCCTTACGATGAAGCGGTTGGAGGTGGGCTGGGCGGGTGATGCCCGACTTCCCTTTACACAAGCCCACTACGGAACGTCTCTTCAGGGTCAGGAACCGAGATTTCCTGCGTTCTCGGAACGTCCGGTTCGATGGGGATTGCTGCCCTCGAGCTTGGATCTCAGGCGTGCCGCAACCCGACGAAGAATGGGATCAGGCAATCCCGAAGCACCGCTGCCCTGATCCCCGAGATTTCGAGGTGGAGGAGGACTGCCTGAGGGTATATAATGGATCCCGCTGGCTTCGAGGGAAGCCGCGCCGGGAGGACAGTGCCATGCCGAAGCTCTCACGCCGAGATGCTGGCCTTATCCTCGTTGCAGCCGGCTTGCTTACGCCTTATTCCTTCGCCGCGGACGGGAAGCCGCTGGCCATTAAGGGCTATGATCCGGTCGCCTATTTCGATATGGGAACGCCCACACGCGGGCTGCCGGATTTTGAGCTCGAATGGGATGAGCACCGCTACCACTTCGTGAGCGCCGAACATCGCGAGCTTTTCAAGGCCGATCCTGTTCGCTACGCGCCCCAGTTCGGAGACTACTGTGCCATGGCGCTGGCAATGGGCGAACTCGACGAGGCAAACCCGGAGAACTGGCTGATCAGCGACGGTAAGCTTTATATTTTCGGTAAGGCAGCGCCGATGGGACCTGCGCTCTTCCAGCAGGACCTTGCTGCCAACGTTGCCAAGGCCAACCAGAACCGCCCGCTCATTCAAGCACACTAGCGGTTCATTCTCTCGTCCGGCAGCGGATCGCCTGTGACCGGATAGAGGCCGGCCTTACGCATGCCGTCACGCAAGTGGTCGAGATCGGCAGACTTCAGAAACTTGGTTCCGAATTCATGCGGATCGAAGGTCGGGAAGACGCGGCGTATCATCGTGACAACACGGGCGGCATCCTCAGCCTGGCCGTTCTGGGCATAGGCCGCAGCTAGCACGATGCGGCTGGAGTTTACGCTGCTAGCCGTGCGAAGATTAACTTCCGCCTGCTCGATGGCTGCGGGGTATCGCCGTCTCAAATAGTATGCGAGGCTCAGGGCAAAGCGGTCGACGCCATTGAGCTCGGGATCAATACGCTGCGCCTGCTCCAAGGCCTCGATCGCGGCATCCGTCTGTCCCAGCCACAACAATACGGTGCCACGCCCGGCAAGCCCCTGGGCGTCGTTGGGATTGATGGTAAGGGCGCGGTCGATCTCTGCCTGTGCTTCACGATATCGCTGACGAAAAAGGTGGATGTGGCCGAGGACTACGCGGGCGCGCACTTCGGAATTGTCAAGGCTGAGCGCTTTGACGGCCAGTTCCTCGGCGCGTGCCAGAAAGGCAATTGGCGACTCCGCCCAGCCCATTGAGGCCGCGAGGTGATAGGTTTCGGCGAGTGCTGCGTAAGCGGCAGCGTAATTGGGGTCCAGCTCGATGGCGCGTCTGAGCAGGACGCGCGCCTCCGCGTTGTTCGCGCGCGTTGGGCGCTGCAAAGCTGGCCGTGCGCGGAGCACGTAATCGTAGGCTGCAAGGCTTTCCGTCGGCTTCGCCAACACACGGCGTTGTTCGATCTGGGTCACGCCGATCGCCAAGGCCCCGGCGATCTGGGACGTAATCTTGTCCTGCAAGGCAAAGATGTCGATCATCGCCTCGTCGAAGCGGGCCGACCAAAGTACCCTGCCGCCTGCATCAACGAGTTGTGCGGCGACGCGGAGGCGGTCGTCGACATGGCGTACACTGCCCTCCACCTGATAGCGCACTGCCAGATTACGGGCGATCTCTCCGGGGCTCGCGGGCATGTTTTTGTAGGGAAAAACGGCGTTCCACGAAATCACGGTCAGCGCGGAAAACCGGCCGAGCGCGTTGATGATGTCCTGCGTCAAGCCATCGGCGAGATAATCGCGCTCTGGATCGGTGTTCTGGCTTTGGAATGGAAGTACGGCGATCGCGGGTCTCGCGCCGAGTTCGACGTTCCTCGTGAACTCATTGCCAGTAAGCAAAGGGCCGATAGATTTCCACCCGGAGGTAACACCGAGCCACACCGATCCCGCCGCAAGCGCGAGCGTGACAGCCATGGCGGCCATCAAGCCTGCGCGTCCGCGGGTGAACTGTGCGCTGGACCTCCCATCGACTCGCAGGCAATACGCCCGCACAGGCCGCGCGATGTTCTTGAGCTTGTGTTCGCCCCAATCGACGAGGGCGATGTCCATCTTGCCCTGTACGTCCTCCTGCACACGGCCCGATACGCAGATGCCGCCCGGCTCGGCGAGCACTTGCAGGCGGGCCGCCACATTGACGCCGTCCCCGAAAATGTCTGGTCCCTCGATAATGATGTCGCCGACGTTGACGCCAATTCGGAATTCGATGCGCTCTTCATGAGGCACCGCGACGTTGCGCTCAGCCATGCCGCGCTGGATTGCGACGGCGCAGCGCACGGCTTCGACGACGCTGGCGAACTCCGACAGCAGACCGTCGCCGGTGGTCTTGACAATGCGTCCGCGGTACTCGTGGATCGTCGGATCGATCAGGACGCGCAGATGCTCGTTCAGCCGCGCCAGCGTGCCTTCTTCGTCTGCTCCCATAAGGCGACTGTAACCGGCGACATCAGCCGCCAGGATCGCCGCCAGTCGCCGATCCACACGCTCCGTCGTCAATGTGGCTCTCCCAATTCACGCCGACGGCCGTTCCAGTGGATTATTGAGAGAAACTCCTCCACCAGGCACTTGGGAACCAGGCAGGCTCCCCGACTGACCAACCCGACATTTGAGCGCTCAAGGTCCCGATGCGGCACAGGCAGCCGCATGTCCGCTTGAGGTCGATGCCGATCCGGAAGGGGATCCGTTTCTCTTCCGCGACCCGGGCCTGGTGCTCGGCCGTGACCTGCTGGGCCTCGATCGCGTATTCGACGGCTTCGACGACGCTCAGGAACTCGACGAGGGCGCCGCCGCCCATCAGCTTGATGGTGCGGACGCGGTGCCGGACGATGCGGGGCTCGATCAGCTCCTTGCGGAGGGCCCTGAGCCGGGCCAGCGTGCCGGCCTCGTCCGCACCCATGAGGCGCGAATACTCGATCATATCGGTAGCCAGGATCGCAGCGAGCTTGCGCTCGACCGGCTGCCCGTGTGCGACGTGACTGTGGCATGGCGGCCGCCCGTCGACAGGGCTGAGGCCGGTGATCCGACATGGCCCGGATGCCCGGCCACAGCCTTCACCCCGCAGGGATGTTGCTCCTTTCGGATCCTCTTGGCTAGCGCTGGGTTGGCCGCGTCGGCGAGAGGGGGCCGGCGAAGCGGCATTCGGCCAGCAGGCATCGCCAACTGGATGCAAACCCTGGGCGATTAGGACAAGCAGGAAGGTTCACGGGGCTCCTTGCGTAATCCCCCTCGTTAACGGGCGCTGTGCGCGTCTGACGGCGATAATCCCGAGAGGCCGTTCTGCGACCACCAAAACTGTTTCTCCATAACGTTCAAGTTGGGTCTACCTCGGTCATCGAATGGGTCAGGACGCATCCGGCACTATGGCCTCCTCGCCAACAGCAGACGCGTCACCAATCTGGCCCGGGCCCGCGCGCTCCTCCTCGCGCGCGGGCCGCCCCTGGAGACCATTGCGGCAGAACTCACGGACGGCCTCGCCAAGGCTGGCACAGCCCTGCCCCTGCTGCTGCGGGCCTCGTCCTCCCACCCCAGATGACCGAAGGGCCCAAAGATTATCGGTCACCCCCGCTATACACCGTTCCAGATCGCCAAGGTGGCACTCCCCCGCAACCTATTCCGCCGCATCTTGGAGATAATCAAGGACTTCCGACCGCGGCAGATGGAGCGATGTTGAACCCGCACCTACAAGCAATCCTATGGATCCAGACGGGAGAGGTGCGCCTGACATCCGCCGGGATGGGCGGAACGGCGCGATAGGGCGGGTACGACCGGCAATCGGGGCCGATCCAGGCCGCAAAACAGCCTTTTGGTGCTGTTCAAAAATCGTCGCCAGGGTTATTCTGCTCCCGAAGGCACGCCACCGGGCCGCTTATCTGGGAATCCCCGTCAGAATCCTGAAAAGGGAAAAACGCGGGCCCCAGAGCGGTGCCTGCGAGGGAGGAGACCTCCATGGCTGACCACCCCACCATTTCGACGGAATCCGACCTGACATCACCAGCCTTACCGACCACCGCGGTCACTCGCCGCTCGCTGCTCGGCGGGGCGGGCATCGCGGTTGGCGCCGCCGTGCTTGCGTCTCCGCCGAGCATGCCTGGAATTACCCCGGCTGCGGCGCAGCCTGTGAGCGCGGACCCGCGACCGCTCGATGCGGCGTTCAAGCGCCGCGCCTTCGAAGTCCGAGAGGTCTGCGCGAGCAACAACGAGAAGATCCCCATCGCGCCCCACCCGACGAATGGCGATGAGGCCCGCTACACCAACAAGATCGGTTCCGACTCACGGGGCCTGCCGCACGACAAACGCGGCGAAGTGGAGCAAGCAGCATGGCAGGCCCTCTATACCGCTTGCCAGTCGGGCGATCCCACTGATTTCGAGAAAATCCCGCTCGGCGGCACTCGCAAACTGGTCAATCCCGTAGGCACAGAGGCCGTCAGTCTCAGCGGCCTAAACCCTACTCAGATCGGGATACCGCCGGCACCAGCCCTTGCAAGTGCGGAGCGCGGCGGCGAGGCGGTCGAGGTCTATTGGCAATCCCTGCTTCGTGATGTTCCGCTTACCGAATTGCGCGACGACACCTCCAATCGCGACGTGCTTGCAGCAACCGAAGAACTCAACAAGCTTGCCGATTTCCGGGGGCCGAAGTCTGGTGGGCGGGTCACGCCCGGTACGCTGTTCCGTGCCAATGTGCTTTATTTCGATCCGGCTGACCCGAAGGGCCGCTCCGTCACGCCCCCAGGCGTTTTGGACGGCCCGCTGATCTCGCAGTTCCTGCTCCGGGACGTGCCCTATGCCGCACAGTGGATGAGTGCTCAAATTCGCACCGCGACGCCCGCCAGCGAATTCCTGACCGAATACGAGGAGTGGCTGGCGATCCAGAACGGCGCCGCACCGAAACGCCAGTTGCAGTTCGACGCGACACCGCGATACATAACGACAGGAAGAGATCTCGCGGAGTATATCCACAGTGGTCCTGCCCTCGGGTGGGCGGCAGCACTGATTCTTGCGACCCCCGGTGGTGGGACGGACCAACGCTACTCCGGGATGTTTCCACCGGCAGAGGCCGTGTCCTCCCCATCGAACCCGTATCGGAAATCGAAAACCCAAGGCCCTGCGGATGCCACCTTCGGGTTGGGCTATGTGCGGGCACTACTCGCCACGGGGATCAGTAACTCCGTCCGCGCGTCCTACTGGCAGAAGTATTTCGTGCACCGTGCTGTACGACCGGAAGCCTACGGCGGTCTGGCGCACCATCGCCTTGCCAATGGTGTGAGCGACTACCCGTTGCATGATGACTTCCTGAAATCGGAAGCCCTCGATCGCAGTAAGGCCAAATACGGCACCTATCTTTTGTCACAAACCTATCCGGAGGCCTCGCCCCTTCACTCCACCTATCCCGGCGGTGCCACGGGCGTTGGTGCCGTCACGGCTACCATATTGAAGGCGTTTTTCGACGAGAGCCGCGTCATCGCCAACTCGGTACAGCCCGATCCGGCCGACCCGACGCGGCTCGTGCCCTATAGCGGCCCGCCGCTCACGGTTGGTGGAGAGTTGAACAAGCTCGCGGTGAATTTCGGTTTCGGACGGAATTGGGCGGGCATCCACTGGCGTTCCGACGCTTCTGCCTCGATGGCGCTTGGTGAGGAAGTGGCGATCGCCATGCTGCGGGACGAGCGCGCTACCCTCCGCGAACCCTTCGACGGGTTCTCCTTCACGCGCTTCGACGGCAGCCGCGTGACAATCTGACAGCAGCCGGGCGTCCACACATGATGAGGTGGACGCTCCCAACGGCCTTGGTGTGCCAAAGTGGAGGTGTTGAACTGCACCAATTGGGGAGGGGTGCATGGAAGAGGTTAGCATAGTTGGACTGAATCTGGCGAAGAGCGTGTACGAGCGCATCATGAAGCGCTTCAAGTCAGCCGGGCCGACACAGCGGTTTCTCGCGGTTTACGATCAAGTAGCAAACCTGTTCCGCCGTTCTGCCCACACCAATGCCGAAGATCTCGCTGTGCCCGTGCTCTTCAGGTCTGGGCTGAGGCGACCAGCATCGTGAGTGCCGTCTAAGCAAGGACAGGCATGTCATTCTTCGACAACTTGGCGGTGCCTTCAGCTCTCCTGACAGGTTTCGCGCGCGTGCGGATGCACCCCGCCGCAGTGTGTCCGATAACTGCCTTTTTGGAACCATCCTCGTCACACCTGCCAGTACTGGAGTAAAATGGATCTCCGAATGGCCTGAGCCGATGGAGGCTGCGATGACGGAGCCGAAGACGTCGTTTCGCGACTTTGAGCATCAAGGCTGGTCGGACCAGGAGGTTGCCGCTAACTATCATGACTTCTTCTCACCCCTCACGACGCAAGCCATTGGGGCGCTTCTCGATGCCACCGCGGTCAGACCTGGGATGTGGGTCGCAGATGTCGCCACCGGTGCCGGCTATGTGGCAGCGGCGGCGGCCTCGTGCCTGATGATGGGATCGCGGTTTGCCAAGGAGCCCATTGAGACAAGCCCTGGCCCATCTCGGAACCGAATGCATGCTCCGCATCGTGAGGCGCACCTCGATCTAAACTATACCAACAAACCATCCCTGGAACGTCGAGAACAGAAAGTGGTCGGCTTCAGACGTAGGGCCGGGCGCATGGTCTCGAACAGTCTCCATCCGGGTTCTCACCTCTTCTATCGGGAACCCGTCAGCCTGCCGCCCGATGGCCAGCGCGCCCTCCAGAACCTTGAGACCCTCCCGAAACGGGAGACACCATCTCATGCGCGAGGCGATGTAAGCGTCCCGCTCCACAGTCGGCGTGTCGGCACAGGCCAAGCGGGTGACGAAGGGCAGCAGATGCTGCCGCTGCTCGTCATTGGCTTGGTCGTTCAGCTGCATCGCCAGCCGGCAGATCGGACGCGAAAAGCACCCTGGCATGTCTTCCACTGAGCGCACCGGCTGGTATGAGAAACCGGTTGCCACAATGGCCGCCTCATTGATGCAGGTTCCGCCGTCTTGCCCAGGAAACGTGTGCGAGCCGTGTTTCAGTCGCCAGTTCAGAATGGGGCCGAAGCTGTCCATCGTGACGCTCCTTGTGGAGTTCCCGCTCAAGGATCGTGATCCTCCGACGCTTCACCTGTCAACACGCAGCGGCGGCCAACGTCACCGCCCTATCCGTTGTAGTGGGACTACAAAGGCTGATGAAGATGCTGAGGATACCGGGCAGCGATAGGTCGAGCAGGATGTCCGTTCCAGCAGGGTGAATGCACCCCACTGCCAACCTGCTTCGCATGACCGCTGTCAAATCTTCTGCTGCGGTGACAGCAAGCCCTCAGGACGACCGGGTTGGATCTGTCAGGGGTTCGACCAGGTCATGGGTCAGAGATCCTGGATCTAGGAATGACGCGCCTGTCTGGCGCTCGATCATGCGCCGCACGCGTGGCCGGTCCGGCCCCTGATGAAGTTCCCGGAGCCGTTCTCCCACAGCGGCGTCAGCCTGGGTGATGCGCTGGTTGTGCCGCACGTAGTCCAGCCAGGTCGGATTATGGTAGCGCTCGATCCAGATCTCCGGGTTCTCCAGATCCCGCAGCAGTGTCCAATGCCGCGCGCCGTCCCGGCGCCGGATCCGCCGCCGCTCGGCCATGACGGCAAGAAAAGCTACTACGTCCGCTTGCGTGATCACGTACTCGATCGTGATCACAACCGGGCCACTGCGCGGTAAGATGTCTACTGCGATATGGGGCTCCGTCCACCGGTTCAGCGGATCGAGGTTGAGCGTCTTCAACTCGGGCAAAGGAAGCCGCAGGCCGAGTGCGGCTCCGGCCACCAGCACCACCGCTGCCATCAGCAGAGGGTCCGAGGTCCCATAATGCTCGGCCGCGACGCCCCAGATCCAGCTGCCGAAGGCCATGCCGCCGAAGGTCGCCATCTGGTAGAGCGCCAGAGCGCGTCCGACCACCCAGCGTGGCGAGGACAGCTGTACGGTGGCGTTGAAGCTCGAGAGCGCCAGCACCCAGCTCGCCCCGCCGAGAGCCATCGCGACCATCGTCGCGAGGGTGAAGGGGCTCAGTCCTGCGACGGTTGCGCAGACGGCAAAGCTGAGGAAGGCAATGCGCACCAGAGCCTCGAGCGACAGCGCCTGCCTCAGACGGGTACTCAAGAGGGCTCCACCGACCGCCCCGGCGCCGAAGGCCCCAAGCAGGAGGCCATAGGTGAGCGGACCTCCCTGGATCAGGTCGCGGGCAATGAGCGGCATCAGGGCCTGGACTGCAATGGCCGCCAGACCGAACACAGCTCCACGAAGCAACACAACGCTGAGATTGGGCGACATCGCCACGTACCGGATTCCGGCCGCCATGGCAGACCCGAGAGTCTCGGGTGGCAACACTCTGGGTGGCTTGGCAGGCTGCCAGCGCGCCAGGACCACGATCAGCCCGAGATAGCTGATCGCGTTAACCGCAAAGGCCGCGAAGGCGCCGATTGTTGCCACGATGAGGCCGCCAAGGGCCGGGCCGACGCTGCGGGCGATGTTGAAGCCCATACTGTTGAGGGCGATCGCTGCCGGCAGGTCGGAGCGGGGCACCATCTCGCCAACCAGCGACTGCCAGGCGGGTCCGTTGAAGGCCGTGCCGCAGCCGACAAGGAAGGTGAAGCCAAGCAGGAGCCAGGGCGTCACCAGGTCGAAGTAGGCGCACAAAGTCAGGGCGACCGATACCGCCAGCAGGAAGAGCTGCGAGGCGAGCATGAGCTTGCGCCGGTCGAAGTTGTCGGCGATGGCGCCGGCCATGAGCGAGAACAGCATGATCGGCAGCGTCGTCGAGGCCTGCACCAGGGCAATGAGGTCGGCCGATGCGCCGATGGAGGTCATCAGCCAGGCCGCGCCCACCGACTGAATCAGCCCACCGAAGTTGGAGGCAAGGCTGGCAATCCAAACCGCCAGGAAGATGCGGTGCCGGAAAGGCGCCAACGAGGAGGTGGGCCTGTCCGATCCTTCAGCATCTTTTGTTGGCATGGAGAACTCAATGTGAGGGCAGGGCCTGAGCCAGCCCTTGGGCGACTAGGTAGGGCCAGCGGCGTTGCCTGCTAGGTGGGGACCAAGGCGCCGAATATAGCTGGCGCTAGAATGGGCCTCACGTTCCCGGCTTAGATATCGGAGGAGCCCTGCTCGCCACGGCGCTGGGTTATCAATGGGCGAAGCTCATCGCCTCGGTGCTCAAGAAGGTTCGGCTGCTGAACCGGCTAAGAAGCCGCCACGTCACCTGGCTGACAGGGCTTCGCTTGCTCTGTCCTCTGCCTCACGATCGACTGCATACGCGCCAGCGCGTTCTGAACCTCGGGACGCCTGGAAATCTCCTGAGCCGAGAACTCGTACCGGCACAGGCGGCAGGTCAGATCCGTCCCGAAGCGGAGCTTCCGCAGCCGGACCTTGAACAGCTGCCGGCAGTGAGGACAGGCTAAATCGATCCGTGTGCTCCCGTGATCCTCGAACAAGCTGCCCTCTCCGGTTAAGGTTCGCCAGCAAGCCCTGAACCATGGCAGTAAGGCGACAAAGAGGCGTTAGCTGTGTGGTCGGGTAGCCTCACACGATGCCCCAGGCCCTGTAGCGGGTGCGGCCTGTGAGCTCGCGCGGCAGGGCTCCGCCGAGCTGGGCCAGCATGAGGTCAATGGCCTTGGGCGTGACCTTGAGCAGCTTGGCCGCGAGCGGCACGGTGACCAGCGGGCGCGACAGGAACAAGTCGACGAGCTCCGGCAGCTTCGAGTTGGAGCGGGTCTTGGCCGTGACCCGGCTCATCAGCTCACGGGCGAGGATGAGCCGGTCGAGATCCTTGTGGGCGAGGACAAGGGCCCCCTCGAGCACCTGGCAGAAGCCCTCGAGCCTCTCGGCTGCCCCTTCCCGGCCCTGGGGCCGGAACTTCGACTGCTTGAAGCCGGCGGCGAGCGGCAGCAGATGGTTGGTGAGTCCCCGCGCCCGCAGGATGGCGGCAGCCATGATCAGGCCAAGCCAGGGCAGGCGGGTGTAGAGGTTGAGATCGAGCCACGCGTTCCACGCCGCCGCGGCAGCCGCAATGGCCGGCCAGTGGGCCGTGCGCTGGACCACATCGAGCCACAGGTCCTCGGCCTCACTCTCGTCCTGGTCGGGATCGTACACCAGATGCGAGCGGCTCTTCGGGATCGGGGTCTCGCCAGCGAGCACCTTGCCGGTGCGCTCGAGCAGGGCATCGATCTCGGCAAAGTGCGCCTTCCACGGATCGGCATCGTTGGCATAGAGCGGGTAGGCCTCGTCATCGTCCGGATCCAGCCGCTTGCCCTTGGGCCGGGTGGGCTTGTCCTGAGCCACGGGGCCGATACCGCGTAGGGCGGCCAAGCCGTCGATGGAGATCGGCCACGGCGCCTTGCGGGCCAGGGCGGTGCGGCGGGCGCGGAGGGCAGCCGCGGCCCGGGTGAGCTCGTGGGTGGGATGGCGCACGTCCATGCCGGCATCGTGCAGCACCAGATCCCCGACATCGACGAGGTGCCCGTCGAGCAGCAGGGCCCGCACCGCCTCAGTCATGTCGCAGCGCGACTGCCAGCCGGCAGAAAGACCCGAGGCCTCCAGTCGGGCGTCGAAGCGCAGGATGCTGATCGTGATCGGCTCGAGACGCCCGGCGATGGTCTCCCACCGCAGCTCCGGCAGAGCATAGGAGCGGGGCACCAGCCGCTCGTCGTCAAAGTCCCCTGCCCTGCCGAAAGCCACGCTTGCACCCTCAAGCTAAGTCATTGATGAACCGAGCTATAGCTTAGCCAGCGGAAGCAAAGCAAGAGATTGCTACTATGAACGATGAGACTTTTGTGCACTCTGCGGCACGGCATTCGCAAAGATCGCGAGCGGTGTGACTGGCGGACCGTTCTGGAGATGCCGCAACGAGTACGGAAGGCGCTGAATGGCAGCAGAGGCCTTTGTTTTAAGCCATTTCGAGACGCTTGTGGACGTCCTTCCTTTCCCGGCTGGTTAACAAAAGGACTTGAGAGACGTCTGCAAACGATCAGTTGCTCGTAGGGGCTGCAGTGTACAGTCACTTTCCGAGCCTGCTCATCTCTGGTACGGCAGGAGTCGGAGCAGCCTCTCGTCTGCGGTCCCTAGGTTGTACGAGCCACTTGGGTACAACATCGTCCCGAACACCACCGACTTCTCATCGATCTAAAAGCCGGAGAGATTACTCACGTTAGTGCGGAGGCGTTGCTCTGACCTGCGAGCAATGCCCATGCTCTTCTGCGTAAGTCACGCCTTGGTTGCGAGGTCGCACGCCTGGCATGAGGCCTCCACCTTCCGTGCGCTCCCTTGGCGCGCGAAGATCAACACAGCGTTGTACGAGATCCCATCGCGCATCTCGTTCACCGTAGTGCTCCAAGGGCTCCATCCTGGCCCATCCTGTGCCAGAGCCGGGGTGTCGAAAGCAAGAGCGTGAGAAGTGGGAGACGCATGAGAATTTCCTGTTGTGACTTTCCGCTGCGCCTAACGTGCGCCTGATGTCCGTCTCACGTCAGCCTGGCCATCATGGAGCTATTGCAGCGCAAAGGCTTGCTATGACAGCGAGCGCGAGAACCAAGAGCGTCGGTGCGCGGTCGCGGGTGGGTGACGCGATGTCATTTGCATGGTCGATGCCCTTCGCCTCCTCATTAATCGAAGTCCGATCCTTCAAACTTCGACGAGTTCTGGGAGATCAGGATCGACCAATCTCTATCCCGCATCTACAAGGCAAGTGGTTGGGAACACATTGAACCGGACTTAGCGCGGCTCTGAAGGAGTTGGGCAGGGTTATGTCAACTCTGGACGCAACCCACCGCGATGCAGGGTCCAAAAAGCGTCCTTACAGTTGCGGCGGACCACACAAACTTGCGTCATCGGTTTGACTGACCGATGGCTTCGACAGAAGCCAAGGACCGCTGAGAAGCTGTCCTAACCACAATTGAGCCATACCCCGATCTTGATCAGGCGGTCGATGCGATAAAAGCGGAAGCCCTCAATCATCATTGCGGACAACGTGTGATAACCCCTGCAGGGTCATGACACCTGCATTCGTTCGCCGCTGACAGCAAGTCAGCTGGCCTATCGCCAGCTAACCATATTTGCAGTGCTCGCAGGCTCGTACCCTAAGCTTCCGCGCGAACTCGGCTCCCTTTTTACCTGAGTGATGAATGCGTCTGATTGCGGTATCCGCTTTTAAGGCATCGGACCGAAAATGGGTCTGCACTTTTGGGCTGATCCGGCGCTCGAGCGAGAATTCTTGGCTGCCCTCAAAAATGTCTTATGGCCTGGGCACGCGCTGCGCCCTAACAATTCAGCGGGCATCTGTTAACCACGTGACAGATTAAGCGGAAATTAAGCTTGACACATCCCCCTACTCGACTCCTGGCCAACTTCTGGCACCGTGTCTTCGTCACGAGTGAAACATCAAAGTTCATTCTTTCAACGAGGAAATGTCACGTGGGCAACATACAGGATGCAGCGGGATGGGATCCTGCTGTGGAGCGGGTTTACACCGCTATCATCGAGGCCGCAGATGAAAATATCCGCATTGAAGGAGGCGATTGGGACAGCTGGCGCAATGGGAAGCATTTAGCGCATTGGGCGTATCCGGAGGATAGCGAACTTGCACTTAGCAGCGTGCAGCGCAAGGAACTCATCGAGTCCCTCGACGAGTTTCTGAGCATGGAGCGCGACCGTATCAGGGCTCGCCGGAACGCTGAGCGCGATGACTTCTGACCCGACGAGGTCATGGAACCATCACTACAATATGAGACGCAGATAGGGGAAGAGTAATGATCAATTACGGAATGCTGGACGAAGTTCTTCAGGTTCTCGAAGCAATGGACGATGACGAGCTCTTGGCGGAGCAGGCGAGGCTCCGTCGTCAGGAAGGTACTGAGGCCGCAGATGAGCGGGACGCCTTGATGCTCTATAACACGTACTACGTCTGCCTGGAACGGATCTCGGGCTATTTCAAGCGCCTCTATGGCCTCGAAAACAATGACTATGATGAGGACCGTGAGTATAATATCGCTGTACCACAGCAAGAGGCCAAGCAGCTGATGGAGCAGATAGGCAAGTTGCTCCAGGTTGGCCCGACGCAAGAGATTTGTCAGTACGAATACTGGCTGGAGTGGCTCCTTTTCGAACAGATGCAGGGTGAGTTGGTCTAGCAGCGTGACCGCAATCGCCTGAACCGCCGAACCACAAATACGAAAGTGCCGACAGTCCGCAGAGACTGGGACAATTATGGCAGCCAAGGCGCTGAAGGAGATCGGAAGTGAAGGTGCGTATGCTTCCGATTTCACCAACGAGATCCTGGCCTGCAAAGCAGCAACTGGGGCGCTCGGCACGATGGTGGTGAAGCCGTCAGTTGCGTATCGGCTGCACTACCCAAAAGAAACGGTTGCAACGGACGGGTCGGTCTACGATTGAATAGACGGTCGTGTTCCAAACAGTCCACTTATCGCGGCTCTTGAGCAAACCATCGCGCAGCATGCAGGAACTCACCGTCAGGCCATCAAGCTCATCCTAGACTTTGCACATCTCAAACCAGATCCTCATAGGGGCATCAGACGATGACGGCGGGACCTCTCTCCAGAGCAGCCTCTTAATGCCGGTTCTCGCCTTCGCGACGAGCCAGCATGAGATGAGCAGTAGGCAGATGCCAAGTAGCATGAAGCCGGTCAACCATGCATTGGAGTTGAAAGGCGGCACGATTCAGTTCCAGACAAAGTTCATGAACAACTTGTCGGGCATCGGTGACTGGTTGATCTCCTGCTTCTTCTCCAAATTGCCCTAGCTGTAGATGTAGCCTCCATCCATGACCAAAACGTCTCGCGGGGACGGCGTCACGAACTGCTTGATGTGCTCACCGTATAAGGCAATCTCGTTCGAGATGAGCATGTCGACGAAGATCTTAGGCTTCCACCTTGACGCACGAGATCGACTAGCCGCTCACGGCTATCGCGAACTATCTGAAGGGCTGCCGCCGGATTTGTAGCGCATGGACGGCGACAGGAAGCTGGAGGAGATCTCGGGCCCCGGCGTGAGCTGCCGCCACTTGATGCGAATTCTGGGCACCGAGTGGGGGCGGGTCTGCATTCGCCCCGATCCCTGGCTGCACCTGGCGCGCAACGGCGTCGAGCGGGCCTGGGCGAACGGGCAGCGCGTTGTGATCGATGACGTGCGCTTCGCCAATGAGGCCACGGCGATCCGGCGAGATGGGCGGGATCCTGATCAGGGTGAACCGGCCCGGCGTGGTGGCCGGTGGCCACGTGTCCGAGACCGAGCAGGCCGGCATCGCGGTCGACTTCGAGCTCGCCAACGACGGGACCATCGCCGACCTGGTGCACCGCGTCTCCGCCATCCTGCGCCTGCACGAGCAGGCCCAGGCCGCCTAGTCGTTGCAGGGCCAGGCGTCCTGCAGCGCCTTGATCACCAGGTACGCAGCCGGGACGTGCCATTCCGTCGGGTTCTCCCGGGCATACTTGCAGGCGACGGCCGTGGCCTGCCCGGCCGACACGCTGGGCGGCGTGCAGTAGCCCCGTGACTTGCTGATCTGGGATCCCGTCGCGTACCCGTCCATCAGCCCGACGACGTAGCGGTTCGCGGCCAACTGCTTCTTCTCGCAGTGGCCCTGGGCGAACTCCTGTCCGTTGACCCACATGCTTTCCGCCCGCCCGGCCGACGTTGCCGCCAGCAACAGGGCGACACCCAAAACAACTCTACGCATTTCCTGCCCCTGCCTAATCACGCCGTGACGGATCCACGACCCACACGGCCGCGTCGGTCGCGATGACCTTGTCGATGATCGAGTAGGCGGCCGAGTCCCAGGCCGCCCCATGCTCCTTGCTCTTGAGCATGGCTTCCTTGACGAGCGCCGGGTTCACGACAGGGCCTTCGAGTTCCTTCCAGACCTTGTACATCTCGCCCCAGACCTTCATCGCCTTCGAGGACGGGTCGACGAGGCGGCCCAGGCCGAACATGCGCAGGACGACCCGTAGGATCCTCAGGCCGAAGTGCGCCACGAGCAGCCCGCCCCAGACCTTCAGGAGGAACTCGCCGACGCCGTCGGCCCCGAGGAAGAAGGCCAGCATGACCGCGGCCCCGGGGATGAGCAGGGCCCAGGCCAGCCACATCACCAGGCGCTCGCCGACTTCCTTCCACCTGATCTTCTTCATCTCATCGAGGTTGCCGTCGTGGTCGAGATAGCGGCGGTTGAGACCGATGGTGTCCCGCGGGAACGGCATCATGAATTCTTTGATGTGCTCGCCGAAGGCCGCGAGCTCGCGCGTGATCAGTTGGTCGAGGAGGATGTAGTCGAGGAGCGGATGCCGAAGCCACGGCTGCTCGAAGTAGTCGGCGACGTCGGCCAGCAGGTGCTGCTTGTCGATGCCCGGCATGTGGTCGGACTTCAAGCCCTCGCGGAACCCCCGCTTCGGATCGTGCCTACGCCAGACCCGGTGCTTGGCGTCCTCGTAGGCCCGGCGCTCCTCCGCCGTCATGGCTTCAACGGACTTCTTGTAGATCATCTCGCCGAGCACCTTGCCGCGCCCGTTGAGCTGGATCGACTCGACAAGGTCGAAGGCCTTCTGGAGCCGGCGCTCCAGGTCCCACTCGGCCTCACCCTGCTTCAGGCTCTCGGCGACGCACCGCGCCGCGAGCTGCCCGAGCAACCAATTCTTCTGGCTCGAATGCGCGGCCCGCCCCGGCTCGACCCGGTCCTTGACCCAGGCCTTAGAGGCGGTGAGCGCCTCGTCCCTGGTCATCGTGTAGCTATCAGACATGCCCCAGGCCCGTCCCCAAGGAGACGGTAGCGCAGCTTGGCCGGAGACAGCAAGGCCACGTGGATATCGGGGACGGCGCGCCCCGGCATTGTGGGACAGGTTGCTGGTGGGATATAGCATCCGCCCATGGTTCCTGATCCCAAATGGCTTGAAATCCTCAAAGCATCCGGCTGGCAAACGACGGCCCTGGCCGGCGCCTCCGCTCTCATCGTCTGGCTGAACAGCTCCGGGCTGCTCCCCGTCCCGCTCCACGAGTACATCATCCAGGGCGCGGTCGTCGTCGGCCTGGTCTCGGCCTGCCTGGCGCTGGCGTCCATCGCCTCCGCGCTCGTGAAGGCCTCCGAGCACCCGCGCCAGGCCGTCTCCGGATGGCGGGCGCGGCGGGCCTTCAAGCGGGAGTTCGAGGCTCACATCCCCATGCTGCGGCCCGTCGAGAGGCAGATCTTCGCATACCTGCTGCACCACAATCAGAAGGGTTTCACCGGGGCCCTGGACGCCGGGCATGCGGCAGGCCTTCTAGGATCGGGCTGGATACGCATCAACGCGCGGCATGGCCAACAACTCGACCGATGGGACGTGCCGTTCGTGGTCCACGATCTTGTCTGGGAGGTCCTGCAGGAACACAAGGATGAGTTCCCCTACAAGCCGGAGTATGACGAGCGCTACCGCACCCGCAGCGAGCGGCAGCCGTGGCGCGTGCCTGTCGTTTGACCAACGATTTCACCAACGAATCTTTGGTGGCTTTGTTGGTGAAAACGTAGGATTGGTTGGTCAATTCAGCGGTCGCCCGTGCCCAGGTTGTACGGGCCACTCGGGCACAGCATGGTCCCGAACACGATGCTATCCGCGTTGACGAAGAAGCCATCCAGCCTGTCGAGGTCAGCCCGCATGCCGCTCTCGGATCTCCTGGCGATGCCCTTCGCGGTTTGCGTCAGCCAAGCGCCGTGCGCCGGGTCATGGATCGTGCAGCTTCCCTCGACCCGCCAGGCCTTCCCTGAGCGCGTGAAGGTCAGCGATGCGTTGTAGGACAGGCCGTCGCGCATCTCCTGCAACGACAGGCTCCAGGGGCTCCAGCCCGGGCCGTCCCACCCGAGCGCGGGGGCTGCCGATAACAAAAGCGCGAGAGCGACAGTACGCATGTCGATTTCCTTTGTGGGTTGCATGTGCGCCCGACGTCAGCCCGACATCCGGCGCACGTCTGCCTCACCACAAAGAAACCGTTGCGGCACAGGCGAAAGATGCGATGGCGAGCATGAGGGCAACGAGCGCCGGGAGGGCTTCTTGGTAAAGATTCGGGCTGTCGATTCGTGGATTGGTCATCGGCGCCTCCGTGGAGCCGATGGTTATAGATTCTTGCACGGCCGATGGTAGCCCTACGGCTGAGGTAGGGAGTTCCCCTGATCGTCTTCCATGGGCGGCAGCGGAAGGTCCGGGAAATGGTCGCGCGCCTGGAAGCCTGGATGCGGAGCCCAGGGCCCAGACCGCTCCGACGTGCGCTCGCCCATGACCTGCTCGGCGATCTCTTGGGTCGTCCTATGCACATAGCGGCGGCCCAAGCGGTAGAACCGGTTCCGCGTGCGGAGCCAGCTTTCGTCATCAGCGATGCGGAGGACCTCGCTGGTTGTCAGGTGACCGGTGCCATGCTGTGGATGGTCAGTGACACGACCGAACGCGCACGGCACGCCACGACGGTGCATCACGCGCCAATCGTCGAGCACGGGAGCCGCCATCAGGTCGATGTCGGTCGGCTCGATCCGGGCGACGAACAGGTCCCATTCCTCAGCGCTCAGGCGGCCCTTGTTCTGTGTCATGTGTTGCCTCCGTTGCGGGCGCCCAATCGCCAGGCGCCATGATACGTCACTGCGTAGCCATGCTCCTCGTCGAGCACCTGGACGACGCCGGTGGTGACCTGCGATCCGTCCGGAAACCTGGCGTCGGGCGACCCATGCACGATCCCTCGCACGTGGAGGTCCTCGCCCTCCTCAAGGAGCTCGTAGTCCTCAAGGATCGGGGCCTCGGCCATCATGCGCGCCGGGGGCTGCCAGTTGTCATCCAGGAAGTATCTCGAATACCTGCTCATGCTGAATTCTCCGGCTGCCAATCGCTTTCAACAAGAGCCCAGGCCTGCCTGCCTTCCGTGAGCACGACGAGATCGGCACGATGGATCGGCTGGTAGCTTGGTCTGATGGTGAAGGCACCGCACCAGTAGGGGCTGTAGTTGATGAGGACGAACTCATAGCCAAGCGTCCCGGGCGGAGGCGGCGAGACCAGCGTGCCGGTGATCCACGCGCTTACGTTGCGCTGACGCGTTCGGATGTAGCGCTGCCTTTCCGCCTCACGGACGACCATCCGGCAGTCGGCCAAGGCAACGCTCACCATGTGGTCGACGACCCTGCCGTCGACGCGCACCGACCACATGCGCTTGCGCGTGTGCCAGTAAACATCAGCCTTCGTCACAGGTACCTCCTGCCGCTCTTGAGCGTGCACATGATGCGCCAGGCCTCGCAGATCTCCGGCGCCCTGGCCGAGGGATGCTCGATGACAATCCACATGGCAGCCACGAGCTCGTCCAAGCGCGCCACCGACAGGTCGTCCAGGAAAGCCTGGGCGGCGCGCTGCGGGCGCTCGTCGTGCTCGCGGAAGGCCTCGCCGAGGTCGAGAGCGCAGACCATGGCGGTCGAGAGGTTAGCCATCGTTGGCCTCCCTGTGCTCGTAGCATCGGATCTCGGTGCCGTTGCCGACGAGGACGGGATCCCCACTCTTGCCGCAGACCTCGCACCGGTGCTTCGAGAGCTCCACCGCGGCGAGGTAGAGACGGTACGCCAGGGTCGACGTGCCCAGACAACCGTCCGAGATCATCGCGAGCTGGCCCCTGGCCTTGTGGATGCTCAGGATGACAAAACGCTCCTCCGGAGACAGCGCGTTGTCGATCTCGCGCACCATGGCCTCGGTGAGACCACGCCAGCCCTCGGGCACGCGGACCGCTGTCTCCACGGCAAAGCGATGCCGGTGCCGGGCGACCAATGCCGCCCGCCAATCTTGCTTCTGCATTGCCACCTCCTCAATGACGCGGGGCCAGGGCCGCGCGGCCCATGACGAGGACCTCGACCAACCTGCGGAGGCGGCGCATCGACCCGCCGGTCCACTGGCCTGCAAGGAGGTCGAGCTCGTCGCCGTCGAGATCGGGCAGCCAGCGCTCGTCGACGCCGTTCTCCTCGCGGATGTCGGCGACCATGGTCCTGGCGATGGCCGGCAGGTGCTCGGCCTTGGGCCTGGGGATGTGCAGCACGCGCAGCCTGTCGCGCAGCGGCCCGGCGACCCGGTGCAGGTCGTTCGCCGTCATGAGGTACGTCATGCACGACAGGTCGAGCGGCACCTCCAGCATCGGGTCGACGATCCGGCGCGATGTCTCCCGCTCCAGGAATGGGAGCAAGGCCTCGTCCAAGCGGCCGTTGTGAGAGCTCGTGCCGGCCTTGTCGATCTCGTCGATGATGAGGCACGCGTTCGCGCGCTCGAACTGGAGGAGAGCCTGGGCGGGCGCCGACAATCTCGCTGAGGCCCAAGCCGCGCTGGTGCCGGCGATCTGGCCGTCGGATGCGCCTGCTGCGGAGTGCAGCAGGTAGCGCAGACCAGAGGCCTCGACGGCCCGCCGGGCGTAGCGCGTCTTGCCCACGCCGGGCGCCCCGTCGAGGAGGGAGGGGCGCAGCCATGCGTAGCCGAGCTGCTGCGATACAACCGCATCCTGCGCGACGGCCGTGTTGGCGGCCTCGGCTTGCGGGTATTCCGCCTGCAGTGCCTTGAAGACCACCTCAGGATCGGCAGGAGGATCGTACGCCAGGACCTTGCCGGCCACGTGCCCGACCTTTCCTCTCGCGACGGCCGATGACCCCGTGCGGCGCCCTTCCGTGGTGACGGTAGTGGGCTCCAGCGCCGGGAAAACCACACGCCCGCGGACCTGGGGCTCCTCGTCCTCGATGTCTTCCGGGAGCACCTGCAGGATGTCCATCTGAACCCCGCCGGCCGGGTTGTCCAGGAGATCGCGCAGGACGCTACCCTGGACGGTCTTCTCCCGCTTGCGCTGCTCCTCGGTGACGGTGGCCCGGGCTTCGTAGACGTCGAATGCCAGGCGCCCGGCCTCGGCGAGATGCACCATCGCGGCGGCATGCGATTGCAGGCGCATGCGCTCGTCGGCCCACGCGAAAGAGGGTGTCTCGGTCCGGAGCGCTTCCCAAACGGTCGCGTGGAGCTGCGCGGGCGCGAGCTCATCCGTGGCCATCCGTTCCATGTCGAAGGCGATCTTGGCGACGTGCCAGGCAGCCCCAGGGGCGCCGTCGCACCAGGCGTAGAACATCAGGCGATGATACGCATCGCGCGCTGCGCTGAGGGCTCCCATCGGCCAGTCGGCGGTTGGCAGGGACAGCGTCCGCTCGGCCTCGGTCGCCGCGGCGAAAGCGGTGACATGACACGGGTCGTCGTGGAAATCGCGCAGCCGGGCCGCGAGGAGGCCAAGCGGTACGCCGTAGCCTTCGAACAGGGGGACGTTCTGCTCGCAATAAAGGCGCAGGTCACGTTCGATTGAGTAATCGCGGAACGGCGCGCCCCGGTACAGGTTTTCCGTCGAGACGACGCCGGTCACCTGGCGCCTGCATTGTATGTTGAAACGGGTCTGCAGCTCGCGCAGGCGCGCGACTCGACCCTTGGTGTCGTTTGACATGTGTCAGCCCCTTCGGACTCATCGCGCACGACCCACTGTCGAGACGCTGCACACCTTATACGACAAAATGGTTAAGAATGTCCTAAAGGATTATGACTTCAGTCCTTGGAGCCTGTGGATTCCTCGGGTTTCACCCGGGCGGCGGCGTCGCGGAGATGGGCGGATACAACGTGCGGCGACAGGCCGGTGGCCAGGATCGCGTCGAGGAGGTCATAGAGCTGCTGCTCGTACCGGGTCTCATTGAGGCGCCGCCTCTGCTCGTCCAGATCGCGCAGGACGCCCGCCGGCACCGTGGACTCACCGGCGGACCAGCGCTGAGCCGTCCGTGTCGAGACACCCGCGAACGCTGCCAGTCGGTACACCCAGCCCAGGCCGAACACCGCCTGCCCGAGCTCGCGGAATTGAGCGACCTCGTCCTCGGCGACCTTGATGAATCGAATTTTGGGAGGGCGAGTCTCTTCGGTCATGCCGAAAGGAATGCGCGACCCTGGCCCAAAAGGAAAGCCCCGGCGCAGGGCCAGGGCTTCGAGTAGGACACAAAGGGCGGCTTGGCTCATCACACCGGCCGCCACACACCATGCTTGCGATTCGTGTCATCCCCGCCAGGGATGTCTTCGAGGTTGTAAGGCTCCTCGGTCTCGACCCGGGCAGCCCGGATCCGGGCCAGGTCGTCCGGCGTGAGGTCCTCGACCCTTACGGCCTGCCTCTCGGAAAACTTTCGCTCGAGCCTGGCGAGCTCCTCCTCGACCGCGTCCTCGTTCTTGCCGGCCAGGGCATCGGCGGCCACCTGGCGGGCATACTGCATGAGGTCCGTGGTGTCCTGTTCCTGACCGACGGCCTCTCATGGACGGCTCGTCTGTCCGACCTGCGGAAGATCGTGCAGCGGCAGAACCAGGGACAGATCACCCGCATCTACACGATGCAGATGCGCCAGGAGTTCCTAGCGGACCTGAAGACGCTGAAGCAAGAAATGGGTCTCTAGGCCGTAGGCGGCCCTCCGTGGAGGCAGGTTGCGGGGCTCGGAGCGATCCGGGCCCTGATGCTTTCCAGGGGAACGGAAGGGGCACCGACCAAACATCGACCAAACATTGGCGGCGAACCAACGCTGATCAGGGATGACGAGCGGTGACGAGGGATCACCGGAAACCGTTGTTTTCCATAGGCTTCCGGCGATCATAGAGGGAGGTCTTTTGGTAGGCAGCCACGTTCGGGACGTAGGGGTCGCAGGTTCAGATCCTGCCACTCTGATCTGAACGCACTAAGGTGAGCGACTGCCCCCGCCCCAATTCCGCCCCAGCGCAAAAAGCGGCCTGCGCCTTCACGCTACCGTTTTGCAACTAACTGTTTTAACTGCGAAATTTGGTGGGTGTGCAAGGATTCGAACCTTGGACCCGCTGATTAAGAGTCAGCTGCTCTACCAACTGAGCTACACACCCATCGCCGAAGCGAATTCAGCGGCGTGGTGTCCGCTGAAGAGGCCGTGCGTGTAACAAACCGGATGGTCCCTGTCTAGCCCTATCCATGAGGTTTTCCGTCCAATGCGGGATTATCCCGTGGTCAGGGCGAAGCCTGGACTCAGCGAGACCATAGAGCCGTCAAGCTTGCGCAGCTCGCCTTGAAGTTGCCGCGTTGCAGCCCGGGCTGATTGCATCGGAGGTCCGCCTCCAGCAAGCTGAGACTACAGGTTCGATGCCCCTGCCCCAACGCCGTTGCAAGAAAAAGGCCCACTCAGCGGGCCTTTTCCGTTCTGCTATTCCGCCGCGTGCTGGGCGTGCAGGCGGGCGCCCCGGCTCATGAGCTTGTTGAGGGCGCCGAGATAGGCTTGGGCGGAAGCCACCAGGGTGTCCGGATCGGCTGCGCGAGAGGTCACGCTGCGGTTGTCGGCGGAGAGGCGCACCGAGACCTCGGCCTGGGCATCCGTACCCTCAGTGACCGCGTGAACCTGGTAGAGTTCCAGAGCCGCCTCGTGAGGCACCAGGGCCTTGATGGCATTGAAGGTGGCGTCCACCGGGCCGTTGCCCTCCTGCTCCTCGACGACAATCCGGTCGTCGACCTGCAAACGCATGGTCGCGCGCTGCGGTCCGCGGGTGCCGGCCACGATGTGGAGCGAGACCAGCTTGATGCGGTCGTGCGCCATGGCGATGTTCTGGTCGACCAGCGCCTCGATGTCCTCGTCATAGACGTGCTTCTTGCGGTCGGCGAGTTCCTTGAACCGCTCGAAGGCATCCTGGAACTGGTTGTCCGACAGGCTGTAGCCCAGTTCCTCCAGCTTGTTGCGGAAGGCCGCCCGGCCCGAATGCTTGCCCATGACGAGCGATGTCTTGGAGACACCGACGCTTTCCGGCGTCATGATTTCGTAGGTTTGGGCATTCTTCAGCATGCCATCTTGGTGGATGCCGCTCTCGTGGGCGAAGGCGTTCCGGCCGACGATGGCCTTGTTGTACTGCACCGGGAACGAGGTGGCGGCCGATGCGAGCTTGGAGGCGCGGGTCAGCATGGTAGCCTCAATGCCGGTCTCGTAGGGCAGCACATCGCCGCGGGTCTTGATCGCCATGACGATCTCTTCCAGGGCAGCGTTGCCGGCGCGCTCGCCGATTCCGTTGAGGGTGCACTCGATCTGCCGTGCGCCGCCTTCCAGCGCCGCCAGGGAATTGGCAACCGCGAGGCCAAGATCGTTGTGGCAATGGGCCGAGAAAATCGCCTTGTCGGCGTTCGGTACGCGCTCGCGCACCGCCCGGAACATGGCGCGGTACTCGTCAGGCGTGGCATAGCCCACCGTGTCGGGCAGGTTGATGGTGGTGGCGCCGGCCTTGATGGCGGCTTCCACGCAGCGGCACAGATAATCGATCGGGGTGCGGGTAGCGTCCATGGCGGACCATTCGATGTCCTCGATCAGGTTGCGCGCCTGGGTCACCGTAGTGGTGATGATCTCCAGCACCTCCTCTTCCGACTTGCGCATCTGATGCGCCAGGTGGATCGGCGAGGTGGACACGAAGGTATGGATCCGCGGCCTCACGGCGTGGCGCACGGCCTCGCCGGCACGCGCGATATCAGCGGAGATGGCCCGGGCAAGTCCGGCAACCGTCGCCCGCTTCACCTGCTTGGCGATGAGGGAGACCGCCTCGAAATCGCCGTTGGAGGCGATGGGAAAGCCGGCCTCGATAATATCGACACCCATGGTGTCGAGCAGTTCCGCAACCTCGAGCTTCTCCTCCAGGGTCATGGTGGCGCCGGGGCATTGCTCGCCGTCGCGCAGGGTCGTGTCGAAGATCAGAACGCGGTCCTTAACGGCGCCGGATACGGAAGCGGTCATCAATCTAGTCCTTCTCGGAGGGAGCGGCCTTTTGCGCTCAAGGTTGTTCCTGCTTGTCCAGAACCCCTGAGAGCCCAGGCGGCAACGCCCAGCCGACCCTCAGGGGCAGCTAAGGAGAAGGAGGCCAAGAAGACGCGCACGAGCGGCCGCGAGAGCGGTGCCGTTCATCTTTGCGCTGGGGGAGCCGATGATCATCGCTGCCCAAATCCTCCTCGGCCGCGGGCTTTAAGCCGCGAACACCGGGCTCGTTTGTAGCGGCGCTCCTCTCGAATGGCAAGGCGTTGAAACAAATGAATAGAGAAAGCTCGACTATCGTATGGGTTATGACACGAAGCTCGGCAGGGCTGGTCTTCCGCCAGAGCGCCCTAGAACAGACGAAGCTTGGCCTTTATTCCTCGCTCACGAGGCCCATTAAGGAGATGCTCCCATGAAGATTGTTACCCCCGCCCTGCTCCTGACCGGCGCTTTGGCGCTGACCGCCTGCAATCAGACCGCCTCGGCACCTGCACCCGCCGGCACCAGCGTCATGGCAAGCAGTTCCAGCACCGGCTGCAAGGGCGAAATCGACCGGTATCGCGCCGTCATGAGCAATGACCTATCCATGGGGCACGTGAACCAATCCGTCTACACCCGGGTGGATCGGGAAATCGTTCAGGCCGAGACCGCCTGCGCCGCGGGTCGCGATGCGGAGGCGATCCGGATGGTCAAAGCGACCAAGGCGCGGCACGGCTATCTCTGATGGGCGCATCGTGCGGACCCAGAGGGCAGCGTCAGCGACCCGCAGGGCCACGTGAGTGAAAAGTGGTCCCGGTTTTACGCGCCGAACGATGCGCCCATTAAGGAAGGGAGCATCGGACCTAAAAGTGGGCTCCACTTTTAGGTCCGATGCTCGAAGACCCAGTCGAAGAAAGACTGCAGGAAGAGCGGCATCCGCTCCGAGTCGATATCCCCCGAACCGCGGATGATCCGCACACCCTGCAGTTCGGGCTCGTGCTGCCGCGCGATGTTGGCGCGGATCTTCGCCGCGCCCTCCTCGGCCGTCATCAGCAAGGTCACCATGCGCAGTAGGGCGATTGTCGGCCAGCGATGGACGATGATCCATTCATCGTCCACGTGGTAGTCGCTCTCCTGCAGCCCTGTCTCCTCCGCAAGCTCACGGGTGAGGCTGGTGGCGAGATCGACGGCGCCGTCGGGACGCAGATCGGAAAGGTCGGGCGTACCGGCTGGGAAATAGACACGGCCCGCATTCGTCGTGCCGTTGCCCATCACGCCGCAGATGTAAGCGCCATCCGATCCGCGTAGCGCGCCCATGGCGAACCCATTGGCGATGGCGGGATCGGGATAGCCCTTGTCGATCCAAGCAACGAAATCGGCGTAGTCCACCTCGAAGTAGGTGTTGCGGCACAGGTCCTGCCCGAAGGAGACATCCTGCAGCAGCAGCACGCGTCCGTTGAACATCTGCGGCTTGCCGGCCGTACGACGCTTCCAGTTTTCCTCGACAAAGGCTCGGTTCTGTTGCGGCCATTGCCAATCGAACGGGAGGCAGCATGCCTCGACACGGGAGACACGCCGGATCTCGATTTCACGCTTCACGCGAAAATCTCGCCGCGGCTCACCATCACTGCCCCACCGCCGATCTCGGCGGAGGCAAGCGCTCCGTCCTTGATGACCATCTGCAGGATGATCTCACTCGGGCGGCCCATCTCGACACCCTGTTCGATGACGATGTTATGCTCGCCGTCGCCCAGCGGCTCGCATTGCATGAGTGCGCCGGCAAAAGCCGCTGCCGCGGAGCCAGTGGCCGGATCCTCGGCGATGCCCATCCCCAAGCCGAACATGCGGGCGCGGAACCGCAAGCCATCGGCCTGGGGAATCCGGGCATATACATAAGGCGCCGGGTGGTCGCTGTCGCCGAAGGCCTTGTCGAAGGCCTCGCCCTGCGGCTTGGACTTCGCCAAGGCTTCAAGCGATGAGACGGGCACGAGATCGTAAGCGACACCAGCCGAATGGCGGCTCGGAACATGGCGGTCGAAACCGATCTCCGTCGGATCGAGACCAAGCGCCCAGGCGCAGGTCGTGGAGTCCTTGCCCTCGCCCCACACAAACGGCAGGCGCGGCAGGCGGAAGCGGGCCGTGCCGTTCGTCGCGTCTCTCACCTCGACGACGCAGGGCACGATGCCGACCTGCTCCTTGAGCCCGAAAGCCGCGGCGCCGGGTTCGCCATTCTGATCCAGCAGCGCCAGAAGCACAGCCGTTCCCACCGTGGGATGCCCCGCGAAGGGCAACTCCCGCGCTGGCGTGAAGATGCGGATATCGGCACGCTGGCGCGGATCGGAGGGCGGAAGAACAAAGACTGTTTCGGAGAGATTGAACTCCTTCGCGATCCTCTGCATGGCAGCCGTATCGAGGCTCTCCGCATCGAGCACCACGGCAAGGGGATTTCCGGTGAAACGCTCGCCCGTGAAGACATCGAGGGTGACAAAGCGTCGGGACATGCGGATCAGACCTCTTCAGCGTCGAAGCGATGGGTGGGCGAGACGAACTCATCCTGCGCCGCAATGGTCAGGATCTCGCGGGAACCTGCCTCTTCCGTACGCTTGAGCAAGCCGTAGACAGAGGCCGAGGCTTCGGCAAGAGCCGTCGGCGCGGAGCGCGAGCGGGCATAATGAACGAAGAAGAGCGCAGCGATGGCATCTCCTGCTCCGTTGACTGACAGCGAGAGCTTCGGAGTCCGGACGCGCCAGAAGCGCCCCGCTGCACCGGCGACAAGATCAACGCTGTCGGCAGGCGTTTCCCTGGTCTCGACGGAGGTGACGAGAATGACCTTGGGGCCCATCCCCTGCACGAGCTTGACCGCCTTCTTCACGTCATCGAGCGTCTGGATCGTGAGACCGGACAGGTAGTCCAATTCGAACTGGTTGGGCGTGATGATGTCGGCCGCGGGCAAAGCCTGCTCGCGCATGAATTCCGGAATGCCGGGGCGCACGAACACACCGCGCCCCACGTCGCCGATCACCGGATCGCAGCAATAGAGAGCCTCCGGGTTAAGGGAGCGCACACGTGCGACGGCGGAGAGGATGGCATTGCCGATATCGGCCGACCCCATATAGCCGGAGAGAACACCGTCGCAGCGGCCGAGCACGCCGCGTTCGGCAATGCCCTCCACCAGATCCTCGATGGCGGGTCCGTCGAAAACACGGCCCTTCCAAGAGCCGTAGCCGGTATGGTTCGAGAACTGGACCGTGTGAATCGGCCATACCTCAACGCCGAGACGCTGCATCGGAAAGACCGCCGAGGCGTTACCCACGTGACCATAGGCGACATGGGATTGGATCGAGAGAACATTCATGGCTCTTGCCCCTTAGCGCATCGTGCGGAAAAGTGGTCCCGGTTTTCCGCGCCCAACGATGCGCTCATCTAAGCTGGAGCATCGAATCGATCCCAAAAGTGCAAGTCCACTTTTGGGTCCGAGGCTCTACCATGGGTTAGCGCAATACAGGCCCTGCTTCAAATTGTGTGATGTGATCCTATTCATCACGGATGCGATTGGATCTATCTGACCTACAGCAAATGCCTATATGCCTCCCACAAAGCAGGAGCCGGATGGGATTCATGGATATCGAGCTTTGGAAGAACAGCGTCCTGGGTTTCGTGCAGACCCACCAGGCTTATGCCCCCTTCGTGCTCGGGCTGATGACATTTGCCGAGTCGCTCGCCTTCGTGTCCCTGCTCCTGCCGACCATGACGATCCTGATCGGCACCGGTTTCATCCTGGCTGCTGCGGATATCCCCTTCTGGCAGGCCTGGATCGGAGCCGTCTGCGGCGCCTTTCTGAGCAACTGGGTCTCCTACGCAATCGGACAGCGCTACAAGAAAGCCGCCTATGAGGTCTGGCCGCTGTCCCGCAATCCCAAGCTCATCGAGCGAGGCGAAAACTTCTTCCAGCGCTTCGGTCCCTGGGCCGTGTTCCTGGGGCGCTTCTTCGGGCCGATTCGGGCCGTCATTGCCGTTATTGCCGGCATTTTCCTGATGCCGGGAGTTCTCTTTCAAGCTGCCAACCTAGCCTCAGCCTCTGTATGGGCTTTCGTGATCCTCGCGCCTGGCGCGGGATTGGCACAATACCTGCTGTGGTAGGGCCGCGCACCTGGGAACCTGAGGTCCGGGGGCTCATTAACCTCGGTCACCAAAGGAGGCCTCCATGGGCAAAGGCAAGATGAACGGCGACAATTCCGGCGAGAGCAAGAAGCACCCCGGCGATCACATCCGCGGCTCGGGCGGCACGATGAAGAATCGCAAAGACCCCGGCAAGCAGGACAATAACAAGGCTGCGAATACAAAGAGCAACCAGCAGTAAGAGCTGAAAGCCTTTTCAGCCTGCGTAACCTCTGACCTACCCGTTTCCATAGGTTTCAGCAGCGTTCCGCAATGTTAATAGCTCAGCTATAATGTTGCGGAATACTGCTGTGACGCCTCACTCATTGCACTCGTACGACGATCCCGCGTCCAACCTATCCTCGGACGAGGGAGGAAATCCGCTCACGACCGGCCTTCCCTCTGCCTGGTGGCCATGCATCTGGGGAGGCGCCTGTCTTGTGTACTCGGCTTTCTGGATTATGGAGAGCTGGAGGCGTGCCCAGGCTCTTCTCGGTCCGACGAAGCTCAACCATCTGACGCAGGATGTCTGGTGCCTGATCCTGGTCCTCGGCAGCAGCTACGCGTTCTACCAGTTCTACAAGCACCGCTCGGAGACGCTCGGTCTCGTGCTCTGCCTGCTGATGGTTGGGGCTGCCATGACATGGCACCGGCTGTAGGATCGAAACCGTCCCCGATCCTCAGGCAACCTTGAACGCGTCGAGGGCACCGGCCTCAATCCGGTCACGGGTGTGTTCGTAACCGATCCGGACCACTCTCTCGAAATGCTCCCAGCCCCTCAGCGGCACAGCGGCCAGCGGAGGGTGAATGACCAAGGCCGCATGAGCGCGCGCCTTGAGCGTCTGGGCATCGCTGGAGATCGTGGCCGCCCGGTAGAGCAGACTGACGATGTCCGGCGCCTGAGCCGACAGACCAAGCAATCGGCGCAGCAAGGGGGCCTTCTTCTCCTCCTCGCCCGCAGTGGTGAAGGCGACGTCCCGGGCCACATCGATGCCGAGCACCGGCCCCCGCTGCAGGTCGGCCATAACGTCCGCCGGCAGATTGTTCATCATGGCGCCATCCACGAGCACGCCCTCCGGCTCGATGACAGGGGGAAGCAGGCCGGGAATGGCGAGACTGGCCCTCAGCGCCCGCCAGAGAGAGCCCTGACGATGCACATGGGTCGAGCCGGTCGTCAGGTTCGAAGAGACGCAGAAGAACGGCAGCCAGAGATCTTCGATGTTGCGGTCGCCGAAATGCTCGGTCAGGCGCGCATCGACCTTCTTGCCTCGCACCAAAGCCACAAGGGGCAGAGTGTAATCGTTCAGAGGCGGATTTCTGACGAAGGCCTCAATCATGAGAGCCTTTGCTTCATCGAGCCCGATCTGGATGGCAGCCGTTGCCGCCATCACGGCCCCGATGCTGGTCCCACCCACGAGGTCGATGGGAAAACCATATTCGCGCAAGGCCTGGATGGCCCCAAGATGGGCAAAGCCGCGAGCCCCGCCTCCAGCGAGAACCACCCCCACGGCGCGTCCGCTCGAGGTGCGGATGAGGCGCTGCAGATCGGGCGTGCTTTTCACCCGCACATGAATTTTCTGGTCCACCGGGAGGCGGCTGACTGAGGCGTGGGCCGGCGCAGGACGGGGCGCATCCACCTTCTGAAGCAGCACGAGATCATGACGCCGCCAGGATGACGTCGCGCAGGTCAGTGCCTCTGCCTCAGGCGCAAGAGGCTCACCGGGACAGGCTACGAACATGACGTGGTCGGCATGGCGGATGCAGCGCCCCGTCCAGGGGCCCGACGGCTCGGAGGCGACGTAGATGACACGTTCCCGGCTGGCCTCAAACCGATAGAGCCAGTTCTCATCCTCCTCAGCCGGCATTGCATCGAGAAGATCGACCCTTGCCCCGTGGCTGCGCCGCATCTCTTCCAGGAATGCATGGGCGAAGTCGGCCACCGCCACGCCCTGGGTGACAGGCACGATGGCAAAGGTGGTGGGCTTGAAGGTGATGGGGCTGCTGCGCGTGGTTGCGCGAAGCCTGTCGGCGAGCAGCCTCGAGAGATAGACCATGACCGAGGGGCAGCGCACTACGAGGCGCTCGAAGGCCTCCCGAGTGAGCTTGAGCAGAACCGAGTCCCGCAGGGCCGTCACGGTGGCCGAGCGGGGCGCATTCGAGATCAGGGCCATTTCCCCGATCGTCTCAGGGGGCAGGATGCGGGCGACGCGCCTCTGCTCTCCATGGCTGCCCTGGATGGATACGCCGAGCGCCCCGGATGCGAGCATGTAGAGCGCATCTGCCGGATCGCCCTCCTGAAAGAGGACCGCGCCCCCTGGGAGAACTACCTGCTGGAGCTCAGCCTGGAGTTCGAGACGGGTCACTGGATCGAGATCCGCCCAAAGGGGCGCCTCAAGTTCCGGCAGGTCTTCGGTCAGGATCGATGCTCTCATGGCCCGTCGATGTTCCGCACTTCAGAGCCCACTAGCGGGAAATGACGAGGCTCGCAAATCCGCTTGCGGCTTAGTGCAGGAGAGCGTGGGCGGCGCGGAGGCGGAGCCCTTTCCTTGAGAGGATAAGGATTTCACCACTCGCGCGCCGCCTGTCGAGCTTAGTTCCGGCTCTTGTCGACGAGAGCCTTTTCCTTGATCCAGGGCATCATGTCGCGCAGGCGGGAGCCGACATCCTCGATCGGATGGGCGGCATTGCGGGCGCGGGTCGCCTTGAAGGAGGTCTGATTGACCTTGTTCTCGAGCATCCAGTCGCGGGTGAACTTGCCGGACTGAATATCCTCCAGAACCCGCTTCATCTCGGCCTTGGTCTCCGCCGTGATGATGCGCGGTCCCGTCACGTACTCGCCGAACTCGGCCGTGTTCGAGATCGAATAGTTCATGTTGGCGATGCCGCCCTCGTAGATGAGGTCGACGATCAGCTTCACTTCGTGGAGGCACTCGAAATAGGCCATCTCGGGGGCGTAGCCCGCCTCGGTCAGGGTCTCGAAGCCCGCCTTGATGAGTTCGACGAGACCCCCGCAGAGCACGACCTGCTCGCCGAAGAGGTCGGTCTCGCACTCTTCCTTGAAAGTGGTCTCGATGATGCCGGCCCGGCCGCCGCCATTGGCGGAGGCGTAGGAGAGCGCGATGTCATGGGCATTGCCCGTGGCATCCTGGTGGATCGCGATCAGCGTCGGCACGCCGCCGCCGCGCTGGTACTCGGAGCGCACTGTATGACCGGGACCCTTCGGGGCCACCATGAGCACGTCGAGATCCTTGCGGGGCTCGATGAGGTTGAAGTGAACGTTGAGGCCGTGGGCGAAGAGGAGCGCGGCTCCTTCTTTCATGTTGTCGTTGAGCTCGCTGCGATAGATGTCGGCCTGCAGCTCGTCGGGGGTCAGCATCATGACCACATCGGCCCACTTGGCGGCCTCGGCCACTTCCATGACCTTGAGGCCGGCCTTCTCGGCCTTGGCAGCCGAGGGCGAGCCCTTGCGGAGCGCCACCACGATGTCCTTCACGCCGGAATCGCGCAGGTTCAGCGTATGGGCATGACCCTGGCTGCCATAGCCGACGATGGCTACCTTCTTGCCCTTGATCAGGTTGATATCTGCGTCGCGATCGTAATAGACACGCATGGTCCTCAAGTCCCTTATCTCAAAGGGGGCATTCCCCCGGTCTTCGTTGACGCTGCACCGCCCGGATGGACTTGGCGCAACATTTGATTTATCAGGCGCCGCTTTTAGCGAATAAAACTGCGCTGACAAGCTGATGTTTGTAGCAAAACTGCTGCCCCTCCCTGCATTCCATGCAAGGCGAACCCGTTCAGCCCAAACGATCCGAGACAGGAGAGTTCAAACCGCTCTCCCATGCTCTAGATTGGCTTTTCAGACCTCTACCGAGAAGGACGAAGCCGCATGCAGCGCCTTGCCACTCCCGACGAAGTTCTCGATTTCTGGCGCGAGGCCGGACCGGAGAAGTGGTTCTCGAAGGATGAAACCTTCGACCAGGTCTGCCGTGACCGTTTTCTGCCCACCTACGAAGCAGCCGCGCGGGGCGACCTCAACGAGTGGGAACTCACCCCAGATGGAGCGCTCGCCGTCATCCTCCTCCTCGACCAGTTCCCCCGGAACATGTTCCGGGGGAAAAGAGAAACCTACAAAACCGACCCGGTCGCCCTGATGGCTGCGGACCGCGCCATTGAGCGAGGCTTCGACCACAAGGTGGAACCGCAGTTCCGCCGGTTCTTCTACCTGCCCTTCATGCACTCCGAGTCCTTGACGGATCAGGAGCGCTCGGTGGCCCTCAACGAAGCCCACGGCGAGGAGGATTCCGTCAAGTATTCCCACCATCACCACGACATCGTCGCCCGCTTCGGCCGCTTCCCTCACCGCAACGCCATCCTAGGTCGCGAGACCACGCCCGAGGAAGAGGCGTTCCTGAAGGAAAGCGACTTCAGGGGCTGAAACTTCAGCTGATTCCTTCCGCGCCGCGCGCCATGGCAGCCACTCCGGTACGCGACACCTCCACGAGGCCGACCGCCGTCATGAGCTTGATGAAGCGCTCGACCTCGTCCGTCGTGCCGGTCAGCTCGTAGACAAAGGAAGTCAGCGTCGCGTCCAAGGTCCGCGCACCGAAGGCCGAGGCAAGACGCATGGCTTCCACCCGGTAGTCGCCCTTGCCTACGACCTTCACGAGGCAAAGCTCGCGCTCGACCGCCTCGCCGGTGAGTGTGAGATCGATCACCCGGTGCACCGGCACGAGGCGTTCCAACTGACTCTTGATCTGCTGGATAATGCTGTCGGTGCCCGTCGTTACGATGGTGATGCGCGAGATATGCGCCTCATGCTCGGTCTCGGTGACGGTCAGGCTCTCGATGTTGTAGCCCCGGCCCGAGAACAGGCCGGCGATGCGGGCAAGAACACCCGGCTCGTTGTCAACGATGATGGCGAGCGTGTGTCGGTTCACGGGCTCGACTCGGGTCGCATCGGGATAATGGGTTTTCATCTGCAGCATGGTCTGGTTTCCCGAATTTACTGTAGCCTCAAGCGGCCTTGCGGTAGTTTTCGATGGCGTCCTCATCCACCTCATCGGCAGCGACGATCCACTCCTCCTTCAGAGCAGCGGAACGCCATTCCTGGAAGGCCGGCAGCGCGAGGATCGCATCCACATAGGCGCGCGTGGTGGCATCAAGGGCGATGGAGTAGGTATCGAGACGTGTCACGAGAGGCGCATACATGGCATCGGCCGCCGAGAAGGCGCCGAACAGGAACGGACCGCCGGCACCGTAACGCTCACGCGCCTGATGGACGATCTCGCTGAAACGGGCGACATCACCAGCAACGGCCTCGCCTCGGTCTTTCTGTGCATACTTCCTGCCGAGATTCATTGGACATGCGGAGCGCAAAGCCGAGAAGCCGGAATGCATCTCAGCCGCCACCGAACGCGCCATTGCGCGAGCCTTGCGATCCTCGGGCCATACGGGAACGCCATAGGCCTCGCCCACATGTTCCATGATGGCGATGGTCTCCCAGACCGTAATATCGCCATCGATCAGGATCGGCACCTTTCCGGCAGGCGAGTGCTTGAGCACCTTCTCCCTCGTGTCCGGCAGATCGAGCGGAATGGTGATCTCGTCGAAGGCAATTCCAAGCTGCTTCATCAGCAGCCAGGGGCGCAGCGACCAGGATGAGTAGCACTTGTTGGCGATAACCAGGGTTGGCATATCTAGACACTTTCCCCCTCTCCCGAGTGGGAGAGGGGCCAGGGGTGAGGGTGAGAGGTTGCAGGAGACACTGCAGCCTCTGCGATACTCATTAGAACAGATTCAAGATCGCTCATCACATCTTGGTTTGTGAAGCGAATGACCCTGAACCCGTGATGCTCAATCTCTTGTGTTCGCCGAGTATCATAATCTGCGTACCAGTCATGCTGCTTTCCATCGATCTCGACGATCAGCTTTCGCTCTACGCAGAGAAAATCGACGGTGTAGTTCAGGAAAGGGACCTGACGCCTGAACTTGAGGCCCTGAAAGTGCCGTCCCCGGAGAGCCTGCCACAGCATGTCTTCTGCAGACGTGGACGTCTTGCGGAGATTGCGCGCAAATTGGCGTGGCTCTCTAGTCATGAAGCGGCATTCCCTCACCCCTGCCCCTCTCCCATCCGGGAGAGGGGTTCTCGGTTAAACCAGCATCTTGCCCTTCTCGTCGATCACGGAGCCGATATCGGCTCCGGTCTCGCCGAGATAATCGTTGAGCAACATCTCGTTATGCGCCTTGCCCGACGGGATCATCGGGAAACAGTTCTCGGTCTTGTCGACGAGGCAGTCGAAGATGACCGGACGCTTCACGTTGATCATCTCGAGAATCTTCGCATCGAGGTCGCCGGGCTTGTCGCAGCGAATGCCGACGCCGCCATAGGCTTCGGCGAGTTTCACGAAATCGGGCAGCGATTCCGAATAGCTCTGCGAGTAGCGCCCGCCATGCAGCAGTTCCTGCCACTGGCGCACCATGCCCATGTATTCGTTGTTGAGGATGAACACCTTGATCGGCAGGTTGTACTGCAAAGCCGTCGACATCTCCTGCAGCATCATCTGGATCGAGGCTTCGCCGGCGATGTCGATGACCAGCGCATCGGGATGCGCGAACTGCGCGCCCACAGCGGCGGGAAGACCGTAACCCATGGTGCCGTGACCACCCGAGGTCATCCAGCGGTTCGGCTCCTCGAACCTAAAGTACTGGGCCGCCCACATCTGGTGCTGCCCCACCTCGGTGGTGATATAGACCTCGCGATCCTTGGTCAGTTCGTAAAGGCGTTGCAACGCGTATTGCGGCTTGATCGTCTCGCTGGAATTCCGATAAGCGAGGCAGTTTCGCGCGCGCCAGCCCTCGATCTTGCCCCACCAATCCTTCAAGGCCACCTTGTCCGACTGGTGAGCGTTCTGCCGCCATAGGCGCACCATGTCTTCGAGCACATGCGCGCAATCGCCGACGATCGGAATGTCCACTTTAACCGTCTTGTTGATCGAGGACGGATCGATATCCACATGGATGCGCTTTGAGAAGGGCGAGAAGGCATCGAGGCGGCCCGTGATGCGGTCATCGAAGCGCGCGCCGATGTTGATCATCACGTCGCATTCGTGCATCGCGAGATTGGCTTCGTACGTGCCATGCATGCCAAGCATGCCGAGCCACTGCCTGTCGGATGCCGGGTAAGCGCCGAGCCCCATCAGGGTCGACGTGATGGGAAAGCCCGTGAGCCTCACGAGTTCGCGCAGCAGCATCGCAGCGTGCGGGCCGGAATTGACGACACCGCCGCCCGTGTAGAAGACCGGCCGCTTGGCATTGGCCATCAACTCGACGGCAGCGCGGATGTGATCCATGTCACCTTTAACGGTCGGGCGGTAGGTCTTGTGCTGATTGCTGAGCGGCCGGACATAGCTTCCGGTCTTGAATTGGATGTCCTTCGGCAGATCGACCACGACGGGACCGGGGCGGCCATTCTGCGCCACATAGAAGGCCTCGTGCAGGACCCGCGGCAGATCCTCGATCGATTTGACGAGATAATTGTGCTTCGTGCAGTGACGGGTGATGCCGACCGTGTCGCATTCCTGAAACGCATCGGTGCCGATGAGATGGGTCGGCACCTGGCCGGTGATACAGACGAGCGGGATCGAATCCATCATCGCGTCGGCGAGACCGGTAATCGCATTCGTCGCACCGGGACCTGAAGTCACGAGCACCACGCCCGGCCTGCCGGAGGAGCGGGCGTAACCCTCGGCCGCGTGAACCGCCCCCTGCTCGTGACGGACGAGGACATGCCGCACCTTCTCCTGGTGGAAGAGCGCATCGTAGATGGGAAGGACCGCACCGCCCGGATAGCCGAAGATATGCTCGACTCCCTGGTCCTGCAGGGCACGGATCACCATTTCGGCTCCGGTCATCGTCTCGCTCATGGTACTCGCTCCGTCGGTCTCGTCTGCTTGTCTTGAAGAATCTGGGCAATAAAAAAGGCCCCTGAGGGGGCCTGTGCGCCATCGCCGGACCTGCGGGTCAATCCCGCTCCGTCGATGGCGCTCGTACTACGAGAATAAGCTTGCGCATGGGGGCAGCTCTCGGTTCAAAAGTTGCGCAGACGCTAAACGATACCTTTCATTCGGTCAAGCGGGGGTGATTTGGCCGAATGCGGCTTAGCATTCACCGCGTGCCCCCTATTTTAGTCGTATGACCATGACAGAGACCATCTCCTCGACCGGCACACCGATGCAGAACCTGCGCCTCACAGCCCGTGCCCTGCTCTTGGGCGACCGCCTTGAGGTGGCGGGGCTTGAGCGCAGCGACGTGCTGTCCACCACCCCCCTCGCCTTCCGGGCCGGACAGGAAGGGTTCGTAGCCCTCTTCCGCTACGGCGTGGCCGTTCTGGTCGGCCTCACGCCCCTGGAGGAGGACGAGGTCATCCGCAGCCTGCGCCAACGCATTCAAGGCGAGTTCGCCCGCCACGAGGAAGAGACGGCCATCATCGAGATTTCGCCGGACAAGGATGACCAGATCCCGCCGGGAGGCCCGATCTTCATCAAGAAGCTCTCGACCGAGCGGCTGATCGTCATTGCGGACGCCCTGTCGAAGAGCGCCACCCTCGCCCGCGACGAGCGGGAGGCCACGGCCGCCTTCGAGCTGGTGGAGCCGTCTGTCGAACACCTGGCCCAGAAGGGCCGGCGCCCTCGCGACCGCCGCAAGATCCTCAAGCATGTGGGCCGCGCCCTTCTCGTCCGTCAGCGCATGTCGGGCCGGGTGGCGGTAGAGGAAAAGCCTGACGTTCTCTGGGATCGGCCGGATCTCGAGCGCCTCTATGCCCGCCTGGAGGATGAGTACGAGTTGAAGGAGCGGGCCAGAGCGCTCCATAGCAAGCTCGAAGTTCTCGGGGATACAGCCCAGGCATTGACTGACATCATCGACACGGAACGGTCCTTGCGCCTCGAACTGATCATCGTTCTCCTCATCGTGTTCGAGATCTTCATCACCTTCTATCAGATGCTTACGGGCTATCTGGCCCATTGATGTGGGCCATCGCCGCTTCGAAGCCGCTCTCGGGTTCGACCCACTGCCAGTCCGACAGCTGATGCCGGAACCAGGTGAACTGGCGTTTGGCGTAGCGGCGGGTATCTCCCTGCCCCTTCGCAATGGCCTCATCCATCGAGATCTCGCCGCGCAGATATGCGAGAAGGCCGGGCACCCCGTGAGCCCGCATGGCAGGCAGCATGGGATCGAGGTTTCGCTCTCCCAAGGCTTTCACCTCGTCGAGCGCGCCCTGCTCCATCATGGTGTCGAAACGACGGTCGATCCGTCGGCGCAGTTCCGCCCGCTCAGGGGCGAGGAAGAGCTTGACGACGGGGCTGTCCGCCAAGCGCCCCGGCTCGCGGGCGCCATGGAACGACAGGAGGGGACGGCCGGTTGCGGCGAGGACCTCCAAGGCTCGCTGGACGCGCAGGCGGTCGGAGGGGCGAAGCGTCCTTGCCGTCTCGGGATCGCGCTCAAGGAGAAGGCGATGAAGATCGGGCGTCTCGAGCCCCTCGCTCTCCCGGCGCACCTGCTCGCGCACCGCCTCCGGAACCGGCGGCATGTCCGATAGCCCCTCCGTCAGGGCTTTGAAGTAGAGGCCCGTGCCGCCCACGAAGATCGGCAGCTTCGTGCCCTCGATATCCCGAAGCACGTCGACCGCATCCGCCACGTAACGTCCGACTGAAAAGTTCACGGCCGCGTCCACATAGCCGTAGAGTCGGTGGGGCGCCTCTGCCTCATCTTCCAGGGTCGGACGGGCCGTGATCACGCGCAGGTCGCGATAGATCTGCATGGAATCGGCGTTGATCACCACGCCTCCCAAGGCCTGTGCCAGCTTGATGCCCAATGCGGACTTGCCTGAAGCGGTCGGCCCTGCGATGAGAACCGCGCCGACCCGAACGTCACTCACAGCCAGGTCTCCCCAATGGCGTCTGCTCCCAATTCCCTCGTCGCGACCCTGATCGCCAATCCGTCTCGTCCGGCCGTTACCGACGAGATCGTGGCCTTGGCTGCCTGGGCGCTCGGACAAGAGACGGAACAGGCCGTTCTGGCAAGGGGAATTGCAGCGGATCTGATCGTTCCGGGTGTCACGGAAGCGAAGGCCGTCGAGGCAGCTCTGCGTCAGGTCCTGAATGGCCAGCCCATCGATGTCGTGGTGCAGCCCCTGGAAACGCGGCGCAAGCGCCTGTTCCTGGCAGACATGGACTCGACCATGATCGGCCAGGAATGCATCGATGAACTCGCCGATTACGTTGGGCTGAAAGCCGAAGTTTCCGAAATCACCGAACGCGCCATGCGCGGCGAGATCGCCTTCGAGCCGGCGCTTCGCGAGCGGGTCGCTCTGCTGAAAGACCTCCCTATCAATGTGGTCGACGAGATCATCGAGAAGCGCATCACCCTTACCCCCGGCGGTCGGGCTCTCGTTCAGACGATGCGCGCGCAGGGTGCTTATACCTGCCTCGTATCGGGCGGATTCACGCTCTTCACCGGTCCGATCGGCGCCAAGATCGGTTTCCACGAGGACCGTTCCAACCGCCTGATCCTGAACGGCGAGAAGCTCGCCGGACTCGTCGAAGAACCCATTCTTGGTCGCGAGGCGAAGCTTGCAACTCTGATCGAGCTGCGCACCCGCTTTAGTTTGGCTCCGCACGAGACGATGGCTGTGGGTGACGGTGCCAACGACCTCGCCATGCTAGGCGAAGCGGGTCTCGGCGTCGCCTTCCGGGCCAAGCCTGCAGTGGCGGCCGCGGCCCATGCACGTTTGGATTATTCCGATCTGTCAGCACTGCTTTACGTGCAGGGGTATAAAGCGGGAGAATTTATAAGCTAATCGAAAAATATTTTGCAGGGCTCTCAGATCGCGAGAATGTTCAGCAATAAAAGCGCTCAAATTATTGGCATCATAATATTGTGTCTTCAATATAAGCAGAGATTATTTCGATCTCTCTTTCAGCCTTCCTCTCCATTTCATTAGTGACAATCTAGCACAAAGATCTGTGCTATAAGAAACGTTATAGCAATATATGCACCTAGATTGGTTGCATTTATTCCTACATAGAGTAAAATTTCAGGATTTCTACAATCTTAAAAGATAATTTTCCTTTCATAAGCCTCACAAATAGTGAAATTGATGAAGGAACAAGCACTGGCGCTGAAGTAGGAAGCATTTACACCTACGACACCAGTGGAGGAGTATATACCTATACGCTGCTTGATAATGCAGGGGGCCGCTTCAAACTCGTTGGTGACAAAATTGTCGTCGCTGACGGCACAAAGCTCGATTTCGAGACATCTGGGTCGCACGACATTGCCTTCCGCGTCACGAACGGTGCTGGCGAGACCAAGGATCTGGCGTGGATGATCGAGGTGACGAATATCGTCGAGGCAGGTGAGAAGCCTCCCGTGCTTGTGAGCATGGCCGATGGCTTTGTTGAAGAGAATGCGAGCACCGGTACTGTCGCGGGCGTGTTCGAGTCGGGTAACGGCATTTACACCTATGCTCTCATCGACGATGCCGACGGACGGTTCAAGCTGGTTGGCAACAAGCTTATCGTTGCCGACGGCGAGAAGCTCGACTATGAAGCCGCCGACTACCACGCAGTGACCGTACGCGTCACCGATAGCCTCGGCAATGTCACCGACATGGAATGGGGTGTTGAGATCCTCGATGTACAGGACGAGGAAAACTACATTTACGGCACCAACAGGGCCGACAAGCTGTACGGCTCAGCTGGCAACGACATCATCTCCGGCCTTGGTGGCAAGGACTATCTTCTCGGCGCCTCTGCCAAGGATGTATTCCGCTTCGAGAATGTCAAACTCAGCAAGTCCAATGTGGACCGTATCTCTGACTTCTCCGTGAAGGACGACACCATCGAACTCCACACGAATGTCTTCACCAACCTCGAAGCTGGCGATCTGGGCAAGCAGTCGTTCTGGACTGGGGCGAAGGCACACGATGCAAACGACCGCGTCATCTATGATGCTAAAAAGGGCTACCTGTATTACGATGCGGATGGTTCGGGCGCTGCGAAGCAGGTCTTGTTTGCGAACCTCTCCAAGAACCTCAAGATGACGGCGAGCGACTTCGACGTCATTTTCTGAGTTGGAATGGGGTCTATCGAGAGAATTTAAATCTCTTACTTCAATAAAGAAGACGGCCTGATCAGGCCGCCTTTTCAATCTCAGTGTTGCACTGCCTCACTCGATGGACAAGGCCACGAAGCGTACCTCGCCCTGCGCGTTGGCAACGAGAAGCAGTGCCGACTTGCGCCCTTGAGTTTTGAGGTCGTCGATCTTCTTGGTCACATCGGCCGGGTTGGAGACCGGCTCCTGGTTTACCTCGACGATCACCTCTCCCGCCTGGATCCGCTTGTCGGAGGCGGCCGAGTTCGGATCGACGCGGGTGATGACCACACCCTTGAGATCATCCTTGAGGCTGAAGCGCCGCCGCAGCTCGTCCGTCATGCCGGACATGTTGAGGCCGAGGGCCTGACGCGTCGCCGTCGGGGGTTCGGTCGAAGGCTGCTGCAGGCTCGCCTGCTTCTCGGTATCCTCAAGACGACCCAGGGTGACCTGCTTGGTCATCTCCTGGCCCTTGCGGACTATAGTCACATCGACGGCCTTGCCGACAGGCGAGGAAGCCACAATCCGCGGCAGGTCGCGGGAGTCCTTGACCTCCTTGCCGTCGAAGCGGACGATCACGTCACCGACTTCAAGACCAGCCGGCTTGGCGGGCCCCTTCTCGTCGATGCCAGCCACGAGAGCGCCGCGCGCCGTACCGAGATTCAGGGCTTCCGCCGTGGCATCGTCCACGTTCTGGATCCGTACGCCGAGCCAGCCGCGGCGGGTTTCGCCGAACTGGCGCAGCTGATCGATGATCGGCACGGCTGTCGAGGCAGGCACCGCGAAGCCGATGCCGACGGAGCCGCCCGTCGGCGAGAGGATGGCCGTGTTGATGCCGATGACCTCGCCGTTCATGTTGAAGAGCGGGCCGCCGGAATTGCCCTTGTTGATGGAGGCGTCGGTCTGAATGTAGTTGTCGTAGGGACCGGACTCGATGTTGCGGCCACGAGCCGAGATGATGCCGGCCGTCACCGAGCCGCCAAGGCCGAAGGGATTGCCGATCGCCATCACCCAGTCGCCGGCACGGATGGCGTCGGAATCGCCGAACTTCACCGCCTTGAGGGGCTTGTCGGACTTTACCTTCAGAACGGCGAGATCCACCTTCGAATCCTTGCCGACGATCTCCGCCTTCAGGCGCGTGCCATCCGGAAAGATGACGCTGATGTCGTTGGCGTCGCCGATCACGTGATTGTTCGTCACCACGATGCCTGACGGATCGATCACGAAGCCGGAGCCGAGGGAGTTCGAGCTGCGCGGCCGCGGCGAGGGACTGTTTTCGCCATTGCCGCCCTGTCCGCGACGGTTGAAGAACTCCTCAAAGAGATCCTCGAAGGGAGTGCCAGGCGGCAGCTGCGGCAGGGTCCGGTTGCGGGCTTCGACCGTCGTCGAAGCAGAGATGTTCACCACTGCCGGCGTGACCTCCGCGGCCAAGTCGGCGAAGGATTCAGGAGCCGAACGGGCAAAAGCCGGTAACGGCATCGCTGTCGCGACCAGGGTCAGGACCGCGAAGCAGGACGTGGCAAGCCGGCGCAGGGGACGCTGGGGCAGAAGCGCCTTGGAAGGTGCCAGCGCGATCGTGGCTGTGTTCATCGACAATCCTCTTTCGGAGTTTGTGCATATAGATTGGTGCTTGGCTCCGGCATTCAAGCGGGCAATGCGGCGGAAGCTTGGCCGCCGCCTATCCGAACTGTCGTACAAGCCAGATCACCCCCAAGCCGATGACCGCCGAGATGATGCCGACGATCCTCATCTGATCGCTGGGGCTGTGAGCCGCCTCGTACATGGCCCTACGCATGCCCTCAGGGAATGCCGCAAACAAAATGCCCTCGACCGCGAGAGCGAGGCCGAGGGCTGCGATCAAGTCCATCATCAGGCAGGCTTATTGAGCTGGAGCCGGTTGCGCCGGCCCTGGCGCCGGGGCCGGTTGAGCAGGGGAGGCTCCGCGACCGCGTTGACCCGTCGGGTCATTGAAATAGCGGAAGAAATCGGAATCCGGACTCAGCACCAGGCGGGTGTCACTCGCCTTCAGCCCGGTCTCATAAGCCTGCATGGACCGATAGAAGGAGAAGAATTCCGGATCCTGGCCGAACGCCTCGGCCAGAATGCGGTTTCGATTCGCATCTCCCTCACCGCGCAGCTCTTCGGCCCGCTGGTTGGCCTCGGCCCGGATGATCGTCGCCTCGCGCTCGGCTCGGGCCCGGATCGTCTGGGCCTGCTGCTGACCGTTGGCGCGGATGTCGGCCGCCTCGCGCTCGCGCTCGGTGCGCATCCGTTGGTAGACGGCCTGGCTGTTTGCGGCAGGCAGATCGACGCGGGTCAGTCGCACGTCGATCATCTCGACACCCAGACTGCTCGCCTGCCGGTTCACATCATCCTGAATGCGGTTCATCAGGGCAGACCGCTCGGTCCGCACGATGGCATCGCGGGAAGCGTTCGCCAGGACATTACGCATGGCCGAGTTGGTGAAGCTCTGCAGGCGCTGATTGGCGAGGGCGATATTGCCGACGGCCTGGTAGAACCGCAGCGGATCGTTGATCCGATAGCGCGTGAAGGCATCGACCTCCAGGTTCTGCCTGTCCGCTGAGAGAACGGTCTGAACCGGCAGATCGAGATCGAGCACCCGCTTCTCGAAGTAGGTGACTGCGTCGATCAGCGGCACCTTGAACTTCAGCCCGGGCTCCGAGATGGCGGATTGCACCGCACCGAAGCGCAGCACCAGGGCATACTGGGTCTGCTGCACGATGAAGATCGAGCTGTAGAGGACGATGGCGATCAGGCCCATTAGGATCAGGAGGCCCGTGCGAAGAGTCGAACCGTTCATCGCGTGGCTCCCTGCGGATTGGCGGCATTGCCTTGAGTCTGCTGGCGTTGCTGCATCTGGTTGAGCGGCAGGAAGGGCACGACACCCTGCCCCTTCTGGTCGACGATAATCTTGTCGACGCCACCGTAGACACGCTCCATCGTCTCAAGGAAGATGCGCTCGCGGCTGATATCCGGAGCCTTGCGGTACTCCTCATAAACCTGACGGAAGCGGGCAGCCTGACCGGTCGCATCGGCAACGGACTGCTCGCGATAGGCCTCGGCCTGCTGGACCGTGCGGGCGGCCTCGCCTCGCGCTTCGGGAACGACTCGGCTGGCAAAGGCGCCTGCCTCATTCTGCACGCGCACCGCGTCCTGCTGAGCCGCGTTGACGTCGAAGAAGGCCTGCTGGACCTCCGACGGCGGCCTGACCGCCTGGAGCTGGACCACGTTGATCAGCACACCGGCGCGGTAGGTATCCAGCGTCTCCTGCATGATCTCGCGCACTTCCTGGGCGACGCTGGCCTGTTCGGTGGTCAAAATCGCCTGGATGTTGCGGCGGCCGATGACCTCGCGCATGGCGCTCTCAGCCACTGATTTGACGGTGCCTTCCGGGTTCTGCAGGTTGAAGACGAAATCCTGCGGACGGGCCGGGTTGATCTGCCAGACCGCATCGAAATCGATGTCGACGATGTTCTCGTCGGCGGTGAGCATCAAGCTCTCCTCGATCACGTCACGCGGACGTCCTTGGCCTGTGGGCGTGGAGCGGTAGCCGACCTCGACCCGCTGCTGAGCCGTGACATTGGGCTTCACCACGCGGCCGATCGGGTAAGGCAGGTTGTAGCGCAGGCCTTCTCCAGACGTTCCCGTGAAGCGGCCGAAGATCATGTTGATGCCGACCTCGTTCGGCCGCACCGTGTAGAAGCCGGTAAGCAGCCAGACGGCGATCACGCCCAGAAGGAGGATGATCAGGCCCCGGCCTCCCATGGAGCCCCCCGGGATGAAGTCCTTCAGCCGGTCCTGGCTGCGGCGCAGGATATCCTCGAGATCCGGGGGATTGCCGTTCCCCTGAGGGCCGCCGGAACCCCATGGGCTCTTGCCGCCTCCCGATCCGCCGCGCTGCCCCCAGGGGCCACCGCCGCCGCTTTGGTTACTCCAAGGCATAGGACGCCTTTCCTCACTTGCGATAAAGACCAGCCGAGACAGCCGATAAGAACTTGAGACGGTTGTGGGAGTTACCTCTTCCGCCTGTCAAGCCTGCGAATTGGGGATTGCAGAGGGCTTCGTCAACCTTGAGACGGGTCAACGGCGCCTTTCGAGATCAATAAAGGTAAATGGATGCTCGTCATCCGGGCCCTTCGGATGGTCCTCCCGCTTGACCTCGCGAAACTGTGACCTGTCGAAGGACGGAAAGACCGCGTCGCCCTCGGGCGCCGTATGAACCTCGGTCAGGAAGAGAGTCTGCACATGGGGCAGAGCCAGAGCGTAGATCTCCGCCCCACCGGCGACGGCGACGGCATTGGTTCCCATGCGGGCTGCGAGATCCTCTCCCTTGACGACAGCCTCCTCCCAATCATGAGCCACGTGCACGCCCTCTGCGGAAAAATCAGCATCGCGAGTCAGCACAATCGTCTCACGGCCCGGGAGGGGCTTGCCGATCGACTGGAATGTCTTGCGCCCCATGATCATCGGCTTGCCCATGGTGAGGCGGCGGAAGCGTCCAAGGTCTGTCTTGAGCCGCCAGAGCAGTTGGTTGTCCCGTCCGATGACGCCGTTCTCGGCCATCGCGACGACGAGGATGAGGGGAACAGTCATGGCTCCTCCGCCAATCGTTGCAGGGCATCGCCCGTCATGCGTTGCACCGTCCACTCGTCCATCGGGATCGCTCCGATGGATCGATAGACGCGCAGGGCCGGCTCGTTCCAATCGAGCACCCACCATTCGAGGCGAGGCAGCCCCTCCGCAACGCACCGGCGTGCCAGATGCCGCAGCAGGCCCCGGCCAACTCCCCTCGAGCGGAACTCCGGCCTGACAAAGAGATCCTCCAGGTAGATCCCGTGGCGCCCGCGGAAGGTCGAGAAGTTGTAGAACCAGAGGGCGAAGCCGACAGGCTCCCCCTCCCATTCGGCGATATCCGCAAAGACCCGCGGGGTGGGGCCGAAAAGCGCCTCCGCAATATCGGCCTCGGTCGCGCCGACCTCATGCGCCAGCCGCTCGTATTCGGCGAGTTCCCGGATGAAGTGGAAGATCAGGGCGGCATCGGACGACGCGGCAGGTCGGATCGAGAGGGTCATTCTTTCTCTCTACGGGAACATAAGTGCATCGCCAATGGCTCTTCACCGGCAATCCACGACGGCCGACGTCTTCTTCAGTCTAGTGCCGCTTCAGATCACGAAGAACTCGTGGAAGCTCATCGTAAGGCCTTTGTAGAGCGATGCGACCTCGACCGGCTTGATCTTTGTCCCAGATCCATCGGCGTCGTAGAGCAGCAAACCCTTCGCCTTGTCGTAAATGATCCGGTCCTCCCGGTCCTGAGCCTTCGAGGCGGCAATGAACATGTCGGCGGCGAGTTTCTTCGGCTTCTGAAGCGTCCCTGCCCCCAGCTTCGTGAAGACCTTGTTATCGAGCCAAATCGTATCCGAGGGGGCATTGTAGTCGGCGATCTTGTCCCTGTTCGAGACCTTGTTCGGCCTGACGTCGAATACGAAGGTGTCTCGCCTGCCCCACCGATCAGCACGTCGTTGCCGGCCCCGCCCCAAAGTTTGTCGTTCCCGCCCCTGCCTTGGACCTCGTTGGTCTGCGCATTGCCGCGAAGGTTATTCGATGCGCCATCGCCCGTGAGCAGAAAATCGTTGGTGACGGTCCAGGTCACCGTCTGCTCAAGAGAACTGCGGTTCCCTCTCACCCAATCCGTGGGATCGTAGGCCCGGGCCCGCAGGGTATGGGTGCCGAAGCCGCAATTGTCCTGCGCCAGGCTGAAGGTCTCGCCGGCATCGACGAAGGCCCTGCCGTCCAGGGTCCAATCAACCTTGATCACAGCAGGGTCGATCGTATCGACGTAGAAATTGGACCGGTTGTGATGTGCGCTCCAGAGATCGGTGTACCCGTCCAGCGGATCGACGAATTCATAGAACTTGAGGACGAATTGCTCCCTTGCGATGGCATCGAAGGGACGGCCCAAGGTCTTCATCTTCGAATCGACGGACGGGCGGTAAGCGCCCGTCGCATGATAATAGGCCCCCTCGTAAGCCCCGATGACCCCGATGCCAGGCTGGTCGTATCCCAGCCACTCGGACCATTTGACGCCGGAAGGGTCGTTCGTCACGTTGGCATAGGCCGGGTCAGAACCGCTATAGGATCCCGAAGCGCCATAATCGTACTCATCTCCCAAGCCCGCGAAGGCGTGACCGATCTCATGGAGCGCGATCTCGTGGGCTTGGGAATGTCCCGCAGAGTAGATGCCGGAATCGTAGCCTGCCCCGCCATAGCTCTCGCTGTTCACGAGGATGAAGCGCATCTCGGAGGCAAATCCAGCGTATCTCAGGACCTCTTCCTCGATGGCGTCCGCCTTATCCAGACTGATGTTCAGCGCTCGCCCGCTATAGCTAGCGTCCAGGGCAGTGTCCCGTGAGATGCCTTTCGACAGGTCATCGGCACCGGACTCGTTCGATTCGATATCGATGGAATGAATGTTGAAGAAGTTTCTGTAGCGCCCGAAGGGATCACTCAGAAGACCTCCGTTGAACATGGTGCCTAGCAGCCCTTGAATTTGAGCCGTATAGGTCGTGGCAATCTCCGAGGATGTGTAGCCGTCGCCCAGGAAGACCATGTCGATGCGATTGGAGCTGTAGCCGGTCATCTGCAGTGGGCGAAGCGAGGGCACGTGAAAACCTCAAAACACGAATGATATACAATATATCGTCGGTCCTAACCGATTACACCTGCCTTGAACAGTGCGGATTGCGCGGCTCCCTGGCCTTTATTCCTCCTCCAGAACTCGCCGAGGGGATCCCCACTCCTCCAGGACTGCATTCATGTCGTCGAGGACGAAGAAGCGGGCGCTCTCCACATCATAGCCGTCCTCCAGCAGGCTGTCGTAATCGGTCAGCCTGTGACGGATATAGGCCGTGAGGGACAGCCAGGCGGCTGTCTCGGGCGAGGCGGCGTGCAGGCCGCGGCTGCCCAGCGCATGGTCCGTCACGGCCTCGAATTCGTGGCGCGGAATGCGGGGGGCGAGAATGCGGACGGCGCTCTCGATGGCCTCGCGCCTGTTCATGACGGTCAGACTGCGACGGGAGCCTTGATCGCCGGATGAGGATCGTAATCCTCGATGGCAATGTCGTCGAAGGTGAAGTCGAAGAGCGAGCGCACGGACGGGTTCAGCCGCAGCTTCGGCAGAGCCCTTGGTTCGCGCGAGAGCTGGAGGCGCGCCTGTTCCAGATGGTTGAGGTAGAGGTGCGCATCGCCGAAGGAATGGACGAAATCGCCGGGCTGAAGGCCGGTGGCCTGCGCCATCATGTGGGTGAGCAACGCGTAGGAGGCAATGTTGAAGGGCACACCCAGGAAAACGTCCGCTGAGCGCTGGTAGAGTTGGCAGGAGAGCCGTCCCTCCGCGACATAGAACTGGAACAGGCAATGACAGGGCGCGAGCGCCATCTTGTCGAGATCGGCCGGGTTCCAGGCGGACACGATGAGGCGGCGGCTGTCGGGATTGCGGCGGATCTCGTCGAGAACCCATCGGATCTGGTCGACGGTGCCGCCATCGGGCTTGGCCCAGGAGCGCCATTGCTTGCCGTAGACGGGACCGAGATCGCCGTTCTCGTCCGCCCACTCGTCCCAGATCGTGACACCATTCTCCCTCAGGTAACGGGTATTGGTGTCCCCCTTCAGAAACCAAAGCAGCTCATGGATGATGGATCGCAGATGCAGCTTCTTCGTGGTGACGAGCGGGAATCCCTCGCTGAGATCGAAGCGCATCTGGTGGCCGAACACGGAAATCGTGCCCGTTCCGGTGCGATCGTCCTTACGGACACCCTCGTCCATGATGCGGCGGATGAGATCGAGATAGGCCTGCATGCGGTACTCCTCACTCAATCATAGGGCAGCGGCAACAGCCTTCCGAGTCACTTTTCAATGAAGGGTGGGGACAACCCACCCTTTCAAATTCCGTCCGCCCCACCTATATTGGAGGTGCCGGTCGCAAGATCGGCTATGGCGATAAACGGCTATCGGAATAAACCCATCGGACCCGGGGGCGGTACCCGGCGCCTCCACCAAAATCCAGGCAGGATCTGGACTTCGGCGGGGGCGAAATAGGATCGACGAGGGCGTAAAGGGTAGACTTTCGCTCGGCATGGTTCCGCCGTTATCGGGCCGAATCTATAGTTGCCAACGACAACTATGCTCCGGTTGCAGTGGCTGCGTAAGCGGTCCCTAAAGCCGACTCAAAGCCCTTGCGGTTAGCACCGTAAGGCGGGGTCCGGAGGCACCTGGCAACAGAAGCCTCCACTTTTGTTTCTGCAAGGGCTCGCTTATGGCCGGTGGTAAAGACCTGATCCGCTACGATCTTCTGGTGCAGGAAGCGCTCAAGGGCGTCGTGCGCAAGGTGCTGATCGATGCCAAGGACGGGCTTCCTGGCGAGCACCACTTCTACATCTCCTTCCAGACGGATTTTCCAGGCGTTCGCCTCTCGAACCGCCTGCGCGAAAAGTATCCTCAGGAGATGACCATCGTCCTCCAGCACCAGTACTGGGATCTCAACGTGACCGAGCACACCTTCGAGGTGGGGCTCTCCTTCTCCGGCATTCCGGAGCGGCTGCTCATCCCGTTCGATGCCCTGACCGGTTTCTTCGATCCCTCCGTCCAGTTCGGCCTCAAGTTCGACAGCCAGGACGAGAGTGAAGAGGAGGAGGCTCCAGAGGCTTCACCGGCACCGCAGCCGCTTCGCGGCGCTGCGTCCGAGCCTGTGGAGTTGAAGCAGCCGCGCAAGCCGCTCCACCAGACGGAAAAGCCGGCAGCCACTTCCAAGGCCAAGCCCGCAGAGGAATCTGCGGAGCAGGCTTCTGAGACCGATGGCGCCGCCGCAGCAGGCAGCGCAGAGGTCGTCAGCCTCGACTCCTTTCGCAAGAAGAACTGAGCCCCCTCATCCCGGTTCAGGCCTCGGCCAGAGCCTGTTTCCGCACACGCTGCGTCAGCTGCATGGGCAGGCCGCCCCGCGGCCTCAGGGTAATGCGCTGCACAGGAGCGACCTCGTGCCCCTCGACGAGATCGAGCCGCAGGGAACGGGCGATTGTCGCAAGAACGATCACCGCCTCCTGCAGCGAGAAGCTCGCGCCGATGCAGACCCTGGGGCCCGCTCCGAACGGCAGATAGGCAAAGCGGTCGATCCGCTTGCGGTTCTCAGGGAGAAAGCGCTCGGGCTGGAAGGCGTCGGGCTCGTCCCAAAGCTTCCGGTGCCGGTGAAGAACATAAGGGGCGATCACCACCATCGAGCCTGCCGGAATCTCCAGATCTCCGATCCTGTCGTCCTCAAGGGCCGTCCGGCTCATGTAAGGCGCCGGCGGATAAAGCCTGATCGCCTCGTCGATCACCGCACGGGTATAGACGAGGCGATCCAGATGACCGGGCTCGATCGGCCCGTCACCCAGCACTTCGTCCACCTCCCGTTCGACACGGACACGGGCCCGTTCGTCCTGCGAGAGAAGATAAAGCGACCAGGACAGGGCATTGGCCGTGGTCTCATGCCCGGCGCCGATGAAGGTGACGATGTTCGTCCGCACCTCGATGTCGCTCAGCCCCTTGCCGGTTTCGGGATCCGCCGCCTCCAGGAGCAGGGTCAGGAGGTCCCGTGGAGCAGGCTCGCCGCGGGCAAGCAGCGCCTTGCGGGCCTCGATCAGCGCATTGACGGTCTCCTCGAAGAACTGGATCGACGGCCTTGCGCGCAGGCGCCCGATCCGGGGCACCCAGTCCGGGAATCCGAAGATGTCGAGCGGATCGACCCGGCCGAGCGCGTTGAAGTAGCGGGTGATGGCACGCCCCAGGGCATCGGGATCCTTCGGCACGCCCTGTGTAAAGATCGTCCGCTCGAGCACGTCGAGGGTGACCCGCGTCATGTCGAGGGCAGCATCGACCACCCGTCCCTCGGGGCGCCTCTGCCAGCGTTTGACGAGGCGTTCTGCCGCCTCGACCATATCCGGAAAGAAGCTGCTGACGGTCCGCGGCGTAAAGAGCGGCGCGATGGTGCGGCGCTGAAGCCTCCACTCGTCGCCCTCCGCCGTCACGAGCCCCCGTCCCAGGCCGGGAGCCAGGATCCGGATCTGCAGGTCGTCCTTGCGGTAGTTGGCGGCGTTATCCACGAGGATGTGGCGGATGGCGACGGGATCGTTCACCACCGTCATACGACCCAGGGCCCCCTCGCCCGTGAGGATCGATTCCTCGAAATGCGCCTCCATCCAGGTATTCAGAGGATTCTCGCGCACGGCCCGCAAGAATGCGACCATGCCCAACGGCTCGGTGCGGGGCTTCGGGTGAGGCGGACGGAAAAGGGGCGCTTCCAGGGTGTCGCTCATGCGAATTTACCAAGCCTCCGATGCGCGTTCGCAGTTGCGAGCGCCATCATTTGAGATAAGAACACGCAACTCCATCGAAAGAGGTCAGGATGTCGCCCTCAACCCGCATCGAAACAGATACCTTCGGCCCCATCGACGTTCCCGCCGACAAGCTTTGGGGTGCGCAGACGCAGCGCTCTCTCCAAAACTTCCGCATCGGGACGGACAGGATGCCGCTGCCCCTGGTCCATGCGCTGGCCATCGTGAAGCAGGCTGCCGCCCTTGTGAACAAGGATCTCGGCAAGCTGGAGCCGCGCCTGGCCGATGCGATTGCGAGTGCCGCCGCCGACGTGGTGCAGGGCAAGTATGACGATGAGTTCCCGCTCGTGGTGTATCAGACGGGCTCTGGCACCCAGTCCAACATGAACATGAACGAGGTTCTCTCGAACCTCGCCATCGAGCGCCTCGGCGGCGAGCGCGGCAGCAAGAAGCCGGTTCACCCGAACGATCACGTGAACATGGGCCAGTCGTCGAACGACTCGTTCCCCACCGCCATGCATATTGCGGTTGCCCGCGAGGTTCATGACCGCCTGGTTCCGGCGCTCAGGCACCTGCACAAGGCGCTGAACGAGAAGGCCGAGGCCTTCAAGGACATCGTGAAGATCGGCCGCACGCACCTGCAGGATGCGACCCCGGTCACCCTCGGCCAGGAATTCTCCGGCTATGCCGCCCAGGTCCAGCTCGGCATCGCCCGCGTCGAACAGACCCTTCCCGGCATCTATGCTCTCGCCCAGGGCGGCACCGCCGTCGGCACGGGTCTCAACGCCCATCCGGAATTCGCGGATCGCTTCGCCTCGAAGGTGGTGGAACTGACGGCCCTGCCCTTCACTTCGGCTAGCAATAAGTTCGAGGCATTGGCTTCCAACGATGCTCTCGTCTACACCCATGGGGCGCTGGCAAGCCTCGCCGCCGGCCTGTTCAAGATCGCCAACGACATCCGCCTGATGGGCTCGGGCCCGCGCTCCGGCATCGGCGAGATCTCGCTGCCCGAGAACGAGCCCGGCTCGTCCATCATGCCCGGCAAGGTCAACCCGACCCAGGCCGAGGCCATGACGATGCTGTGCTGCCAGGTCGCCGGCAACCAGACCACGGTCACCTTCGCCGGAAGCCAGGGCCATTTCGAGCTCAACGTATTCAAACCGGTGATCGTGAACGCCGTGCTGCAGTCGATCCGTCTCATCGCGGACGGTGCGATCAGCTTCACTGACAATTGCGTCGTCGGCATCGAGCCGAACAGGGAACGCCTCGCCGAGCTGATGCAGCGCTCCCTGATGCTCGTCACGGCGCTCGCTCCGTCGATCGGCTACGACAAGGCGGCCGCCATCGCCAAGTCCGCGCATAAGAACGGCACAACCCTCAAGGAGGAAGCCCTCAAGGCCGGTGTGGCGGAAGACCACTTCCACGCCGTCGTGCGCCCCGAGACGATGCTTCAGCCGGGCGAATGAGATAGAACAAGCGCCATGGCTGAGATCATCAATCTGCGCCAGGCGCGCAAGCACAAGGCGCGGGCCGAGAAGGAGGCCCGCGCCGACGAGAACCGCATCGCGTTTGGCCGCACCAAGGCCGAGAAGGACCTGACAAAAGCCGAGCAGGATCTGGCGAAGAGCCGCCTCGACGCTCACAAGCGCGATCCCGACGAGACGCCGTGAATGGGCTTTGCCGTCGTCAAGCGCTCCGTGTCCATCGCCGGCCACCGGACGAGCATCTCCCTCGAGGAGCCTTTCTGGGAGGGCTTAAGGGAGATCGCGGAGCGGGAGAAACTCTCCATTCAGGCCCTGATCGGGCGCATCGACGCGGAACGGGGCGAGCAGAACCTGTCCTCGGCCATTCGCGTGTTCGTGCTGACCGATCTGCGCCATCGCCTGGGCGAGGCCAAGGCGGATCAGCGGGTTGGCGAGGTGCCATAGACCGACGGCGGAGGTCTGACCTCGACCGGCGGGTTCAGGGGTGGCACGGAAATCTGCGACGGCGGCGTGTCGGTCTCCGGCTGGTTCTGCTGCTCCGACTGCAGCCGCTCCGCCTCGCGGCGGGCCCGCTCGGCCTCGGCCCGAGCCCTCGCCTGGCGCAACGCCTCCTCTTCCGCTGCCCTCGCCCTCTGCCGTTCGGCCTCGCGCTGCGCATCGATCTGACGCTGTCGCTCCGCCGCAGCCCGCTCGAAGGCCTCGATTTTTTCCAGCTCTCGCTTGAGAACGATGGCGGCCAGCCCATTGCGGAACGGACCCGCATCGACCTGCCGGACAGGGGCTGACAGAGAGCCCTGCCAGTTCAAGCCAATGGATGGCGGGGCGCCGGCCCACTCGGGCGGGGCGGCCTTCGCCGTGAGGGAGCCGCGGGCATCGAGCTGCAGGGTCTTCAAGTCGTATGTGATTCCGCCCTGCCAGATGGCGGGCCCGCTTTCGGCCACGAAGGGCGAGAGCCGCAGCAACCCACCGACGAGAGCCGCTGATGTCCGAACCGTGCCGGCGTTGAAGGGGGCACGCCCGAGCTCGATCCCGAAGATCGCCTCCGCCTTGCCTTCGACCAGCGGATCGTTCTCCGCAAGCGCGCGCTTGAGGGCCCTGTCGAATACGTTCGGATCAGCTGCGGGGATGCGCAGATTCGTAACCTGCCAGTCACCGGCCCCGCCGAGATTGGTCACAAGCTCGGAGAGGCTCGAGCCCGCGGCCCCGAACCGGAGGGGACCGGACAGGACGGCCTCGAAGGGGGTGGAGCCGGTCAGAGCCCACAGAGGCACGCGATCAAGGGCCCCCTCGCCAACGATGGTGGCAAGGGCTCCCTGCCGGGTGATCGTGGTTGTCCCCGTGATCCTTCCTGAGCCGATCGTCGCATCGAGATTGCGGATGGAGATGCCATCCGGCTGCGCCCCGACGACGAAGGAGGCACGTGTGGCCTGGAGTCCGCGGCCCAGGTCGAGCGTACCGGCCCGGAACGTCACCTGCCCACCAGAGACGAGGCGTCCGCTCTGGCCAAACCGGGCATTGGACCAGATCGACGTTGCGCTTTGATCGCCCGGTATGTTGAGGGATAGGGCTGCCACGAGCCAGGGCATGGAGAGGCGGCCTAAGGAAACGTCTCCACTGATCTCCGAGCGGGACGCTGCCACGAGGCGCGCCTGCACAGGGTCGTTCGAGATCTTGGCGTTGATATCGAGGAGGGTCGCCCCCCGCTCCCGACCGAGGGTCACCCGCCCACTCACCGGCATCGGCGGAGTCACGCCGGCCCCGTCTCCCAGCAGGAGCAGGAAAGGCGTGATGTCGGGTGTCGCGATCTCGGCCTCGCCGCTGTCCACCACATCGTCGCCTGCGCTCAGGGCGAACGGCCGCGTGGTCGCCACCTTCACACCTGCAATGTCGCCGGCGAGTGTGACGTTGAACAGCCCGGAGCCCACACGGGACCCGCGGAGATCGACCCGGGAGGGACGGTTCAGGCCGGCCATGTTCGCCCGGTTCACCCAGCGCCCGGTGTTCTCGGTGGAGAGACCGAGGATGAGGCTCTCGGTCCGCCCGTCGATGGATTCGACTTGGCCTTCGAAGGGACCGCCCGCCACGCGACCGGTCGCGGTCGTGCGCAAGCGCAGCTCGTTCGAGCCGGGAACGGGCGCCACCCGTTCGGACGCGACGTCCAGGTCGAGCGCGCCTTCACGGACGAAGTACGGCACGAGCTTGGAGATTCCGCCGATCCAGACGCTTCCCAGGAGATCGACCAGAGGATCGGCACGCTGGGCGGTGACCTTGCCGGAGATCCGGCCCGAGCCATCCGGAGCGATCCGCCCGCGCACCCGGGCATTGGCGCCGGCGAGATCCACGATGTCGAGGGTCTCGACGAGCAGCGCCGGGCCGTCGGAGAGAATGCGGGCCGTGATCCGCCCTGTCGCCGGGCTCTTGCCGGCGCTGACCCCGCGCGCATCCAGAATGAAGCCGACATCGAGATTCTCGGTGGCTTGGAAGATGCTTGAGACCTGCGGCAGATCGTCGAGGTTCAGGCTTTGGATGGCAACCTGCGCCTCCAGCCTTCCGCGCTCGCTCGCCTCCGGCGCCGTGTAGCGAACATTCCCGGTGAGCGTCGACTCACCCATCTTCAGCCGCAGGCGGTTGAAGGAGAGGACGGGATTCGAGAACGCAACCTCCGATGACGCTTCGATCTTTCGTCCGTCCAATGCCGTCAGCAGAGGCGAGTTGAGGCCAATGCGGGCAAGATAGCGCGCCAGACGGTCGGATGCGCCGGAGGCAAGGGCCACCTTGCCGTTGATGCCGCCCCTGGTGGTCAGTCCGAGCTGCCCTTCGAGGGCCACCTTGGTATCGCCCGGAGCATTGAACTCGATCCGGTCCAGCCGTGCCCGGCCCGTGTCCAGGGACAGGCGCAGGACGGCGTTGGTCAGATCCTCCTGGCCCAGGCCGATGCTGTCGAGCTTGAGGTCGAGATCGATCGGCACCCGGATCAGCGGCAGGGACCATTGCTGGAGCCTGCTTTTAAAATCCTGCCCGTTCGAGGAGAGGATGAAGCTGTCCGCATCGAGTCGGCGCCCTTCGAGCCGCAGCGAAATGCGCGGATCGTTGAGCCCGATGCGGCCCTCTCCGGTCATGCGCAGGCTCGCACCGCCCTCGCCCGCTTCCAGGCTCACGGGATTGAGCTCGACGGCACCCGGAACCGTCTTGAACTCCGTCTCGACGACGATCGGGATCGGGATGCCGGCAGCGGCCACCTGCGCCGGCGGTCCGAACAGGACCTTCGCCTTGCCGGACACATTCGGTGTCGCGGCCTCGCCGGTGCCTTCGTTCAAGCCCAGCCGGGCATCGAGATCGAAGCGCGGATAGATGTCGCCTCCGCCCGAGAGCTTCACCTGGATGGTCTTGTCCTCGCCCAGCTCCCCGGTCACGAGGCGGAAGGGGATCCCGGACGTCGTCCCCTCGACGCGCCAGGGGCCGATGAGCTTCTGCCCCTCGATGAGGACGTTCTCCGCAAAGGCCTGATTGGTGCGGCCGGTGCTTGCGCTCTGGGTGGTGACGAGAAGCTGGCCGACGGCGAGGTTCTCGATGGCCCACTCACGGGCCCTCGCGCTGCCGGACACCAGCTCCGGCGGCAGGCGCCACTCGCCGTCTCCGGCAACCGGAATGCGGATGTCGGCGCGCGCCACCCGCGTTTCGGTGAAACGCACTTCGCCCCGCAGCAGCGGCGTCAGGGCGACCTCCGCCCAGACGCTGTCAGCCGTCAGAACTGGCGAGTCCGGCGTCTTCCCGCCGAGCCTCAGGCGGTCGAGAATGATCCTCGGCTCAGGCAACAGACGGATGCTGATATTGCCTTCCGTCTGAGCCTCGGTGCCGGAGGCGCGCGCAATCGCCTGGTCGATCGCGTCGCGATAGGCCTCCCACGGGATGAAGGGAGGCGCCGCCACGGCAATCGCCAGGATCAGGATCACGATGGATGCGATGATCGTCAGGATATCGCGCAAGAGGCTGTCATTTCTCCGTTACTCTGAGACGTCCTTACCCCATGACGGCAAGGACCGGGAGCGCCGTTCACCGTGTTCCACCATCAAAGCGCGATGATCTTGCCCGGATTCATGATGTTGTGCGGATCGATCGCCTGTTTCAAGACGCGCATGAGGCCCAGGGCGGCTGGGCCGTGCTCGATCTCCAGGTACTTCATCTTCTTTTGCCCGACCCCATGCTCGCCCGTGCAGGTGCCCTCCATGGCCACCGCCCGCCGCACCAGCCGGTCGACGAAGGCCTCGCAAGCCTCGATCTCCGCCGGATCGTCCGTGTTCACGAGGGGTTGGACATGGAAATTGCCGTCGCCCACATGGCCGACGATGGGAGCGACGAGACCGCTCTCCAGGATGTCCTGCTTCGTGGCATCGACACATTCGGCCAGCCGCGAGATCGGCACGCAGACGTCCGTCGCCACGGACTGGGCTCCCGGCCGCAGCCCCTTGGCGGCCCAATACGCATCGTGCCGCGCCTGCCAGAGGCGCGAGCGGTCCTCGGGCTTCGTGGCCCATTCGAAGGGGCCTCCGCTGAACTCGGCTGCGATTTCGCCGAAACGCTCGGCCTGCTCCTGCACGCCGGCTTCGGAGCCGTGGAATTCCAGCAGCAGCAGGGGGCTCTCCGGCAGGGAGAGCTTGGAATGGAGGTTGACCGCCCTCACCTGCACCTCATCGAGCAACTCGATACGGGCCACCGGGATGCCTGACTGGATCGTCATGATCACGGCGTCGCAGGCTGCCTTGACCGATGGGAACGGGCAGATGCCGGCCGAGATCGCCTCCGGGATGCCGTGGAGCTTCAGGGTGATCTCGGTGATGATGCCCAGCGTTCCCTCCGAGCCGATGAGAAGACGGGTGAGATCGTAGCCCGCCGAGCTTTTCTTGGCGCGGCTTGCCGTCCTCACGATTTCGCCATCGGGCAGCACGGCGGTGAGCGCCAGGACCACGTCCTTCATGGTTCCGTAGCGCACCGCATTGGTGCCCGACGCCCGGGTTGCGGCCATGCCGCCGATGGAGGCGTCCGCGCCGGGATCGATGGGGAAGAACAATCCCTTATCCCGCAGATGCTCGTTCAACTCCTTGCGGGTCACGCCCGCCTCGACCACGCAGTCGAGATCCTCGTCATGGACCGCGATGATGCGCTTCATCAGGCTCAGGTCGATGGAGACGCCCCCATAGGGAGCATTGACGTGCCCTTCCAGAGACGTGCCGGTGCCATAGGGAATGATCGGGATCTCGTGGGCAGCGCAGAGCTTGACCATCTCAGCCACCTCCTCCGTCGTCCTGGGATAGACGACGATGTCCGGCGGCTGGTTCTTCACCCAGGTCAGCGAGTGCCCGTGCTGCTCACGCACCGCAGCCGAGGTCACGACACGGTCGCTGAAACGCTCCGAAAGCTCGGTGAGGAGGGAGGCGAGTGAGGCATCCGTCGGCTTCTGGCGGACGGTAACATCGGGCGCATTCATGAAGGCTTCAGATCCGGTTGTGATGCTCAAGTGACCCATAGCTACCAGAACCGTTGCAAAGGCAACACTCCGGATGAGAAAGATGCCGCACCCTCATGCACAACCCGCCGCAACATGCTAATATTGTTGCTTCAGACAGAAAGGGATGAGCATCTGAGAGACCTCGAGGGACGAGACTGAGGATGGAAAAGCGGACACCCGTCTTTTTCTTTGCACCCTTCGTGTCCTCCACGATGCGGGTCGAGTCCGCTTGGATCGACTACAACGGCCACATGAACATGGCCTATTACCACGTGCTCTTCGACAGGGCCGTAGAGGAAGGCTTCAGCCTGGTCGGCCTTGGCCACGATTATCTGGAAAAGCGCAAGGCCTCCTTCTTCGCGGCCGAAATCCACACGCTTTACAAGCGTGAATTGAAGCTGCACGACCACGTGCGTGTTACGCTCCAGCTTGTCGATTACGACGAGAAGCGTATCCATTACTACATGGAAATCCGCCATGCCACTGAGGGCTGGGTTGCCGCCGCCATGGAGGGTCTGTCCCTGCATGTGGACATGGAAACCCGGAAGGTCAGCCCGTTCCCGGATGACATCCTGGCCAACCTCGCCGTCATGAAGACCACTCATCACCGCCTGCCCAAGCCGCAGAACCTGGGCCGCGTGATCGGCATTCCGCGCAAGGCGGAGATTGAAGAGGCCCTGTCGGCTTCAGGCACTCGCCACTAGCGCATCGTACGGACCCAGAGGGCCGCGCCCAACGCTGCGCTGCTTTTGGATCCGATGCTCTAGCAGCTGATCGAGCCGCGCGGGCAGCCGGCGCGGGGAAGCGGAGCCAATGAGCGTTGAGGGAAGAGGCGCTCCCGCTGGATGTCTTGGCGGATCTGGTTGTTCTCCATCTGGATCCGCTCCTCCAGGTTCAGAAGCCGCTGATCCTGTTGGATCCGCCGGTTGATATCTCTCGTGCTCCGCTCCGATGGGCTGACCCGGGGCAGGCGCGTCTGGGCGGCCACAGGGACGGCCAAGGGCAGGATGAGGCTTGAGACGATGGCAAGGGCCACCACGAAACGCATGGGACATTCCTCTTTGGTCCTTCATCCCCATATGAGGATGAGGCCTCTCCTCAACAATGACTTCCTGGCCTCGAAAGTTCGCGCCTGCGGCAGGATCGACAGGCAATCCGGGCTCGACGCCGTTCGCCTTTTGATCCATGGTCCCGCCGATGAATCAGTCCGACCCCAGACCCGATCCGAAGGACAATCTTGCCCATGAGCCGGCGTCAGGCTCGCTGAGCGCCCGCGCCCGTGCGGCGGTGGCGCCTCAGTCTCCCTACCTGAACGGCCTGAACCCGGAGCAGCGCGCCGCCGTGGAGGCGACAGAGGGCCCCGTCCTCGTGCTGGCCGGCGCCGGCACCGGCAAGACCCGGGTGCTCACGACCCGGATCGCCCATCTGATTGCCACCGGGCGGGCCTATCCGTCCCAGATCCTGTCCGTGACGTTCACCAACAAGGCCGCGCGGGAGATGCGCGAGCGCATCACCGCCGTCATCGGCCCCGTGGCCGAGGGCATGCAGTGGCTCGGCACGTTCCACTCCATCGGCACCAAGATCCTGCGCCGCCATGCCGAACTCGTGGGCCTGCGCTCCGACTTCACCATCCTCGGCACGGACGACCAGCTGCGCCTGATGAAGCAGGTGATCGAGGCCGAAGGCATCGATGAGAAGCGCTGGCCGGCGCGCCAGCTCGCCGGCTATATCGACGGCTGGAAGAACCGCGGCCTCGGGCCCGATCAGGTGCCCGCGGGCGAGGCCGGGGCCTTCGCCAACGGCAAGGGCGGGCGGCTCTACCGGGCCTACCAGGATCGGCTGAAGACCCTGAACGCCGTCGATTTCGGCGATTTGCTGCTGGAATGCCTGCGCCTGTGGCGCGAGCATCCCGACATCCTGGAGCAGTATCAGAACCGCTTCCGCTACATGCTGGTGGACGAGTACCAGGACACCAACGTCGCCCAGTATCTCTGGCTGCGCCTTCTTGCCCAGGCGCGCAAAAATCTCTGCTGCGTCGGCGACGACGACCAGTCGATCTATGGCTGGCGCGGCGCGGAAGTCGACAACATCCTGCGCTTCGAACACGACTTTCCTGGCGCCACCGTGATCCGGCTCGAGCGCAACTATCGTTCCACGGGCCACATCCTCTCCGCCGCGTCCGGCCTTATCGCCAAGAACCAGGGCCGCCTCGGCAAGACCCTGCGCACGGAAGACGAACCGGGCGAGAAGGTGACGATCACCGGCGCCTGGGATTCCGAGGACGAAGCCCGCCTCATCGGCGAAGAGATCGAGGCGCTCCATGCCAAGAAGCATTCGCTCTCCGAGATCGCGATCCTCGTGCGCATCTCGGCCCAGATGCGCGAGATCGAAGACCGGCTCGTGACGCTGGGCGTGCCCTATCGCGTCATCGGCGGTCCACGCTTCTACGAGCGCGCGGAAATCCGTGATGCGCTGGCTTACCTGCGCGTCGTCAACCAGCCGGCCGACGACCTCGCCTTCGAGCGCATCGTCAATGTGCCGAAGCGCGGATTGGGCGATGCCACGATCCAGGTGCTGCACAACCATGCCCGCGCGGCCCGCGTGCCGCTGATGGAGGCGGCACGCTTCATCGTCGAGACCGACGAGCTGAAGCCGAAGCCCCGCGCCACCTTACGCGATCTTCTCATCTCCTTCGGCCGCTGGGCGAAGCTTTCCGAGACCCAGTCGCAATCCGAGGTCGCGCAGACGGTGCTGGAGGAGTCCGGCTATACCGACATGTGGCAGAAGGACAAGTCGGCCGATGCGGCCGGGCGCCTCGACAACCTCAAGGAACTCGTGCGCTCCATGGAGGAATTCCCGGACCTGCAGAGCTTCCTCGAACACGTTTCCCTCGTGATGGAGGCCAACGAATCCGACACCGCTGAGCGGGTCAGCCTGATGACGCTCCATGCGGCAAAGGGCCTGGAATTCGACACGGTCTTCCTGCCCGGTTGGGAGGAAGGCCTCTTCCCGAACCAGCGCGCCCTCGACGAGAGCGGCCGCGCCGGCCTGGAGGAAGAGCGTCGTCTCGCGCATGTCGGCCTCACCCGCGCCCGGCGTCGCGCCAAGATCTACTTCGCTTCCAACCGACGCATCCACGGCCTGTGGAACTCGACCGTGCCCAGCCGCTTCGTCGACGATCTGCCGGAGTCGAACGTGGAGATCGCAGAAGCACCTGCCAACTTCTCCTATGGCGGCTCGCGCTTCGACCGGATGCAGCCTTTCAGCGGCTCGTCCTACCAGACCCCCGGCTGGCAGCGCGCCCAGGCGCATCGCGCCAGCACCACTGAGGACGGCGGCTATTCGGCCCGCCGCTCGGGCGACCGGCGTGGGCCCATGCTGATCGAGGGCGAGCTGGTGGCAAAGTCCACCGGCGGCTCGGGCTTCAAGGTCGGCGGACGTGTGCTCCACTCCAAATTCGGCCCAGGCACCATCGAGGCTGTGGACGGCAACAAGCTCACCGTCGAGTTCGACAAGGCCGGACGGAAGATGGTGCTCGACAGTTTCGTGGAAGCGTTGGGGTAGGCAGGCTTCGGGTTTTCTCCCTCTAGCCACTTGCGCACAAGTGTGGAACCATCCGCCCCGAACGACCGTCCCATGAGGTGCCGATGTTCCCGCTGTCCAACATGCTGAAATCCTTCGTACGCGCCGGAACCCTCAAGGTGATCGATGCGGAGGGCGGCATCCACACGTTCGGAGGAGAGGGGCCGGGGCCGAGCGTCACGATGCGGCTGACGGACCGCTCGCTCTATCACAAGCTCTTCCTCAATCCGGAACTGCACGCCGGCGAGGCCTATATGGATGGCCGCATGAGCTTCGAGGACGGCTCGAACCTGCGCGACTTCCTGAACCTCTTCTCGATGAACCGTTCTACCTTAGCGAACTACCCGCTTCAGAGCGTGCTCAAGCGCATCTCACGCGGCGTGAAACGGTTTCAGCAGGCAAACCCCGTCGGCAAGGCGCAACAGAACGTGGCCCATCACTACGATCTGGGCAACGATTTCTACAAGCTCTTCCTCGACAAGGGCATGCAGTATTCCTGCGCCTATTTCACCAACGAGGACGACACTCTGGAGGAGGCGCAGCAGAACAAGCTCCGCCTCATCGCATCGAAGCTCCGCCTCAAGCCTGGCATGAAAGTCCTCGACATCGGCAGCGGCTGGGGCGATCTGGCGCTTTATCTCGCGGCCATGGAGGATGTGGACGTCACGGGCGTCACGCTCTCGAAGGAGCAGCATGCGCTCTCCAACGAGAAGGCGCGGCGCGCGGGCCTGTCGGATCGCGTGCGCTTCGAGCTGCTCGACTATCGCAAGGTGGAGAAGAAATTCGACCGCATCGTCTCGGTCGGTATGTTCGAGCATGTGGGCGTTCACCATTACGGCGAGTTCTTCGCCAAGATCAACGCCCTGCTCGACGACGACGGCCTCATGGTCCTGCACTCCATCGGCAAGATGAGCCCGCCCGGCACCGCAAGCCCATGGCTGCGCAAGTACATCTTCCCCGGCGCCTATTCCCCTGCCCTGTCCGAGGTTTTCCCGGTCGTCGAGCAGAACCAATTGTGGGTGACGGATCTCGAGTTCCTGCGACTCCACTACGCCAAGACGCTCAACCATTGGCACCGGCGCTTCGAGGCCAATCGCGAGACAATCGCTGCCATGTACGACGAGCGGTTCTGCCGCATGTTCGAGTTCTACCTCATCAGCGCAGAGACCATGTTCACGACCGGCAGCCAGCTCGTCTTCCACATGCAGCTTGCCCGCAGGCGCGACGCGGCTCCGATCGTGCGCGACTACGTCACGGATGTGCAGCGCGAGTACAAGGCGAAGGAAGCGGAGCGCCTCAAGGTGCTGGAGCCGGCCAGGGAACTGACGCCGGTTTGAGATCCGGCATCAGCTTGAACGGCTTGCTGGTCTTCAGGTCAGCGTCTCGTAATCCTTGTTCTTCAAGCCGTCATGCGAATGCCGGGTCGGCAGCTTGCCCTTGGGCTGCTTCTTGAAGTGCGAGGAGGCCATGGAGCCGACGGATCCTTTTGCAATCGTCACGCCACCGTCGACCGTATAGAGCGCCCCGGTGACGTAGCTGGCTTCATCGGAGGCGAGGAAGCAGAACACGTTCGCGACCTCCTCCGGCATGCCGCGGCGGCCCATCGGCGTCGCGTCGATCATCATCGACTCCATCTCCGCGTCCATCGGGCCGCTCGACTTGTGAGTCCATGCCGTATCGATTGGACCGGGACAGACGCAATTGGCCCGGACGCCGTATGCGGCCTGCTCCACGGCCACTCCACGCATGAAGGAGTGGATGAAGGCCTTGGTGCCGCCATACATGGTGTTCTTGGCGATGCCGATCATGCCGGCTTCCGAGCCGGTGGAAACGATGTTGCCATAGGTCTTCTGAAGGTGAGGCAGGGCGAACTTGGTCATGAGAAAGACGGAGCGCACGTTCGCCCGCAGGGTTTCATCGAACTTGTCGATGGGATAATCCTGCGTTTCCGCTGCGACCAGGAACATGCCCGCATTGTTGACGAGCACGTCGAGGCGCCCATATGCGCTCACGCAGGCTTCAACAGCAGCTTCGGCGTGACGCTCTTCGGCAATGTCGCCCAGGTAGATCTCCGCAAAGCCGCCCGCCTGATTGATCGTCCGGGCGACGTCCTCGACCGGGTCGTCCGGCAGGCCGACGAGGAGAAGGCGCGCGCCTTCCCGTGCGAATTTGAGGGCGATGGCTTCGCCGATGCCGGTGCCGGCACCCGTCACGATGGCAACCTTGTCGAAGAGGCGTCCGGTCATGGGGATCTCCTGGGAAGGGAACAAGCGCAGCCATGGCGATGCCGCCATGCTGTCGCCGTGCGAGAGCACAACGGACCGCCTTCGCGACGGTTCCTCTGCAGCCTGCATCTCACGGACAGGTGACCTGCGTCGCGAGCAGTGATAAGGCGACATCATGCTTGAAGGTCTTCACCCCAACCGCCCGACCCACGTCTTCCGCATCACCACGGACGAGCGCTCCGCACGTGCCATGACCGACATGATCGGCGAGATCTTCGATCCCGCCGAGACGGCCGTCGCCTCGTTCGAGACGGAAGACGGCGGCCCCTGGATGCTGGAGGCCTATTTCGCGCACCAGCCGGACGAAGTGGCGATTCGCAATCTCCTGCGCCCCATCGTCGGCGCGGAGGCGGACAAGGGTGTTTTCCTGCCTCTCGAGCAGAAGGATTGGGTGAAGTCGTCGCTGGAAGGTCTTAAACCCGTCCGCGCCGGCCGCATCTTCGTTCACGGCTCCCATGACCGGGAGCAGCGGCGCCCCAGCGACATCTCCATCGAGATCGAGGCAGGCCTCGCCTTCGGTACGGGCCATCACGGCACCACCTTGGGCTGCCTGCTCGCTTTCGTGGACGAGTTGAAGATGCGGACGCCCCGCCACGTGCTTGATGTCGGCACCGGCACGGGCATTCTGGCCTTTGCCGCGGCAAAGATTCTGAAGCGCCCGGTTGTAGCAGGGGATATCGACCCGGAAGCGGTGCGGGTCGCGCGGGAGAATGCGCGGCTCAATGGAATCGGGGCTTGGATGAGGCTTTATGTGGGTCCTGGCATCCGCCATGCGGATGCTGACCGTCCAGGGCACTTCGACCTTGTCTTCGCCAACATCCTGGCCAAGCCCCTGCGGATGCTTGCACCGGCGCTGGCGCGTGTGGCGAGCGATGACGGGACAATCATCCTGTCGGGGCTTCTCACCCGCGACGTCCCTGGTGTTCTGTCAGCTTATGCGCACCAAGGCTGGTACCTGCAGCGCCGATACGATCTCGAGGGCTGGGCGGCGCTGGTGATGAAGCGGGGCAGCGCTCGTGCACTGCCCCACTGATCGGCTCGTTACTCGGCCAGAACGCCCGGATAGCGCTTGGCGAGTTCGCGGCGGAGCTTGAGGGTCTCCGTCCAGACTTCGCGGATAGCTTTCATGGCAGTGATGATGATCATGGTCTTGGCTTTCTTTGGAGGACAGACACTTAGAGCTTGAACGGCAAATCGTCGGTCTGATCGAGGAACAGCGGCGAGTGATCCTGCCTGCGGCCGAGTTCGGCTATGAAGGCCTCGTGGCGGCGCAGCTCTTGTGCGGCGCTCCGGGCGCGGCTCTCGATGAGGGCATACATGATCCGGGACATGACCTGCGAAAGCTTGGATGAAGCATTCACGGGGCTCACGAAGTGGGACGGAAAAACGGCTGTGGTCATGGGCTCATCTCCAACAGATCGGTGCTGAGACCTTCAGCGCTCCTCTGTTCTTGTTGTCTGAAAGATAAGCTCGGCTCGACTTTGGTAGTAGTCACAAGATCACATATACGCCATGCATTGAGCGCAGAACGCGGCTATAAAAAGCTAACTACTAGTCATCTGGTGCATGTTTCATGAGCGCCGTGCCCTAAAACGCAGCATCTTTTGCAAGACCGTGCCGGTTGCAGCCAAGGCCGCTACGCCCTAGCGTGTCGCCCCGCTCATTTCGATCTCCGGTGCCGCTTCCCATGGCTCAGTTCCAGTTCTTCGACGACACGACCACCCCTGCCCAAGGACCCAAGCACATTGCCAAGCTGCGCGCCGAAATGGCACGCCGCGGATTCGACGGCTTCATCGTGCCCAGGTCCGACGAGCATCAGGGTGAATACGTGCCGAAAAGCGCGGAGCGTCTGGCCTGGCTCACCGGGTTCACAGGCTCCGCCGGCACAGCGGTCATTCTCCAGAACAAGGCCGCCCTCGTGGTCGACGGACGCTATACGGTACAGGCGGCCGAGCAGGTGGACACCTCCGTCATCACGCCGGTTCAGCTTACCGATTTCACGCCCGAGGACTGGATCGCCGAGCACCTGCCGCAGGGCGGCACCCTGGCCTACGATCCCTGGCTTCACACCAGTGACGGCCTGAAGCGGCTGGAGCAGGCTGTCGGCCGAGCGGGCGGACAGCTCGTCCCTGTCGACATGAACCTAGTCGACGTGATCTGGATCGACCGGCCGGCGCCTCCGCAGGCTCCGGTGCGGCCGCATCCGCTCGATTATGCCGGCGAGGCCGCTCCCGCCAAGCTGGAGCGCATCCGAAAGAAAATGGCGGAAGCCAAGATCGACGCGCTCGTCATTTCCGACCCGCACAATCTCGCCTGGACCTTCAACCTGCGCGGCGGCGATGTGGGCCACACGCCCCTGCCGCTCGGCTACGCCATTCTTCCCAGGGAGGGCCGTGCCAGCCTGTTCTTCGACCCGGCGAAGGTGACGAACGAGGCCGGTGACGCCGTCGGCGATCTTGCCGCGTTCGCGCCGATCAGCGGCTTCCAGGGTGCCCTCGACGAATTGGGCCGCACCGGCGGCAAGATCCGCATCGATTCCGCCACCGGCGCCGTCGCTCTGATCCGGCGCATCGAGGCGGCGGGCGGCAAGGTCGATGTGGGCGCCGATCCGATCGCCCTCATGAAGGCCGTCAAGAACGGGGCCGAGATCGCAGGTTCGCATGCGGCCCATCTGCGCGACGGCGTGGCGGTGGCCCGTTTCCTTGCGTGGCTCGATCGAGAGGCGCCGTCAGGCAAGCTCACGGAGATCGATGCGGTCGAGGCGCTGGAGGCCTTCCGCGTCGAGACGGGCGCTCTGAAAAACGTCTCGTTTCCCACCATCTCAGGCGCAGGCCCCAATGCCGCCCTGCCCCATTATCGCGTCACGAGCTCAAGCAACCGCCCTATCGAGCGCAACCAGATCTTCCTCATCGATTCCGGCGCGCAATACGAGGACGGTACGACGGACATCACCCGCACGATCATCGTGGGCGAGCCGAATGCGGAGATGAAGGACCGCTTCACCCGCGTGTTGAAAGGCCATATTGCCATCGCGCAGGCGGTGTTTCCGAAGGGCACGACGGGCGCGCAGATCGATGCCTTCGCGCGCAAGCCGCTGTGGGACGCCGGCCTCGATTTCGATCACGGCACCGGCCACGGGATCGGCAGCTATCTCTCCGTGCATGAAGGCCCGCAGCGCATCGCCAAGACCGGCCACACGCCGCTGGAAATCGGCATGATGCTCTCCAACGAGCCGGGCTTCTACAAGCCTGGAGCCTACGGCATCCGCATCGAGAACCTGATTCTCGTGGAGCCGCGCACGATCCCCGGCGGCGACCGCGAGATGATGGGCTTCGAGACGCTCACCTTCACGCCCATCGACCTGCGCCTCGTGGAGCCGGCGATCATGACTGCGGACGAGATTGCTTGGCTCAACGCCTATCACGCCGCCGTTCGCGAAAAGATCCGCCCGCATCTCGATGCTGAGACCCAAGCTTGGTTGGAGAACGCGACGCAGGCGATCGCTTAGAAAGCCAGCACTGTCATTCCGGGGCGGCTCGCAAGAGCCGAGCCCGGAATCCATAAACACGACCTCTATAGGCAAAGCGCATCGGATGCTGCTTGCCTTATCCTGCGCTGTTGGCAGTTATGGATTCCGGGCTCCGCTCCGCGGCCCCGGAATGACAGTAAGAGATCTGATCAAATCAGATTCCGCAGCGCCACGACGGCGATCACGCCGACGGCGACCGTGCCGAGCAGAGGAAGCCTGAACGCCGCAACGGCCGTAATCGCCGCGGCGATGGCTTCCGCCCATCCGGTGGTGAGCGCGGTCGGCGCGATCACGGCGACCAGCACGGCAGGCGGAATGGCGTCAAAGGCGGCTTTGGCGCGGCCCGTGAGAACGAGACGGTCGGCCACGAACAGGCCCGCTATGCGCGTAAAATAGGTCACGACCGCCATGGTGAGGATGGCGAGCAGCGTTGTCGTATCGAGGCTCATGAGCGTGCCTCCTCGGGAGCGGCAATGTAGGCGGCGGCAATGCCGGCGAGCGCCCCCGAGGCCACATGCCAAGGCGCGCCGATGAAGTAATGAACGAGGGCCGCAACGCCGGCACTGACCGCGACCGTGACGAGAGTGACACGGCTGCGGCCGAAGCCTGCGACGAGGCCGATGAACAGGGCCGTGAAGGCGAAATCCGCGCCGATGCGTTCGGGATCGCCGAGAAACGAGCCGAGGATGGCGCCGATGGTCGACGACAGCGTCCAGTTGGACCAGAGCACCACGGCCATCGCAAACCAATAGGCTCCGGTCACGGGCCGCTCCAGCGCGCGGCGCTCGGATAGGGCCCAGGCCTCGTCGGTGAGAAAGAAATAGGCCAGCAGGGTCTGGACCCGCGACATCCGGACCTTCGGCGTGAGCGACGCTCCCATCAGCACATGACGTGCATTGATGAGCAGGGTCGCGAAAGCGAGCGTCAGGATAGGCGCTGGTTGGATCCAGGACTCGATGGCGGCAAACTGAGCGCCTCCGGCGAAGACGAGGGCAGACATCAGGATGACCTCAAGCGGCGACATTCCTTTAGCGGAAGCGACTGCGCCGAACAGGAGGCCGATGGGGAGGGCCGCAACGGCGACCGGCGCGATGTCGCGCAAGCCTGCGCGGATTTCGCGGCGGTAGGTGGGGACAAAGGAACTTGCTTGATCCATGGCTCTGCTCATTGTCCCCGCCTTATGCAGGACGGGGGACAACCGGTCTTGGATGAAAGTGCTGTTTCAGGCAGAGCGGTAGGCCCCCGGCGTCACGCCCATGCGGGCCTTGAAGACGCGGTTGAGGTGGCTCTGATCGAAGAAGCCGCAGGCGGCGGCCACATCGCCGGGCGCCTCGCCCTGCCCCAGCAACCGGGTCGCGGCGCGGAAGCGCCGGTCGAGAAGATAGGCGTGCGGCGTCAGACCGGTTTCCTTGGCGAAGGCGCGGATGAAATGGCTGCGCGACAGACCTGCGAGGTTCGCAAGGTTGGCGAGGTCCGCCTCCTCCCCGATATGGGCATCGAGATAATCCCGTACCCGCAGGATGCTCGTCGAGCCGTAGCGGACACTCGGCAGGGCATCGAGATCGGCCCAGCGGGCGATCAGACGGCTCAGAAAGTCGACAAGCCGGGTGTCCTGCTCCATCTCGGAGGTCCAGCTGTCCTCCTGGCAGAGGCAGGCATGGAGCCTGACCTGAGCCTGGAAAAGCTCAGGGTCCTCGATGACGGAATGCCGGAACCAGGGCGGACGGGAGAGCGGGCGTCCTGCGATGTCCTCGGCAATCTCCTGCATCAGCTCCGGCGAGGGATAGAACGTCCGATATTCGAAGCCGCCGCCATAGGGTTCGCCGTCATGGATCTCGTCGGGACAGACGACAGCCACGGAGCCGGCCGGGACGTAACGCTGCTCGCCGCGATGGAAGAAGGTCTCGCAGCCGGCCAGCACCGCCGCGATGGCATAGGTGTCGTGGCTGTGGCGGGCGTAGGCGTGACGGCGGAAGGTCGCGCGCAGGCAGTCGAGGCCGCGATAGCGCGGCACCCGCCAGAAATGCGTCACGTCGCCCGATCCGACCTGATCAGGATCGAGCGAGACCTCAGGAGCGATCACCGTCATGGACGCCACCATGCCATATCGAGGCTCGTGTGTCTTGGACAGGAATCTCACCCCCGCCCGACGAGGGCGAACCAGCCGTCCTCATCCATGACCTGAAGTCCGAGCTCGGCCGCCTTGGCGAGCTTCGAGCCCGCGCCGGGGCCGGCCACCACGATATCCGTCTTCTTGGACACGGAGCCCGCCACCTTGGCCCCGAGCCGCTCGGCCATGGCCTTGGCCTCCTCGCGGGTCATCTGCTCGAGCGAGCCGGTGAACACCACGGTCTTGCCGGCGACCGGCGAGCTTGCGGAGGCCGGCGCCTCCATCGGCTCGGTGCTCACTTGAGCGAGGAGCGCATCGAGCATCTCCTCGTTATGCCCCTCCTTGAAGAACTCGACGATGGCCTCCGCCACCACCGGTCCGATGCCGCCGATGGAGGTCAGTTCGGCATTCGCTTCCGATTCCGGATCGGCCGCAGCCTTCGCCGTCTCGCGCAGATGCTCGAATGTGCCGAAATGGCGTGCCAGCAAGCGCGCGGAGGTCTCGCCCACATGGGGAATGCCGAGCGCGAAGATGAAGCGGTTGAGCGTGATCGAGCGGCGCGCCTCGATGGCGGCGAAGAGATTCTTCGCGCTCGTCTCGCCCCATCCTTCCCGGTTCTCCAGCCGCTTGAGGCTCTTCGCATTGCGCGCTTCCAGCGTGAAGATGTCCTGCGGGCGCTGGATCAGACCTTCCTCGTAGAATTCGTCGATGCGCTGCAGGCCCAAGCCTTCAATGTCGAAGGCGTTGCGAGACACGAAATGTTTTAGACGCTCGCGGGCCTGCGCCGGACAGATGAGGCCGCCGGTGCAGCGGCGCACGGCATCTTCCTTGCCAGTGCGCGGGTTGACCTCGCGCACGGCGTGACTGCCACAGGCGGGACACGTGGTCGGGAACTCGTAAGGCTTCGCCTTGGCCGGGCGCTTCTCCAGCACCACGTCGAGCACCTTCGGAATCACGTCGCCGGCGCGGTTGATGACGACCGTGTCGCCGATGCGGATGTCGACACCGCCCCGGATCTTCTCGCCGTTGCCGCCGACGCCCTTGATGTAATCCTCGTTGTGCAGGGTCGCGTTCGACACCACGACGCCACCGACGGTGACGGGCCTCAGCCGCGCGATCGGATTGAGCGAGCCTGTGCGGCCCACATTGATCTCGATGCCTTCCAGCACCGTCATCGCTTCCTGCGCCGGAAACTTGTGCGCCAGGGCCCAGCGCGGCGAACGCGAGACGAAGCCGAGGCGCTGCTGCAGGCTCAAACTATCGACTTTGTAGACCACGCCGTCGATGTCATAGCCGAGAGTGGCGCGGTCCTTTTCGATGGCGTGATAATGCTCCAGCAATTCTGCAATGCTCTCGCAGCGGCGCGTCAGCGGATTGACCTTGAGGCCGAAGCTCTTGAAGCACTCCATCATGCCGTGTTGAGTATCCGCCGGCATGGCGCTGACCTCGCCCCAGGCATAGGCGAAGAAGCGCAGGGGACGCGAAGCGGTGATCGATGCATCGAGCTGGCGCAGGCTGCCCGCCGCCGCGTTACGCGGATTGGCGAAGAGCGCCTTGCCGGCCGCTTCCTGGCGCGCGTTGATGGCGGCGAAATCCTCGTGCGAAAGATAGACCTCGCCCCGCACCTCGAAAACATCCGGGACGCCTGAGCCCTTCAATCTGTGGGGAATGTCGCCTACCGTGCGGGCGTTGTTGGTCACGTCCTCGCCCACCGCTCCGTCGCCGCGAGTGGCGGCGGACACGAGCCTGCCGTTCTCGTAGCGCAGGCTCAAGGACAGTCCGTCGATCTTGGGCTCGGCGGTGAAGGCGAGAGGCGCATCGGCTTTCAGGTTGAGGAAGCGGCGGATGCGCTCGACGAACTCCTCCACCTCCTCGTCGGCAAAGGCGTTGGCCAGCGACAGCATCGGCACGCGATGCCGGATCTTGCCGAATTTTTCCGAGACCTTGGAGCCGACCTTCTGGGTCAGGCTCTCGGGCGATTTCAGTTCGGGAAACTGATCCTCCAGCGCCTCGTAGCGCTTGCGCAGGGAATCGTATTCCGCATCCGAGACGGAGGGCGCATCCTCCTCGTAGTAACGCCGGTCATGCTCCGCGATCTCGGCCCCGAGCGCCTCGTGCTCGGCACGGGCCTCATCGGGCGTCAGGTGATCGACAGGCTTCTGAGAGGAGGTGCTGTGTGGGGGCATGATCGAATCGTGTGTGAGTGTTTGAACCATAGCGCTCTCGGGCGGAGTCTCCAGGGGCATGAAGAAACGGTACACGAAATCCACCGACATCCCGGACGGAGCGCAGCGCCGATCCGGGATCGCGGGCAGAACCAAGCACCGGAACCTCGACATTGTCATCCCCGCGCAGGCGGGGATCCAGAACCACGACAGTTGGAGGAAAGGCGCAGCGGCAATGCCTGTGTGTTCTCCGTGAATGTTGCGGTTATGGATCCCGGGCTCTGCTGCGCAGCCCCGGGATGACAGAGGTTTACTCGTCCCGCGATCCCGGATCTGCGCTTCGTCCGGGATGACGGCTGTGTCTGTCAAAGAACCAGCGCCTTGGGGCCCGCAGCCTGAGCTGCGAGCCTTGCGGGGAGATCGAGGGTGGCGCGTCGGGCAGCCCGGCTCGATGGTGTGATTGGAAAGTGAGAGCCGGACTGCTCGTCACGCGCGGTTTGTTTCAGCGGACCTGGATCTAAAGCCAGGATCGGCCACCCGCGATCACAGGCGTGCGAGACCTGCGGCGGGACCGCTCCCTGCCCCACTCTTGCGACGCCTCGCGAGCGCGCCCCTCGAGGGCGGGGATAGGGAATGATATAGCCGAGCTTAGGACGATTGTCAAGAACAAAATGAGAACACGCCACCTGCCCTCTCCCCTTTAGCGGGAGAGGGTGGCCCTCGCGTCAGCGAGGGTCGGGAGAGGGGCAGTGCGAGACCGATGATGTCCCCTCTCCCGGCTCACTTTCGTTCGCCACCCTCCCCCGCACAGGGGGGAGGGAATGTTCGCGCCTTCTCCTGCTCACGATCCCGGATCCCCTTCCCGGCCTTGCGGCCGTCGGGGATGACACCCAGGGCATCTGTTCCCTCGGTCGATCATCCCAACTACCGATCCGGCAGAACCGGTCGCGATCCGACCTGCCGCAGCACATGGGTCAGCGCATCGGTCATCTGCCCCAGCACCGCCCTGTCCACGTTCTCCGCGCCATCGCAGGCCTTGTGATAGCAGGGATCGTAGGGCTGCCCGGCCTGGCCTCCGAACCGGGTGGCGTGCTCGTCGCTCTTGGGGTTGCCGGCGCCGGTGAACAGGCCGAGGGTCGGGATGGTCTTGGCAGCAAAAGCCGCGTCGTCCGAACCGAAGCCGCGCTGGTTGCGCGCCCGGTCCTCCACGGGAATGTTTTGGGACTCGAAGTGGTCGATGAAGGCCTGGATGATGCCGGCCGTCTCGGCGCTCCGTTCGGTTTGCGAGAGCTGGATGAAGCGCCCGAAATTCGGGGAGCCGACCATATCGAGATTGATGTAGAAGCGGATCCGGCGGCGCTCCTCGTCCGAGAGCGCATCAAGGTGATGCCGCGAGCCGACGAGGCCCCGCTCCTCCGCGCCCCAGAAGGCGAAGCGGATCGGCGTGCCGGCCGCAGGCTCCTTTGCGAGGCGCAGGGCCGTTTCCAGGATCGCGGCCGAGCCGCTGGCATTGTCGTTCATGCCCGGCCCCTCGGTGACGCTGTCGAGATGAGCCCCCACGACGACGAAGGAGCCGCTCGTCTCGCCGCGCTCGGCAAGGACATTCCGGGTGGAGCGGGTGCCGGTCTGAGCCTCGATCTTCAGGCGTACCCGGCTGCGGGAGAAATCCCGGGCCGCCTCCGCAATCCGGCGCCCGACCTCCGTGGTCACGCCCAGAACCGGGATCGACGCCTGCGTCGTCAGGCGCCCGCCGAAGGTCCCGGTCTGGTCTCCGGTGCCCTGGTTCATGATGATGAGGCCGGCCGCCCCGGCTGCCTGCGCCTGCTCGACCTTGACCTGGAACGGGCAGGTGCCCCGTCTGACCAAGGCGATGCTGCCTCGGGTGAAGGCCGCAAAGTCCTCGCGCTCGCAACCGCTCGTGGATGCCTGCAGAGGCGCGCTGTCCAGGCCGAGATCCACCGCATGCACGGGTGCCGTCACGTCGCCGGAGCCGGAATTCATGAGGGTGCGCAGCGCCTCCCGGGGGGACGTGAACGGCTCGGGCTCCCCGCTGCCCGAGACGAGAACCGGCGGAGAGCGCTCGTCGAAAAACGGGAAGGTGAATTCCTCGAACCGCACCGTGTAGCCGGCCGCGCGGAGCTGATCGGCCACATATTCGGCGGACCGGTCATAGCCCGCCGTGCCGGCCGCCCTGTTGCCCCCGTTCGCCGCCGCGATGTCCTGCAGCGCCTGGACGTGGCGGAACGGATCGGTCTGACCGGCAGGTGCCGGCTGACCCACATCGGCCTGCGAGGCAGTGGCAAGAACCGCGATGGCGGCTAGGGCGGCGCAGCCGGCGCCCAGGGGTAAAGGTGACACGCGGCTCTCGCTCCGTCTCCCGCACAACCCTTTGTGTGCTCAGAGGAGATCGGGTTTCACCTCGTGAGGGCAAGGGATGCATCCCCTGCCCTCACACAGACGTGACGCCAGGAAGTGCCGCACGAGTCTCTCACGCCTGTAGTCTTCGGTCAGGCGGCCTCTGGGAGTCGGCATCGAGCACCAATCCGCTGAACGGCAGGTCGAGCGCCTTCCATGTCTCGACCAGAGCCTGCACGAGCGCCTCGATATGGGCGCCGGTGTGCAGGGGTCCTGGGGTGATGCGCAGGCGCTCGGTGCCGCGGGGCACGGTGGGATAGTTGATCGGCTGGATGTAGATGCCGTGCTTCTCCAGGAGCCGGTCTGAGGCGGCCTTGCAGGCTTGCGCATCCCCCACCATCACCGGCACGATGTGGGTGGGCGTGGCGAGCAACGGCAGGTCGGCGCGGATCAGCGCATCCTTAACCTGAGCCACCTGGCATTGCTGCCCCTGGCGCTCGATCCGCGAGGCCTTGAGGTGGCGCACGGAGGCTGTTGCCGCGGCCGCCACGCTCGGCGGCAGGGCCGTGCTGAAGATGAAGCCCGGCGCATAGCTGCGCACGGCATCGATGACGGACGCGGCACCCGCAATGTATCCGCCCATCACCCCGAAGGCTTTGCCGAGCGTGCCCTCGATCACGTCGATCCGGTGCATCACGCCGAGACGCTCGGCAAGACCTGCTCCACGCGGCCCGTACATGCCGACCGCATGGACCTCGTCGATATAGGTCATGGCGCCGTAGCGCTCGGCGAGGTCGCAGATCTGGCGGATCGGCGCCACGTCGCCATCCATGGAATAGACGCTCTCGAACACGATCAGCTTGGGCCTCTCGCCGGCCGCCTGCAACAACTCCTCCAGGTGCTCGAGATCGTTGTGGCGGAAGACCGCCTTGTCGCAGCCGGACTGGCGCACGCCCTCGATCATCGAATTGTGGTTGAGCGCATCCGACAGGATCAGGCAGTTCGGGATCAGCCGGGCCAGCGTGGCAATGCCGGTCTGGTTCGACACGTAGCCCGAGGTGAAGACCAGCGCCGCCTCCTTGCCGTGCAAGTCGGCGAGCTCGGCCTCCAGCTCGACGATCGGGTGGCTGTTGCCCGAGATGTTGCGCGTGCCGCCGGCGCCTGTCCCATGGCGGGCTGCGGCGCTGGTCATCGCCTCGATGACAGCGGGATGCTGGCCCATGCCGAGATAATCGTTGGAACACCAGACGGTCACTTCGCGAGGCCCCTGCGGCGCGTGCCAGATGGCCGAAGGGAAGCTCCCGGCGATGCGTTCCAGATCGACGAAGGAGCGATAGCGCCGTTCCGTCTTCAGCCGTGCAATCGCGGCTTCGAAATAGCCAGTGTAGTTCTTGGTGGCAGCAGCCTTCCAGATCGGTTCAGGCGCTTGCCTGGCGATCCTGAAGGGAGCGGCCGGGCGGGACAGCAAGGCCGCCGCGGTCTCACATCTGCCGTCCACTCCATAGGTTTCCGTCAGTTTCGCCCAGCATCGCGGAAATTGCGCATCGCTGTGGCACTGCCTCACCATGACCATTGCAGCCTCCCCCTGTTCGCCGCCGGCTGCAACGCGTCGTCAGCCGGATGCTTGTCCCAAGGTCATTGTGAATGAGACGGCAAAGCGTTCAATTCGGACTGTGGTCCGAGGTCTCAGCCGACGAAGGTCCGACCTGGGGCATGACGGTAGGGAGTAATGGAGCGACGGGCGGCAGCCCGCCGGTGTCTTCGCGCTCCTTTTGGAATGAGCATCGGATGAATCCCAAAAGTGCATCCCACCTTTGGGTCCGGTGCGCTAATGCGCCGCCGCTTCGAGCAGGCGCGCGGCGGCCGCGCGGGCTTCTTCGGTGATGGTCGCGCCGGCGAGCATGCGGGCGATCTCCTCGCGGCGCGGCGTGGCTTCGAGCGGGATGACCCGGGTGGCGACCCGGTCCTCGCCGCCGCGCACGCCTTCCTTGGCGATGAGGAAGTGGCTTCCGGCCTTGGCGGCCACCTGCGGCGCGTGGGTGACGGCCATGACCTGCACCTTGCGGGCCAGGCGCGCGAGGCGCTGGCCGATGGCATCCGCCACGGCCCCGCCGACGCCGGTATCGATTTCGTCGAAGACGAGGGTCGGGGCCGAGCCCTTGTCCGCCAGCACCACCTTCAGGGCCAGCATGAAGCGCGAAAGCTCGCCGCCCGAGGCTACCCTCATGAGAGGCCCGGCGCGGGTGCCGGGATTGGTCTGGGCCCAGAACTCGACCCGCTCGAAGCCGCTGGGGTCGCGGCTGTCCTCGTCGGTGGTGATCTCGGTGATGAAGCGGGCACGCTCCAGCTTGAGCGGCGGCAGCTCGGCCTGGACGGCGGCATCGAGGGCCCGGGCCGCTTTCTTCCGGCCGGCGGAGAGCGTCTTGGCGGCCTTCACGTAAGCTGCGTCGGCCTCCTTCAGCACAGCCTCGAGGCCGACAAGCTTCTCCTCGCCCGCATCGATGGCGGCCACATCCTCCTCGAAGCGCTGGCGCAGGGCGGCGAGTTCGTCGGCGGGCACGTTGTATTTCCGGGCGGCGGCACGGAGCGCAAAGAGGCGCTCCTCCGTCTGCTCGAGCTCGCGGGGATCGTATTCGGTGGCGCGGATCGCATCTTCGAGCGCGGCGCGCGCCTCGTCGATGGCCACGAGCGCCGCATCGAGCGCCTTGACGCTGGGATCGACCAGAGCCGGCGCCTGGGCGCCGCGGCGCTCCAGCTTGCGCACGGCGGCCGAGAGTTCGGGCACCGGCGAGGCGTTGCCGGCCACGGCCTCGTAGGCCTCGTTGAGGTCCTGGGAGACCTTCTCCGACTGCATCATGACCACGCGACGCTCGGCGAGGGTCTCCTCCTCCCCTCCTTGCGGATTGAGCTTGGTCAGCTCCTCGACGGCATGGCGCAGGAAATCGGCCTCCTTGCGCGCCTTCTGGATGCGGTTGCGGTGATCCTGCAGGGCGGAGCGCGCCTCGCGCACTTTTCGCGCGGCATCAGCGACGGTCTGGACCTCTGACGACAGGCCCCCGAAGGCGTCGAGGATGGCGCGGTGGGAAACGGGATCGACCAGGGCGCGGTCGTCGTGCTGCCCGTGGATCTCGACCAGGGTCGCGCCGATGGCCTTGAGCACCTGGACGCTGACCGGCTGGTCGTTGACGAAGGCGCGGGTGCGCCCGTCCGCCACCTGCACCCGGCGCAGGATCAGGTCGCCGTCCACGTCGATATCGGCATCCGACGCGATGCGGCGGGCCGGGTGATCCATGGGGCAGTCGAAGACGGCCGTGACCTGGCCCTGGTTCTCGCCATGGCGCACGAGGCTGCCGTCGCCTCGGCCGCCGAGGGCCAGGGCGAAGGCATCGAGCAGGATGGACTTGCCAGCGCCGGTCTCACCCGTGAGGACGCTCAGCCCTTCATGGAAGTGAAGCTCAAGCCTGTCGATGAGGACGATATCGCGAATCGCCAGCTGGATCAGCATGGATGGTGAGGCTTAGCCCGTACGCTGACTGACCTGGGGTACGCCGCGGAACGCCTTGCTGATCCAGGACTGGGAGTCCTCGCGCGGCTCCACGCCGCCCTTGGTCAGCAGGGCATGGGCGTCCTTGTACCAAGGACTGTCAGGGAAGTTGTGGCCGAGAACGGCGGCGGCGGTCTGCGCCTCGCCCACGATGCCCATGGCCATGTAGGCCTCGGTGAGGCGCTCGAGCGCCTCTTCCACGTGGCGGGTCGTCTGATAGCGCGAGACAACCTGGCGGAAGCGGTTGATGGCGCCGGCATAGTTGCGCTTCTGCAGGTAGAAGCGGCCGACCTCCAGCTCCTTGCCGGCAAGCTGGTCGCTCGCGACCTGGATCTTCTTCTTGGCGTCCGCCACGTATTCGGAGCTCGGATAGCGCTGGACGAGCTCCTGCAGCGCCAGGATGGCGCGCTCGGACTTCTCCTGGTCGCGGGTGATGTCCGGGATCTGGTCGTAATAGGACGACGCCATCAGATACTGCGCATAGGCCGCGTCAGAGGTGTTGGGATAGCTCTGGAGGTAGCGCTTGGACGCCGTGATGGATTCCTCATAGAAGCCGCCCTCGTAATTGGCGTAGGCCTCCATGATCAGGCCCTTGCGGGCCCAATCCGTGTACGGATACTGCTTGTCGAGGCTGCTGAACTTCTTGACCGCCCCGTCGAAGTCGCCCTTCTGCACCCGGGCGAGACCGTCGTTGTAGACCTCCTCGGCGGGAAGGTTGGCCACGATCTCGGGCTTGTAGGTTTCGCTCTTGTTGAAGGGGTTCAACGTATCGAGAGATTCGCAGCCGGCGAGCCCCAAGCCGCAGACGCCAAGGATCAGGGCGCGGGCAGCCGCGCCTTTCATACCTGAATAAGCCTTCGCGAATGACATGCTTCGCGGTCCTCCAAAAACCGTGCCCGACGTTTCAACGATGCATCGAGCCTTCTTTAGCCCAAGCAGATGGGAAGAGCCAAGCCCATAGCACAGGGTTTACCCAATAGGAATTAAGAAAGCCTGCATGAATTCATGCGGCCAATGGGCGCTCGATCCCGCCGGTGCCGATGCGGCGCCTTGAGGGAGGGCTTCAGTGCACTTCCGGGGCGAAAACGGAAGCGACCGCGCTGCCGATCTCGGCATAGCCCGTCTCGCGGCGGGGCGCGGCGTCGACGATGGCGTAGTTGGAGCGGTGCGAGAACAGGGCTTCCAGCACCGAGAAGTTCATGCGGTGGCCGCCGCAATAGGAGCGGTAGGTGCCGAGCAGCGGCAGGCCGGCCAGGGACAGGTCGCCGACCGCATCGAGAAGCTTGTGCCGGACGAACTCGTCCGCATAGCGCAGGCCTTCCGGGTTCATGATGCCGTCGTCGCCGATGGCGACCGTGTTCTCGAGCGAGGCGCCGAGGGCGAAGCCGGCGCTCCAGAGCTTCTCCACGTCGCGCATGAAGCCGAAGGTGCGGGCGCGGGAGATCTCGCGGCGGAAGACGGAGGGGGACAGGTCGACAGCCTTGCGCTGACGGCCGATCACCGGGGTGGGGAAGTCGATCTCCACGTCGAGACGGAAGGCGCGCTCGTTCGGGAGAAGCTCGGCGAAGGCCCTGCCCTGCGTGACGCGGACGGGCTTGAGAACCTTGAGATAGCGGCGGGTGACGCCCTGGGCTGCGATGCCGACCTGGTCGATAGCATCGATGAAGGGGGCCGAGCTGCCGTCGAGGATCGGAACCTCCGGCCCGTCGATCTCGACGAGAACATTGTCGATGCCGAGACCGGACAGAGCCGCCATGAGGTGTTCGATGGTGGCGACCGCGCCTGAGTCGCGGTCGCCGATCACCGTGCAGAGCTCGGTGGCGGTCACCGCCAGATGCCGAGCGTCGATCAGTCGGTCCAGGCCACCCGGAAGACCCGTGCGCAGGAAAGCAATGCCATGGTTCGCTTCGGCCGGATGAAGGATCATCTTCACTTCATCCCCGGAATGGACTCCGGTTCCAATGAGGGTCACGGCGGCGCGAAGCGTGGTTTGCTGGCTTTGCTTCATTAGTCCTGGACCTCAACTACCCTTGTCGCCTCACAGAGCCTGTTTTGCCGGGGAAGATGCATTGATTGCGTTGTGCTTCCGACCGGCAGGCTTCTTTTGAGTGCTGCCCCTTTGATGTGCAGGCACCTTAGTCCCGCCGTCAGGCTAGGCCAAATCACGCTTTCTTACCGTGTGTTACAAAGGGGATAACTCATAACCCTCTGATGTTAATAGTTTTTTAACGAAGAAGGCCTCCAGCCGCATCCCGGCTGGAGGCCTTTCGTAACACTTCTGCCAGGCTTGCCGGTCAGTTGGCCTGGCGGCGGAGGAAGGCCGGGATCTCCAGCTGGTCGTCCTCCGACGCGGCCCGGGGAGCCGGAGCCAGCGGCGCCATCTGCGGCTGCGGAGCACGTTGGGCCTGGGGCGGAGCCGGCCGGCGGGCATACTCGGCATGGACCGGGGACATGGGCTGGCGCGGAGCCTCCTGGCGAGGCTCGGCCGGGGCCTGCTGCGGCTCCTCGCGGCGGCCGAAGCCGATGGTCGCGAGGCGCTGGATCAGGGACGGCTTGTGCTCCTGGGCCGTCTCCTCGCCGCGGCTGGCGCGCAGCGCAACCTGTCCCGGCATGGGCAGCTCGTCGATCCGCGGCATCCGGGCCGGTCGCATGGCCCGCTCGGCCTGCGGCGGGATGAAGGAACCCTGCTCCATGGACTCCTCATAGGCCGGAGCCTGAGGAGCCGGAGCCTCGTAGGCAACGGCCTGGCGAGGCTGGGCCGGGGTCAGAACCACGTCGTCGCGGATGACCGGCTGGGGAGCCGGCTCCATGGGCTGGGCCGCGGAGAGCGGAGCTGCAGCCGGGGCCGAAGCCAGAGCGGACGAGCCCTGGGTCAGGATCGGAGCCGCCTTCACCGGTTCGGCTGTGGCGGCGGAGCGAAAGGTCGGGGTGGCCTGAGTGGTCGTGGCCCGGGCCCGGGCCTCGGCCCGCAGGCGCTCGGCCACTTCCGAGATGCGCTGCTCGGTGGCGGTGAGATCACCTCCGTTCTCCATGATCGCATGGTCGATGCCGGTCGCCACGACGGAGACGCGGATGATGCCTTCCAGGCTCTCGTCGAAGGTGGCGCCGAGGATGATGTTGGCATCCTGGTCCACTTCCTCGCGGATGCGGGTGGCCGCCTCGTCGAGCTCGTAGAGGGTGAGGTCGTTGCCGCCGGTGATCGAGATCAGCAGGCCGCGCGCGCCCTTCATCGACACGTCGTCGAGGAGCGGGTTGGCGATGGCGGCCTCAGCGGCGCGCATGGCGCGCTTCTCGCCGGAGGCTTCGCCGGTGCCCATCATCGCCTTGCCCATGCCGCGCATGACCGAGCGCACGTCGGCGAAGTCGAGGTTGATGAGGCCTTCCTTCACCATGAGGTCGGTGATGCAGGCCACGCCCGAATAGAGCACCTGGTCGGCCATGGCGAAGGCATCCGCGAAGGTCGTCTTCTCGGTGGCGACCCGGAACAGGTTCTGGTTCGGGATCACGATGAGCGTGTCGACGGCCTGCTGCAGCTCGTTGATGCCGGCTTCCGCCAGACGCATGCGGCGAACGCCCTCGAACTGGAACGGCTTCGTCACGACGCCGACCGTCAGTATACCGAGTTCACGGGCAGCTCTCGCCACGACCGGGGCAGCGCCCGTGCCGGTGCCGCCGCCCATGCCGGCGGTGATGAACACCATGTGCGAGCCTGCGAGCTGGTCGCGGATCTCGTCCATCACCTCCTCGGCAGCGGCGCGGCCGACTTCCGGCTGCGAGCCGGCGCCGAGGCCTTCCGTGACCTGGATGCCCATTTGAACTACGCGCTGGGCCTTGGAGGAGGCCAGCGCCTGCGCGTCGGTGTTCGACACGACGAACTCGACACCCTCCAGACCGGATTCAATCATGTTGTTCACGGCATTGCCGCCGGCACCGCCGACGCCGAAAACCGTGATATGCGGCCTGAGTTCCCGGATGTCCGGAGCTTGCTGATTGATAGCCATGACCTGTGCCTCTTCTGGCCTTATAGTGATGAGCGTTTGGCGGACGCTGACCTTTGTTCACTTGAACTCTTCACGATGGCCCGCCGCGCCAACGCGTTACTCGTCTTAGAAACTGTCGCGAATCCACCGGCCCATCCGAGAGAAGTAGCCGTCGGTTCCCGTACTCTGGAACAAGCCGCTGGACCGCGGCTCGAAATACTCGATATGCGCCACCTGCGGATAAACCAGGAGGCCGACCACCGCCGAAAAGGCAGGGCCCTTCGCCGCTTCGGGCAGGCCCTTGATGCCGAGCGGACGCCCGACACGAACCTGACCCTGCAAGATACGGCGCGCCGTTTCCGGCAGCCCGACGAGCTGGCTTGCGCCGCCCGTCAGCACGACACGTCGTCCGGCCTGGGCCGCGAAGCCTGCACCTTTCAACCGGTCGCGCACGAGTTCGAGAACTTCCTCGACCCGCGGCTTGATGATGCGAACGAGGTGCGATTTCGGCAGATGATTCGGAACGTCCCGTTCGTCCTCATCGACCTGCGGCACCGCGATCATGTCCCGGTCATCCGCGCTCGAAGCGATGGCGGAGCCGTAGAAGGTCTTGAGCCGTTCGGCGGCGGACACGCGGGTGGTGAGACCGCGCGCGATGTCCATGGTCACGTGATGACCGCCGACGGCGATGGCATCGGAATGCACCAGATGCCCGTTGGAGAAGATGCCGACGCTCGTGGTGCCGCCGCCCATGTCGACGACCGCGCAGCCCATGTCGGCCTCGTCGTCGACGAGCGCGGAGAGGCCCGCGGCATAAGGTGTGGCGATCACCGCCTCGACGCCGAGATGGCAGCGTTCGACCGCGAGCATCAGGTTGCGCGCGGCGGCCGCCTCGGACGTGACCACATGCAGATCCGCGCCGAGCCGCTCGCCGATCATGCCGGCGGGATCGACGATGTGGTTCTGCGCATCGAGCGAGAAGCCGGTGGGCAGGGCATGAAGAACCGTGCGGCCGCGACGCAGATCGTAGCTCGACGCCGCATCGAGAACGCGATGCACGTCGCCTTCCCCCACCGCGCCGCGCACGGGAACATGCGCCTCGAAATGCTCGGAGGCGAGGCGTCCGCCGGTGAGGTTCACAATCACCGACTGGATCTCGACCTTCGCCATGCGCTCGGCGGCATGAACCGCCTGACGGATCGCCGATTCAGCCGCTTCCAGATCGACGACGACGCCACCTTTGAGGCCCATCGAACGCTGGTGTCCGATGCCGAGGATGCGCGCCACGTGAGTGCGGCTGCGCAGCGACTCGACCTCGTCGGCCGGCTTCAATTCCGCCACGACGCAGACGACCTTGCTCGTTCCGACGTCGAGCACCGAGAGAATGGCACTCTTGCGCGCGGAAAGCGGCTTCAAGCGAGGTGTCAAACCGTGACCCGAGAGACTCATGTATCGACCCCCTTGCCGCGCATTGGTTTTTTCTTGAGCGCCTCGGCGCGGGCCAAGGCAGCCTCTTCCGTCAACCGGACGACGACGCGATCCGCCAAACGCAGATCGACCGCCAGCACGTCCTTTTCCAGAATCTTCTGCTCGTGTTCGAGCTTCGCGAGACGGGCCAGCGCATCGGCGGCTCCGATCTCCGGCAGGCGAACGTCCATGCCGTTGTCCATCTTCAGCGTCCAGCGCCGTCCTGCGACGAGCGTGCCGGCGCGAATGCGCTGTTTAAGCGGGCCAGCCGCCTCGAGCAGCGCGAGGTAATCCTTGTTGCGGGTGTTGGCGCCCTCGCCCACCACGAAGGGCAGGTTGAGGTAGCGCTCGTCCTGCATCAGGTCGATGACCGTGCCGTCGGCGGCGATGACGAAGAGTTCGCCGTTGTGCTGCCAGATGGCATGCGCCTCGCGCTCGGCGAGCGTGATGACGAGTTCGTTCGGATAGAGCTTGCGCACGGTCGCCGACTTGATCATCGGCACGCGCTCGAGGCGCTCGCGCAGATCGTTCACGTCGAGGAAAGCCAGCGACAGCTTCGCATTGATTCCGGCGGCAGCGAGAACCTCGTTCTCACTCATCTGCGAAATTCCGGAGATCGTCACCTGATCGAGGCTGAGACCGACCGCGCGGGCGAGCGCATGATGGGGCTCGCCATATTCGCGGATGAAGCCGTCGATGTGGCCGCCCTGCCAGAGGCCGAAGCCGATGACGACGCTGAAGAAGCCGAGCGCCAGGCCCGTCCCGAGGAAGCGCGGAAGGCGCTGCTCGAGGGGAGCGCCGGCGGAGCGGCGGCGTACGCTGCGCGAGGAGCCGAACAGCTTCTTGATTCGCGAGGGCTGCTTGAACGAGGACGAATCGGGCCTCCGGCCTCCGGAGGCGGCGCGTGCAACGGCGATTCCGGCCGGGTAGGCCGTCATCGGTTGCAGGTAGCGTCCTCCACCATCCATTTCACAAGCTCGCCAAATGTATAGCCCGCATGGGCTGCCAGTTCTGGCACCAAGCTCGTCTCGGTCATGCCGGGTTGCGTGTTGACCTCAAGAACAACGAGTTCCCCGGTTCCTCCGGGCGTGTCGTCGTACCGTAAGTCGGCGCGGCTGATTCCCCGACAGCCGAGCGCTTGATGCGCCGTTAACGCCAACTCTTGGACCTTTTGGTAAATATTCGGTTTAATTTCTGCCGGGAGGACGTGAATGGAGCCCCCCTTCGCATATTTCGCATCGTAATCGTAGAAGACCCCCGTGGCGGGCCGGATATCGATGACCCCGAGCGCCCTGTCGCCCATGACCGCGCAGGTGAGCTCCCGGCCCGCAACATATGATTCCACAAGGACTTGGTCGCCGAAGGCCCAGTCGTCCCGCAGCAGTTCCTGCGGCGGATGGGAGCGGTCCTCGCGGACGATGATGACGCCGACCGAGGATCCTTCGCTCACCGGCTTGACCACATAGGGCGCCGGAAGCACGTGGCTCTTTGCCGCTTCCATGCGGTTAACGACCTGTCCCTTGGGGACCGGCACGCCTGCCGCCGCCATGACGATTTTGGCCTTGTCCTTCTGCATGGCGAGCGCCGAGGCGAGGACACCGGAATGGGTGTAGGGGATTCTTAACAGCTCGAGCAGACCCTGGATGGTCCCGTCCTCGCCCACGCGCCCATGGAGCGCGTTGAAGACCACGTCCGGGGCGACGGCCTGGAGAACGGTGGCGATATCGGGCTGCACGTCGATGGGGGTGACCTTGTAGCCCTGCTCTTCCAGAGCCTTGCAGCAAGCCCGGCCCGACGCCAGGCTGACCTCGCGCTCCGCCGACCAGCCGCCATAGAGGATGGCAACGTGCTTCGCCATGGGTCTCTCCTGTGATGCAACCCGGCAAGCCGGGATCGTTAAGTGATTCGAATCAGGCCTTAGGCAACCCGACCCGCTTGATCTCCCATTCGAGCTCCACGCCCGACATCTCGCGGACGCGGCGGCGAACCTCTTCCCCCAGGCCTTCGATGTCGGCGGCGGAGGCGGAGCCATGGTTGATCAGGAAATTGCAGTGCATCTCGGAGACCTGGGCATCGCCCACACGCAGCCCCCGGCACCCTGCGGCATCGACCAGCTCCCAGGCCTTCCGGCCCGGCGGGTTCTTGAAGGTGGAGCCGCCCGTGCGGGTGTTGACCGGCTGGGTCGAGGAGCGCGCCTCGGTGATCGCGTTCATCTCGGCGAGGATCTCTTCCGGGTTGCCCGCACGGCCCTCGAACAGCGCCTCGGTGAAGATCACGTCGTCGGGCACGCTCGAGTGGCGGTAGGTGAAGCCCATCTGCGCGTTGGTGAAGCTCACCGCCTCTCCAGTGCGCATGACGCCCCTGGCCTCGACGAGCACATCCTTGGTCTCGCCGCCATAGGCGCCGCCGTTCATGCGCAGCGCCCCGCCGATGGTGCCTGGAATGCCGCGCAGGAAGGACAGACCGGCGATGCCGGCCTCGGCTGCCGCGCGCGCCACCTTCACGTCGGGAGCTCCGGCGCCGGCGCGGATGCGGTGCCCCGCCTCCACCGACATTTCGGAAAAGCCTTTGCCGAGGCGAATCACCACGCCTTCCCAGCCGCCGTCGCGGATGAGCAGGTTGGAGCCTAAGCCCACGACGAGAACCGAAACGCTGCGGTCCAGTCTCTGCAGGAAATAGGCGAGATCGTCCGCATCCACTGGCGTGAACAGCACCTGCGCCGGCCCGCCCGTGCGGAACCAGGACAGGGGCGCTGTCGACGCATTGGCCTCCAGCTTGCCCCGCAATTCGGGCATGCCGGCCTTCAGATCGGGTACGATGTCTGCAAACATCACGCCGCCTTCTCGCCCAAGGCCTCAAGCTCCGTCGGAAGCGCATAAGCCCACTGGGTGATGTTGCCGGCGCCGAGGCAGATCACGTAGTCGCCCGGCTTCGCCACGCCCTTGACGAGGCCGGCGAGCTCTTCGGACTTTTCAAGCGCCATCACGTTGCGATGGCCGCGTGCCTTGAGACCCGACACCAAGCCGTCGCGGTCGGCGCCCGGGATCGGCTGCTCGCCTGCCGCATAGACCGGCGCGACGATGACCGCATCCGCATCGTTGAAGCAGGTGCAGAACTGATCGAACAGGGACGACAGGCGCGAATAGCGGTGCGGCTGCACCACGGCGATGACCTGCCCGTCCGTGGAGGCGCGGGCGGCCTTGAGCACCGCCGCGATCTCGATGGGATGGTGGCCGTAATCGTCGAACACGGTGACGCCGTTCCACTCGCCTGTGCGGGTGAAGCGGCGCTTCACGCCGCCGAAGCCGGCGAGCGCCTTGCGGATCGCATCGGGCGAGACACCGAGTTCGTGCGCCACCGCAATGGCGGCCGTTGCGTTGAGCGCATTATGCGCGCCCGGCATCGGCAGGACGAGATCTTCCAGCTCGAGGCGGAAGCCGGGGCGGCGGTCGCGGATCATGACGCGAAAGCGGTTCTTGCCGCCGCGGGAATCCACGTCCATCAGGCGCACGTCCGCCTGCGGGTTCTCGCCGTAGGTGATGATGCGCCGGTCCTCGATGCGGCCCACGAGATCCTGCACGGTCGGATGGTCGATGCACATCACCGCGAAGCCGTAGAACGGGATCGAGTTGATGAAGGAATGGAAGGAATCCTTGATCGCGTCGAAGGTGCCGAAATGGTCGAGATGCTCGGCGTCGATGTTGGTGACGATGGCGACATCGGCCGGGAGCTTCAGGAAAGTGCCATCGGATTCGTCCGCCTCCACCACCATCCACTGGCCGTCGCCCATGCGCGCATTAGTGCCATAGGCATTGATGATGCCGCCGTTGATCACTGTCGGGTCGAGGCCGCCAGCATCCAGCAGCGTGGCGACGAGAGAGGTCGTGGTGGTCTTGCCGTGAGTGCCGGCCACCGCCACGCAGGACTTGAAGCGCATGAGCTCGGCCAGCATCTCGGCGCGGCGCACCACGGGCAGGCGCTTCTCGCGGGCGACGACGAGCTCGGGATTGTCGCGCTTGATCGCGGTGGAGACCACCACGATCTCGGCATCGTCCACGTTCTCGGCCTTGTGGCCGATAAAGGTCTTGATGCCTTTGTCGTTGAGGCGCTTGACGTTGTAATTGTCGGCGGCGTCCGAGCCCTGCACCGTGTAGCCCAGGTTGTGCATGACCTCGGCGATGCCCGACATGCCGATGCCGCCGATGCCGATGAAGTGAATGGGTCCAAGCTTCGGCGGCAGTTTCATGGGTTTTTTCCGTTATGATTCGCTGGAATGAGGGTGAGGACGGCTTGAGCCAGGCGCTCCGCCGCATCCGTGATGCTGGCGCTATGTGCGGCGGCCGAGGCTTTGGTCAAGCGGTCAGGCTCTTGAAAAAAGACCTGAATCTCGTTTGCCAGCCGCTCAGGGGTGAAGTCCGATTGCGGACAAACGATGGCGGCGCCTAGATCTCCGAGGGTCTTGGCGTTGGCCGCCTGGTCCTGATCGAGGGATCCCGGCAGGGGCACGAGGATCGAGGGACGGCCGATCACGGCCAGTTCCGCCACCGTCGAGGCGCCGGAGCGGGAGACCACGAGATGGGCGTTGCCGAGGCGGCGCGGCAGGTCCTTGAAGAAAGGCTCGGCCTCGAATTCCACATCCAGCCGCTGGTAATGGGCCCGCACCCGCTCCAGATCCTCGCCCCTCGCCTGCTGCGTGACGGCGATGCGGGCCCGCAGCTCCGCCGGCAGCCGCTCGATGGCGGGGGGCACCACGTCGCTCATGACCCGGGCGCCCTGGCTGCCGCCGACCACGAGGAGACGGAGCTTCCCGTCGGTGTCCAGCGGAGCATAGGGCTGCCTGGCCGCCTCCAGCACCGCGGGGCGGATCGGGTTGCCGGTGTGGACGACCTTGCCCGGCACGTTGGCGGGAATGCCCTTGATGCTGGCGAACCCGGTGGCGATCACGGTGGCGCGGCGGGCGAGCAGGCGGTTGGCCCGCCCCATCACGCCGTTCGCCTCGTGGATCACGGTCGGCACCTTGAGGAGCGAAGCGGCGATCACCGGCGGCACGGTCGGGTAGCCGCCGAAGCCCACGACCACGGCGGGCCTGAACCGACGGATCACGGCCAGCGATTGCAGCGTTCCCCGCCCCAGCATCAGCGCCGCCTTCGCCATCTGCGGGATGGAGCGGCCCGACGGCGTGGCGGAGGGAATCTCGACGATCTCATCGGCCGGGAACGAGCCCGCATAGGCATTGGCGCGCTTGTCGGTGGCGAGCGCCACCCTCGCGCCGGACGCCTTCAGGGCATTGGCGAGCGCTTCGGCCGGAAAGAGATGACCGCCAGTGCCGCCGGCGGTCAGGAGGATGAGAGGAGCGTTCATCCTCAAGCCCGGTCCTGGCCGAAATGGTCCATCATCTCGGCGCGCGGGCGGCGCCGCGTGAGCGCGATGAGGAAGCCCATGCCGAGTGCCAGCGACAGCAGCGAGGAGCCGCCATAGGAGATGAAGGGCAGCGTCATGCCCTTGGCGGGCATGAGGTGCACGTTCACCATCATGTTGATGCAGGCCTGCAGGCCGAACATGAAGAGGAGGCCCGTGGCCGCGAGACGGCAGAAGGGATCCTCGTTGCGGCGGGCGAGCGTGAGGCCGCGCAGCACGATGAAGGCGAAGACCATGAGCAGCGCGATGCACACGACGATGCCGAACTCCTCCGCCGTGACGGCGAAGATGAAGTCCGTATGCGCGTCGGGCAGGATGCGCTTGACCGAGCCCTCGCCCGGACCGCGCCCGAGCCAGCCGCCGCGGGAGAAGGATTCCATGGCCGTGTCGACCTGGAAGGTGTCGCCGGAATCCTTGTCGAGGAAGCGCTCGATGCGGGCGCGCACGTGCGGCAGGAACTCATAAGCGGCCACGATGCCCACGAGGCCGGCGCCGCCGAGGCCCATGACCCAGAACCAGTGCAGGCCGGCGACGAAGAACAGGCCGCACCAGACGATGGTGACGAGCATGGTCTGTCCGAAATCGGGCTGGAGGATGAGCGGGATGATGGTGGCGGGCAGAATCAGGAAGGCCAGGAGCGTGCCCGGCACGTCCTTGCGCCGCGCGCCCTCCGAGAAGGCCCAGGCGGAGAGCACCACGAAGGCGGGCTTCACGAATTCCGACGGCTGAAGGCCGAGCGGCCCGATCATGATCCAGCGATGGGCGCCCTTGATCTCAGGTCCATACTGGAACGCCAGCAGGATCATCACCATGCCCAATGCATAGACCAGCAGAGCGAGACGCCGCAGGTGGCGCAGCGACAGGAACGAGACCGTGAGCATGATGGCGAGCGCCGGGATGAGGAACATCACCTGCCGGTTCACGAAGTGGAAGGTCGACAGGCCGAGCCGCTCCGCGACAGGCGGGCCGCCGGCCATGAGGAAGACGAGGCCGGCCAGCATAAGAATGGCGAGACCTGCGAGCAGCAGACGGTCGACCGTCCACCACCAATCGCCGAAAGCCGAGCGTTCCGCGCGTGACACCATCTTCAAGCCCCCTTGGCTTCGATGCCGGGTAAGGCCCGGACCAGATCGCGGAAATGGTTTCCGCGTACTTCGTAATTCGGAAACTGATCGTAGGACGCGCAGGCCGGCGACAGCAGCACGACAGCCGAGCCGCCGAGCGCCTGCGCATCGGATGCCGCCTGCGCCACGGCCTTGTCGAGGGTGCCGCAATGGATATGCGGAACATCGGCTCCAAGCGTCTTTGCAAACTCGTCGGATGCCGCGCCGATGAGATAGGCTTTGCGGATCTTCGGGAAATAGGAGGCGAGCGGCTCGATGCCACCTTCCTTCGCCTTGCCGCCGAGGATCCAGAAGATGCCATCGAAGGATTTCAGCGCCTTCTCGGTGGAGTCCGCGTTGGTGGCTTTGGAATCGTTAATGAAGAGGGTCGATCGAATGCGACCAACCTCTTCCATACGATGCGGCAGGCCTGGGAAAGTGTGGAGGCCGGAGCGGATCTCTTCAGGGGAAACGTTCAAGGCCAGAGCGATGGCGACAGCCGCAGCGGCGTTCTGTGCATTGTGAGCGCCGCGCAGCGTCCCAATCCCCGACAGGCTGGCGATCGGAGCGGCATCGGCTCCCGTCACACCGACAAGCGTTTCGCCATCCGCAAACACGCCCTTCACGCCAAGAGGCTCGATCGAGATTCGGGCAACATTCACGCCCTTGGCCTCGCAGGCCTCGGCGATGGCACGGCTCATCGGATCATCGACACCGATGACCGCAAGGCCGGCCTTCGCCACAAGCCGCTCCTTGATCGCCGCATAGAGTTCCATCGTACCGTGGCGGTCGATGTGATCCGGCGAGAGATTGAGGTGGACGCCGATGGTGGGTGCGAGCGAGGGCGCGAGGTCGATCTGGAACGAGGAGCACTCGATCACGTGGATGCGGCCGTCGGACGGGGGGGCCAGCGAGAGGATCGCGGTGCCGATGTTGCCGCCCATCTGCACGTCGCGGCCGGCCTCGCGCAGGATATGGGCGATGAGAGCCGTCGTGGTGGACTTGCCGTTGGTGCCGGTGATGGCGACGAAGGGCGCGTTCGGCGCAATCTTCGCCCGCTCGCGGCAGAACAGCTCGATATCGCCGATGATCTCGACGCCGGCTTGCCGGGCGAGCTTCGCCGACCAATGCGGCTCAGGATGGGTGAGCGGCACGCCGGGCGAGAGGATGAAGGACGAGACCTTTGACCAGTCGGCCTGACGCAGGTCGGCGGTCTCGATGCCTTTGGCATTGGCTTCCGCCATCTTCGCTGGATTGTCGTCGCAGGCGACCACATGCGCCCCGCCCTCCTTCAGGGCAAGCGCCGTCGCCAGCCCCGATCCGCCGAGGCCGAAGAGAGCGACTGTCTTGCCTGCGAAGGTGGTGACGGGCGTCATGCGCATTACCGCAGCTTGAGAGTCGACAGGCCGACCAGGGCCAGCACCACCGCGATGATCCAGAACCGGATCACCACCTGCGGCTCGGTCCAGCCCAATTGCTCGAAATGGTGGTGGATCGGCGCCATCTTGAAGACGCGCTTGCCGGTGAGCTTGAACGAGGCGACCTGGATGATCACGGACATGATCTCCAGCACGAACAGGCCGCCGACGATGGCGAGAACGATCTCGTGCTTGGCGGCAACCGCAATCGTGCCGAGAAGCCCGCCGAGAGCCAGCGAGCCGGTGTCGCCCATGAAGATCTGGGCCGGAGGCGCGTTGAACCAGAGGAAGCCGATGCCGGCCCCGATCAGTGCGCCGCAGATCACCGCAAGCTCACCGGTGCCAGGCACGAAATGGATCTGCAGGTAGTTGGAGAATACCGCGTTTCCGGCGAGATAAGCGATGAAGCCGAAGGTGCCGGCCGCGATCATCACCGGCACGATGGCCAAGCCATCGAGGCCATCCGTGATGTTCACCGCATTACCGGCGCCAACGATCACGAACGCGGCGAACACGATGTAGAACCAGCCGAGATTGAAGATCAGATCCTTCGAGAAAGGCAGCGCCAGCTTGTTGGCGAGGCCGGGGGTCGCCATGTAGGAAATAGCGAGGCATGCGACGATTGCGATCAGAGCCTCGATGGCAAGGCGCGAGCGACCGGAAAAGCCCTTGTGCGACTGCTTCGTCACCTTGAGGTAATCGTCGTAGAAGCCGATGGCGCCGAAACCCACGGTGACGAACAGGACGATCCAGACATAGTGGTTTTCAAGGTTTGCCCAGAGCAAGGTCGAGATCAGCACGCCCGCCATGATCATGAGGCCGCCCATGGTCGGCGTGCCACGCTTCGTCAGCAGGTGCGATTGCGGCCCGTCCTCGCGGATCGGCTGCCCCTTGCCCTGGCGCAGGCGCAGGAGCGAAATCATCCACGGGCCGAACAGGAAGACGATCAGCAAGCCTGTCGCCGTCGCGCCGCCGGTGCGGAACGTGATGTAGCGGAAGATATTGAGGGGGCTGAAATAGGGGCTGAGCTCAGCCAACCAGGTTAACATCGATCATCCTTTCAGCGCGTGGGCCGTTGGGCTCGCGCCGTAACGTTCTTTCAAGGCCTTGACAACCAGGGCCATCTTCATGCTGAGCGAGCCTTTGACGGTCACCGCATCGCCGGGGCGAACCGCCGCACAGACCGCATCGACCAGCTCGGCGGAGGTCTCGGCATGGACGGCGACCTTGGCTTTCGGCAAAGCATCCACGAGGTTCGTCATCAGCGATCCGGCTGCGAAGACCAGATCGATCCTGTTCGCCTCGATGGCTTCCGCCAGTTCCGCGTGAAGATGGGGACCCGTCTCGCCCAATTCCTTCATGTCGCCCAGCACGGCCATTCGCCGCGCACCGCGAGGAAGCTCCACCGCGCCGAGATTGGCGAGCGCCGCGCGCATGGAAGCCGGATTGGCGTTGTAGCTTTCATCGATCAGCAGAGCCTCGCCCTCACCGATGGCGAGCATAGTGCGCTCGCCGCGCCCGACCGGAGGCTTCAGCTCGGCGGAGGAGAGCGCCACTAGGGCCAGATCCGCACCGAGCGCGTGGGAGGCCGCGAGCACGCTCAAGGAATTGAGCGCATGATGCCGCCCTGCCGTGCCGATCCTGTAGGTCAGAGGCTGACCGAAGATCGTCGCATCGACGACGGAGTGATCGGGCTTCACGATGATGCGGTGAGCGCGGATATCCGCCGCCTCATGCTCGCCGAAGGTGACGACGCGGCCTGCAGCAGAAGCATAGGCGTGAGCGCGCATGCGCTCGAAATAGGGGTTGTCCCGGTTGATCACAGCCGTGCCGCCGGGCTCGAGACCTGAAAAGATCTCGCCTTTGGCGTCGGCGATCCCCCAGAGCGAGGGGAAGAACTCGATATGGACCGGCTCCACCGTGGTGATCACGGCCACATGCGGGCGGACCATTCCGGTCAGAGGCAAGATCTCATGGGCATGGTTCATGCCGATCTCGAACACGCCGAAGGTGCTCTCGCGGGGCATGCGGGCGAGCGTGAGCGGCACGCCCCAATGGTTGTTGTAGGACGCGACCGATGCATGAGTGTCGCCCTGGCGGGAGAGCGCGAGGCGCATCGCCTCCTTCGTGCCGGTCTTGCCGACGGAGCCGGTCACGGCCACGATCCTGGCATTCGTCCGCGCACGGGCCGCGCGGCCCATCCGGCGCATGGCCTCCAGCACGTCCGGCACGACGATGAGCCTGTTCGACCCGGCAAAGCCGGAAGCCTTTTCCTCGGACACGACGGCAGCGGAAGCGCCCTTTTCGAGAGCCGCCGGCACGAAGTCGTGGCCGTCATGCACATCGCCCTTGATGGCGAAGTAGAGATCGCCCGGCTCCAGCGTCCGCGTGTCGATGGAGGCTCCCGTCGCCTGCGCGAAGCCTTCGCCGATGCGGGCGCCGGTCGCGGCTGCGATCTCGTCTCTTGTCCAAAGGGGCGAATTCATCCCTGCCTCGCTGCAATGGCCGCCCGGACCTCGTCGTGATCCGAGAACGGCAGGGTCCGGTCGCCGATGATTTGGCCCGTTTCATGACCTTTGCCAGCCACGACCAGAATATCGCCCGCCTGAAGCTCATTGACGGCGGTGCGGATGGCCTGGGCCCGATCCCCGATCTCGCGGCCGCCGGGCGCACCCCTCATGACCTCGGCGCGAATGGCCGCCGGGTCTTCGGAGCGAGGATTATCGTCCGTGACGATGACGACATCCGCCTTCTCGGCGGCAATGCTGCCCATGAGCGGACGCTTGCCGCGATCGCGATCGCCGCCGCAGCCCACGATGCAGACAAGTTTTCCCTTCACGAAGGGACGCAGGGCATCGAGCACATGGGCCAGCGCATCGGGCTTGTGGGCGTAATCGACGATGCAGATGGCCCCATCCGTCTCGCCGACCTGCTCCAGCCGGCCGGAAACGCCCTTCAGGGTCCTGAAGCCCTCGAGCACCTCGGCCACCCTGCCCTCGCCTTCCACCGCCAGCACGAGGGCCGCGGCGACAAGGGCGTTCTCGACCTGGAAGGCCCCGAGGAGCGGCAGGGTGGTTTCAATGATCCTGCCGTAAGCCTCGACGGTCAGCGACTGTGTGAAGCCTTGCGCGCGCGCTTCGAGGAGACGCAGGGTCTCGCCAGCGCTGCCGGTGGTGATGAGCTTCAGGCCAAGATTGCGCACACCGTGCAGGAATAGATCCGCATATGGACCGTCCGCATTGATGATCGCAGGCGCATCCGCTGGCAGGAGCGTATCGAACAGGCGCAGCTTCGCCGCCGCATAGGCCTCGGTCGTGGCGTGGTAATCGAGATGATCGCGGCCGAGATTGGTGAAGCCCGCCGCATGGAGTCGCACCCCGTCGAGGCGGCGCTGGTCGATGCCGTGCGAGGACGCTTCCATGGCAAGGCGCGTGACACCGTCATTCGCCAGACGGTCGAAGCTCTCGTGCAGGGAGATCGGGTCGGGCGTCGTGAGCGAGCCGTAGGCCGCGCCGTCCGAGGTGATGATGCCGAGCGTGCCGACGCTCGCCGACTTGTAGCCCAGATGCGCGAAGAGCTGGCGCGTGAAATCGGCAACCGAGCTCTTGCCGCTCGTGCCCGTGACGGCAACGACCTTCTCGGGCTGCTTCGGATAGAACCGCGCCGCTGCGAGAGCCAGCGTGCGGCGTACGTCCTTCACCTGCACATAGGCAACGGACTCCGGCAGGTCCGCCGGACGCTCCGCCTCGCCCACGATGGCGACCGCGCCTGCAGCGGCTGCCTGCGGCACGAAGCTCATGCCGTCGACCTTGGTGCCGGGCACGGCGAAGAACAGGGTGCCGGGCTCCACCTTGCGGCTGTCCGAGGCGATCTTCGAAACGGCAAGGGACGCCTGCGCGTCACCTTCCGCGAGATCGAGAAGATCGCCGAGATGCCGGTTCCGCGCGCTCATCGATTGCTGCCCCAGGCGCCGAGGCGCGACATGAGCGGGAAGGGCTGCGCCGGCGGCTCGAAGCGCGGCGGCACGCCGAGGAGCGGCGCGATGCGCTCGATGATGTTGCCTGTCACGGGGGCTGCGTTCCAGCCCGCGGTCGAGAAGCCATAGGTGCCCTCCACCGCCTGCGGCTCGTCCATGATGGTGAGGAACACGTATTTCGGCTTGTCGGCCGGCACAACCGCCGTGAAGGTGGTGAAATTCTTGTTCTTGGCGTAGCGGCCGTTGATCACCTTTTCGGCGGTGCCGGTCTTGCCGCCGACGAAGAAGCCGGCAATCGAGGCGTTTCCGGCGGACCCTTCAGGCGTCGAGGCATTGAGGCGCATCACATAGCGCATTGCCTCGCTCGTCTCGGGCTTGAGCACCTGAAGAGCGTTGCGGCGCGCCTCTTCCTGCGTGCGCTTCAGGAAGGTCGGCTTGATCATGACGCCGCCATTGACCAGCGCACCTACGGCCGTAAGCGCCTGCAGCGGCGCGACAGCGAGGCCGTGACCGAAGGCGATGGTCATGGTGTTGAGCTCGCCCCAGCGCGGCGGGACGATCGGCAGGGCATTCTCCGGCAGCTCCGTCTCGAGGCGGGTGAGCTGGCCCATCTTGCGCAGGAAAGCCTTGTGGCCCTCGACCCCGATGCCAAGCGCCATGCGCGCGGTGCCGATGTTTGAGGAATGCACGAAAACCTCCGGCGTGCTGAGCACCCGGTGCGTTGCGTGATAGTCGCCGATGGTGAACTTGCCATAGCGCAGTCCCGACCTCGCGTCGAAGGTCGAGTTGATGTTGTACTTGCCGGAATCGAGTGCCATCGCGACCGTCAGGGCCTTGAAGGTCGAGCCCATCTCGAACACGCCGACATTGATGCGGTTGATCCGATCCTTATCGAGCGCATCGACCGGATTGTTGGGATCGTAGTCCGGCAGCGACACGAGAGCGATGATCTCGCCGGTGTTCACGTCGAGGATCGCACCGGCGGTTGCCTTGGCCTTGAATTTCGTCATGCCCTTCGCAAGCTCGTCGCGAAGGGCATGCTGCACGCGCAGGTCCAGAGAGAGACGCACGGGTTCGAGATCAGCAGCGGAGATGCTGAAGCCGGCGCCGTTCAAGTCCTGAAGGCCCATGCTGTCGATGTATTTCTCGATGCCGGCGATGCCCACGTTGTCCACGTTGGCAAAGCCGAGCACGTGGGCTGCGGCCTCCGCGTTCGGGTAGACACGTTTGTTCTCGGGCAGGAAGCCGATGCCGGGAATGCCGAGACGGTGCACTTCCGCCTGCTGGCGCGGCGTGATCTCGCGCTTGACCCAGACGAAGCCCTTCTTGGTGCCGAGCTTGTTGCGCAGGTCCGTGGCGTCGAGATCGGGCAGCACGGCGGTGAGCAGCTCGACGGCTTCATCCTTGTCGACGATGTTGCGCGGCTCGGCGAAGACGGACACCATCTTCACGTCGGTGGCGAGGATTTCGCCATTGCGGTCGACGATGTCTGGGCGGGCTGCGGAGATTTCGGACGAGGCCGCGCGGCGCACCTCGCTGGTGTTCTCGCTGGTGAGGGCGAGATGGACGAGGCGTCCGCCGATCAGGCCGAACAAACCGACGAAGCAAACGGCTGCAAGGCCTACGCGGGACGTGCTTTTGTCATGGCGCAGGCGGAACAGCTCACGGGCGTGGCCAAGCAGGCCGAGCTTGGCGCGTCGTGCGGAAAAGCGGTTCCGGTTGTCCGCATTCAACGGCGCACCGCTCAAAGGAGCGGGCATCGGATCAATCCCGAAAGCGGGATCCACTTGTGGGTCCGATCCTTCAGGAAGGCTTTCACCCTGCCATTCGGTTTGGGGCTCTTGCGACACGAGGCTCACCGTTTCGGGGTTTGGGTCGTTGGGGTGCGGGCGTCCGAATTCCGATCCTTCGGCGTCGAGGTCGGCTCAAGCAGACCGAGCGCCTCGAGCTTGCGGCCGATCTCGTCCTCGCGGGAGGGCCGGTTCGGCAGATCGGACAGCCGCGCGAGCTGCTGGATCTTCAAGGGCTGAAGGTCGAGGTGCTTGTCGGCGGCCACCTGCAGGCGGTCGGGACGATCGAGATACTGCCACTCGGCCTGCAGCACCGCGATGGCCTCGCGCTCGCGGCTCACCTGCGACTTCAGTTTCGCCACCTGCTCGACGTAGTAGAGCGTCTCGTACTTGATCGAGTATGCGTAGCCCGCCGATGCGATGAGGGCGGATATCGCGATGATATGGAGCAGTCGGATCACCGGCGCCCTCCCTTTTTCTCGGCTGTCTGCGGCAGTTCGGCCAGCATAGTGATGGCGCTCAGCGGCTCCTGCGGCGGCGTATCGGTGCGTGCTCCGGCTCGCAGCTTTGCCGAGCGCGCCCGCGGGTTGCGCGCCATTTCCTGTTCGCTCGGCGCAATGGGACCGCGCGTGACCGCATCGAAGGTGGCTTCGGGCGCTGCCGCCGTCGGCAGGTGACGCGAGCCGGTGGGTGCGCGCCCGGTACGGGCCGTGAAGAACTGCTTCACGATGCGGTCTTCCAGGGAGTGGAATGTGACGACCACGAGACGTCCGCCTGGCTTCAGGATGCGCTCGGCCGCGTGCAATGCGCGAGCCAGCTCTCCGAGTTCGTCATTGACCGCGATACGCAGCCCCTGGAACACGCGCGTGGCAGGATGAATGCCGCCGGGCTCCTGCCGAATCAGGGAGGCCACGAGATCGGCAAGCTGCCGCGTCGTCTCGAAGGGCTGGCGGCGCCGTGCCTCGATGACGGCACGGGCGACGGCGCGCGCGCGGCGCTCTTCGCCATAGTGATAGAAGATGTCGGCAAGCTCGGCTTCCGATGCTTCATTGACGAGATCCGCCGCGCTCGGCCCGCTTTGCTCCATGCGCATATCGAGCGGGCCTTCGTTGCGGAACGAGAAGCCGCGCTCGGCCTGATCGAGCTGCATGGACGAGACGCCGATATCGAGCACGACGCCATCGACGCTGTCGAATCCCTGCGTGTGCGCAATGTCGTCGAGATCGCCGAAGCGACCCGGCACGAGCATCAGGCGCTTCTTGAATTTGGTTGCAAGCGCAGCCCCGCCGGCAATCGCGTCGGGATCGCGGTCGATGGCGATGACCCTGTTCTGCGGATGAGCGTCGAGAATGGCGCGCGTATAGCCGCCTGCACCGAACGTGCCGTCGATGAAAACGCCCCCGCGCTTCGCATCGAGTGCTGTGCCAACCTCCGCCAGGAGAACAGGAACGTGACGGGATGGTCCGCCAGCGGCTCCGGCTCCTGGGCCGTCGCCGCGTCCCATCATCGCTCCCGTACTCCTGGCGAGGTGTTCTGCACTAACCTTGGCTCCAAAATTCGGTTTCCCAACGCCTTCTTCAGATCTCGAACCTTCGTGCGCGCCTCCTCCAAGTGCGCACGGAAGCGCTCGGGCTCCCAAATCTGGAACTTGTGGCCAAGTCCGACGAACGTCACCGTGTCGCCGATCCCGGCATGCACTTTTACCGTATCCGTCAGGATGACACGCCCCTCCGGATCGACCTTCAGAATCTCGCTGGTCCCGAACAATGCCGTCGACAGCTGATCCCGCTCGTCCGAATAGGGCGACAGCGTCGACAAGAACGCATCGATCTCGTTCAGAAGCACGTTGCCGCCTGCGTCCAGCGCCGGCGCGTCGAGCGCCGGATGCACGTAGAGCCCCTCGAATCCATCCCGGGCCAAGACGGCCCTGAAGGATGCGGGGATCGAGACGCGACCCTTCGAATCCAACTTGTTGGTGAAATTGGACACGAAGCGGTTCATTGGCCGCAGCTCGCACGCTCCTGATTGTCAGCCCCCCGGCGGATCGTGACGATCCGCCACCCGCAGCCGGTGGAGACGCTACCTTCAGAAGAACAACGCCAGCACTTCTCGGGTGCTTGACGCCCTCTTCGGAGAACACCGTCGACGGGATGGTTTGGGATAACATGGGATAATATGGTCGTCAACGGAACGGAGATGGAGCGCAGGCCTCATGGCATGCGTCCCCATGAGACGCATTTACGGTTAATGAATCGTAAGCGGAGCAAAGGTTTGCTCCGCTTTCTTGCAGATTTCGGCCTGTGGAAAGATGGGGTCAGCCGGCCTGTAAGCCGGGTTCTGTAGGGCCCAAAGTCTAAGACATTGGACGTGGCGACCATTCCTCTGGGACGGCCATTGCTGGCCGCCTCTAGCAACCAACCCGGACGACGAGCCTGGAAACCGGCCTGGCGCGAGCGCCTGTCGTCCCTATTCGGTTTTGCTCCTGGTGGGGTTTACCATGCCGTCCGCATTGCTGCGTCCGCGGTGCGCTCTTACCGCACCCTTTCACCCTGACCCCGTGGGTCCGAAGACCTTCGCGGGGCGGTCTGCTTTCTGTGGCACTTTCCCTAGGGTTTCCCCCGCCGGACGTTATCCGGCACCTTGCTTCCATGGAGCCCGGACTTTCCTCCCCGAGCTGAACTCGAAGCGGCCGCCCGGCCGGCTGACGAGGGGGATGTGGTGCCAAAAGGGTCCCGCCGTCAAGGCCGGGGCACTACTCGGCGGCCGCCGCAATCACCTTCACCTTGGCGCAATAGGCGCGGGAGGCGGAGGTCATGGTCTGGGTACGATGGCCGAACTGATAGCGCAGGATGGTGCCGCAGGTGTCCCCGCCCGCGAGCTTGTAAGCCTTGGCCAGGTATTTTAGGCCGTAGCGGAGATTCGTCTCCGCATCGAGAAGCCCGGCGGCGGAACCCTGGTAGCCCAGCGACTGGGCGGTACGGACATTGATCTGGGTGAGACCCATGTTCGGGCCATTGCGGGCGCCCGCGTTGTAGCGGCTCTCGAGCCGCACCACGGCATCAGCCAGTTCATAGGGCAGCCCGTTCTCGGACGCATACCGCACGATCATGGGCTTCAGCGCATTGGCGCGAACTCCATCCGGAAGCCGGGCCCGCGATCCTGCGTCGGTTAGGGCTGCAGGAAGGGACGCGGTCTGCTGATCGGGTGCTTCATCCATCTCGGCGGCATCGACGGACCTGTTGGGCAGGCCCTCTTTTTTTGCATCGGCCTGGGGCTTGCCGGCTTTGGAAGCGACAGCTTCCTTCGGCTTCTTACCATTCACCCCCTTGGCTCCCTTCACCGGCTCCTGGCTGTCGGATGCTTCGGCAGCTTCCTCCGCGGCAAAAGCCGCTGCCTCGGCTGCGGCGGCACCTAAGAGCTGCTCGGCGGCATCGGGAGTGACGAGACTGTCGCTTTCTCCCTCAGCCCGTGCCTGAGAAGCGAGGACCAGCGCCGTTGCACCAAGGCTCGCGATTGCCAGCGTTCTGAGAAGGTGTTGCCAAGTCAAACAGAAACTCCATCCGGCGATAATCGCGAGGGCGGGCTGGGTGACGGCCAAATAGGGCGAAGATGTGGCACATCCAGGCGCATATTTGTTCAGACTTGGTTCAAGCTTGACCGTGTTTCCCTTGTGGCATCAGGCCTTTCGGTCATGATTTCAGCGGCACGCGCGTTCTGATTTTTCCGTCAGCTTGGCGGTTTCGAGGAACTCTTTCTCCGCCCAGGAGTTGGCGACAGCGTAAGGTCAAGCTAAACAGGAACGGGCAGCCTACAGCCCGCTCAACATCAGGGAAGCCTCCATGAAGAAGATCATGACAGCCATTGCCGCCGGTGCCCTCACCCTCTCGATGGCGGCCTGCAACACTCCTGGCGAGCGTGCCGTCGGCGGGGCCGCGATCGGCGGCCTTGCGGGTGCAGCGATCGGCGGTGCAGCAACCGGTACTGCAGGCGGTGCTCTTGCGGGTGCAGCCATCGGTGGTGCCGGCGGCGCGATCGTCGGCGCCTCGACGACTCCGCGCGGTCCGGCCTGCCCCTATGGCACCTACCAGGACGTCTACGGCAACGTGTACTGCCGCTGATATCGCCTGAAAGCGAATTTAAGGGGCCGAGACATTCTCGGCCCCTTTTCTTTTGCCTGCACTTGAGCGTACGACTGAACCCAAGATGATTCAGTCGATTTGGGGTAAGCTCGGAGGCGCCGGCATCGGACTCGCGTTGGGCGGGCCGATAGGCGCTCTCCTGGGTGGTGTGGCCGGCCACGTTCTCGTCGATCGCGAAGGCGCTTTGTTCGGAAAGCCGCCACGCGACGTGCTCTTCACCATGGGCCTCGTGGCGCTCGCCGCCAAGATGGCGAAGGCCGACGGCGTCGTGGTCGACGTGGAGGTCCGAGCCTTCGAGCAGATCGTCGAGGTGCCGGAGAGTGAGCATGAACGGGTGGAACGGCTGTTCAACCTCGCCATGCAGACCTCGGACGGGTTCGAAGCCTACGCTCGCCAGCTCCACGAGGAGTTCAAGGACGAAGCCGCCCTCCTCGAAGACGTGCTCGACGGCCTGTTCCACATCGCCAAGGCGGACGAAGCCGTGCACGAGGCGGAATACACCTATCTCAAGGATGTGGCGACGATCTTCGCTTTCTCGGACAAGGATTTCGAGCGCATCGCCGCCCGGCACGTGAAGCGCAAGGACGATCCCTATCTCATCCTCGCCGCCGACCGGAGCATGAGCGACGAGGAGCTGAAGCGGCATTACCGCAGGCTCGTCGCGGACAATCACCCGGACCGGGAGATCGCCCGCGGCCTGCCGCCGGAAGCCGTGAGGATCGCCACCGAACGGCTTGCGACCATCAACGCTGCCTGGGAGCGCGTTGCCGCCGAGCGGAACCTCAGGTGACCGCATGAGTGTGCTGACTCCGGAAAGCTCCGTCGCCGCCAAGGTCTTCCCGTCGCCCAATCACGGCGACCGCAGGGATGGCCGGCGCCCCAGCATGCTCATCCTCCACTACACGGGCATGCCGGACGAGGGCGAAGCCCTGCAATGGCTGTGCAATCCGGTCTCGCAGGTTTCCGCCCATTACTTCGTGTTCGGCGATGGGCGCGTGCTGCAGCTTGTGCCGGAAGCGCGCCGGGCCTGGCATGCAGGCCTCTCCTCCTGGGACGGTGAGACCGACACCAATTCCTGCTCGATCGGCATCGAGATCGCCAATCCCGGCCATCCGGGAGGCCTGCCGCCCTTCCCCGAGGTGCAGATCGAGAGCGTGGCGGCGCTGGCGAAGGACATCGTCACCCGCTGGCGCATTCCCGCAACCCGGGTGCTGGCCCATTCGGATGTCGCGCCCGGCCGCAAGGTCGATCCCGGAGAGCTCTTTCCCTGGAAGACCCTGCACGAGGCCGGCGTCGGCCACTGGATCGCGCCTGCCGCAACGAGCGATGGCCGCTTCTTCTCCCGCGGCGACCAGGGCATGCCCATCGAGGCCCTGCAGGCCATGCTCGTGATGTATGGCTATGGCTTGAAGATCAACGGCGTCTTCGACGAGGACACGGAGAAGGTCGTGACCGCCTTTCAGCGCCATTTCCGTCCCGAGCGCGTCGACGGCGTGGCGGATGCCTCCACCATCATGACCCTGCGCAATTTGATTGCAGCACGGCCGCAGGCCGCCGCATGACAAAGAGTTAACTCGCAACACTATAGGAAATCGGCCACAATCGCCTCGCATGAACATCCATGCTCTGCTGAGGGTTGCTTTAGTGCGGCGCGTCTGGTTGTGGTTGATCGGCATTCTTCTGGCGGCGGGAAGCGCCGGCTTCCTCCTGTGGCAGCCGAGCGGCGGCCACGCCTCGGATCAGGCCTACAGGCTCGGCACGGTCGATCGTGGCCCGATCATCGCGAGCGTGCGCGCCACGGGGACGCTGAACCCGGTCACGACGGTTCTCGTCGGCTCGCAGCTCTCGGGCCAGGTGGTCGAGATTCTTGCCGACTACAACACGCCCGTGAAGGAAGGCCAGGTGGTGGCCCGCCTCTATGCGGAGCAGATCAAATCGCGCCGGGATGCGGCGCTGGCAGACCTCGCCCAGGCGAGGGCCGATCTCGACACCAAGCGCGCCCAGATCGACAAGGCCCGCTCCGCGCTTCAGCGCGCCGAAGCTCAGGCCGCCGACCTTCGGGCGCAGCGTGAGCGGACCCAAGCCCAGCTAGAGGAGGCCCAGCGCAATCTCGAACGGCAGACCGCGCTGAATACCCGTGCCGTGGGAACGCAGACGGCGCTGGAGCAGGCCGGCACGCAGGTGGATATCCAGAAGGCCAACCTCGCCTCGGCCGATGCGCAGATCGCCTCCAACCAAGCGGAGACGCTTGGATTGAAAGCCGACCTCGCGCTGGCGGAAGCGAATGTGAAATCCGCCGAGGCGATCATCCTGCAGCGTCAGGCCAAGCTCAGGGACATCGAGATCGATCTCGCCCGTACGGAGATCAAGTCGCCGGTCGGCGGCGTCGTGGTGAAGCGCGACATCGAGCTCGGTCAGACGGTCGCCGCCTCGCTCTCAGCACCGACCCTGTTCACCATCGCGCAGGATCTGCGGGAGATTGACATCTACGCCAATATCGACGAGGCCGATGTGGGGCGCCTGAAGGAAGGGCAGAAAGTGTCCTTCACCGTGAATGCTTATCCGAACCGCACCTTCGAAGGCCGGGTGCGCATGGTGCGTCTCGCCGCGCAGACCGTGCAGAACGTCGTGACCTATACGGCCGTCATCGGCGTGCGCAATCAGGACCAGGCGCTGCTGCCCGGGATGACCGCGAACCTCCAGATCATCACCGACGAGCGCGAGGATGTGCTGCGCATTCCCAATGCAGCCCTGCGCTTTCGGCCGCCCGCCGCCGTCGTGGCCAGTGAAGCACGGAGCAGCACCCCCGAAGGGCAGAACCCGAGGCGTCGCGCACGTCGCGATCAGGTCGCGTCGGATCAGGACGAGGGAACCGGCGGCAGCGTCTATCGTGTCGGAGATGATGGCAAGCCGCAGGTTGTACCGGTGCGCCTCGGCGCAACGGATGGCGCTTATACGGAGATCGTGCGCGGCGATCTGCAGGAAGGCGCCGCGGTCATCGTCGGAGCCCAGCGAGCCGATGCTGCGGATGATGCAGGCGGCGCCACCCGGCGCCCGCGTCCACCGCGGATGTTCTAGGGACGCACCTCGTGACTCTCATCGAAACACGCGATCTCAGACGGGTCTACGATCTCGACGCCGGGCGCGTCGTCGCGCTCGACGGCGTATCGCTTGAGATCGAGCAGGGCGACTTCGTTGCGGTCATGGGTCCATCCGGCTCGGGCAAGTCCACCTTCATGAACCTGGTCGGCTGCCTCGACCGGCCAACAGGAGGCCAGTATCGGCTCGCGGGCATGGCCGTCGAGAGCCTCGATGCGGATGGCCTGGCGCGCCTGCGCAACCGCGAAATCGGCTTCGTGTTCCAGCAGTTCAACCTGCTCCCCCGCGTCGATGCGCTCGGCAACGTCGAACTGCCGATGATCTATGCGGGCTTCGACCGCAGGACGCGGCGGGAGCGGGCTCTCGAGGCCCTGGGCCGCGTCGGCCTTGCCGAGCGGGCGCATCACCGGCCGATGCAATTGTCCGGCGGCCAGCAGCAGCGCGTGGCGATTGCGCGGGCGCTCGTCAACAGCCCGAGCCTGCTGCTCGCCGACGAGCCGACCGGCGCCCTCGACAGCCGCACGGCGAACGAGATCATGGCCCTGTTCCAGGAACTCAACCGCGAGGGCGTCACCATCGTGCTCGTGACGCACGACGCCGAGGTGGGACGCCATGCGCAACGGCTCGTGCGTTTCAGGGACGGACGCGTCATCGAGGATCATCGCCAGGACCCTGTCGATGCACGGGATCTCGCGCAGGAGGCCGCCGAATGAGGCTGATCGAGGCCATCCGCTCCGCGCTCTCGGCCATCATGGCCAATGCCCTGCGCAGCCTGCTCACCATGCTCGGCATCGTCATCGGCGTCGCTGCGGTCATTGCCATGGTGGCGATCGGCTCCGGCGCGCGCAATCTGGTCGACCAGCAGATCCGTTCGCTCGGCGCCAACCTCGCCATCGTCACGCCGGGAAATGTGACTCAGGGCGGTGCGCGGCTCGGCGCCGGTGCCGCTTCATCCCTCACGGATGAGGATGCCGAGGCGATCAGCCGCGAGATCGACGGCGTGGTGGCGGCAGCACCCTTCGTGCAGGGTGGCGCGCAAGTGGTGGCCGGCGGCAGCAATTGGGGCACGCGCATCTACGGCATCGATCTCGACTGGTTCTCCGCCCGCGAGTGGGATGTCGCCTCGGGCCGCACCTTCGATCCAGAGGAAATCCGCCGCGGCGACATCGTCATCCTCCTCGGCCAGACGGTCGCCCGCAATCTCTTCGGCGAGGTCGATCCGATCGGTCAGACCGTGCGCGTACGCAACGTGCCCTTCCGCGTCATCGGCGTGATGGCGCCGAAAGGGCAATCAGCCTTCGGGCAGGATCAGGACGACGTGATCTTCGTGCCCCTCGATGCAGGCCGTCGCCGCGTGATCGGCCGCAACTACGCCAAGGACGGGTCGGTCGGCTCGATCTTCGTGAAATTCGCCAACGAAAGCGACATCGAGCCCGGCATCGAGAGCATGACGCACCTGCTGCGCCAGCGGCATCGTGTCATGGGCGAGCAGGAAGACGATTTCTCGATCCGCAACCTGACCGAGATCGCGAACACCGCATCCGCCTCCGCCAACACGCTTTCCATGCTGCTTGCCGCCGTCGCGGCGGTGTCGCTGCTCGTCGGCGGCATCGGCATCATGAACATCATGCTGGTATCGGTCACCGAACGCACGCGCGAGATCGGGCTGCGCCTGGCCGTCGGAGCGCGCCCACGCGATATCCTCAGCCAGTTCCTCATCGAGGCGACGACCCTCTCCACCATCGGCGGCGCGCTCGGCATCGGCCTCGGCGCAGGCGCCGCCTATCTCGTGGCACAGCTCGCCGGCTGGCCCTCGCTCGTCTCGACGAACGCCATCCTCATGGCCGTGGGATTCTCCGCGCTCGTCGGCATCTTCTTCGGGTTCTATCCGGCGCAGCGCGCGGCGAAGCTCGATCCGATCGAAGCATTGAGACGGGAGTGATCGTCAAGGCCCGTCATCCCGGACGCCGAATGCGATCCGGGGTCGCGTGCAGGATGAATTGCCTCAGTTCGCGTCATCACCGGCCTTGTGCCGGTGATCCCGATCAAGAAGAGCGCTGCGCCTTTTTGAATCGAGATAGCCGGGACAAGCCCGGCCATGACGAAAATGTTCTATGAACGATCCCAGATCTCCGCTGACGCTTCGTCAGGGATGACACGTGGGTAAATTTTACTCCGCCGCCATCACCCGGTAGCTCGCCGGATCGTAGTTGAGGATGGGGCCGAGCCAGCGCTCGACCTCGGCCACGCTCATGCCCTTGCGCTCGGCGTAGTCTTCCACCTGATCGCGCTCGACCTTGGCGACGCCGAAGTAATAGGATTGCGGATGCGACAAGTAGAGGCCCGAGACGGAGGAGCCGGGCCACATGGCGTAGGACTCGGTGAGCGTGACGCCGATACGGCGTTCGGCTTCGAGGAGGCTGAAGAGCGTTGCCTTCTCGGTGTGGTCGGGCTGTGCGGGATAGCCGGGAGCGGGGCGGATGCCCTGGTACTCCTCGCCGATCAAGCCCTCGTTGGTGAGGTTCTCGTCCGGCGCGTAGGCCCAGAATTCTCTGCGCACGCGCTCATGCATGCGCTCGGCGAAAGCTTCCGCGATGCGGTCGGCCAGCGCCTTCACCATGATCGAGCGGTAATCGTCGTTGGCACGCTCGAATCTTTCCGCAATGCGGACTTCTTCGATGCCGGAGGTCACCACGAAGGTGCCGATCCAATCGGGCTTTCCGCTCTCGACGGGCGCCACGAAATCCGAAAGACAGATATTCGGCTTGCCGTCGCGCTTGGAGAGCTGCTGGCGCAGACCATGGAATGTCGCGAGCTCTTCGCTGCGGCTCTCGCCTGTGAAGAGCCGGATATCGTCGCCCACCGCATTGGCAGGCCAGAAGCCGATCACGGCCTTCGGGTTGAACCACCGCTCCTCGACGAGCTGCTTGAGCATGCCCTGGGCATCGTCCCAAAGCTGGCGCGCGGCCTCGCCCTGCTTCTCGTCGTCGAGGATCGCCGGGAAACGGCCCTTGAGCTCCCATGTCTGGAAGAACGGCGTCCAGTCGATATAGGGCACCAACTCGCCGACATCGTAGCTGCGGAACACGCGCGCGCCGGTGAAGGTGGGCTTGGGCGGCTGATACGAGGCCCAGTCGAATGTCAGCTTGTTGGCACGTGCCTTCCCGATCGAGAGGCGCTGCTTGTCCGCTTCCGAGCGCGCATGCGCATCCGCCACCTTCCGGTATTCGGCGCGCAGCGTCTCCACATAGCCGTCCTTCATGTCGGACGAGAGCAGCGAGGACACGACGCCGACCGCGCGGCTTGCATCGGTCACGTAGACCGCCTGGCCCTTATGATAGTTCGGGTGGATCTTGACCGCCGTATGCACGCGGCTCGTGGTCGCGCCGCCGATGAGCAGCGGGATGTCGAAGCCCTCGCGCTCCATCTCGCTTGCCACGTTCACCATCTCGTCGAGCGAGGGCGTGATGAGGCCCGAGAGGCCGATGATATCGACCTTCTCCTTGCGTGCCGTGTCCAGGATCTTCTGCGCCGGCACCATGACGCCTAGGTCGATGACTTCGTAGTTGTTGCAGGCGAGCACAACTCCGACGATGTTCTTGCCGATGTCGTGCACGTCGCCCTTCACAGTCGCCATCAGCACCTTGCCGGCGGCCGAGCGTTCGGTAGCTGCGCCGTTGGCCGCCTTCTCGGCTTCCATGAACGGCATGAGATAGGCAACAGCCTGCTTCATCACGCGGGCGGACTTCACCACCTGCGGCAGGAACATCTTTCCGGCACCGAAGAGATCGCCGACCACGTTCATGCCCGCCATGAGCGGGCCTTCGATCACGTGCAGCGGACGCTCCACGCCCTGGCGCGCCTCTTCCGTATCCTGCTCGATGAACTCCGTGATGCCGTTGACGAGCGCATGTTCGATGCGCTTCCCGACGGCCCACGAGCGCCATTCCAGATCAGCCGCCTTTACGGCGCCGGAGCCGTCTCCCTTGAAGCGGGGCGCTGCTTCCAGCAGGCGTTCGGTGGCATCGGGGCGGCGGTTGAGCACCACGTCCTCACACAGTTCGCGAAGCTCGGCATCGATCTCGTCATAAACGGCAAGCTGGCCGGCATTGACGATGCCCATATCCATGCCGACCTTGATGGCGTGGAACAGGAATACGGAATGCATGGCGTCGCGCACGGGCTCGTTGCCGCGGAACGAGAAGGACAGGTTCGACACGCCGCCCGAGATATGGGCATGCGGCAGGCTCTCGCGGATGATGCGCACCGCCTCAATGAAGGCGACGCCGTAACCGTTGTGTTCCTCGATTCCCGTAGCGACCGCGAACACGTTCGGATCGAAGATGATGTCTTCCGGCGGGAAGCCCACTTGCTCAGTCAGGATCTTGTAGGCGCGAGTGCAGATCTCGACCTTACGTTCCAAGGTATCCGCCTGCCCCTGCTCGTCGAACGCCATCACCACGACGGCGGCGCCATAGGAGCGACAGATCTTCGCGTGCTCGATGAAAGACTCCTCGCCTTCCTTCATGGAGATCGAGTTCACGATGGCCTTGCCCTGAAGGCACTTCAGGCCGGCCTCGATCACATGGAACTTGGAGGAATCGACCATCACCGGCACGCGGGCGATGTCGGGCTCGGCGGCCACGAGATTGAGGAACTCCACCATGGCCTTCTCGGAATCGAGCAGGCCCTCGTCCATGTTGACGTCGATGATCTGTGCGCCGTTCGCCACCTGATCCCGCGCCACGTCGAGGGCGGCGGCGTAATCATTGTTGGTGATGAGCTTGCGGAACTTGGCGGAGCCCGTGACGTTCGTCCGCTCGCCCACATTCACGAAGGGAATGTCGGACGTGAGCGTGAAGGGCTCGAGGCCCGCCAGGCGCATGAGCGGCTTCATCTTCGGCACATTGCGCGGCGCCTTGCCGGCAACGGACTCGGCAATGGCGCGGATGTGCTCCGGCGTCGTTCCGCAGCAGCCGCCGACCACGTTCACGAGGCCCGCATCGGCAAACTCCGCCAGCATGGAGGCGGTTGCCTCCGGGCGCTCGTCATAGAGACCGAACTCGTTCGGCAGGCCGGCATTGGGATAGGCGCAGACCAGGGTATCCGCGACCTTGCCGATTTCCTGGATGTGCGCGCGCATCTCGCGCGCACCGAGGGCGCAGTTGAGGCCGATGGAGAACGGCTCCGCATGCCGCACTGAATGCCAGAAGGCGGTGGGCGTCTGGCCTGAAAGCGTGCGGCCGGACAGATCCGTAATCGTGCCCGAGATCATCACGGGCAACTTCACGTTCTTTTCGGCGAAGACCTGATGGGTCGCGACGATGGCGGCTTTGGCGTTCAGCGTGTCGAAGATCGTCTCGATGAGGATGATCTCCGAGCCGCCATCGACGAGCCCCCTCACCTGCTCGGCGTAAGCTTCGCGCACCTGATCGAAGGTGACCGCGCGGTAGCCGGGATTGTTCACGTCGGGCGAGATGGAGAGCGTGCGGTTCGTCGGGCCGACGGCGCCTGCCACGAAGCGACGACGGCCATCCTGCTTCTCGGCCAACAGCGCAGCCTCGCGGGCGAGGCGTGCACCCTCGACGTTCAGCTCGTAGACGATCTCCTCCATGCCGTAATCGGCCTGCGCGATGGATGTGCCGGAGAAGGTGTTGGTCTCGACGATGTCGGCGCCTGCCAGGAAATAGGCGAGGTGTACATCGCGCACCGCATCGGGCTGCGTGAGGATCAGGAGGTCGTTGTTGCCCTTGACGTCCTGCTTCCAGTCCTTGAAGCGCTGCCCGCGAAAGTCCTCTTCGGAGAAGCGTGAGCGCTGCAGCTCCGTCCCCATCGCGCCGTCAAGCACAAGGATCCGCGTCAAAGCGGCTTCACGGAGGGCCTTGAGCACATCGGTGCCGTTGGCGGGGCGAGGATTGAATGCAGTCATTCGATCTGTTCTCGTTGCACCGCGACCGGTTTGCCCGACCGTCGATGTTGATTTCGATTGTGGTACAGGCAGATGCCTGTGCCGGACATCGGAGGCTTGTCAGGCGGCAGCCTTCACGCTCTGGTCGCGCAATCCGAGAAGGTGGCAGATGGCATAGACCAGATCGGCACGGTTCATGGTGTAGAAGTGGAACTCGCCCACCCCGCGGTCGACCAGATCGATCACCTGCTCCGCCGCGACCGCTGCCGCGACGAGCCTGCGGGTCTCCACATCGTTCTCCAAGCCTTCGAAGCGGGCCGCCAGCCAGTCCGGGATGCTCGCGCCGGTCTTGGAGGCGAAGTTCGCCGTCTGCTTGAAATTCTGCACCGGCACGATGCCGGGCACGATCGGGATGTTGATGCCGCGGGCGCGCACCCGGTCGAGATACCGGAAGTAGTGATCGTTATCGAAGAAGAACTGCGTGATGGCGCGGTCAGCGCCGCAATCGACCTTGGCCTGCAGCACGTCGATATCCGCATCGAGCGACGAGGCCTCCGGATGCTTTTCCGGATAGGCCGAGACGGAGACCTCGAAGTCGCCGATGGCCTTGATGCCGGCAACGAGGTCGCAGGTCTGCCGGTAGCCGCCCGGATGCGGCTCGTAGACGGTGCCGATGCCGCCCACCGGATCGCCGCGCAAAGCCACGATGTGGCGCACGCCCGCATCCCAATAGGAGCGTACGACATCGTCCACTTCCTCGTTGGTCGCGGCAACGCAGGTTAGATGAGCCGCAGGCTTCAGCTGCGTTTCCTGCACGAGGCGGGACACAGTCGCATGGGTACGCTCGCGGGTGGAGCCGCCTGCGCCGTAGGTGACGGAGACGAATTGCGGGTTGAGCGGGGCCAGACGCTGGATGGAGGACCAGAGCGTCGTCTCCATCTCCGGCGTCTTGGGCGGGAAGAACTCGAAGGACACCTTGATCGGACAGGAAACCTGCCGGCTGGGGCGAAGGGTGAGCGGTGACATCAGGCGACCTCTCTGTCGGGTTCACTCAAGGGCCAATCCGTCACCACACGGCGATCCTGGCCAAGCCAAAGGGAAACGGTCAGATGCTCGTCGCCCTTCTTGGGCGGAGCGATCTCCCGGTTGAGCGTGCAGTCGAGCCCCGCCTCGTCGAGCCAACCGGCGACCTGAGCCGGAGCAAAGCCGAGGCGGCGATGCTCCTGCGCCTCACGCAGGAATTCGAGGTTATGCGGCGCGAAATCCACCACGAGGATGCGCCCGCCAGGCGCCACGAGGCGCGCGGCCTCGCGGATCGCGCGAGCCGGATCGTCGAGATAGTGCAGGACCTGATGGATGACGACGAGGTCGAAGGTGTTGCGGGGGAACGGGGGTGCGTAGATGTCCCCCTGCCGCAGCTCAATGCCTCTCAAACCGGCCTTTTCCAGATTGGCACGGGCGACGGAGAGCATGGCATGGCTGGCATCCAACCCGACCGTGCGCTGGGCGCGGGGTGCCAGCAGCTGCAGCATGCGGCCGGTGCCGGTGCCGAGATCGACGAGGTTGCGGATCTGGCGCGGTCCCAGCGCATCAAGCACGGCTGCCTCGACCACGGTCTCCGGCGCGTGAAGGGAACGGATCCGGTCCCATTCTGGAGCGAGACGCGAGAAGAAGGCCTGCGCCGCCTGCGCACGCTGCGTACGCACGGCCTCGAGCCGGGTGCGGTCCTCCAGCAATTGCGGATCGGTACGGTCGAGGCTCTCCAGGATCGGGCGGATGATGCGCAGGGCCGCTCCCCGGTCGGTGAGCCGGAAGAAAGCCCAGGCCCCTTCCCGGTGCCGTTCCACAAGGCCCGCTTCGGCGAGGAGCTTCAGGTGGCGGGAGATGCGCGGCTGGGACTGCCCCAGGATATCGGTGAGGTCGGAAACGGAGAGCTCCCCCTCCGTCAGAAGCGCCAGCATCCGCAGGCGCGTCTCCTCGGCAGCGGCCCGCAGCACGTCCAGGGTCAGGTCCAGGGATGGAGACGGGGTGTCAGGCACGGACAAATCTCGCTCTTACATATAAAGATATATTTATATGTGTTTTGGAACGAGAGCAAGGACAGTTAGGACTTTTCTCGGGCAACCTTCGCCTGTCCTGCCAGGATGACGAGCACAAGTACGGCTCCGGCGACAAGCCAGGCGGAGAGCGGGATGGCCTCGCGGTTGAGGACGGAGGCAATCATCAAGGTGACGAAGGTCTGCAGGAGCTGAACCTGGCTGACATGGGCGATGCCGCCGATGGCAAGCCCCGCATTCCAGGCGAAAAAGCCGAGATATTGGCTCATGAGGGCGACATAGGCGAAGCTGATCCAGCTCCAGGCGGGAATAGTCCCCGGCTCCTCCGGCATGCTCCAGAGCGCCACGGGGATCGTGACCGGCAGGGCGACGACCAGAACCCAGGAGATCACCTCCCAGCCGGGGATGCCCGCACGAACCAGCTTGCCGGAGAGCACGTAGCCCAGGGCCGACGACAGGGCCGCACCGAGAAGGAAGACATCTCCTTGCCCCAAGGAGCCGCCACCTTCCTGCAAGGTGAAACCGATGACGAGAGCCGCCCCGGCCAGAGCTGCCACCCAGAAGGCCGGGCTTGGGCGCTCGCCCGCGATCAGGGTGCTGATGACGGAGGTGGCAAGCGGCAGGATGCCGAGCACCACGCCGCCATGGGATGCCGGGACACTCTGCATGGCGAGTGCGGTAAATCCCGGAAAGCCCCCGACCAGACACAGGGCGACGAGCGCCAGGGCGCAGGCCTGGCGCCGCGACGGCCAGGGCCTGCGCAGGAGAAGGACCGTCGCCAGCGCCAGAAATCCCGCGAGCGCGGCCCGGCCTGCCGTGACGAAGAGCGGGCTCAGATGCTCGACGGCGATATGCGTAAAGGGCAGCGTGCCCGCAAAAACGCACATGCCGACGAAGCCTAGAAGCAGGCCAAAGCTCTCGCGGGACATCGAGTGTCGGCTTACCGGAAGGGCGGTTCGTCGAAGCTGCGCAGCTTGCGAGAATGCAGTGACGTGCGCTGCCCTCTGAGGATGTCGAGGGCCGCTAGGCCGATCATGAGATGCTCGCTCACCGCGCGTTCGTAGAAGGCATTGGCCGCACCCGGCAGCTTGATCTCCCCATGCAAGGGCTTGTCGGAGACGCAGAGCAGAGTTCCGTAGGGCACGCGCAGGCGATACCCTTGTGCCGCGATGGTGCCGCTTTCCATGTCGACCGCGATGGCCCGGGAGAGATTGATCTGGCGCCGCTCCTGGCTCCAGCGCAGCTCCCAGTTCCGGTCGTCGTAGGTCACGACCGTGCCTGTGCGCAGGCGCCGCTTCAGCTCCTCGCCACGCTCACCGGTCACCTGGACCGCCGCATCCTGCAGGGCGACCTGGATCTCGGCCAGGGCCGGGATCGGGATCTCCGGCGGCACGGCGCTGTCGAGAATGTGGTCGCGCCGGAGATAGCCGTGAGCGAGCACATAATCGCCGATGGATTGCGACTGGCGCAGGCCCCCGCAGTGGCCGACCATCAGCCAGCAATGGGGGCGCAGCACGGCGAGGTGATCCGTGATGTTCTTCGCATTCGACGGGCCGACGCCGATATTGACCAGGGTCACGCCCTGCCCGTCCCTGCGCATGAGATGATAGGCGGGCATCTGGAACCGGTGCCACGGCGAAGAGCCGATCAGGTCCTCGACCGTCGTCGCGTCCAAGCCCCGCTCGATGCTGACGCCGCCCGGCAGGACGAGACGCGTGTAAGGCCCGTTCTCGTCGGCCAGCTCCTTCACGGCCCAGCGGATGAACTGGTCCACATAGCGGTGGTAATTGGTCAGCAGGATCCAGGGCTGAAGGCAGCGCCAGTCGCTGCCCGTATAGTGCACGAGGCGGCGCAGCGAGTAATCCACCCGCGCCGCATCGAAGAGGGCAAGGGGGCGCGCCTCGTTCTCATGGAAAAGCCAGGTGCCGTCAGCGATTTCGTCGCCGACCTTGGCGAGAAGCGGCGTCGGGAAGTGCTGCGCGAGCTCGGAGGCGGAATGCGCCCCCCGGCCCAGCTCGTCGCCCCGCTCGAAGACGTAAGGGTAAGGGATCTCCTGGTCGCTGACCCCGACCGCGATGGTGGCGCCATAATCGCGCACCAGATATTGCAGCTGTTCCAGCAGATAGGTCCGATAGAAGGCCGGCTGGGTGATGGTGGTCGCATAGGTCCCAGCCCCCTGGAACTTGGCATAGGCGCGCTGCTTGATCGGCGGCACCGAGGATGCCCGATAATCGAGGCGCAGCTCCGGATAGCGGAAGCGGGATCGTTCGAGGGGTGTAGGGGCCGTGCCGGTGGCGAAGAAGTGCTCCAGCGCGTGGCGCTGCGCCTCGATGGCGCTGTCATGGAGCTGGATGAGCCGCTCGACGGCCTCTTCGGGCGTTGCGACGGATTCAAAGCTGGAAATATGATCGGCTGGCACGTGGACTCTCTTCTTTTGTCTCGTGCCTCAAGGGTCATACACTGTTTCGTCAGATAACCCAACTGCCTTGTGGAAGCCCCGATTACTAAAGGTAAGGATGCCGAATTCCTTCGGCATCCCGGAGATCAATGGTGGGAGGCGTCCTTATTCGCAGATCTGTTCCCGGCGAATGATCACGCGTCCCCACTCGTCCACAAAGCGCCGCCGGACCATATAGCACGAAGGTGCCGCATAGGCGCCCGCGCCGTAGTAGCTTGGATAGGCCGGGGCGGCATAGGCAGAGGATGCCAGCGCACCCAGAGCGAGCCCTCCAATCACACCGGCAGCAACCGCGCCACCATTGTTGTGACGACGATAGCCGTAGTGAGGCCGGTACGCATGGCGCTGCCCGTAATAGCCTGGGCCATAGGGGCCCGCGACCATTCCGTTGCGCCAGCGACCGGTCGATTCACCTGCGGTCGCAGGAGTCGTAATCATCAGAGAGCCGCCTATGACCAGAGCGGCCGCCCCCACAGCAAAAACCTTCTTCGTGCAGACCATGTGACCCTCCACGAGGCAACGACGATTGGGAGACCACGTCTCATACGCATCTTCGCTGCCTTAGTATCGAGAACTTATCCTAGAGGACATGAACTCAGGCTGAAGGCTTTGTTGGCGTTACTGCAGGATCCTTAGCGCTCGCTGGTGGAATACCAAGTCTGTCTAAAATGAAAGAACGCGGGCGAACTCGCGCCCGATTCCGCGTCCCATGCCTGTGATGAGGGTCGTCCCCACGGCGGTTACCGCGCGAACTTCTTGTACTTGATCCTGTGGGGGATCGTGGAGTCGGTTCCGAGGCGGCGCTTCTTGTCCTCTTCGTAATCGGCGAAGTTGCCCTCGAACCATTCCACATGGCTGTCACCCTCGAAGGCGAGGATGTGGGTGGCGATGCGGTCGAGGAACCAGCGGTCGTGCGAGATGATGACGGCGCAGCCCGCATAATCCTCCAGCGCCTCTTCGAGGGCACGCAGGGTATCCACGTCGAGATCGTTGGTCGGCTCGTCGAGGAGCAGGACGTTCGAACCCGACTTCAGGATCTTGGCGAGATGCACGCGGTTGCGTTCGCCGCCCGAGAGCACGCCGACCTTCTTCTGCTGGTCGGAGCCCTTGAAGTTGAAGGCGCCGCAATAGGCGCGGGCATTGATCTCGCGCTTGCCGAGATAGAGCACCTCGTTGCCGCCCGAAATCTCCTCATAGAGGGTCTTGTTGGCATCGAGCGAGTCGCGGCTCTGGTCGACGTATCCGAGCTTCACGCTCTCGCCGATCTTAATGGAGCCATCGTCCGGCTGCTCCTGCCCTGTGATCATGCGGAAGAGCGTGGTCTTGCCGGCGCCGTTCGGCCCGATGATGCCGACGATGCCGCCCGGAGGCAGCTTGAAGGACAGGCCGTCGATCAAGAGCTTGTCGCCGAAAGCCTTCTTGAGATTGTCGAACTCGATCACGTTGTTGCCCAGGCGCTCCGCGATCGGGATGATGATCTGGGCGGTCGTCGGCCCCTTCTCGTTGGCCTTGGCCACGAGGTCCTCGTAGCGCTGGATACGGGCCTTCGACTTGGCCTGACGGGCCTTCGGCGAGGCCGACACCCACTCGCGCTCGCGCTCGATGGTGCGCTTGTGCGCCTCGTCCTCACGGCCTTCCTGCTCCAGACGCTTCTGCTTCTGCTCGAGCCAGGACGAGTAATTGCCCTCGTAGGGAATGCCCCGGCCACGGTCGAGCTCGAGGATCCAGCCGGTCACGTTGTCGAGGAAGTAGCGGTCGTGGGTGACGATCAGGATCGCACCCGGATAGCTGCGCAGATGACCTTCGAGCCAGGCGGTGGTCTCGGCGTCGAGGTGGTTGGTGGGCTCGTCGAGGAGCAGCAGTTCCGGCTGTTCCAGGAGCAGCTTGCACAGGGCCACGCGGCGGCGCTCGCCGCCCGAGAGCTTGTCCACGGACCAGTCGTCCGGCGGGCAGCGCAGGGCGTCCATGGCCTGATCGACCTGGGAATCGAGATCCCACAGCCCCTTGGCTTCGATCTCGTCCTGGAGGCGGGTCATCTCGTCCGCCGTCTCCTCGGAGTAGTTCATGGCGAGCTCGTTGTAGCGGTCGAGGATGGCCTTCTTGGCGGCCACGCCCTCCATGACGTTCTCACGAACGTTCTTCGACGGATCGAGCTGCGGCTCCTGCGGCAGGTAGCCGACGCGGGCCCCCTCGGCGACCCAGCCTTCGCCGTTCCAGTCCGTATCGGTGCCGGCCATGATGCGCAAAAGCGTCGACTTACCGGAGCCATTGACGCCGAGCACGCCGATCTTGGCGTCCGGGTAGAAGGAGAGATGGATATTGTCCAGGACCTTCTTGCCGCCCGAATAGGTCTTGGTGAGGCCACGCATGTGGTAGATGAATTGACGGGACACGGAAAAAGCCCTGTTTGATCGAGATGTGAATGGAGTTGGCCGTCAGTTAGCAGGGGCGGACGACCGGGGCAAGGCGGGGGAGTGTCGCCGCGGGTTCATCGCCAGCAGAGTTCCAAACAGCCAGCACCTTGGGGCCCGCAGCCTAAGCTGCGAGCCTTGCGGGGAGATCGAGGGCGGCGCGACGGGCAGCCCGGCTCGATGATGGATGGTGTGAGATGGAAGAGCCGAGATGCCTCTTCGCGCACGGCTTGTTTAGGCGGACAAGCGGTGCCAGCCCGGTGACCGCTCAAGGCGGGGTCCGTCTGCTCGACGGGGGCCTTGAACCGATTCCGACCACCGGCACGAAAGCCTGGGCCTCCTGTCGGTGAGCGTGCGAGGCTGCACCACAGGACCGTGTCTGCTCCCGCACTGCGACGCCTCGCGAGCGCGCCCCTCGACAGGACCAGATCTAAGACAACGATATAGCCGAGGTTGGGAATTCTGTCAAGAACAAAGTAAGAACATTGCGCAGGCTCTTACTGCTCCTCTCGCGTCATCACCGGCCTTGTGCCGGTGATCTCGATGGCATGGGGCGCTGAGCTTCACAGGATCGGGATGGCCGGGACAAGCCCGGCCATGACGGTGGAGGGAGTTGGGATCGGACAGTGCGCTCTGGAGCCTCCTTCGAGACGCGGATTGCGTCTGCTCCTCAGGATGAGGGGAAGGGAAGACAAAGATGTGGATCCCCGGATCAAGTCCGGGAACGGGGATGACGAGGACGGTGACACAGCCGGATGAGTGTCAAAGCCCGAACGGGTAGGTCTCCGGCATGCCCCTGCCATGGGCATGGCTCAGCGGGGTAACGGCCCTGGTCTCCTCGAACCAGACGAAGGCGTCGAATTGCTCGGCGAGGACCGCTTCGAAGTAGTGGCTGTAGAGTTCCGTTTCAGGGCGGTAGACCACCCCGATGGCCCGCTCCAGGCGCGGCCGCGAGAGAACCTCCGTCAGCTCGGCCTGGCCGTTTTCGCGCCATTCGGTGAGGAAGCAGCCGAGGCCCGTATCCCGGAAGATCCGCTCGTGGCTGTCCGGCCGCGCCGGGCGGACGCTCTTGACCTGCATCGGCTCGTCCCAGTCGTCGGCAGCCGCCACGGTCCCGCGATCCGTACTGAGCCCGATGAGAACCGCATCTCCGCGATAGGCCTTGCGGCAGAGTTCGCCGATGTTGAACTCGCCCTGCCAGCCCATGGCGGTGGCGGCGGCATTGCCGATATGGGAGTTGTGCGCCCAGACGACGGCCTTGGCGTTGTCGCGCCGGGCGAGAAGGCTCTGGAGCGTCTCGAACATGTGCCGGTCGCGCAGGTTCCAGGACTCCGTCGCGCCCTCGTACATGATGCGGTAGTAGTGCTCGGCCGCGTGGACGATCTTGGCGTTCTGGACCGCATCGAAGAAGGCCTCGCCCCCGTCTGCCGGAAGATAGTCCATTCGTTTGTCGAGGATCGTCTGGAGCTGGTGCAACAGAGCCTCGTCACAGGGCTTCTTCTGCCCGGTGAGAACGGCGCGGCCATAGCGGGCCGGATCGGACTGCCAGGGGCTCAGGCAGCCATAGCGTCCCCTCGCCTCTTTCGCGGCCTCCGGATCGACCTTGTCGAGATATTCGAGAACGGAGCGGATCGAGGAGTTCAGGCTGTAGACATCGAGCCCGCGGAACTCGGCCCGCTCGTCTTCCGCACGCTCCTTGTTGTGCTCGCGCATCCAGTTGACGAAATCGGCCACCTCTTCATTGCGCCACATCCAGGTGGGGAAGCGCTCGAAGGCCACGTCGTCGCCGTCGGGAACAGAGCGGTGGCGCACGTAAGAATCGATCCGGGCCGCGTCGGGCCAGTCGGCCTCCACCGCCACGATGGTGAAGCCATGGTGCTCGATCAGGCGCTTCGTGATGGCGGCGCGGGCCCGGTAGAATTCCGAGGTGCCGTGGGTCGCTTCGCCTAAGAGCACCACCTTGGCGTCGGCAAAGCGATCGAACATGGCGCCGAAGGCCTGCTCATCCTCGATCGGCGGCAGGGACTCGCCGTGCTCGCGCACACGATCAACGGCGTCCTTGATCGAGGCTTCATTCTCGCTCTGCTTCCAGGACAAACGGGCCATGGGATCACCTCCCGCCATCCGGGCCGCGATGCCCGGCTCTGGCCGAAAACGGCAGCAGGACTCGCCTTGTTCCCGCTCGCGCATCGTCCGAGAAAACGAAACAGCCGGGGCATGAACCCCGGCTGATGCGAGCACTCCTCTGCAGAAGCAGCCTACCAGTAGAAATAGAAGTGCTCGGCCTTCAGATCCTTCAGCCGGACATTGGCCAGCGTGAGCTGGTCGTCGCCCTTCAGCCACTCACCCGTCCCGAGATCCATCACGACGTTCTTGCCCACCTGCTTCATGTGCGGCTTGAGCGTGGCGAAATCGACGATGCCGGAATGGTTGATGTTGTGACGGATGAGCAGAAGCTCTTTCTGATTCACCTTGAAGTCGTAGACGATGTCCTGGCCCATATCGGAATTGAAGACATAGCGATCGGAGCCCGAACCGCCCCAGAGCTTGTCGTTGCCGGCTCCAGGGTCGAGAACATCGTCGCCTGAGCCGCCCCAGATCTGATCGGCACCGAACCAGCCGGAGATCACATCCTTGCCATCGCCGCCATAGAGCTTGTCGTTGCCGGCAGGGTCCGACATATTGTCGCCCTTGATAGTGTCGTTGCCGGCCCCACCCTGGATGATGTCGCTGCCGCCGCCGCCCTCAAGCCGGTCATCGCCGGCTTCGCCGTAGAGCTTGTCGTTGCCTTTGCCGCCATCGAGAAGATCGTAGCCATTGCCGCCGCGAAGCATGTCGATGCCGTCATCACCATACAGCATGTCGTCGCCGTCCTCACCGCGCAGCTGGTCGTTGCCCGCTCCGCCATAGAGGATATCGAGACCGTTGCCGCCATAGAGGCGGTCGTTGCCTGAATCGCCCTCCATATAATCGTCGCCGTCATTGCCGTAGAGAGCATCGTTGCCGGCGCCGCCATAGACGGTGTCGTCGCCGTTCTGACCGCTCAGATTGTCGTTGCCGCCGAGGCCGTTGATGACATCATCGCCATCCTGGGCCTTGATGACATTGGCCTTGTCCGTTCCGGTAATCTCGTCGTTGCCGGGGGACGGCTTCGTGGAAGCGCCCGCCGGTCCGGTGCCGTTGAACATGAACCACTCGGCTGTCGGCGCCGCTGACGTCATGATCGTGAGGCTGCCGCCATCCGCGAAAGCGATGACATAGCCACCGCCGACCTGATGAATCTGCAGGTCCGTGAAGCGGGTGCCGACGTTGTTCAGGACGATCCGGTCGCCCTGCCCAGGGTCGAAGCCGAGGATCGTGTCGTTGCCCTCGCCGCCAGCATAGACATAGACATCCGCACCGGCATTGCCCTGCAGGGTATCGTTGCCGCCTGCTCCGACAAGCGTGTCGTTGTTGAACCCGCCTCTCAGCACGTCACCGGCGGCCGTGCCTGAAATCAGCCTGCCCTTCACCGATTGAGGATCCTTGAAATACTGCTCGACGAGCTGGTCGGCCAGCTTGCCGTGGGTATAGTAGCCGTCATCCGGGCTGGGATCGGCCACCATCTGGCCCGCATCGTAGTTCCACAGCCAGTAGCCGCCGACCCAGCCTTCGTTGGCCTCGTCGGTGATGATCTTGTAGAAGGCTTGGAACATGTTGGCCTGCTCGACGACATCGACCGTGCCGCTGCGCCAGGTCCAGGGATCGTAGTTGCTGCCGTCGAGGCTGCGGAAACCGGTCTCGGTGAAGATCAGCTTCTTGCCATACTGCTCGGCGATCCGCTGCAACGCATCGATGGCCGAAATGTTCTCTCCGAACCTTTCGACAATCGGCTGGCTGACATGTCCGAACTTCGACGGCCTGGTCCAACCGTCAATCAGCTGCTGCAAGGTCGGGTTGGGACTATCGGTAAACGAGATGTAAGGGTTGGCGCCGATGTAATCGAGCTTGTCCCAAAAGCTCACATGGAGCGCCTCGGTCCAGGTCGCGGCATAGGTCAGCTGGCCGTCGTAGACCTCGCGCACGGCATCGATGATATCGACCCAATACTCGCGGTAGTTGTCGCCCGTCATGCTCTCGCATTCGTTGCCGATGGCGAAAGCCGTCACGCCGTTCTTCTGCGCGAGCCTGGCGTAATGCACCACGGCTTCTTTGTAGGACGCGAACCAATTGTCCGCCCACTGCTTGGCCTGAGCCGGGGTAGAGCCTTCAGGCGGACCGATCAGGGCATTCCAGTCGCCGTTCTGGACGTTGACATGAAGCTTGAAGATGATCTCGAGCCCGCGGCTCTTGGCATAGTTGATCGCGGCCTCGATCGAGCCGTCGCTTTCCGTGCGGGGAGCGTTGTCGGTGTTGTATCCGCCGGGGTCGCCGTTGTCGCGGTACACGCGGGTCGATGTCAGGCTGTCCATATACACGGTCGGGACGATTACGACCTGCGAGGCGCCATCGCCCTGGATCAGGTCGAGATTCGTCCGAGTCCACGGCATCCGGAAATTGCCGTCCCACCAGGAGGGAAGGCTTTCGGCCTGGAAATCGAACAACTTAGGCATGATGGCAGCCCTTCAGAGAATGCTTAGCAGCGCTAAAGCGCTTATAGAATTACGCTTTTGATATAACGTTTATGCAATGTTCTCGCAAGCGCGAAGGGCAGTCAGCGTTAAAGCTCCCTTGCTTGAGACATGAGAGGGGATGCGGGACGGATTGGAGGCGCATGGCACCCTTCCCGCTCCGGGCACCTCAGGAGACGATGTGCGTAACGCAACGCGAGCGTCGTTCCGCCGCAGCCATCACCACTGGCCGCGCATCTCAGGCAACGCCGGCCATGATCGTGGCAAAAGCTTCCTCGGCGGCAATGACGGTGGCCATCTGAACCGTATGGGCAAACCGGTAGGCCTCCCCGTAGATCGTCTCGTCCGGGAATTCCGTAATCAGGGTCAGCGGCGTCGGATTCCGCTCATCGGAGGTCAGGAGGCAAGGCACGTCGTTGATGATCTCGTAGGGCGTGCCGCCCGAATGGATCGAGCAGATCTCGATCTGGCGGCGATTGAATTCGGCCAGACCCGGTACGGCCGAGAGGCCGTTCGTGACGGCCTCGACCAGGGTCCTTGCCGTCCCGGCCCAGGCGGGATGATGACGGATGATCAGGAAGAAGCCCTTCGGGATCGTCCAGAGCTCGAAGCCGCGGGGCAGGTAGCCCGTGAAGGGCCGCGTCCATTCATGGGCCGGGTAACCATGGAAATTGAGATGCAGCTGTGCGCCCGACAGCGCCAGCGCCTGGTTGCGGGCGCCGATCTCGTAGACGGGTTCGGCGCGGCCATATTCCAGATCGTTGCCGAGGGAGGTATAGCGCGCGGCATGGTGCATGTGGCGCGGGCTGCCTTCGCAGAGGCGGCCATGCAGCGCGTAGCCGTCCGGGTTCTCGACGGGGATATAAGCTATGTTCGCATCAGGGCTGGCCAAAAGCCGGCGAACGGCCCTCAAGGTGCCGACCGGAGCCGAGGTCTCATTGGCATGCTGTCCGCCGGTCACGAGAACAGCCGGGCGCGATCCGGCCCGGTAGATGCCGGGGATGGGACGTCCTTCGCGGGACATTCCCTCGAACGTTTCACCAGGGAGCGCGGCAAGCTCGCGATGGATCTGCGCGAGGCTGGGAGCCGCATCCGCCGTTTCGATATCCTGCTCCGGCCGCTCAGGATCCTGCGGCGTGCCGAAGGAGCGCAGGCTCACGCGCACCTGCGCATCGCCCTCGCCGGCGCGGATGTCCGGCACGATCTGGCCCGGCTGCAGGCCGCGATCCTCGGGCGGGCGTCCGGAACGGTGCTTGAAGAACTCGATGATCGAAAAGTAGAAGTCCTCGTGCAGCGCCTCGCGGGTGCTCATGACCTCGTCGCCGTAATCGAGCGGACGCTCGATGCCGGGTATCGTGACATCGATGGCGAGCGTCTCGGCATAAGGCTCTTCTGAAGGCCATTCATGGGCCATGATTGTCGACATCACCTTGTGGAAGACTTGCTCGATCTCGGTCTCGAGCGGCTCGTCGAGGTCGGTCCCTCCATCGGCGCGGCCCGTCACCTTCAGCCAGCCGGTCGGGGTCAGGTCGACCTGATCGAGATGGTTGGTGCGCAGGCGGTTGGGCGCGAAGACCTCATGCTCCGCGACGCTTTCATCCGCATATTCGAGCGTGACCCGATAAGTCAGGCCCGTCTCGCCGGGCTCGAAGCGCGTGTCGATGCCCTCGAGCAGGGCGGCCAGAGGATAGGCCTCCGACAGGAAGCGCAGACGGTCCGCCTTCTCATGCACCGGATAGCGCACAATGGCCCGGGTCACGCCCTTCAGGTCGAACTCTTCGAGAAAGGCATGGACGAGCGGCTTGTAGGCGCTGCGCAGGCGGGCATGAATGCCGGATGCGGCAAAGACCTGCTCGGCGCGGCGACGCGCCGCCTCGTCCTCGAACAGCCAGGCTTCGAGGACCATGCCGCGATGGTCGCTTCCGCCCCATTCGCGCACGAGGCTGTCGAGAGTGCGCGGAATCCGCTCGTCGAGCAAAATTGTCATTTCGAGGTCTGTCCTGTCGGGTCGAGGAGATCGCGCAGCCAATCTCCGAGGAGGTTCAGGCCGAGCACGGTGAACATGATGGCAAGTCCCGGGAAGACGCTGACCCACCATGCCGTCTGCAGATAGGTGCGCCCGTCCGCCAGCATGCCGCCCCAGCTCGGGATCAGCGGATCGACGCCGAGGCCGAGGAAGGTCAGGCTGCTTTCGAGCAGGATGTTGTTGGCCACCTGCAGGGTCATCAGGATGATGATGGGACCGAGCACGTTGGGCAGGATGTGGGTGAGGATGATGCGTCCGTTGCCGACGCCGATGGCACGCGCGGAGAGGATGAACTCACGGTCCCGCAGCGACAGCACGGAGCCGCGCACGAGGCGCGCATACTGCACCCATTGCGCGACGATCATGAAGAAGATGATCTTGTCCACACCGGTTCCCAGAATGGCGAGGAACATGATCGCGAGCAGGATGAAGGGGAGCGCCAGCTGAATGTCGGCAAAGCGCATCAGCAGGATCTCCGTGATCCCGCGATAGTATCCGGCCACGAGCCCGATGAACGTTCCCAGAGTCACAGCTCCCAGCACTGAGAAAACGCCGACGGTGAGCGAGATCTTGCCGCCGACGATCACCCGCGCCAGCACGTCGCGGCCGAGCGGGTCCGTACCGAGAGGGTGGGCGAGGCTCTGAAACGGCGGCGTGAGCCGTGCCATGAGGTCCATGCTCTCGCCGCCATCGGGAAAGAGGAGGCCGGAGAACAGCACGGCGAGGGTCATTCCGCCGGCGAGCAGGACGCCGAGGACGAGTTCGAGGGATCTGAAGTGCCGGCGCGCCGACGACATAGCCTGAGCAGCAGCCATGAGCGTCACTCCGTCCGGATGCGCGGGTCAATCAGCCCGTAGGCGATATCGACCAGAAGGTTGATGAGAACGATGAAGAGCGCCAGCACGGTGATCGTGCCCTGGAGCACCGGATAGTCGCGGTTGGAGATGGCATCAAAAGCGAGCGTGCCCATGCCCGGCCAGTTGAACACCCGCTCCACGATCACGATGCCGCCGATGAGACCGCCGAACTGCAGGCCGATATAGGTGACGAGCGGAATGGCCGAGTTGCGCAGGGCATGCTTGTAGAGCACGACACGGTCGCGCAGGCCCTTGGAGCGCGCCACCATGATGTATTGCTGCGACAGGGTCTCCAGCATGGAGGTGCGCACGAGGCGCACATTGGTGGCGGTGAGGATGACCGCCATGGTGAGCGCCGGCATAATGAAGCTCTCGGGCCCTTCCATGCCGCTCGGAGGCAGGACTCCAAGCACGATGGAGAACAGGAGCACCAGCATGATGGCGAGCCAGAAATTCGGGAAGGACAGGCCCACCAGCGACAGGATGCGGATGAGCTGATCCGGCCAGCGTCCCCGGTTCACGGCCGCATAGATGCCGAGTGGTACGGAAAGAATGATCGATGTGATAAGCGATGCGAAGGCCAGCAGCAGCGTTGCCGGGAGAGCACGGGCGATGAGCATGGAGACAGGGGTGCCACCCATGAAGCTTTTGCCGAAGTCGCCTGTCAGGATGCCCTCAAGAAAGCTGAGGTATTGGACAAGGAACGGGCGATTAAGCCCAAGTGCCTGCCTGATGTTCTCAAGATCCTTTTCGGTGACGTTGCCGCCGCCCATGAGCATGATGGCAGGATCGCCGGACAGCCGGATCGCGAAGGCAACGATCAGGGTCACGGCCAGGACCACAAAGATGGCCTGCAGCAAACGCTTGAAAATGAAGCCTGCCATTCCTTAATACCGTCCCTATCCTAAACCGTCTTGCTTTTTGAAAGAAGCCCCGCTCGCGCGGGGCTTCTGCGTGATGATGAGGCTCGGCGAAGCGCCGGGTATCCGGCTATTCCACAGTCGTCTCGGTGAAGCGGAAGCGGCTGTCGGCGGGCGCATCGAAGTTCTTCACCCGCTTGTTCACGCCGAAGATCGTGTTCTGGTTATAGAGCGGGATCTCAAGCGCCTTGTCGGCCACGTAGCGGGCGACCTCCTGCAGAACTTTTTCACGTTCCTTCACGTCATAGATCGTACGCTGCTTCTCCAGCAGGGCGTTCAGCGTCGGATCGTTGTCGTAAGGATTCCACTTCTCGCCCGAGTGATACATCAGGTAGGCGGTGTTGTCGTAGTCGAAGGTCCAGCCGCCCCAGGCCTGATGCCAGGCCTCGCCGGTCTTGCCGTTCGGGATGATGTCGTTAAGCAGAACCGGGGGCTCGTGCGGCTGGAGCGCCGGCTTGAGGCCGAGCGCCTGGAGGAAGCCCGCGGCCGCCTGCGCCACCTCGCGGAAGGTCGCGTCATTGCCGCGGAAGTCGATCCGCACCGGCGCGCCGGCGGGCACATTTGCCTGCTGCAGCATCTGCTTCGCCTTGGCAAGATCGAAGGGCAGCGGCTTCATGGCCGGGTCGTTGCCGAAGGACAGCTCGGACTGGAAGCTCGCAATCGGCTTGCCATGGCCGAGCAGGACCGCCTTGATGATGGCATCCCGGTCGATGCCCATGATCAGCGCCTTACGGACATTCACATCCTTCGTGATGCCGTCCTTGGTGTTCAGGCGCAGCGAAACCACCGTGGGGCCGGTGATGCTCAACAGGCTCAGGTTAGGGCTCTTCTCCACTGTCGGAGCAAGACCGAAGGGGATGAGCGTCGCGATGTCGATGCGGCCGGCCTGCAATTCGGCCACCTGGGTGTTCGCCTCGGAGATGAAGCGGGCCACGACCTTGTCGAGCTTCGGGGCGCCGCCCCAGTGTTCAGGGAAGGCTTCGAGGGTCAGGCTGACCTTCGGGCTGTATTCCACGAACTTGAACGGGCCAGTGCCGACCGGGTTCATGTTGAAGTGGGCGTCGCCCTTCTCCTGGATGTATTTCGGCGGCACGATCATCGCGCCATAGCCAGCAAGCTTGGTGAGCAGCACGGGATCGGGCTGCTTCATGATGAAGTCGACCGTGTTGTCGTCAACCACCTCGACACGATCAATGGAGGTATAGTTCGACTGCTGCGGGCCCTTCTTGCCCTCGTCGCCGAGCAGACGATCGAAGGTGAACTTCACGGCCGCCGCATTGAAGGGCTCGCCGTTGTGGAACTTCACGTTCTGGCGCAGCTTGAAGCGGATGCGACTGTTGTTGTCCAACAGCTCCCAGGAGGTCGCGAGACCGGGCTTCAGCTTCATATCCGCGCCGCGGGCGGTCAGACCGTCGAAGATGTTGTTGGCGGCGGACGACCAGTTGACGAGGAAGGTATCGATTGGGTCCCAACTGCCGGGGTCGATCGCCACCGCGAAGGTCAGTGTCCCGGCAGCTTGAGCCTTGGACGCCATCAGGGGCGCCAGGGCCACTGCTGCCGTCAGGCCAAGGGCCTTGAGTGTTGTCGAGAACTTCATGCGTTGTCTCCCTTTGGAAAAGTGTTGTTATGCTGCCCCACGAAGCGAGTCCGCCTCGATGGCCACCCAGTGCCCCGGCGCGACCTCGCGCATGCGATGGATGGCGGGCTCCTGCCCGACCGGGCGTACGGGGCTCGGGATCTCGCCCTCGATCCGCACCTTCGCCCGCTCGCGCTGCGGATCGGCAATCGGCACCGCCGCCAGCAGCTTGCGGGTGTAGGAATGCTGCGGATTCTCGAAGATCGCCCGCCGTGACCCGAGCTCGACGATCTGCCCGAGATACATCACCGCGACGCGATGGCTGATCTTCTCCACCACGGCCATGTCGTGCGTGATGAAGAGGTATGACAGCCGCCGCTTCTCCTGCAGCTCCATGAGCAGGTTGATGATCTGCGCCTGGATCGACACGTCGAGCGCAGACACGGATTCGTCCGCAATCACGAGCTTGGGATTGCTGGCGAGCGCCCGCGCGATACAGATGCGCTGACGCTGACCGCCTGAGAACTCGTGCGGATAGCGCTTGGCGTGCTGCGGCTGCAGGCCGACCTGTTCCAGCAGCTCATGCACGCGCCTCGTACGCTCTTTGGAATCCTTGATCAGCCCGTGAACGATGATCGGCTCGGCGATGCTGTAGCCCACCGTGTGGCGCGGATCGAGGGAGGCGAAGGGATCCTGGAAGATGTACTGGATCTCCTGCCGCAGGCGCCGCCGCTCGGCCTGGCTCATGGCCTCCATGTCGCGCCCGTCGAAGCGGACCGTGCCGCCGGTCGGCTCGACGAGCTGCTGCAGCGTGCGTCCGATGGTGGACTTGCCGCTGCCGGATTCGCCCACGAGCGCCAGCGTCTCGCCGGGATAGATGTCGAAGCTCACCTCCTCCACCGCATGGACCCGGTGCGTCACGCGGCCGAAGAAGGTCTTGCCCACATCGAAGCGAGTGGTGAGCTTCTCCACCTGGAGAATGGGCTTGGTGTAATCGGCAGTGTCCTGCTCGTGGGTGCCGCCGACGGGCTTGGCCACGCCGCCATCCATCACCATCACGGGCGTGCGCTTCGGCAGCGGCTGGCCGGTGAAGGCACCTAAGCGCGGCACGGCGGAGAGTAGCGCGCGGGTATAGGGATGCTGCGGAGCGGCGAATACATCGCGCACCGGCGCCTGCTCCACCTTTTCGCCCTTCCACATCACCACCACATCGTCGGCCATTTCGGCCACCACGCCCATGTCATGGGTGATGAAGATGACGGCGGTGCCCATCTCGGCTTGCAGGTCGCGGATGATGTTGAGGATCTGCGCCTGGATCGTCACATCGAGTGCTGTCGTGGGCTCGTCGGCGATGAGCAGCTTGGGATTGCAGGCGAGCGCCATGGCGATCATCACGCGCTGGCGCATGCCGCCTGAGAGCTGGTGCGGATAGCGGTCGAGGAGCCTGTCCGCATCCGGCAGGCGCACCTTCTGCAGCAGGTCCCTCGCGCGCAGCCTGGCCTCGCGCCCGTTCAGGCCCTGGTGCAGGATCAGCGTTTCGGCGATCTGGTTGCCGACGGTAAAGACCGGATTGAGGGACGTCATCGGCTCTTGGAAAATCATGGCGATATCGTTGCCGCGGATCTCCCGGAGCCTGGCGTCGGATGCCTTGACGAGGTCGATGGCCTCGCCGCCGTCGGGGCGAAACAACACCTGTCCACCGGTGATGCGCCCGCCCGTGTAGTCCGTCAGGCGCATGATCGCGAGGGAGGTGACGGATTTCCCCGACCCGGATTCTCCGACGACCGCCAGGGTTTTCCCCGGCTGCACGTCGAAGCTGACGTCCTTGACCGCCTTGAAGGCCTCGTCCCCTGTGCCGAACGCCACCGACAGGGAGCGGACCGACAGGAGAGCTTCAGATTGACGATTGGCTTTATCCGACATCCATCCACGCTCTTGAGACAGCACCGGCCCGATGAGCAATCAGGCTGAAACCAATTTGATACCTATCATCCATCACAGCCGTGGTGCCGATACGTCAAGCACCGTTTGCGTCAGATCAGGCAATCACCTGGATCATAGATCCAGCCCAGCGCAAAGCGCGAGTCCTTTGTTATGAAGTAACCCATTCTCCACCGCGCATGAGCGGCTCGGCCCTGCCATCCTGTGTGATACCATCCACATCCACCTGATCGGAGCCGATCATCCAGTCGATATGGATCAGGCTCTTGTTGGAGCCACGGGAGGCAAGCTCCTCCTCGCTCATGGCGCCGCTGCCCCGGATGCACTTGCTGTAGGCCTGGCCCAGCGCGATGTGGCTCGAGGCGTTCTCGTCGAACAGGGTGTTGAAGAAGAGCAGCCCGCTCTGCGAGATCGGCGAGGAATACGGCACCAGTGCCACCTCGCCGAGGCGTCGTGCGCCCTCGTCGGTATCGAGGACCTTGTTCAGCACGGCCTCGCCCGTGCGCGCCCTGCTCTCCACGATGCGCCCGCTCTCGAACCGCACCTGGATGTCCTGGATCAGGGTGCCGTTGTAGGAGAGCGGCTTGGTGCTCGTCACTGTGCCGTCGACGCGGTCCTTGTGAGGCGTGGTGAAGACCTCTTCGGTTGGGATGTTGGCGTTGCAGACGAGGCCGTTCTTGGCCGTCGTCGATCCACCGTTCCATTCATGGCCGTCAGCCAGGCCGACGCGCAGATCGGTGCCCGGACCTCGGAAATGCAGCGCGGCGTAATTCTTCTCGTTCAGCATCCGGGTGCGAGTCTGCAGGGCCGCATTGTGCCTCTCCCACGCGGCAATGGGATCCGGGACGTCGACGCGGGAGGCGGAGAAGATCGCCTGCCACAGTCTGGCGAGAGCAACCTCGTCCGTATCGTTCGGGAACACGGTCTTGGCCCAGGCCGGCGTCGCTGCGGAGACGATGGTCCAGTTGATGTCGAACCCGGCAATCATGTTGAGGGCCGGCATGTAGGCCTTGGAGCGGGCCCGGTTGGCGCGCGAGACCTTGTCCGGGTCCTCCTTGGCAAGCAGCGACGGGTCCTCGCCCACGATGGCAAGCCGGGCGGCACCGTTCTTGTAGGCCGCCGCCATACCCTCGTAGAGCCAGGCCGGAGCCGTGTCGAAGCCTTCGTCCCGGCCATGGCGGAAGCGCGCGAGGGTGCTCTCCTCGTCGGAGAAGATCGTGGTGACGAGGGACGCACCGGCCCTGTAGGCATGCTCCGTGACGCGCCGCACGAGGGCGACGGCATCGAGCGGCGCGGTCATGACCAGTTCCTGGCCGGGCTTCAGCCCCAAGCCGACCCGAACGGCGACCTCGGCCAAACGGTCGAGAAGCTGAGCATGGGAGGCGGCATCGGGCATGTTCCGGACTTGTTCGTTCATGATGGTGGTCTCTCGTCATGAAAATGATGGCTGGAGAAGCTACACGGCCCTGCGGCCCGTGCAACCTCCATGGCTGAAGTCTCACATATTCTCCGGTTGCGTGATGCCAAGGACTTCTGGGTCGAAGGCGATGCTCTTGATGATGGCATGGACCGGAAGGCCAGGCTTCAGGCCAAGCTCGTCCACGGATTTCCGGGTCACGCGGGCCACGACGCTGTCGCCGCCGCAATCGAGTTGCACATCCACGCTCGTCCCCTCGGCCTCGTCGACCGAGGAAATGAATCCCGGCAGCACGTTCAGGGCGCTGAGGCCCTCGGGGGCCTTCAGCGATAGCATGATGTCGCGGGCGCGAAGGCGCACGCGCAGTCTCGTACCGACAGGATGCCGGAGCCGCGGGACGGTCAATGCTCCGGCTCTCGCCTCCAGAACGGTCAAGCCGTAGGCGTCATCATGCCCGCACACGCGAGCCTCGATCAGAGCGCCGGCTTCGGTGAGACCAGCCTGCGCGAAGACATTCGTGTGCCGCAGGACCTCGGCGGCCGGACCGGAGGCCATCACCTGCCCCTCGGAGAGCACGACCACGAACGTCGCCAGTCGCGCGATCTCGGACACGGAATGGCTGACGAGAACGATGGGAACACCGCCCTCGTCGCGCAGGCGCTCGAGATAAGGAAAGATCTCGGCCTTGCGCGCCTCGTCAAGCGAGGCCAGCGGCTCGTCCATCAGCAGAAGCTGGGGATCGGCCAGCAGCGCACGGCCGATGGCAACGCGCTGCTTCTCGCCGCCGGACAAGGTCGAAGGGCGGCGGTCGAGCAGATGTGCGATGCCGAGAAGATCCACAACGTGATCGAAGCTCGCCTTCCGCCCGCCTTCGGGCGTGAACCAGCGCCCGAAGAGCAGGTTGTGCCGGACATTCAAATGAGGGAAGAGCCGCCCCTCCTGAAACACGGTGCCGATCCGTCGCCTGTGCTTCGGCACGAAGACGCCCTTCTTCGTATCGACGAGCGTTCGCCCTTTCACGGTGATCCGACCATGATCGGGCCGCAGGAGGCCGCCAATGGCATTGACGATGGTGGTCTTGCCGGAACCGGACGGGCCGAAGAGCGCCGTGAGCCGTCCATCCGATTGAAAGCGCGCCTGCAAGGCGAAGGACCCTTGCTCGTGTCGGACATCGACGTCGAGGATCGTCACGCGTGGACCCTTCTCCGCACCCGCCGCGCCAGCCACTCGGACAGCCAGAGCGCGCCGATGGAGATGGCAACGGAGACGAGCGTCAGCCGCATCGCACCCGCATCGCCCCCCGGAACCTGCGTATAGGCGTAAATCGCGGACGGAATGGTCTGCGTCTCGCCGGGAATGCTGGAGACGAAGGTGATCGTCGCACCGAACTCCCCCATCGCCTTGGCGAAGGACAGCACCATGCCTGCAATGATGCCGGGCAGGATCAGCGGCAGCGTGACCACGCTGAAGACCCAGAGGGGACGGGCGCCAAGCGTGCCCGCAGCATCCTCGAGCTTGCGGTCGACGGATGCGATGGACAGGCGGATGGCGCGCACCAGCAACGGAAAGCCCATGATAGCACAGGCGAGCGCCGCACCGGTCCAGCGGAAGGAGAACACGATGCCGAAATACTCCTCCATAAAAGCTCCGATGGGACCGCGACGTCCGAAGCCGACGAGCAGGAACCAGCCCACGACCACCGGCGGCAGGACCAACGGTAAATGCACGAGAACGTCGAGCGCCTGCCGCCCCCAGAAGCGCCCGCGCTCCAGCAGGAAAGCGACGGCGACACCGGGAATGAGGCTTGCCGTCATCGCAGCGAAAGCGACCTTCAGGCTGAGGCGAACGGCCGTCCACTCTTCTGGAGAAAGCCCCTCCATCAGGAGCCTGATCCCGCTTTGTTCAAGAGAGTGAAGCCCTGCGTCTCGAAAAGGGGTTTGGCTTTGTCCGAGCGCAGAAACGCCAGGAACGCAGCAGCCTCAGGATTGGTCGAGTCCTTCGTGAGCGCGACAGGGTAAATGATCGGCGGATGGCTATCCTCCGGGAATGTCGCGGCGATAGCCACCTTCGGGTCCGATGCGGCATCGGTCTTGTAGACGATCCCGAGGGGTGCCTCGCCGCGCGAGACGAGGAGGAGCGCAGCGCGAACGTTCTCGGTCTGCGCGACCCTGTCCTTCACGCCTGCCCATGCGCCGAGATGTTCGAGAGCAGCCTTTCCGTACTTGCCAGCCGGCACGGCATCCACATGCCCCATCGCCAGACGATTGCTTCCGAGGATCGACGCAAGATCAAGGCCTGGCTTAAGCTCGACCTGCACCGCAGAGCCTTTCGGTGCGATGAGAACGAGAGAATTGCCGAGGAGGTTGACGCGGCTCTCAGGTTTGATCAGTCCTTTTGCGGCTGCATAATCCATCCAGTCGAGATCGGCGGAGAGGAAAAGATCGGCCGGTGCTCCTGCCTCGATCTGTTTGGCGAGCGCGTTGCTCGCCACATAAGAGACAACGGCTCGTTTTCCGGTTTCCTTCGTCCAGGCGGCGCTGACCTCATCGAGGGCGTTCTTCAGGCTGGCGGCGGCGAAGACCACGATATCCTTCGTCTGGGCCGATGCCCCGCCGAACGGCGCGACGCAAGCAAGGCCCAGCACCAGCACAAGCCTCCTTGTGAAACCGCCAAATGCGAAGCGCGCTGGACGCATGGTCTTTCTCCACGGGAGGGCCACAGCCTCTCCCTGGTGCATCCTAGCCGAGTGAGCCCGGTCTTCAAGCAGGGCGCCGCCGGGGGGAAGGCTTCTTCATCTGGGAACGGACCACCCGGTAGCCGAGGAGCACGGCCACGATGGCCGCATAGACGAGGGGCTCCGTCGGCCAGGACTTCACGACGAGGATGAAATGAAGCACCGCACCGATGGCTGCCAGATAGACGAGCTTGTGCAGCCTGGCCCAGGCCTGCCCGCCCATGCGCCGGATGGCGGCATTGTTGGAGGTGACAGCCAGAGGCACCAGGATGACGAAGGTCGCCATGCCGATGGTGATGTAGGGCCGCTTGACGATGTCGGCCACGATGGCCGCCATGTCGAGTCCCTGGTCGAGCACGAGATAGGTGGTGAGGTGCAGGGCGGCGTAATAGAAGGAAAGCAGACCGATGGCCCGGCGGTAGCGCAGAAGGTTTACGTTGAAGAGCTGCCGCAGCGGCGTGACCGTCAGCGTCGCGATGAGGAAGCGCAAGGCCCAGAGCCCGAGCGCCTGCTCCAGATAACGCATGGGATCGGCGCCGAGCTGGTCGGTGATGCCGGCATAGAACAGCCACACCGCCGGGATGAAGCCCACGATATAAACCAGGATCTTCGGCACCTGAGGCAGGGCAAAGCCCTTCTTGGCACCCTCGACGGAGACTCGTCCCACCATCAGTAGAACTTCTTCAGGTCCATGCCCGTATAGAGGCTGGCCACCTGCTCGGCATAGCCGTTGAACATCAGCGTCGGGCGGCGCTTCACGAACAACCCGCCCTCGCCGATGCGCCGCTCGGTCGCCTGGCTCCAGCGCGGATGGTCCACACTCGGGTTCACGTTGGCATAGAAGCCGTATTCGTTGGGCGCCTGCTTGTTCCAGGCGGTTGCCGGCTGCTTCTCGACGAAGCTGATGCGGGTGATCGACTTGATGCCCTTGAAACCGTATTTCCACGGCACCACGAGGCGGATCGGCGCTCCGTTCTGGTTCGGCAGGGTCTCGCCGTAGAGCCCGACCGCCAGGATGGCGAGGGGGTTCATGGCCTCGTCCAGGCGCAGGCCCTCCACATAGGGCCACTCGAGCACCGGGAATATGGTGTCCATCCCCGGCATCTCCTCGGGGCGGAAGGCCGTCTCGAAGGCCACGTACTTTGCGCTGCCCAAGGGCTCCACGCGCTTGATGAGATCCGCCAGCGGGAAGCCGACCCAGGGGATGACCATGGACCACCCCTCGACGCAGCGCATGCGATAGATGCGCTCCTCCAACGCCGACGACTTGATCAGATCCTCGATGGCGAACTCGGCGGGCTTGCCCACCATGCCGTCGACCTTGACCGTCCAGGGCGACGTCTTCAGCGACTTGGCCTTGGCGGCCGGATCGTCCTTGCCGGTGCCGAACTCGTAGTAGTTGTTGTAGCTCGTGACGTCCTCGCGGCTCGTCAGCTTCTCGTCGGTCGAGAAGGGGCTCTTGGCCGCCGACAGCGGCGCCGCCTCCAGGCCTCTCGGGAGCGCTGCCGCTAGGGCAAGCCCAGCCGCACCCGCCATCCATTGGCGGCGGTTGAAATAGACCTCCCGGGGCGTGATCTCGGAGGGTAGGATATCGGAAGGGCGGCGGATCAGCACGGCATCACCTCATTTGAACCCATTTTGAATGGGTACACCTGAGAACGCCAGAGGTGCTCTCACGTTTCCGTTACAGACTTTCCTTGGCGGGCCTATCGTGGATCAGCGCCCTATCGCCTGAACAAACTTCTTCGTGATCTCGCGCGGATTGGTGATGGCGGTGCCCACGACGACGGCATGGACCCCGCGACGGAAAGCTTCCGCAACGAGATCCGGCGTCTCGAAGCGTCCCTCGGCGACGATGGGAGTTGGCACTGCAGCGACGAGGGCCGACAGCAGTTCCAGATCGGGCCCCTCCGTCTTGCGGGAGGTCGTCTCCTCCGTATATCCGGACAGCGTCGTCGCGATATAGGTCGCGCCCGCAGCATGGGCCGCCCGCCCCTCCTCCAGCGTGGCGATATCGGCAAAGACCTCTTGGCCGAGTTCGCTGCGGATGCGGCCGATCAGGCGGTCCACACGCTCGCCATCACGGGGGCGAGGTGTGGCATCGAGCCCGATGATGCCGGCGCCGGCGTTCGAGATCTGCGCGGCCTGCGCGAAGCCGGGCGTGATGTAGACCGGGAAGCGGTCGTCCCAGACTTTCGCAATGCCGATGATCGGCAGCGCAGTAACCGCGCGGATGGCGGCTATATCCTCCGCGCCATTGGCACGGATCCCCTTGGCGCCGCCGGCCTCCGCCGCCCTTGCCATGGCGGACATGTAGACCGGTCCATGCAACGGGTTGTCGGCGCGGGCCTGGCAGGAGACGACGAGGGCGCCCTTCGGGATCAGCATGCTACTTCACCGCGCCCGCCGTCATGCCCTGGATGAACTGGCGCGACAGGGCGATGTAGAGGAGCGTGATGGGCGCCGCCGCGATGGTGAGACCGGCAAACAGCATGCCCCAATCGGTGGTGTACTCGCCCATGAAGGTGGTGAGTCCCTGCGGCAGGGTCTTGCGCGCATCGGTCTGAATGAAGACGAGCGGGAAGAAGAAGTCGTTCCAGATCGGCACTGCGTTCTGGATCGCCGCGATGGCCATGGGGGGACGGGCCAGCGGCAGCATCACCGACCACATGATCCGGGGCTCGGACGCGCCGTCGATGCGGGCTGCATCCTCGAGTTCCGACGGCAGCGTGCGCAGGAAGCCCGCCATTATGAAGACGGCGGACGGCAGGCCGATGGCGGTGTAGGTGACGATGAGGCTCCAGCGGCTGTCGAGAAGACCGAGATCCCGCAGCAGGATGAAGAGCGGAATGACCGCGAGCTTCAGGGGGAGCATCAGGCCCGCCAGGAAGAACAGCAGGATGAAGGTGTTCGTGCGCGACTCGTAGCGTGCCACCGCATAGCCAGCCATGGTGCCGAGCACCAGGATCAGCAGGACCGAGGTGCCGGTCACCAGGATCGAGTTGGCAAAGTATGTCGGCATCGCCGTCTCGCCGAGCACCTTGGCGAAATTCCCGACTTGCGTGAAATCGGGCAGCGCGAAGGGATGCTCGAAGATCTCGCCCGTGGTCTTGAAGGCGGAAAGCACCATCACCACGACCGGATAGAGCATGATGAAGGAGTTTGCGATCAGGATGGCCTGGGCGAGGAATGCAAAGGAGATCGGCTGGCGCGAAGCGCGGGTATCGGACGCGATGGCGGTCAAAACTGGATCTCCCGACGGCGCAGCCACAGGGTCAGCATGGACGCGAAGACGACGATGAACAGGAACAGGATCGTAGCGAGAGCCGAGCCCATGCCGAAATTCTGAATGCTGGCGCTCTGGTTGCCGAAGGCCGTGCGGTAGAAGACGAGGCCCAGCACATCCGTGGTGCCGAAGGGCGAACCGTCGAGGCCCACCATCACGTATGGGATCTCGAACCAGTTGAAGGCGCCGATGAAGAGCAGCGTGAAGAGGATGGTGGTGCTCGGCGCCACCAGCGGCCACACGATGTTCTTCAACAGCTGCCATTCGTTGGTGCCGTCGAGCCGCGCGGCCTCGATGATCTCAGGCGGGATACGCTGCATGCCGGCGAGATAGACGAGGGCCGGAAAGCCGACGAAGTGCCAGGCATTGGCGAGGATGAGCGCGCCCAGGGCCGTCGAGGAATCGCCGAGCCAGGGCTTGGCCAAGGAATCGAGACCGAGCGCATAGAGCGCCTGATTGATGATGCCGAAATTCGGGTTGAGGAAAAGCTTCCAGAGGAAGCCCACGATGATCGTCGACAGGACCACCGGCACGAACACCGCTACCCGATGGAAGCGGAAGCCGAAGGGCTCTTTGTAGAGCAGCCACGCCAGAATGAAGCCGCCGCCGTTCTGAATGATCATCAGCGCGATCAGCGCATAGACATTGTGCAGGAAAGCGTTCCACACCACGGGCGCCATGGTGGCGCCGAACAGCACTTCCCTGAAGTTCCTCAAGCCCACGAACTCGCCGCGCGCCAGCCCCTTCCAGTCATAGAAAGCGTACGCGAAGGCCGACAGGATTGGATAGACCACGAACAGCGACATAAACACGATGGGCGGAACGACGAGGAACGCCACCCACAGATGGTGCTTCAAGGGGCGGGTCTGTTGAGGCGAGGCTTGCATGTATTGACCTTGAACGACCCTTGAAAATCATCCCGACCGCCATGGCCGGGCTTGACCCGGCCATCCACGTCTTGAGAAACGCTGCGCCACCAAGACGTGGATCCCCGGGACAAGCCCGGGGATCACGTGGGGTAGTCTTACTTCTGGAACGGCTTGTAGTAGGTCGCGATGCCCTTGTTGATATCGGCTGCGGCCTGCTCCGCAGTCTGCTGGCCGGCGAGCATCTTCTGCACGTTCGACTGCAGCAGCACCGAGCCGCCCGGCTCCTGATAGCGGAAGCGCACGAGCATCAGATAGGACATGGAATTCTCGGCGAGCTTCGCCACATCCTGCGTGATGGCATCCTCGATCTTGATGCCCTTGATCGGCGACAGGTTCTTCAGGGTGTTGGTGAAGGCCGTGCCGTATTCGGGCGTCGCCAGGAAGCGCACGAATTTCAGTGCCGCGTCCTTCTTCTCGCTCTTCGCATTCACCGCATAGCCGCCGTCATAATAGGTGGCGATCAGCGCTTGGTCGCCCGCCTTCAGGATAGGAGCCGGGAAAACGCCGAGATCGAGGGTCGGGTTCTGGTTCTTGAAGTTCGCCACCTCATAGGAGCCGCCCGCGAACATAGCCGCGCGGCCGGCCACGAAGAGCTGCTGCGACGAGGGATAATCGACGCCGGTGAAGTTCGGCGAGAAGTACTGGCTGATGTCCTTCAGCTTGGCGAGAGCGTTGACGAAGCGCGGATCGGTGAAATTCGCCTTGCCGGAGACGATATCGGCTTCGAACTCCTTGCCCAGCATGGACGAGAGCAGGCCGCCAACGATGGTCTCGTTCTGCCAGGCCGTCGCCGTGCCGTTGGCGAAGGGCGTGATGTTCTTGGCCTTCAGCGCTTGGGCCAGCGCCATCATCTCGTCCCAGGTCTTCGGCGGGTTCACGCCATTGTCCTTGAAGATCTTCTTATTGTAGACGACGAGCTGGGCCTGCATGGCGAAGGGCACGGCATAGACCTTGCCGTCGGAGCGCAGGGTTTCGGCTGCGAGCGCTGCTTCTGGAAAGTTCGCCAGTTCCGGCACGTTCTGCTGATCGAGGGCGAGCAGGTAGCCCGGGGTGGCGACCGTCTCCAGGTTGCCATAGGCGCGCACCTGGATCACGTCCGGCCCGCGGCCGGCGGCGAGCGCTGTGGAGAGGATCGTCGCGTAGTTCTCGGGTGCATAGGTCTCGAACTTGACCGTGATGCCGGGATTCTTCTCCTGGAATTTCTTGATCGTATCCTGGTAGAAGGCCTTGTCCTCCTGGCGCCAGCTCCAGAAGGTGAGTTCCGTCTGCGCCATGGCGGCACCGGTCGAGAGCAGGAAGCTGCCGGCGGCAGCGCCCATCAGAATGCGTCGGGTCAGTTTCATTGTCGTTTCCCTCATTGTTGAAGTCCTTGTCCTCCCACCGCAGGTTCTGCCTTTCGAACAGCGCCTGCGGAACTCGTTCAGTCCGATAGCTCGGCTGCCATGACGAGAAAGGTCGCATCGTCGTGAGTTTTAACACGAGGATAAGCGCCTGCCATGAGGTCGCTTCGCTCCCTCTCCCGCAGCTCCTGCATCAGCTCACGCCCTCCTGCCGCAGCGAGCCGGGCATGGAGCTCGCTGTCGGAATAGGCCTCGAATACATCCACCAGCCGCATGAAGCCGTCGGTCGCGAGCACGATGGGCTCGCCCGGCCGCACCAGTGCCTCGAACCGCAGCTCCTGGCCGGCCCACGGCCGCTGCGGATTGACGACCCAATAGCCGTCCGCCCGGTTGAGCCTGTTGCGGTTTTCAAGAATCTGGAGCCTCACGGCTTCGGGAATTCGCCCGGGCTCATGGCCTTGGGCTCCGAGAGCTGCCAGCGTCTTCCGCTCGAAGGGCTTCGCCCGCTCGTCGCTCCACCGGACGATCCCATGCTCCGAAGGCACGAGGGCGATCACGTCGCCCAGGAAACGCCCCTGGAGCTTGAGCTGCCCGCCCTCCCCCGGCGCTGCCTCGACCAGGCCGAGGCACGCGGACGGAGCGTGGTGGTCGCCGACAGCCGGCACATGCGTGGTCTCAGCCTCGAACGCGGATCCGATCTCGGTCTCCAGGCGGCGCAGAACCGCACTTGCGCTCTCCAGGCTGGAAAGAGCAGCCAGCCGGGCATCGATCACCTGCGCAAGCCAGGCTGCATCGCTCCCCCCGGAGGTCAGCTGCTCGTCCGAGAGACCGGTCGCCCCATCGACGATCCATGCGAAGCGGCCCTGAAGGCCAGCCCCGTCCTCATTGACACGGGAGCCTGCCAGGGAGAGGCGGTCGAGAGACCGAAAGCGGGAGGTGGAGACAGTCACGTTCACAGACCAACTGGTCTCATATTGGTCGCTTCATGTCCATACTGGTCTTCAAGGCTGTTCACATCCTTCCGAGCGCCCGGAGGGCATGCACCACGGCGATTTTGATCCAAACCACGGCTTGGGCGTTAGTCCTTCGGATTCATCTGGAGTGGCGAGGGACGAGCCATGGTGACCCTGGAGATAGCCGGCAAGGCCGTTGCCGTAACGAATGCGGACGAGGAGCAGGCCCGCGAACTCTTTCTCAGCGAGAGCTTTAAAGATGACCTGAAGTCGTTTAAGAGCGAGAGCCGCTCCCTCTGGGACGGCTCAGCTGCCTTAACGACACGGCCCGCATCGGAAGACGAGATCGATGCCTTCTATGAGGCCCTGGATGAAGAGGACGAGGTCGACGAAAACGACGAAGACTCTGACGACGACCTCGATATCGACGTCGTGTTCCTGGTGTCCATCGACGAAATAGACGACGCCGCTGCCTCCGGCTGATCATCCTTACCGGAGCCTTTGAGGGCTCCTCTTGAAACGGTTCAGCCCTATTCCCATGCCCTTTCCTAAGTCCAATCCCAGCCTCGAGCGCGCCCTTGCTGATCGCGGCTATCAAGATCCGACCCCCGTCCAGGCCGCCGTGCTGCAGCCGGACGCCCTCGACCGGGATCTCCTTGTCTCGGCCCAGACCGGCTCCGGCAAGACGGTCGCCTATGGCCTCGCCATGGCCTCGACCCTGCTGGGCGATGCCGAGCGCTTCGAGGCCCCCCGGGAGCCCTTGGCCCTGATCATTGCGCCGACCCGCGAGCTCGCTCTCCAGGTCAACCGGGAGCTCATCTGGCTCTATGGCCCTGCCGGTGCCCGGGTCGTCTCCTGCGTCGGCGGCATGGATGTCCGCCGGGAGCAGCGGGCGCTGGCCGATGGCTGCCACATCGTGGTGGGCACCCCGGGCCGCCTGCGCGACCATCTGGAGCGCGGCCGCCTCGATACCTCGAAGATGCGCGTCGTGGTGCTCGACGAGGCCGACGAGATGCTTGATCTCGGCTTCCGCGAGGATCTGGAATTCATTCTCGAGGCAACGCCGGAGGAGCGTCGCACGCTCCTGTTCTCCGCCACCTTGCCGAAGAACATCGTCGCACTGGCGCGGCGGTATCAGCGGGATGCGCACCGCATCGACACCCTGGTTCAGAACCAGCCCCATGGCGATATCGAATACCGGGCGCTCCGATGCGCGCCCAATGAAGTCGAGCATTCGGTCGTGAACGTGCTGCGCTTCTATGAAAGCCGCGGCGCCATGGTCTTCTGCCATACCCGCGAGGCCGTGCGGCACCTTCATGCGAGCCTGGTCGAGCGCGGCTTTTCGGCAGTCGCCCTGTCGGGCGAGCTGAGCCAGAGCGAGCGCAGCCATGCCCTGCAGGCTCTGCGTGATGGCCGTGCGCGGGTCTGTGTTGCCACCGACGTCGCGGCCCGCGGCATCGACCTGCCGGATCTGGGCCTCGTCATCCACTTCGATCTGCCGAACGACCACGAGACGCTCCTGCACCGCAGCGGCCGGACGGGCCGCGCCGGACGCAAGGGCGTGTGCGTCATGCTCGTGCCCTACACCCGCCGGCGCAAGGCCGAGAGGCTGGTGGACATGGCCGGCGTCGACGTCTCCTGGGCAGGCCCGCCTTCTGCTGATGAAATCCGCCTGCGGGACCGGGAGCGCCTGATGCAGGATCCGATCTTCGCAGAGGAAGTCACGGAAGAGGATCTCGTCATGGCGCGGGCGCTCCTCGCGGAGCGTTCGGCCGAGGAGATCGCCAATGCCCTGGTGCGTTTCAATCGTTCGCGCCTGCCCGCACCGGAAGAGATCGTGGATGCCGGCTCGGATCGCGAGCCGCGTCAGCGCAAGGACAAGCGCGAACGGACCGAGGAGCGCAGCCGCGGTCCGAGGGAACGGGGCCGGGATTCGTCCGAGGGCGGGTTCGAGCGCTCGTCGGAGGACATGGTGTGGTTCCGCATGAGCGTCGGGCGCCGCAACAACGCGGATCCCCGTTGGCTGCTGCCGATCATCTGCCGCCTCGGCCATGTGACGAAGAAGGAGATCGGTTCGATCAAGATCTTCGACCGCGAGACGAAGTTCGAGATCGTGAAGTCCCAGGCCTCCAAATTCGCCTCGGCCGTGCGCAAGACCAACGATGAGGATATTCGCATCGAGCCGGCCGAGGCCGGACCCGGCAAGCCACGCGATGCCAAGCCATGGGCTGGATCCAAGGATGGACCCAAGGGCAGCGGGCCGAAGAGCGGCGGTCCCAAGGAGCGGGGTGCCCGTCCTGCGCGAAAGAGCCCGAAGGACGGCGATGGGCCAAAGGATTATAAGCGGCCAAAAGATAAAAAGCGCTTTTCGGACAAGCGCCCTTGATGAAAGACACAAGGCCGGGGCAGGCTTATGCCCCGGCTTGGAAACCGCTTGCCCTATGACTTGCCCGTGGGTGGCATTCGAAGGTGCGAATGGTGTCCCGCTCTTCTGCAGCAAGGGGATGACTAGCCAGGTCAGCTAATTTATATTGCACCGCAATATACATATTGTGCGATGCAACAAAGGCCCCATATGAGGTGTTCTCTTTGAGTCAGCCTTACCCGGAAGGGCCAATCGATTATGCAACGTCTAGGACAAATGATTCAGCAGCTGGCTCGATCCAAGCGCCAGTGGGAAACCGTCATGAAGGCGTCGAAGGCAGCGACGGCCTCATTCGAAAGCCCGGCCATACCGAACCGGCTGACGGAAGTCACCGGGTTTGGCTCCAACCCCGGCAATCTGCGCATGCTGACCTATGTGCCGGAATCTGCTCCCGCTTCCCCGGCTCTCGTGGTTGTCCTTCATGGCTGCACCCAGAGTGCTGCCGGTTACGACCATGGCTCGGGCTGGTCGGCCTTGGCCGACCGCTATGGCTTCATGTTGCTCTATGCGGAGCAGCATGAGGCCAATAATCCCAACCGTTGCTTCAATTGGTTCCAGGTCGGCGATACCGAGCGGAACCGCGGCGAGGCACACTCGATCCGACAGATGGTCGAGCATGCGATCACGCAGCATAACGGAGATCGCAGCCGCGTCTTCGTGACCGGGCTATCCGCCGGCGGAGCGATGACTTCAGCGATGCTCGCAGCCTATCCGGAGGTCTTTGCCAGCGGCGCCATCGTGGCGGGGCTTCCGTACCATTGCGCCACCAGCGTCCCTGAAGCCTTCGAATGCATGTTTCAGGGACAGACCCGATCGGCGCAGGAATGGGGCGACCTCGTCCGCAACGCTTCATCCCATCAGGGGCCATGGCCCAAAGTCTCGGTTTGGCATGGCAGCGCCGACGCCACCGTGAAGCCGATGAACGCAGGGGAGATCATCAAGCAATGGGCGAATGTCCATGGCATCAAGTCTGAGCCTACCTTTAGTGAGACCGTCGACGGCTATCCGCGCCGTGTTTGGACCGATGCCGAGGGCGAAGACGTCATCGAGGAATTTGTCATCACCGGCATGGCCCATGGCACGCCGCTGGCGACAGGCGATGACGAGCATAGCTACGGTACCGCAGGTCCGTTCCTTCTCGATGTGGGCATCTCATCCAGTTATCGAATTGCGCAATTCTGGGGGTTGACCGAGCATGAGGCTGACATCCCGCGGATCCGCACCACACCCGAATCCGTTCGGCACAACCCGCCCACGATCGTCACTGACAACCAGCCTGCGGCAGCATATGAGTGGGCGGCCCGAAACGCCATCCACAAGCCGCGACAGGATGCTCCCGACCCAAGCCCTTCGCATCTGGATGTGGGCTCGGTGATCACGAAAGCCCTCAGGGCGGCAGGCCTCATGAAGTAGGCCGATTGCATCGACGAACACGTGAAGAGCCAGGCATCAGTCGATGTCTGGCTCTTTGCATTCCGACTATGGTTTTTTCTCCTGGCTCAGCAGATCTTCCCGCTTGCGCCTCTCGCCCGTCACGCAATTCATGCTCGGCATGCCTGCCTGCGCCGGAATGATCCGGGGCGCTGCGCCGTCGATCCCCGCAATCTCCCGCATGATCTTCGTTCGGATGACCATGGCGAATTGCTCCGGATCATGCAGGGGCAGGACGAAGGCGCCCATGCCGCCGATGACGCATTCCTTGAAGTACAGATCCAGATCCTCAAGCTCCGTGCTGCCTGAAGCCCGCCTGAACATGATGGGCAGCCCGTTGATGATGACACCATCCGCGACAGCCTCATCCCGGGCGTAGATGACATGGCGGCCGTCATTGTTGGGACCATCGCCGGAGATGTCGATGACACGACGCACCGGAGTGCCGCCCAATTGATCAAACAGGTTGCGGCTGTAGTCGATGATGCCGGAGATCGACGTCATTCCCGCTTGGCGAATGGGCTGATATGAGAGCTGATTGGCGAATGAAATCGCCTGTTCCGCGCCGTCCATGACTGTCCAGGGAACGAGAACCCGCTGATCCTTGACGCCTGACCACTCGACATAGGTCACCGCGATACGACCATGCAGGCCGCTCTCGATGGCCTCGTGCACCAGGGATGATCGGAAGGCTTCGATGAATCCCTCGCGCTGAAGGCCCTGCTCCTCGCCTTCCATGGAGGAGGACACATCGACGGCAATGACGAGCGCGACATCGAGCTGGCGATCGGGATCAGGGAGGCCGGTCGCCAGAACATTGCCGGCTAGAAGAAAAAACACGAGAGTCATCAGGAGCCTGTTCGCCATGACCACCTCCGCGCTCGGATCTGGATCGATCGACCTTGGCCAGGACTGCCGCCAGTCAACGCGCCAGCTGGGCATTTGATGCTCAAGGATGGTCACAAAACGTACCGGTGAAGCTTACTGCGCCTATGGCCGACTTGGTCGGCTGGGAAGGTCCCAGGTCAAAGAGAAGAGACAGTTGCTTGGAAATGGCCTCTCGCGGACCCGAAATGAACGTAACAAAATCCACTCTCTGTACGCAGAGCAGACAGGGCCAGCGGAGTTGAGTAATGTCCAATGACGTTACGCAAGGGGGTAGAAATGAAACCTGACATGGACCTGATCGGCGCGCTCACCAGCTTCTCCGTCGGTACGCTCGACGGCCGCGACGCAATGATGGTGATCGAGCTCGCAACGACGCCCGAGGAGTATGAGCGCGGAATCCGGCGTCAGATGCCCGTTGCCATGACGCCCGAACATGCCCGTGAACTCGGTGAAGCCCTTCTGCTGGCCGCCAAGGCCGCCCAGATGGGCGAGGCGCCGAGCTACGCGATGAACTGATCCATCCAACCCGGATCAGATCGGATGTCCTACCGGCAAGCCCGGTAGGATCCCATATCGAAGTGAAAGTGATCGTGGTGAGCCTCGTTGTAGTCAGGGCTGAGCACGACATCGAAGAAGCGACAAGCCTCATCCCGTAAAGCGCGCAGGAACGCCGACCGGTGTGCAACGTCCCCGGTCCATTCGTTCTTCACCGTAATCTGTTGTCCGTCTGCGAGAACGAAGCCTGCGATGTCGATGGCATTGGCGGTGGCATGCTCGCTGCGCCGTCCGCCCGCGCGATGATTGATATTCCGACAGGCGTAAGTGCCGAGGTGGATGACCCGGACGACATCCTGTCTGAAATGCTGTCGCGCGGCTGGTAACAAGGCATGCTTCTCGAACAGGGCCCAGGCCACGGCCAGCGGGCATGTCGCCGTGAAGCTCCGGCTCAATCCAATGGAAGAGCGGGATACTTCCACCGCGTCCGACAGACCGCATCCCTCCTCGGATAGCCGGTCAGGCACAGGTCTGTGCGACACAGGGGTTTCCGCCAGCACAGCCCGACATTGCCGCCCATCCCGCTCAAGTCGCGAGAGCTTGAAGCGGGTCAGCCAGTTGACGTCATCGGCGATGCGCAAATGCGCAAAGGGATTGAACCGGCCGGGAATTGTGACGGCTCCGCTCCAGAGCAATCCGGCAACGACCATCAGCCCGAGCAGAAGGACAATCGCCAACCGGCCAAGAAGGACGGGCACGATTCTGGAGCGGTGTTGCTGCTGAGGCTGATCGTCGTGCACCCTGTTGATCTAGGGCTCTCCTGCTCCTGGACCATCTGGACGCCTGCTTGTGCGGAAACCCGTCTTGGAGATTTCCTCGCCGGTCATCCAAGAGGGCTCCGGCATCACGAGGAACGGAGCACCCCAACGGACAAATCGCGATATCTCCCCTGCGGGTTGAAGCGGTCAAAAAAAAGCAAGGCAGTTCCCTGCCTTGCTTTTCATGAACACCTTTGTCGGCCGCTGAAGGAGCCTGCTCCTTCAGCCCCTCCGGTCGCTCAGATCGATTCCTTGAGCTCCTTGGCGGCGCGGAAGGCGATCTTCTTTGAAGCTTTGATCTTCACCGGCTCGCCGGTCTGAGGATTGCGTCCCATGCGGGCGGCGCGCTTGCGTACCTGCAGGATGCCGAGACCGCTGAGGCGAATCTTGTCGCCCTTCTTCAGGCTCTTGGCGATCATCTCGACCACCTGGTTCAGCATCTCGTTGGCCTGGCGCTTGGGAACCTCGTGCATCTCGGAGAGGCGGTCGGCAATGTTGCGCAGCGTCAGGATCGGCGATGCCGACGCGGCGGAAGCCTTCGCGGTCTTCTTCACAGAAGCCTTCGCCGAAGTCTTGCTGGCAGCAGCCTTCTTGGCAGTCTTAGCAGGTGCCTTTGCAGCCTTCGACGTTGCCTTTGCTGCAGCCTTGGGCGCCGCAGCCTTCTTGGCCGGGGCCTTCTTGGAGGAAACCTTGGTTGCAGTCTTGGCCATCAGGAACTCCTTCTTTTAAACCATGAATGCATAGACAGCATTTCCTCCTTAGCGTGTTCGTCAAAGATTTAAAGTGGTAAAGTCAGTTATACGCACAATAGTCAGGGATACTTGCCCGTTTCTCGTCAACCTGGGCCTCAATGCTGCCTCGTTGACGCGCCGTCTTCTGTATTGCCTACGGGTCCTTGGACGGTGGGCCAAGCCCGAAGCCAAGCACTGATCAAGCGAATCAGTATCAGACCAGCTTGCGAAGGGAACTGGCGATCGATGCGGAATGGATCATGCCTTCAGGCAGCGAGAGCCAAGGTATTGAAGGGCAATCTGTTGTGATTTTTCCCGGCTGAATAGGCGTATGCATGCCATATTCAGATCGACAAACAGGACCAGCTCGCCATATTCCCTTGCAGGATCGGTAACGCCACGGTGAAAGCATGACACGGGTCGCCTGCATTGGAGAATGCATGATCGAGCTTCGGGAGGAGGCCGACGGCAGGCTGTCCCGAAGCTTTGGCGGCGATACCCTCAACACGGCCGTCTATCTTGCCCGGCTCGGCACCCGGGTTGATTACATCACAGCCCTTGGCGACGACAGCTGGAGCGATGAGCTGATCGCCGCCTGGGACGCGGAGGGTGTCGGCACGGATCGTGTCCTGCGCCTGCCTGGCCGGCTGCCCGGCCTGTACATCATTCAGACCGATCCCAAAGGCGAGCGCCGGTTTTCCTATTGGCGCGAGACCGCAGCCGCTCGCCTGCTGTTCAAAGCTCCTGAAGCTCAGCCCATCATCGAGTCTCTCGCCACTTATGATCTGATCTATCTCTCCGGTATCTCCTTGTCCCTCTACGGGGACGAAGGACGCGCTCGCCTTTTTTCCGTGCTGCGCGACGCGCGCTCTGCCGGCAAGCGCGTGGCCTTCGATACGAACTTCCGCCCACGGGGATGGCCCGACCAGACAGTCGCTCGAACGGCCTTCCGGCAGGCCTTCGAATGCGCCGACATCATTCTCGCATCCACAGAAGACCTTGACCTCCTGTTCGGAGGCACCGGTGTCGACGCGTTGCTTGCGTTCTCCGACCGGGCCGAGATCGTTCTCAAGCATCCCGACCTGACCTGCCGCGTGCTGTCGAAGGGCAAGGAGATCCTCGTGCCAAGCAAACCTGCGGAGGATGTGGTCGACACCACCGCTGCCGGCGACAGCTTCGCGGCCGCCTATCTGAATGCGCGCCTGTCGGGGAAGAGCCCCGAGGCCGCAGCGCAATCGGGGCATCGCCTTGCAGGTCAGGTGGTGCGCCACCGCGGCGCGATCATCCGGCGTGACGCCATGCCCAACCCATAAGCTGCCCTCCATGGATGCATTGCTCAAGGAGTTCCTCGGATGACCCAAGATCTGTCAGCTCTCGCAGCTTCCCGGGACAGGAAGCTTGCCAGCCTTCTCGCCGTGGGCCCTGTCGTTCCGGTCATCACCCTCGAGCGGGTCGAAGATGCGGCTCCCCTCGCACGCGCGCTTGTGGCGGGCGGACTGCGCCTGCTGGAGATCACCCTGCGCACGCCGGCGGCGGCTGATGCTGCAGCGGCGATCATCCGCGAGGTGCCGGAGGCCATCGTCGGCATCGGCACCGTTCTGACGCCGAAAGATCTGGAGCGCGCTCAGGCGCTCGGTGCGCGATATGCCTTGAGCCCCGGCGCCACGCCGGAGTTGCTCGATGCGGCGTCCCGAAGCGAGATGCCGTTCATCCCGGGCATCGCCACGGCTTCCGAGCTGATGGCGGCGCTGGCCCGCGGCTTCCAGACCGTCAAATTCTTCCCCGCCGTTGCGGCAGGAGGCATTCCGGCCCTGAAGGCTCTCGCCGGCCCCTTTCCGCAGGCGCGCTTCTGTCCGACAGGCGGCATCGACGAGAAGAACGCCAAGGACTGGCTTGCGCTTCCCAACGTCGTGGCGGTCGGCGGCTCCTGGGTTTGCCAGACATCCGACATCCGCGCACAGGCGTGGGATGAGATCACGGCGAAGGCCCAAAAGGCAGTGACCTCAGTGACGGCCTGAGCATCCACCTCACATTTGGTAGGGTTGTCAGGCTCCTCCCCCGTGGCGATACTTGTAGCCCAAGGGGAGGAACCGACGTGGCCTCTGGCATCTATGACACCCATCTCGACAAGAACCCGGCGAACTATCAGCCGCTGACGCCTCTCACCTTCCTGGAGCGAGCGGGCAGCGTGCATCCGGATCGGATCGCCATCATCCATGGCCCTCTGAAGCGCAGCTATCGCGACTTCTACGCCCGCTCTCGACGCCTGGCCTCGGCCCTGGCTCAGCGCGGCATCGGGCGCGGCGACACGGTTTCAGTGATGCTGCCGAACACGCCGGCCATGCTCGAATGCCACTATGGCGTGCCCATGACCGGCGCCGTGCTCAACACCCTCAATACGCGCCTCGATGCGAAGGTCATCGCCTTCTCGCTGGAGCACAGCGAGGCCAAGGTTCTGATCACGGACCGGGAATTCTCCGCCACCGTCAAGGCGGCCCTTGAACTGAGCTCGGTCAAGCCGTTCATCATCGACTACGACGATCCCGAGTTCACAGGTCCGGGCGAGCGCCTCGGCACCCTGGAATATGAGGAGTTCCTTAATCAGGGCGACCCGGATTTCGCATGGAACCCGCCCCGGGACGAGTGGGACGCCATCACCCTCAATTACACCTCCGGCACCACCGGCGATCCGAAGGGTGTCGTCTATCACCATCGCGGCGCCTATCTGCTCGCCATGGGCAACATCATCACCGGTGGCATGGGCCAGCACCCGGTCTATCTGTGGACCCTGCCGATGTTTCATTGCAACGGCTGGTGCTTCCCCTGGTCGCTCTCCATCGTGGCCGGCACCCATGTGTGCCTGCGCGCCGTGCGCGCCAAGCCCATGTACGATGCGCTGGCCGACCACGGGGTGACGCATCTGTGCGGCGCGCCCATCGTCATGTCGACGCTGCTCAATGCCCCTGCCGCCGAGCAGCGCCCGCTGCCCCATACGGTAAAGTTCATGACGGCAGCGGCGCCACCGCCGGAGGCCGTGCTCGCAGCGATGAAGGCCGCAGGCTTCGATGTGACCCATCTCTACGGCCTGACTGAGGTCTACGGCCCCGCCGTCGTCAACGAGTGGCATCAGGACTGGGATCAACTCAACGCGGGCGAGTATGCGGCGAGGAAGGCTCGGCAGGGTGTGCGCTATCCGGTGCTGGAAGCGCTCGACGTGCTCGATCCGGAGACCATGCAGCCCGTACCCGCGGACGGCCAGACCCTCGGCGAGGTCATGTTCCGCGGCAACGTGGTGATGAAAGGCTATCTCAAAAACCCCACCGGCACCGCCAAGGCCTTCGAGGGCGGCTGGTTCCATTCCGGCGACCTCGGCGTGAAATATCCCGACGGCTATGTACAGCTGAAGGACCGCTCCAAGGACATCATCATCTCGGGCGGCGAGAACATCTCCTCCATCGAAGTGGAGGATGCGCTCTACAAGCACCCGGCCGTTCAGGCCGCCGCCGTCGTGGCCATGCCGGACGAGAAATGGGGCGAGACGCCCTGCGCCTTCGTCGAGCTTAAGCCCGACCAATCCGTATCGGCCGATGACCTCATCGCCTGGTGCAGGCAGAACCTCGCGTCCTACAAATGCCCTCGGACATTGATCTTCACGGAACTGCCCAAGACCTCCACGGGCAAGATCCAGAAGTTCCAGCTCAGGGAGATGGCGCGGGCCTACAAGGCCGCAAGCTGAAGACGGAGCGCTAGCGCCCCTTCCACACCGGCTTGCGCTTCTCGATGAAGGCGTCGATACCCTCCGCTGCATCCTCTGCCATCATGTTGCAGGCCATGACGTTGCCTGCATAGGCATAGGCCTCCTCCAGGCTCATGGAGCGCTGGCGGCCGAACATGGCTTTGCCCGTGCGGATGGCCACCGGGCTCTTGGCGCAGATGCTTGCGGTCAGCGCGTCGACGGCCTCATTGAGCCCGGCATCCGGCGCCACGCGGCTGACGAGCCCGAAGGACAGGGCCTCGGCGGACGAGATGAAGCGGCCCGTCACCAGCATGTCGAAGGCCTGCTTGGGCGAGACGTTGCGCGAGAGCGCCACCGCCGGCGTCGAGCAGAACAAGCCCACATTGATGCCCGAGACCGCAAAGGTCGCGCTCTCGGCGGCAACGGCCAGATCGCAGGAGGCCACCAGCTGGCAGCCTGCGGCGGTCGCCATCCCATGCACGCGGGCGATGACCGGGACAGGCAGGTTCACGATGGCCTGCATGACCCGGCTGCATTGGGCGAACAGGGCATCGTAGTAATCCTGGCGCGGATTGGCGCGCATCTGCTTGAGGTCGTGGCCGGCGCAGAAGGCCTTGCCCGATGCGGCGATGACGACGCACCGCACCGCCTCGTCTGCCGCGATGTCATCGAGCGCCGCCTGCAGCGCACCCAGCATCGCGTCGGACAGGGCGTTGAACTGGCCCGGACGGTTGAGGGTGAGAGTCACCACGCCATCCCGCTCCTCCCGCAGCAGAATGGTCTCGTCGGACAAAGCCTGCTGGGCGCTCATGGATGCTCTCCTTCATATCAGGACACGTTGTTTGCGGAATCCAACCCGAATAAGCTCGATCTGGCAAGAAGCCTCCGGAAAGCGCCCTTCGGAGAAGCCCATCGAGAAGAGGTGTCCCGTGAGCAAGCCCCCCATCAGCCGTTTCCCCGTTCCCGAGATCGCCGATCTGCCGGAGGATATCCGCTCGCGCATCCTGGCCGTTCAGGAGAAGTCCGGCTTCGTGCCGAACGTCTTCCTGGTTCTTGCCCGCCGACCCGACGAGTTCCGCGCCTTCTTCGCCTATCACGACGCCCTGATGGACAAGCCCGGCAACCTCACCAAGGCCGAGCGCGAGATGATCGTGGTCGCGACCAGCAACGCCAACCAATGCCAGTATTGCGTCATTGCCCATGGCGCCATCCTGCGCATCCGGGCCAAGAACCCGCTGATCGCCGATCAGGTCGCCGTCAACTACCGCAAGGCCGATATCACGCCCCGCCAGAGGGCAATGCTCGATTTCGCCATGAAGGTGGCTCTCGAAGCCCATGCCGTGAGCGATGCGGACATCACAGCCCTCAACGACCACGGCTTCACCGAGGAGGACGTGTGGGACATTGCGGCGATTGCCGCCTTCTTCGCCATGTCGAACCGCTTGGCCAATGTCAGCAGCATGCGGCCGAACGACGAATTCTACATGCTGGGGCGCGGGTGACATCGTCGGATGCTATCTCATAAAACCAAACCTCATCCTGAGGAGCCGCTGTAAGCGGCGTCTCGAAGGAGCGTCCAGAGAGCACTGGAACCTCCTTCGAGACGCAGACTGCGTCTGCTCCTCAGGATGAGGGCTCAGGGTATGCAGATTTCGCGGCGGCTTCTCAGATTGGAAACACCTTGCCCGGATTGAGCCGATTGTCGGGGTCGAGCGCCCGCTTGATCGCGCGGGCAAGCTCCATCTCGGTGGAGGCGCGGTAGCGGGCAAGCTCGCCGACGCGGTACTGGCCGATGCCGTGCTCCGCCGAGATGCTGCCGCCGAAGGCCGCGACCACGTCATGCACGATGCGGTTGACAGCGCCTGCATCGTGGCTGGGCTCAACAAGCACGTTGTAGTGGATGTTGCCGTCGCCGAGATGCCCGAAGGCATTCACCCGCGTTCCCGGCGCTCCGGCAGCCAGGGCCTCACCCGCCTCTACGAGGAAGCGGGGCACCTCCGTGAGCGGCACGGAGACATCGTGCTTCACGCTCTTGCCTTCCCGCGCCTCCGACTCCGTCACATGCTCGCGCAGGGCCCAGAGCTGGGCCGCCTGAGCCCCCGACTCAGCGATCACGCCATCAAGTGCAATCTCCTGCTCGAAGGCTGTTCCGAGCATGGTCTCGGCGGCTTCGCGCAGGCCCGCGAGGCTGGAGGCTGCCTCGATCAGAACGAACCACTCACCCTCGGCGATGGGAGCCTTCAGGCCGGCATGCTTGGCCACCAGCTGCATGGAGGTGGCGGAGATCAGCTCGAAGGCGGAGATCTGGTCACCCAATTCGCCCTGGGCCAGCTCCAGGAGCCCCAGGGCTGCCGCAGGATCGGCGACCGAGAGCAGTGCCGTCACGGTATGCTTCGGGCGCGGAAGGAGCCTCAGGATTGCCGCCGTGACGATCCCGAGCGTACCCTCGCTGCCGATGAAGAGCTGCTTCCAGTCGTATCCCGCATTATCCTTGCGCAGGCGGCGCAGCCCGTTGACGATGGTGCCATCCGGCAGCACCACTTCGAGGCCGAGCACAAGGCTTCGGGTCATGCCGTAGCGCAGCACGTTGACGCCGCCCGCATTGGCCGCCACCACGCCGCCGATGGTGGCCGAGCCCTCCGCCGCCAGACTGATCGGCAGCAGGCGCCCTGCTGCCGCTGCCGCATCCTGCGCCACCTTGAGGATGCATCCGGCCTCCGCCTCGAGGGTCAATCCCACGGGATCGAGATTGCGGATGGCCGACATGCGGTTGAGGGACAGAACGACCTGTGTGCCGGAAGCGTCCGGCACGGCTCCGCCGGCCAAGCCGGTATTGCCGCCCTGCGGCACGATGGCGGCACCGGCCTCGCGGCAGACCTGGACGATCTCGGCCACCTGCTTGGTGGATGACGGACGCACCACGCAGGCGGGCTTGCCGGGAAAAAGCTTGCGCCAGTCCACCGCATAGGGCTGGAGACCGGAATCGTCCGCGATGATGCCTGCCGGTCCGACAAGGCTCGTCAAGCGTTGCAGGAGATCAGTCGGCATCGTCATCCAAACCCCTCGTGGCCTCGTTCACGGCGCTGAGCACCGCTCCTGACGGATCACGGCGTAATCGTCAACGTGACTTCCACGAGGGATTTGAATAACGCAACAAAGTTGCGTTCATTTCTTTCCCGATCCGGGCTCGGCCATCTTGCGATGCTGCTCGGCCAATATGCCGGCCGGCGTCACCGAGGCAAGGACGGTGGTGAACTTGTTCTTCCATCCACTGACCACGTCGCCGTCACCGCGCATCATGGCGTCGAAACCGACTTTCGCCACGTCCGCCGGATCGTCCTTCTTGTCCTGGCCGACCTGCGTATCCATCATGTCGGCCCGCTCGAAGAACTCGGTCTCGGTGGCGCCGGGCATCAGGCAGGTCACCGTCACCCCCGTGTCCTTCAGCTCAGCCCGGAGGGCGAAGGAGAAGGAGTCGATGAACGCCTTGGTGCCGTTATAGACGGCCTGGAACGTGCCCGGCATGAAGCCGGCGATGGAACCGGTGATCAGAATGCGTCCCTCGCCGCGGGACCGCATATCGCGCCCGACCTTCTGGATGAGATAGATCGTGCCAGTGATGTTGGTGTCGATGACATGACGCGCCTGGGTGAAGTCCTGATCCAGAAACGCATGCCCGAGTCCGTGGCCTGCATTGGCGAGAAGCGCCCCGACTGGCCTGCCCTTCGCCGCCGCATAAAGCTTGTCGACACCTTCAAGCGTGGCGAGATCGGCCTCGACCGCATCGACGGCCGCGCCCAAGGCCTGGAAGTCCTTCGCCGCATCGTGAATGGCAGCCTGATCGGCGGCGATCAGCAGATCGTAGCCGTTCTGGGCGCAGAGCTTGGCAAGCTCGTACCCGATGCCGGTGGATGCTCCCGTGACGATAGCAAGCGGTTTGGATGTGTCTGGCATGGCACTCTCTTTGCAGATAGGGCGGAATTCGACCGGTCACTTCCGGAGAGGAGCGAGCGCGGCGCACGGAGCTTGAACTCCGGAAGGAGAAGAGAGTTCAATCACTTGCCAAGCTTCCGGCGGACGTTGAGGCGGCAAAGTAGATTCGATCCGGCCAGAGACCGGATCCGAGCGAATACCTGCCTGTTGCTTTCGATCTGACGGCAAGATACCTTCACCATAACAATAACGACAGATCGGGCCTCAAAGGGTCGGCAGTCGGGAGAAGCGCTCTTGGATCCACAGGAAGCGGCGACCTTAGGCGTTGCGGTGAGAGATGGCGCTCGCGGGCACAGCAAAGCCCGAAAGGCCACCGGCAGAACCGCAGGGGCGAGCTTTGCCAAGCTGAAAAGGATCATAGGTCCATACCCCCTGCATGAGGACCGTGCCCCCAGAATGCGCGTGACGGAGGATGGGGGTCGAAAGCTGAACGGGCCCTCTCCTCACCATACGCATTCCTTTCCCATCTCAGGTCCGCGCGACGTCCAAGGGATTGCCGATGACTCTCACTCTTGAAGGCGTCTCGAAGAGGGTCGGCGCAGCCACTCATATCCATGATGTCCATCTCACCCTGGAGGGTGGCTCCCTCAACGTGCTGCTCGGCGCGACCCTGTCCGGCAAAACCTCTCTCATGCGCCTCATGGCCGGGCTCGACACACCGACGAGCGGCCGGGCCCTCATCGATGGGGAGGATGTGACCGGGCGGCCCGTGCAGCGACGCAGTGTGGCGATGGTCTACCAGCAGTTCATCAACTACCCCTCGCTCACCGTCTACGAAAACATCGCTTCGCCTCTGCGCGTCTCAGGCCTCCCGCGGAACGAAATCGACATGCGCGTCCGCGATGCCGCCAAACTTCTGAAGCTCGAGCCCTATCTCGACCGCAAGCCGCTCAACCTTTCCGGCGGCCAGCAGCAGCGGACCGCCATTGCGCGAGCCTTGGTGAAGCGTGCGGATCTCGTGCTGCTCGATGAGCCGCTGGCCAATCTCGACTACAAGCTGCGAGAGGAACTGCGCGAGGAGTTGCCGCGCGTGTTCGCCGCCTCCGGCGCCATTTTCGTCTATGCCACGACGGAGCCGTCCGAAGCCCTGCTCCTCGGAGGCAACACGGCGACCCTGTTCGAAGGCCGGGTGACGCAGTTCGGCCCGACTCCGCAGATCTATCGCCATCCCCGGGATTTGATCACGGCCCGTGTTTTTTCGGACCCGCCGCTCAATACGTTGAAGGTCACCAAGGCCAATGGCAGCGCGACCATGAGTACAGGCGGGCTGATCCCTGCCACCGGCGCGCTCTCCGCCGTTCCCGACGGCGAGTATACGGTCGGCTTTCGGGCTCATCACCTCACCCTCGATCCGGCAGGAGCCGATGAAATCGCCATCCCCTCGGTTGTGTCCATCGCCGAGATCACAGGCTCGGAGAGCTACGTCCACCTCGATGCAAGCGAGCATCGGCTCGTGGCCCTCGTGCCCGGCGTGAGGCGCCTGGAACCGAAATCCCGGGTCACTGCCTATCTCGATCCGCGCCATCTCTTTCTCTTCGATGTTGATGGCCGCCTCGCTGCTGCCGGTCCGGCGTCGAAAGCGGCGTGAGGAGAGATTCATGGCCCGCATCACGCTCGATCATCTCGCCCATGCCTACAACGCCGATCCCCGCACGGCAGAGGATTATGCACTCAAGGAGATCAACCATGTCTGGAGCCAGGGCGGCGCCTATGCGCTCCTGGGCCCTTCCGGCTGCGGGAAGACCACCCTGCTCAATATCATCTCGGGTCTCGTGCGTCCCACGCGAGGACGCGTCCGCTTCGATGACGTCGATGTAACGGACTTAGCCACGGAAGCCCGGAATATCGCTCAGGTGTTCCAGTTTCCGGTGGTCTACGACACGATGACCGTGCGCGAGAACCTCGCCTTTCCGCTCAAGAACCGGCACGTGCCGCGCGACAGGACGGCTCAGCGGGTCGAGGAGATTGCGCGCCTCCTCGACCTGACCCGCGTGCTCGACCGCAAGGCCAGCAATCTTACGGCGGACATGAAGCAGAAGATCTCTCTCGGACGTGGCCTCGTGCGTCCCGACGTGGCGGCGATCCTGTTCGACGAGCCGCTGACCGTCATCGACCCGCACCTGAAGTGGCAGCTGCGCTCGACCTTGAAGGAGATCCACCGCGCGCTCGACATCACCATGATCTATGTGACGCACGACCAGACCGAGGCGCTCACCTTTGCCGACAAGGTGGTGGTCATGCATGACGGTGCCGTGGTGCAGACCGGAACTCCGGACGAGCTGTTCGAGCGCCCGGCCCATACCTTCGTGGGTCATTTCATCGGTTCACCGGGCATGAACATCCTGCCCTGCCGTGTCGAGGGCGCCATGGCCATCGTTGGCACCACCATGATCCCTCTGCACCGGGCCTACCGGACCCTCTCGGGCGGTGAGCGCATCGAACTCGGCATCCGACCGGAGTTCGCCCTGCTTCAGCCGAAGGGAGCAGGCCTGCCTGTCCAGATCCGTCGGATCGACGATATCGGCCGCGCCCGCATCGCCCGCGTGGAGATGAGCGGCCGCCCTCTTGCCGCAAGCGTTCCGAACGACATTTCCATTGAAGGAAATGAAGCTTCGCTCGTGCTCGATCCGAACCATGTGCATATCTATGCCAATGGACATCTGGTCGCCGGCGAAGATAACCGGGGGCGGAGTGCATGACGAAGATCGTCAACAACAGAGCCTGGTTCTTCGTCCTCCCTGTTTTCGCCACCGTGGCGTTCTCGGCGATCCTGCCACTGATGACCGTGGTGAACTACTCGGTCCAGGACACCTTCGGCAACAACCAGTTCTTCTGGAACGGGATCGGCTGGTTCCAGGAACTGCTCGACCCCTCAAGCCAGCTCGGCGAGCAATTCCTTTCCTCGCTCCTGCGCACCTTGCTGTTCTCGTTCATCATCCTGATGATCGAGATTCCGCTCGGCATCGCCGTCGCGCTCGCCATGCCGCGCGAGGGGTGGACCGTCGCACTCTGCCTGGTGCTCATGGCGCTGCCGCTTCTCATCCCGTGGAACGTGGTCGGCACCATCTGGCAGGTCTTCGCCCGCGGCGACATCGGCCTCCTCGGCTGGATCGTGAACCGCCTCGGCATCGACTACAACTACACGGGCGATGCGCTCGATGCCTGGATCACGATCATCGTCATGGATGTATGGCACTGGACGAGCCTTGTCGCTCTCCTTTGCTATGCCGGCCTGAAATCCATTCCGGACGCCTACTATCAGGCGGCCCGTATCGACGGCGCCTCGCGCTGGGCGGTGTTCCGCACCATCCAGCTGCCGAAGATGCGGCGGGTGCTGCTGATCGCCGTCCTGCTGCGTTTCATGGATTCCTTCATGATCTACACCGAGCCCTTCGTGCTCACCGGCGGCGGACCCGGCAATGCCACGACCTTCCTGTCGATCGATCTGGTGAAGCTGGCGCTCGGGCAGTTCGATCTCGGCAAGGCTGCCGCCATGTCCCTCGTCTACAATCTGATCATCCTTGCCGTCTGCTGGGTCTTCTACACCGTCATGACCAATGTGGATGCCGAGCGCGAGAGGGTCGAAGCATGAGCGGAACCATCGCTGTCGGCCCGACCGACGTCAAACCTGTCGCAGGATCCATGGCAGCAAACCGCGCCTTGTCCGGCCCGCGGGTGAACGGGCGCGTGGTGGTGATGACCCTCTATCTCCTGTTCCTGATGCTGCCGATCTACTGGCTCGTGAACATGAGCCTGAAGACCAACACGGAAATCACATCCGGCCTCACTCTCTGGCCGCGGGAGATCACCTTCGACAACTACGTCAAGATCTTCACGGACGAGAGCTGGTATTCGGGCTATATCAACTCGCTCACCTATGTGATCATCAATACGGTGCTGTCGATCTCCTTCGCACTGCCGGCTGCCTATGCCTTTTCGCGCTACAGGTTCCTCGGCGACAAGCACTTGTTCTTCTGGCTGCTCACCAACCGCATGGCGCCCCCGGCGGTCTTCGCCCTGCCTTTCTTCAATCTCTACTCGGCCATCGGCCTCTTTGACACGCCTTGGGCCGTGGCGCTCGCCCATTGCCTGTTCAATGTGCCGCTCGCGGTGTGGATCCTGGAAGGGTTCATGTCCGGCGTGCCGCGGGAGATCGACGAGACGGCGGCCATCGACGGCTATTCCTTCCCACGCTTCTTCATCAAGATCTTCATGCCGCTGATCGCCTCAGGCGTCGGCGTTGCGGCCTTCTTCTGCTTCATGTTCTCCTGGGTCGAGCTGCTGCTGGCGCGCACGCTCACCTCGGTGACTGCCAAGCCCATCGCCGCCACCATGACGCGCACCGTCTCTGCGTCCGGCATGGATTGGGGATTGCTCGCCGCTGCGGGGGTGCTGACCATCCTGCCCGGCGCGCTCGTGATCTGGTTCGTCCGTAACTACATCGCCAAAGGCTTCGCCCTGGGCCGGGTCTGAAGGAGAGCAGCATGCCTGATTTCGCCTGGATGGCCTGGACCTGGCAAACCGGCCTCTTCTTCGCGGGCATTGCAAGCCTGCTGCTGCTCATGACGCTGCTCGCGATCTATCGCCCCGAGACGGAACGTGTCGGGGTCTTGCGCATCCCGACCACGCGCGGTGATCGTCTCTTCATCTCTCTTCTCGGCTCGGCCTTCATCCACCTCGTCTGGCTCGGTCTCGTCGGCGCGGATCTGTGGTGGGCATCGGCTCTTTCACTCCTCTATGCCGCGGCAGTTTTCCGCTACGTGTGAGGAGCGCACATTCAAAACCTGCGGTTCGCCCGAACCGCAGGGACAAAGACCGGCGCATCAGCCGGCAGGGCATCACTTGGGAGGAACGAATGAAACTCACCCAATCTCACCGGCACTTGAAACTCTTCGTCTCGACGAGCGTCCTCGCCATGACGCTCGGTAGCGGCGTCGCCTTTGCCGGCATGGAAGAAGCCCGTCGCTGGATCGACAGCGAATTCCAGCCCTCGACGCTCTCCAAGGACGATCAGCTGAAGGAGATGGAATGGTTCGTGAATGCGGCGAAGCCCTTCGCCGGCATGGAGATCAACGTGGTCTCGGAGACCATCACGACCCATGAATACGAGGCGCGCACGCTCGCCAAGGCATTCTCGGAAATTACCGGCATCAAGCTCACCCACGATCTGATCCAGGAAGGTGACGTGGTGGAGAAGATCCAGACGCAGATGCAGTCAGGCCGTAACATCTACGACGCCTGGGTCAACGATTCCGACCTCATCGGCACCCACTTCCGCTACAAGCAGGCGGTGGCGCTCGACGATTGGATGGCAGGTGAAGGCAAGGACGTGACCTCGCCGACTCTCGACATCAACGACTTCATCGGCAAGTCCTTCACGACGGCGCCGGACGGCAAGATGTATCAGCTGCCGGACCAGCAGTTCGCCAACGTGTACTGGTTCCGGTACGACTGGTTCCAGCGCCCCGACATCAAGGAAAAGTTCAAGGCCAAGTACGGCTACGATCTCGGCGTTCCGGTGAACTGGTCAGCCTATGAGGACATCGCCGAGTTCTTCACCAACGAGGTGAAGGAGGTCGACGGCGTCAAGGTCTACGGCCACATGGACTACGGCAAGAAGGATCCATCGCTCGGCTGGCGCTTCACCGATGCCTGGCTCTCCATGGCCGGCAATGGTGACAAGGGCATTCCGAACGGCCTGCCCGTGGACGAGTGGGGCATCCGCATGGAGGGCTGCCGTCCGGTCGGCTCGTCCGTCGAGCGCGGCGGTGACACCAACGGGCCTGCGGCCGTCTATGCCATCACCAAGTATCTCGAGTGGCTGAAGAAGTATTCTCCGCCGCAGGCGGCCGGCATGACCTTCTCGGAATCCGGGCCCGTCCCGGCCCAGGGCAACATTGCCCAGCAGATGTTCTGGTACACCGCCTTCACGGCCGACATGGTGAAGCCGGGGCTTCCGGTCGTGAATCAGGACGGCACGCCGAAATGGCGCATGGCGCCCTCGCCGCACGGGGCCTACTGGAAGGACGGCATGAAGCTCGGCTACCAGGATGCGGGCTCATGGACGCTGTTGAAGTCCACGCCTGTCGATCGTCGCAAGGCAGCCTGGCTCTATGCGCAGTTCGTGACGTCCAAATCGGTCTCGCTGAAGAAGAGCCATGTGGGTCTCACCTTCATCCGCGAGAGCGACATCTGGCATCCGTCGATGACGGAGCGGGCTCCAAAGCTCGGTGGCCTCGTCGAGTTCTACCGCTCGCCCGCTCGCGTGCAATGGACCCCGACCGGCAACAACGTGCCGGACTATCCGAAGCTCGCGCAGCTTTGGTGGCAGAACATCGGCGATGCGGCCTCCGGCGCCAAGACCCCGCAGCAGGCGATGGATTCGCTCGCAGCCGCCCAGGACGACGTGCTCACCCGTCTCGAGCGCGCCAATGTGCAGGGCGAGTGCGGTCCCAAGATGAATCCGAAAACCACTGCGGAGGAATGGTTCAAGAAGGCCGAAGCCGCCGGCACGATCGCGCCGCAGCGCAAGCTGGCGAACGAAAAGCCGAAAGGCGAGACGGTGGATTACGACACGCTCATCAAGAGCTGGCCCGCTTCTCCACCGAAGCGCAGCTGACCTAGACCGGCCCCGCCCCAGAAGGGCGGGGCTTTTTCATGATGGGTGGCGGTCGCACGACCTAGCCGCCCGGCCAGTATTCAAGAAAAACATTTGCTGGCAGGATCGTCTGGATGATGACCGAAGGGGTTTGTCATGCCAGATCCATCAGCCGGTTTTTCCCTTGATACAATCTCGGATAGTGCCGCCGATCTGCTCGATGGCATCGCACCACAGCTCGTGACGATCCATGGCCGCAAGCGTGGAACGTCGAGCGGGTTTCTCTGGCGCCCAGGCCTCGTGATCACGGCGGAGGAAGCACTGGAGTTTGATGAGGACGTGGCGATTACGCGTCCCGATGGAAGTCAGGCCACAGGAAGCCTCATCGGCCGCGATCCGAGCACGGATATCGCCCTTCTCCGCATCGAAGAGCAGCCTCTGGAGGAGATCGACTTCAGCCCAACGGACAGCCTTCGCGCGGGTCATCTCATTCTAGCCGCAGGGCGCCAACCCGAGGGCCTGAGCGCAGGCCTTGGCATCGTTTCCCTTGCAGGGGGAGCTTGGAGGAGCCTGCGCGGCGGTCATATCGACCGCAGAATTCATCTGGATCTCCGGCTCAATTTCCAGTCGGAAGGCGGCATCGCCCTTGATACGAACGGCCGGATCATCGGTATGACAGTGCTCGGTCCGCGTGGCCGGGTTCTTGTCATCCCATCGGAAACCATCGAGCGGGTCGCTCCGCAGCTTCTAGAAAAAGGCCGTGTCGCCCGCGGCTATCTGGGCCTCGGGCTCCAGCCGGTCCGCATCGACAAGGCGGCGGCCGACGCGGCGGGACTTGCGGAACCGCGAGGACTGATCGTGATCAGCGTGGACCAGGACGGTCCGGGACACAGTGCCGGCATTCGTCAGGGCGATATTCTCATTAGCTGGAACGCGGACGCCCTGCCCTCGGTCCGCCGCGTCTATACGCTTCTCGGACCCGAGAGCGTGGACCAATCCGTCGATCTGGGAATCGTGAGGGCGGGTGCGCATATGACTCTTGCGGTTGAGATCACAGAGCGCCCGAAGCCTCAGTAGCGAGTGGGCGCCGATAGGGTAAAGCCTTGCGGAAAGTGGCTCTTCAGATCGACGATGCAATTCTGCTCGACCGCATCGCCACGATCCTGGCCGAGGAGGCCGGCATCGCTACCCTGCATTCAGATAACCCCGACGTGGTGATCACGGATCACCTGCCCATTTATGGAAAGGCTCCGACGATCCTCTTGGACGATGGCCCGAACGGGCCCGAGGTGATCAAGACCGGAGCAAGCGGGATCCTCTCCCGCAATGTCGCGGACTCGGATCTTCTGCTGGCGATGGAAGCCGTCAGCCGGGGCTTCGTCATCATGCCGCGAGATGCTGCCGGTCGAGTTTCGGATTCACACGCTCCGTCCGACTCACCAAGAGACGATGTGCTCACGGCGCGCGAGCTCGAAGTTCTGCGGCTGCTGGCGGAAGGAGCCTCGAACAAGCTCATCGCACGCAGGATAGGAATTTCATTCCACACTGCGAAATTCCACGTCGCCTCCATTGCGGCGAAACTCGACGCAACGGGGCGAACGGATGCGGTCGCTCAGGCCGTCCGGCTCGGCCTCATTCTGCTGTGATACAGGCTCTTGGTTCCTGTGCCTCGCATCACCACATGATATGAAATAGCGTTATCCTTGGAGGGCTAAATGCTCGATCGCGCTCCAACCTTTCTCCTCAACACCGACAGCTCCGTATCGCCATCGCAGCCCGCTTCCGTTGATCGCGATGACGATAGGCTTCTCGATTCCTACTCCCAGGCGGTGACAAGCGTCGTCGACCGTATCGGTCCGGCAGTGGTGCGAGTCGAGCCGCAGGTTTCGGGCCGAACGGCGGGCATGGGTTCCGGCGTCATCATCTCGCCCGATGGGCTCCTGCTCACCAACAGCCATGTCATGCAGGGCGTACGTGATGCAAAGATCACCGGCTCCGACGGACGCACCATCGAAGCGCGGGTGGTCGGCGACGATCCGGATACGGATCTCGCCCTATTGCGCGCCAACGACGACAGGCTTCCCTTCGCCACCTTGGGCGATTCCAAGCGACTGAAGCGGGGCCAGATTGCGATCGCCATCGGCAATCCGCTCGGCTTCGAGTCAACGGTAACGGCCGGAGTGATCTCGGCGCTCGGACGCAGCCTGCGGGCGAAATCGGGACGGCTGATCGACGATGTGATCCAGACCGATGCGGCCTTGAATCCGGGCAATTCCGGTGGCCCTCTCGTAGCATCCTCAGGCGAGGTGATCGGCATCAACACGGCCGTCATCAAGGGAGCACGGGGCATCTGCTTCGCGGTCGCAAGCAATACGGCGAGTTTCGTCGCGTCGGAACTGATCCGCCACGGCCGCGTTCGCCGGGCCTCGATCGGCATTGCGGGACAGACAGTGCTTCTGCCGCGGCGAATCAGCTATGCGGCCGGCTTAACGGGGAAGTTCGGCGTGGTCATCGCCGCCGTGGAACCGGGCAGCCCCGCAGAACATGCACAGCTCGAACAGGGTGATGTCATTCTCTCGCTCGATGGCGAACAGGTCGACGGTGTCGACGATCTGGTCCGCCTGCTGAATGGCGAGCGGATCGGGCGCTTCGTCGAACTCGTGCTTCTCAAGAAGGGCGAGATGCGCACCGTGACGATCATGCCTGTCGAGCGCAAGGCGAAAACCGTTCGCGCGGAGTAAGGGGCAAGATAAGGATCTCGAGCGGAGCCCAGTTCTCTACTTCGCGTCCGCTCGAATTTCCTCTTCCTCCATGCGCGAAGGATCGAGCGTGAACAGCTCCTGCGGACGGGCGACGCCTCGCAGTGCATAACGACCCACCGACACCAGGAATTCCTGATCGTTCTTCGCGGCTGTTGCATGGAAGGCGGATGACACGAGAACGTCGCGCTCGACGGAGCGGCATAGAGCGCCGATGCGGCTCACCTCGTTCACGGCAGGCCCAACGACGGTGAAATCCAGGCGATCCTGGCTGCCGATGTTTCCATAAAAGACCTCGCCGATATGCAGGCCGAGATAGGCACTCGTGACCGGCAGGTTGCATGACCGGCGCTCTTCGTTCAGCGTGCGAATTCGGGAATGCATCAGACGCTCGGCCTTCAGAGCGCACCGGCAGGCCTGAATTGGATCCTCCTCCTTGAAAATCGCGAGGGCTCCGTCCCCGATCAGCTTCAGGACGTCGCCGCCTGCCTCATAGATGGAGGAGATGATCGCTTCCGAATAATCGTTCAGGAACGGAATGATCTGCTCGGGGTCGGCCGTCTCCGTGATGTGGGTGAAGCCGTGCAGATCGCTGAACCACAGAACGGCCTGGATCCGGTCTGTGACACCGCGGGCGATGCGGCCGCTCAAGACAAGCCGACCGGCATCGCGGCCGAGATAGGTTTCCACGAGCGTCTTGGCGATGCGCGCGATCGAGGCCCATTTCAAGGCAAGCATCAGGGGCGAGGCCAGTTCGCGAAGAAGCGAGATCTGCTCATCGGCAAAGCCGGAGGGCGCATCCGTCGTCCAGGATGAATAGAAGGAATCCATCTCACCGATGGCGCCTGCCGCCTCGAAGCGATGAATCAGGACCAAATAATCTGTTTGTCCCTCATTGCGCAGATCCCCGAGGACAGAGAAATCCTCAAGGTGACCGGGACCGATCCGGCGCCGCAGGAAGTCCTCTCCGCTCAGCAGGAGATGATAAAAGGTGCTCCGGCGCCAATTGTCCGCGGCCCGCCCCTCTACATTGGTTCGGCCATACTCGACGACAGGATCCTGATCGCCCTGATCGTCACGGCGCCAGCGGAAGACCCGCCCCTTCATGGATCGGGTGCAGCGTGTCGATGACGATACTGACCCGCGCGACGGGCAATCCGCCTGCGACGAGTCGGTCACAGAAGCCGTGCAGGAGTTCGAGCTCCGACATGCCGGTCAGCCCAGCTTCGGTGACCCATTTCGCGATGCTTGCTGCCTTGGCTGCGTCCATAAGGACCTCTTCACGGTGACGACTTTGCTGGCCATCCATGACAGCTAAACGGGTGGCCGGTCAAAGCCGAGCTTTGGTCAAATGGCAACCTTCCCCATTGACTCCGCCGGTGACAGGTGGGTTTCCACGGGCTCGGCTGGTTTTGGAGCCGGACGCCTAAACAGGCGCAGCACCACGAGCCTGACCGCCACATAGAAGACCGGCGTCAGGAACAGTCCGAACACGGTCACGCCGAGCATGCCCGAGAACACGGCCGTTCCGAGGGCCCGCCTCATCTCGGCGCCGGGCCCGGTCGCAATCGCGAGCGGCAGCACACCGAGGATGAAGGCGAAGGCCGTCATCAGAATGGGCCGCAGGCGCAGCCGGCAGGCCTCGACGACCGCCTCCACGGGCGTCTTGCCGTCAAACTCCGCCTGCCTCGCAAATTCGACGATGAGGATCGCGTTCTTCGCGGCGAGGCCAACGAGAACCACGAGACCGATCTGGGTCAGGATGTTGTTGTCCTGTCCTCGGATCATCACGCCGATCAGCGCGGAGAGCACGCTCATCGGCACGATCAAAATGATGGCGATGGGCAGCGACCAGCTTTCATACTGGGCCGCGAGGACGAGGAACACGAACAGCACCGACAGGGCGAAGATGAACACTGCCGTGTTGCCGGTCTGCCGCTCCTGGAACGCCAGTTCCGTCCAGTCGAAACCCATGCCCGGCGAGAGGTTTTGCCGAACCAGCGCCTCCATGACATCAAGCGCATCACCCGAGGAGACGCCTGGAGCCGCATTGCCCTGCAGGGCTACCGAGGTGAACATGTTGTAGCGCTGGATCAGATCGGCGCCGGAGACCTCCCGCATCTCGACCAGCGTTCCCAGAGGCACGAGAGCCCCCGTGGACGAACGGACCCGCAGCCGGTTGATATCCTCCTGGTCGATGCGGAAGCGCTGATCCGCCTGAGCGCGAACCTGGTAGACGCGGCCGAACGCATTGAAGTCGTTCACATAGGCCGTGCCGAGATTGATGCGGAGCGTCTCGAAGATGTTCGGGATCGGCACGTTCAGGATGCTCGCCTTCTGGCGGTCGATCTCCAGATAGACTTGCGGCGAATTGGCCGAGAATGTTGTGAAGACACCAGACAGGTTTGGGTTCTGCCGCGCCTGCCCCATCAGCTGATAGGCGACGGCGAGGATGCCGCGCACATCGTCGCCGGTCCGGTTCTGGATCTGGACCTTGAAGCCGCCCGAATTGCCGAGACCGCGCACGGGCGGCGGCGGGATGGCGATGATGAACGCCTCCTCGATCTGCTGCATGCGGGCAAAAAGATCGCCAATGATCTTGGGACCGGAGTCACCGGCCTCGATGCGCTCGTCGAAAGGCTTGAACGCGGCGAATATCGCCGCAGCATTGGTCGCATTGGTGAACGTGGCGCCCGAAAAACCTGCAAAGGCCACCGCATTCTTCACGCCTGGCGTCTCCTGAATGATTTTTGAGGCTCGCTGCACCACCGCATCGGTGCGCGACAGGGAGGACCCGTCCGGCAGCTGGATCACGACGATGGCATAGCCCTGATCCAGCGTCGGGATGAAGCCGCGCGGCACGTGGTTGGCGATCCATACGGTGCCGGCCAGGAGCCCGATATAGATCGGCAACACGATCAGCCTGTGGCGCGCAAGCGCCCCAACCGCTCTGGCGTAGCCGTTCGAGGTGTGATCGAAGCCTCGATTGAACCCGTTGGCGAGTGTCCCGCCGAAGCGGAGGATCGGGTTGCGCGGCGGCTCATGGCTGTGCGGTTTCAGCAGGAAGGCAGCAAGAGCCGGCGAAAGCGTCAGGGAGTTGAAGGCCGAGATGACGGTCGACACGGCAATCGTCAAGGCGAATTGACGATAGAACTGACCGGATATACCAGGGATGAAAGCCGTCGGCACGAAGACCGCGACCAGAACCAGCGCGATCGCCACGAGTGCGGTCCCGACCTCGTCCATGGTCGTGTGTGCCGCATCTCGCGGCGACATGCCGAGCGCGATGTTGCGCTCCACATTCTCCACCACCACGATGGCATCATCGACCACGATGCCGATAGCCAGAACCATGCCGAACAGGGTCAGCGTATTGATCGAGAACCCAAGGGCCGCCATGAAGGCGAAAGTGCCGATCAGCGAAACGGGAATCGCCACGATGGGAATGATCGCCGTGCGCCAGCTCTGCAGGAACACGAACACCACGATCACGACGAGCGCCGTGGCTTCGAACAGAGTCTTGTAGACCTCGTTCACGCTCTCGGCGATGAATTCCGTGGGATTGTAGACGATCTGATACGCAATGCCTTGCGGGAAATTGCCTTTGAGCTCCTCCATGGTCCGGATGATCTGGTCCGACGCGGCGAGCGCATTGGTGCCGGGCCGTTGGAAAATTCCGAGGGCTACCGCAGGCTTCCCATTGAGATAGGAGTTCGTCACGTAATCCTGGGCGCCGAGTTCGATGCGGGCGATATCCTGCAGCCGGACGAGGCGTCCCTGCGGTGTCGCCTTAACGATGATCTGCCGGAACTGGCGCGGGTCCTCAAAGCGACCTTGAGTCGTGACCGTCCGCTGAAACGCCGAATCCGTCGGCGTCGGCTCCTGTCCCAAGGCGCCGCCGGAGACCTGGACGTTCTGCTCCTGGATCGCGCGCACCACTTCGCTCGACGTCATGCCGTAGGAGGTAAGTTTTTCGGGATCGAGCCAGATGCGCAGGGAATATTGCCGCTCGCCGAAGATGATGAGATCGCCCACGCCATCGAGCCGCAACAGGATATCGCGCACGTAGTTGCGCGCATAGTTCGAAACGTAGAGCTGGTCGTAGGAGCCGTCTGGAGAGAGCATGTGCACGACCATCATCAGGTCCGGCGAGCTCTTGAGCGTCGTCACGCCGAGACGCCGCACCTCCTCCGGCAGGCGCGGCGTTGCAATCGCTACCCGGTTCTGAACGAGCACCTGGGCCTTATCGAGATCGGTGCCAAGCTTGAACGTGATCGTCAGCGCCATGGCACCGTCTCCGGTGGAATAGGAGGACATGTACAGCATGTCCTCGACACCGTTGACCTGCTGCTCCAGCGGTGTGGCGACCGTGGCCGCGACCGTCTGCGCATCGGCTCCCGGATAGTTCGCTCTGACCACCACGGTCGGCGGCGCGATCTCCGGATACTGCGCAACCGGCAGGGTCGTGTAGGCGATCCCCCCGATGATCAGGAAGAGCGCCGACAGGACCGTCGCGAAGATGGGACGGTCGACGAAGAAATGGGCAAAGCGCATGGAAGCGCCCTCCTCGTGTGAAATCAGCTGCCGTTTCGTTCCCGCGTCGGGGGAAGCGTCGTCATTTGAGGTGTGATCGGCGCTCCGGGCCGGACACGGACGAGTCCGTTCACGACCACCGTCTCGTTGCCGGTTAAGCCATCGCGGATGACCCTGTATTCGTCAATCCGCGGACCGATGCGCACGAGCTTGAGATGGACAACGTTCTTCTCGTCGACGACATAGACCACACGCCGGTCCTGGTCGCTGCCGATGGCCTCGTCAGGTAAAAGAATGCCCTTGTAGGGATCGGACGCTCCTATCGTGACGCGCCCGAACAAGCCGGGCGTCAGGAAGCGATCCTTGTTGTCGAAGACGGCGCGGAGGCGGATCGTGCCGCTGGCCGCATCGAGCCGGTTGTCGACGAAATCGAGCTTCCCTTTGCGTTGTCCGAGGCGCTCGTCCGTCAATGTGAGCACGACTTCATTAGTCTCGCCTTTGGTCGAGATGTTCGTCCCCCCGTGGGCCTGCTGTGAGAAGGCCAGGAACGAGCGCTCATCCACATCGAAATAGAACTGGATCGGATCGAGCGAGAGAATGTTCGTCAGGATAGTCTCGTTCGCATTGACCAGATTGCCCTCGGAGACGAGCTTGCGCGAAGTCCTTCCCGACAGGGGCGATTTGATCTCCGTGAACTCCACATCGAGCTGCGCCGTCCGCAAAGCCGCCTGCGCACGGTCCAATTCCGCCTTGGCCGTCAGGAAAGCTTGTCGCCGCTGATCGAAGACCTGATCGGTGATGTTGCCGCTCCGGCGCAACTGTTCGGCGCGATCGAGATCGCTCTGTGCGAATTCCAGGCGGACCTGCGAGGACGTGACGGCGGCCTGCGCCTGTTCGAGCGCATTCTTGTAAGGCCGCGGGTCGATGGTGAAGAGCAGATCCCCTGCCTTGACGAAGGTGCCATCCTGAAAGTGGACCTTGTCGAGATAGCCCGAGACACGCGCCCGTATGTCGACCTGATCGATGGCCTCGAAGCGCCCGATGAAGTCGGTGCGCTCGACGATGTCCTTTACGACGGGCTTTGCGACCGTCACAGGTGGCGGCGCTTGCGCAGGACCGCCCTGGCCCAAGGCCAAGCTCGCCGTTGCAAGCCACGAAAACAGAACGCTGGAAACAAACACGGACCGAGGAAAGCGCATGCGTAACCTCCTGATCGGCATTATCGACGCAGCACTATACTTCCAATTTCAGCTTGTGGCCCGGTGCGCAGAGGCACGCGAAAGAGCTTTTATTTTTGCACCGCAATACTACGCATCACCGAGCTTCTGGCAAGACGCGCAACAATGATACAAAGGCGATGCACCTGCTCAAGGAGCTCAAGCGCTCAGGTATAGGCATCGCGCAGATCAAGCGTGCCTTTCTTCCCGATGAACCGGTAGTTTTTCGCAAGCCATGTGCGAGCGGCATTTCTGCCGAGATCCTTCAGCTCCTTGAAGAAGCTCCATTGGGCGCTGAGGCGGGATGCGGCGGTAAACTCGTCAAGCTCCTGCCCGCCATGGATCCGGTGCATGAAGACCCGCTTGTAATCCTTGGTGGAAAGCTTTCCCTCGTCGATGAGCCGCGTCACGAACTCGATCGATCTGAGCTGCTGCAGCAGGTTGGCGTTGAATGTGACCTCCGTCAGCCGGTTCTGGATTTCCTGCACGGTTCGCGGTGTCGTCCGACGCTCGATTGGGTTGATCTGGACCAGCAGAATATCGTCCGATTGTGTTTCATAGAAAAGCGGGAAGAGCGCCGGATTGCCGGTATAGCCGCCATCCCAGTAAGGCTCGCCGTCGATCTCGACCGCCTTGAAGAGCATCGGCAAGCAGGCCGAGGCAAGCACATGATCGACGGTTAATTCAGGACCGGTAAAGATTCGGATCTTCCCCGACCAGACATTGGTTGCCGCAATGAAAAGCTTTGCATCCTTGCAGGCCCTCACGCGCTCGAAGTCGATTAGTTCATTGAGGGCGTCCCTCAGGGGATTGATGTCGAGAGGGTTCAGATCGTAGGGGCTGGCCACCCGCGACCAGGCATCGAACCAGAGATGGCTCGTTGACCCGCCGATGCTCCAGAAGCTCAACAGTCGATCGAAAAGCGAACGCTGAATGGGCGAAAGGACGCCGTTGAGACTGACCCGCTTCCAGAATTGTCTCATCTGCTCACGCGCACCGTCGCGCCCACCTTCGAGCCAGCCCTCGAAGAGGACAACGGCATTCATGGAGCCCGCACTGGTGCCCGTGATTGCCTCGATGGCAAGGCGGCCATCCGCAAGCAGCTGGTCCAGAACGCCCCAGGTGAAAGCGCCGTGGGCCCCGCCGCCCTGTAAGGCAAGCGAAACCAACTTCTCGGCGTTCGGGCTCCTCAGCCCGCGCACAGGGTGGCTGATCTTTTCGGCTTGTCCAGTCATGACAGGCTTCCTTGTCGCCTGACAGACTACCATCTCGGATGCCTCGTTATGCAAGACAACAGACCGCGATTGGAAGGCGCCACAGCCGACGATCTGCAGGCCGGCCGCTATGCGCCGGTGTTCGAGGTCGATCCGCGCCATGACGAGGTTCTCTGGGAACTCTCGATCGACGGGTTTAAGTCTGCGATACAGCTCCGCCCGAAGCATGGCGTTAAGCGGGCTTGTGATGCTCATCGATCTCGCCTAGGGCGCAGCACCGTGACGAAGCAGGAAGTTCAGAACCTCACCAAACAAGCGCCGGATCTCATTCCGGCCCGGGTCGAGACCCTCGCGTGGCGGGGGGGCCAGCAGGGTGCGGCTCCCTCGGAATGGCCGCGAGCCGTGGAGACCACAGTGGCCGGAGGAGAGGCTCGGCCACAACCCCGCAGATGATAGCGAAGGAGGCCAGGAATGAGCCCAATCCTGCCATGGAGCGCAACACGTTTCTCGTAGGTCGTTTAACCCTCCAATCATCACACGGCAGATAACGTAAGGGGGCAGAGTTCTCGTTGCCAAGAGGAGTGGTGAGGCGCCCCTCAAAGGGACACATTGGCGACGAGCTATTCAGTGATGGGTTTAGTCGAACGTCAGCGTTCCTCAAAGCCGACCTTAATGTAGTTTCGGCCCTCGCGTTTGGCAGCGTAAAGGGCGCGGTCCGCTCGTTAGAGAGTGGGACGCGACGCTCTAAATCAGCGCTGGAAGTGTACCTGAGAAGTCCAAAGCCGAGGCAGGTTTCGGCCGGCCGAGAAGATAGCCTTGTACTTCCGTGCATCCAGCGGCCCGAATATGGGCCAACTGTTCCTCCGTCTCCACCCCTTCGGCGGTAATCGACATCCCAAAGCCTCGGCCAAGCCAAACAACAGATTGGACAATGATCATGCAGTCGGGTCGTGTGGCTAGGTCCCGTACGAATGACTGGTCGATCTTGATCTTGTCGAAGGGGAAGCTGCGCAGATAGCTCAGGGACGAATAGCCTGTCCCGAAGTCGTCAAGGGCAATGCGGACACCGAGCTCACGAAGTTCGTGCAATGCCGTCACTGTTGTTTCGTTCTCGTGGAGCAGGGCTGACTCCGTGAGCTCCAGCTCCAGCCGGCTCGGCTCGAGGCCAGTTCGCGTCAGGACTTTACGCACACACGGCAGAAGGGTCCGGTTCCGAAACTGGATCGGTGAGATATTCACGGCCACCTTGATCGTTTTCGGCCAGGTGACTGCGGTCTTACACGCTTCGTTGATGACCCACTCGCTGAGGGAGGCGATCAAGCCGATGTCTTCCGCAATTGGAATGAACTCGGCCGGAGAGATGTTCCCACGCTCGGGATGCCGCCAGCGCAGCAGCGCCTCGAAGCCCGTAATCTCGTTCGCTTGAAGACTGACCTGCGGCTGGAAGACCAGGTAGAGCTCGTCATTCACCATCGCCTTACGAAGATCGATCTCAAGGGCCCGACGCGCCTGGAGCTCGGCATCCATCTCAGGCTCGAAAAAGCGGAAGGTGCCACGTCCTTCCGCCTTGGCCCGGTAGAGGGCCATATCGGCCTGCTTGAGAAGCTGCTCCGGAGATGAGGTCCCCAGCCCCGTGGATGCAATGCCAATGCTCGTTCCAATGACGATTTCATGCCCTTCGATATCGTAGACGGATCCTATCTCCTTCACGATGCGGGACGCCAATATCGTGCATTCCTGCATGATGCTGATGGGTCTCATCAGAATGGCAAATTCATCACCACCGAGCCGGGCAATGACACAATTGCCCTGGACGCACCCCCGGATCCGTGCGGCAACCGTTTTCAGGAGCTGATCACCGGTCTCATGCCCCAGCGTATCATTCACGTTCTTGAATAGATCAAGATCAATGTAGAGAACGGCGAGCGTTGATCCGTCATCGCGCGCTTTCTCCAGCGCCTGTTCCAATTGCTCCTGGAACAGGACGCGATTGGCCAGGCCGGTGAGCGGATCATGATGAGCCAGGTGGGCGAGGTCTGCTGTGAGGTTACCCATCCGGCGATAGGTGCGCTCGAGGAGGATGTTGTGCCTTGCAAGAAGCCCGATAAGGGCCAGCCCGAAAAGTATCAGGCAGCCGACAATGCTCGAGAAGATCCAGTGAAGCCGGGTGAGTTCCTGCTGGTCCTCGGACGCGAGCGCAGCCCCATGATTGAATGTAATCGACGGCAACTGCGTCAGGCTATTTTGGAGGGGGTGAAGAATCTGCAACGCCGCTCGAGCGTTGTCTGGGCTGTTGAGATTCCTGATCAGAGGAGCGGCATCATTTGTGGAGCCCTCGAGGTCGCGGATCGTCCTTTCGAAGCCAGGGTCGCGCTCGATAATATCGCGGAAGCCTCCTTTGGCTAAACTATTGATGGTGCCGGCAAAGATATCATAGCGGAGCTGGACCTTTTCCTTGTCTCCATCGCTGTCCCCATCATTGAACATTCTAAGAGACTGATCGAGCGTCATGAACTCTTTGAGAACTTGGTGCGCCTGCCACGTCGGATTATAGCGCGCGATCCGCCGCAAGGCCTGCTGGCGCTCGGAAATCATCATTGTGGAATAGATCGCGGCAAGCAGAAAGCCGCCTACAACGAGGCCAAGCACAAGTTTGAGTGTTCGAACCGACAAACGTCTTCCCCCAGACGTTCACTGTGTCTCGCCAATACGAGAGCCTTAGTGGCCGCTATAGTCGACTATGATGACATAGACAACGTTATAGCCGGTGACTGCTGATTGTCCAAAAATCTGACGCAACGTTTGATACACGTAGTTAATCCAGCAGGCAAATAGGCACCTATGACGGAGACTCAACCTCAGATAGCATAGCCAGGCTGGTGCTTATTCCCGAGCAGTGCGCTTAGTCCCAAAATGTCTCCTGACGAAGGGCGGTTTGGACGAACGAGGGGAACGGCAACAGCCGCCCTTCCTGACGGACTGCAGCATGCCATGCCGGTGATTGTGCGGAAGCCCGGGCAGCTATCTCAACCGCGAAGCAGAGGCCTCCACCCGCGGATTTGCCTGTCGGAACAAAAGCGCGGGGGACCTCCGGAGATCCTCCAGTAGTCGACGCCTGCCTTAGGGTGGATTGTCCAGAACCCGCAGGGTCAGCGGGCGAACAGATGGGGTCTCATCCTCGGCCATGCAGAGGATCACAGGCGTGCCGTCGCGTAGCCCGTGCTGACTTCAGACCAGCCGCTCTCCAGCCCGGCGATCTTGGCCTCCAGCAGTTCACGCTCCAGCAGCATCTCGCCGAGCCGGGCCTTGAGCCGCTCGGTCTCCAGCGCCTCGCCGGTGGCCGGCCGGGTGGCGAGACTGGCCTCGCCGGCGATCAGGAAAGCCTCGCGCCAGTCGCTCAGGGTTGCGGCCGTCACGCCCAGGGAGCGCGAGACCGTGTCCAGATCCTCACCGCGCAGCAGCCGCAGAACCGCCTCACACTTGCGCTGGCGCGACATGCGCCCACCACGGCCCAGACCCACCGCTTCCTTCATCGTCTCCGTCATCATCGTCACCCTTCTGCGGATCCCGTCCGCTTACAGGGTGTCTCAGGAAACTGTATGGCAGAGGAGCGCTCTGTGGATCATCTTCCCATGATGGCCAGAGGCTGGTAGAGCATCGGTGGATAAAAACTTCATCTTTGGGGCATAGATGAACGCCTACGACCATACCGACAAGGCAAAGTATGACCAGGCGAGCAACGACGCCTGGAAGCCATCGATGCCCGGCTGGCGCGCCACGAGAAGATAGCCCGCATCATCCTGGTCATGGTTCTGATCTTGGGTGGGCTGACCCTCGCTCTCCTGGCTACCCATCTCATCGACCGTTCAAACTAAACACAACATCAATCTGCAGGGGCATGATGAACTTCCATTCGCGTGATCTGAACCTCGCACGCAAGTGCAACGAGGCTCTCGACCAGCCGCTGACCGAGACCGAGCGCGAGGCTATGAGCGTGGCGGTCGCCCGGAAGCTGGAGGAGCTGTTCGACATCCTGCGCATCGACCACCTGAACGACCACAACACCCGTGAAACGCCCCAGCGAGTGGCCAGGATGTTCGTGGAAGAACTCCTGGAGGGCCGCTACACGGCCCCGCCGCGCATTACGGAGTTCGATAACGCCCAGGCCTACGATCAGCTGATTGTCACCGGCCCCATCGAGCTGCGCTCCATGTGCGCGCACCATCTGATGCCGATCTATGGCGTGGCTTACATCGGCATCCTGCCCCCTGCTGACGGCAAGATCATCGGCCTGTCCAAGTATGATCGGATCGTGAACTACTTCGCCTCCCGCCTGCAGATCCAGGAGGAACTGGTCAAGCAGATCGGCCAATACATTATGGACATGACCCAGCCGTGTGGGCTGGCCGTGCGCATCAGCGCCGTGCACATGTGCAAGACCCAGCGCGGCGTGCGCGCCAGCCACCTCAGCCGCATGGTCAACACCTATTGCTGGGGCGAGATGGCCAGCAGCCCTGAACTCAAGCAGGAGTTCCTGCAGGAATGCGCCACGCTGGATCGTGCATGAGCAGAATAAGCCTGCTGATCCAAACACGGATATGATGGCTGCTGGAGATTGATTTTAAGTATGCGCACGACCGGTGACCGGATCCGTCACACCATCAGCTTTGAACTCATCGGCCTTGCCCTTGTCGTCCCCTTCGGGGCCTGGGCCTTTGGCATACCCATGACCGACATCGGTGTTGTCGGGGTCGCTGGCGCCACCATCGCAACGGTCTGGAACTACGTCTACAATCTCATCTTTGACATCGCCATGCAGCGCGTGACCGGCGGAACGCGCAAGAGCATTCCGGCCCGAGTTCTGCATGCTGTTCTGTTCGAGGCAGGGCTGATGGCCATCCTGACCCCCTTCATTGCATGGTACCTTGGCATAGGTCTTCTGCTCGCCCTCACGATGGATGTGGCTTTTGCCGTTTTCTACGTGGTCTACACGTTTGTCTTCAACTGGGCTTACGACCTTGCATTCCCCCTGCCGGCCTGGCAGGAGCCCGTTCGAACAAGCCATGTCGGCGCATAAACGGCCTTCTGCGTCCGCGGCCAGCCCTTCTACGGGGCATCAGAGCCCGTTTGAGAATTTGCCTGTGCCTCAGCATCTCGTGGCCTGCTCTCGGTACGCGCCCCTGCACCTTGGAGTTATAGGACATTCCCGATGGGACCTAAAATCTACGGGATTATCGTTTACAAGAATGCTCGTACAGATCACGCTGGCTGGTGCGCGTAATACATGCCAAGCTGAAGATTGGTTTCCCTGCCTGTCTGGATACCTCCACAGTCACATAGAGTATTTTAGACCCTCGCACAAAAATATCATAACCAACGGTCGTGTCGTGTTGTACTTTATGCATCATTACATTCGCGTTTGCATCGCTGCCGACTTCTTGCACTACTTCTTTGCTTTGTTTTACAAACTCCAACGCAAGCCGCTCCTGATCGATCATAGCTTGGTAGTGCTGGACACTCTTGAAAACGAGGAATGCCGCTGAGCTAAAGATGATCGCGGCAATGAGCAGCGCAGATCGCGCTTTTCCATTAGCCGCATATTTGCGGCCCCATGATCCAACCAGTGCGCCGACGGTCACTAATCCAGCAGCTAATGGACCACCGATCATGACTGCGCCGAACAGGACGCCTTGTTGTTCACCTTGGTATCCAGAGAGTATATAAGCTGCAGCGCTAACCGCGCAGACAGTGACTATAGTGAAAACTATTTTCGGCCTTGGCAGGAGCCCGAGACAAAATCCTATTACCAGAAGGGAAATCCATATAAGATCTTTTAACATAGGTTTAAGATACTCTGAGTTTGTATTCTCAAATGGGTTCTCAGAAGCGCAGTAAAGCCATGCACAGTTCCGGCGCACTCAGCTAAACGCTCGTTATGACACCCAAGATGGACGACGGTGGAGCGATACTGAGACAGAGCAGTGCAAGTTCATCCCAGATCAGCGGTGGGACATGAGCTTTTCGGCAATCTCGGCGACCCGTGTGACGGAAATCCCGCGGCGCTGGTCGACCGCCAGCGGGTGGTCGGTGGGCTTGAGGTCGATCGCGGGCGCGATGTCGTCTCGGAGGCGGAGGCTCGCCTTCAAATTGAGGGTGTCCGGGTAAGGGCCGAGCCGTGACCGGAGCCATCCGAAGAACGGCCCGTGCCGGCTGCAGTCGGGGTCGTCCCAGACCTGGAGGATCGTCCTCTCGCTGGCCTCCGAGACGGACACCCAGAGACCAAAGCGCAGGGTGCCATCGAAGTCGGTTACCGGAATTTCGATGACACCGCGAACGAAGGCTTGCCCGTCTACAGTGCAGAAGTTGCGGGAGATGAGGGTCCGCACCTCGCGCTCGGCCTCGGGGACGGCGTTGTAGTCGTCCGGTGCCGCCATGCTCCAGTCAAAAGGGAGGGTGTCGTATTTCTCGCCGCAGCATGAGCAGGTCCAGGCGTAGTTGACCATGAGAGAGACCCTTTGGTGAGACCTGCGGCTCGGATGGCGATCAGAACTGGCCGGCCATGACTGGTCAGGCGTTTATACAGTAAGTTGCTAAGAAAGTTTTCATAAAAATCTATGGAATGGCTTTCGCGCAATCCGGAAGGTGTTAAAGCTCGTCAACCTACGAGGAGCAGTCATGTCTTTCCCGGATGATGAAAACGGCGATGTTTTTCGGCGGATGGAAGCCAGCGCATTCGACTTTTCCATTCCACACAACGTCGACTTTTTCGCCATCTTCGCGACCCTGCGAGAAGCCAATGTGGTGGCGAAACAGTTCATTGCTGACCACAATGCGGGGGCGCCTCTTGTGTCGGTTAAGACCCGCCCGAGCGAGAAGGGCGGGACGGAACTCATGATCGTCAAGTCCATGCTTGTCACCCATGAGAATGTGACGAACTTCGAAAATCTCCTGGCTCAGCGCGTGGCGCAGCACGATGGCTACTTGGATGGCTGGGGCGTCATGCAGGAGTAAAAGCTACTCATAAGTCACGCCGATGAGGATTCAGCGCCTGGAGGAAGATCACCTCGCATTGACGATAAAACCTCGTAAGCGATGTTCTGACCCCACCTTACATCCGTGTCTCTGAGCGGCGAGACTAACGATCTCGTATTTGGGATCTTTT
>NZ_JAFEMD010000060.1 GCF_016892765.1 Microvirga arvi
GCGCTGCCCGCACATGATCCAGGTGCGGCTCAAGCGCGAAAAGCGCGAGGCCCTTTCGTCCCCGTCCATGCGCCAGAGCAAGGACGGCGGCCAGGGCCCTGCTCAACCGGTCATCACCCACAAGGGCAAGGTGGTCGGAACACCCACGGACGCGCCGGACACGGCCAACGTCCCCACCACCGCTTCATGAGCGAGAAGGAGGTTCACGTGTCACATGAAGACAAGAGGAATGGTCTCAGCCGCCGTCAGGTGATCGGGACGACCGCGGCCGCGGCCGCGGCAGGAGCCGCGGGCGTGGCGGGCGGCGTGTCCCTGAAGGATGCGGGCGTGATCACGCCAGCCGAGGCGCAGACGCGCCCGGCCGCCCCGGCGGCGCGGCCCGCCGGCCCCGCCAGGTACGAGGTCAAGCCGGGCGAGCTCGACGAGTACTACGTGTTCTTCTCCAGCGGCCAGACCGGCGAGGTCCGCATCATCGGCTGCCCGTCGATGCGCGAGCTGATGCGCATCCCGGTGTTCAACCGCGACAGCGCCACCGGCTGGGGCCAGACGAACGAGAGCCTCAAGATCCTGACCGAGGGACTGACGCCGCTGAACCGCGAGTTCCTGAAGGACCGCGGCGGCATCTACATGAACGGCGATCTGCACCATCCGCATCCGTCCTTCACCGACGGCACCTACGATGGGCGCTACCTGTTCGCCAACGACAAATCGAACACCCGCGTCTGCCGCATCCGCCTCGACGTGATGAAGTGCGACAAGATCGTCCAGTTACCGAACCAGTCGACCGTGCACGGCCTGCGCGTGCAGAAGTACCCGAAGACCGGCTACGTGTTCTGCAACGGCGAGGACCGCGTGCCGGTCCCGAACGACGGCAAGATCCTCGACGACCCGAAGCAGTACGTGTCGATGTTCACCGCCGTCGACGGCGAGACCATGCACGTGGCCTGGCAGATCAAGGTCAGCGGCAACCTCGACAACGTCGATGCCGACTACCAGGGCAAGTACGCCTGGTCGACCTGCTACAACTCCGAGGAAGGCGTCACGCTGGCCGAGATGATGGCCAAGGAGCAGGACTGGGTCGTCATCTTCAACCTCAAGCGCATCGAGGAGGCGGTGAAAGCCGGCAAGGCCGAGATGATCAACGGCGTGCCCGTCCTCGACGGCAAGCAGGGCTCGCCCTACACGCGCTATGTTCCGGTCGGCAACAGCCCGCACGGCATCAACACCGCGCCGGACGGCATCCACTTCGTCGCCAACGGCAAGCTGTCGCCCACCGTCACGGTCTTCGACGCCCGCAAGCTCGACGACCTGTTCGAGGACAGGATCCAGCCGCGCGACGTTGTTGTCGCTGAGCCGGAGCTCGGCCTCGGCCCGCTGCACACCGCCTACGACGGCAAGGGCAACGCCTACACGACGCTGTTCCTCGACAGCCAGGTGGTGAAGTGGAACATTGACCTCGCGATCCGCGCCTTCAAGGGCGAGAAGGTCAACCCTGTCATCCAGAAGCTCGACGTGCACTACCAGCCGGGCCACAACCACACCTCCATGGGCCAGACCAAGGACGCGGACGGCAAATGGCTGATCTCGCTGAACAAGTTCTCGAAGGACCGCTTCCTCAACGTCGGCCCGCTCAAGCCCGAGAACGACCAGCTCATCGACATCTCCGGCGACCAGATGGTGATCGTGCATGACGGCCCGAGCTTCGCCGAGCCGCACGACGCCACCATCGTGCACCGCTCGAAGATCAACCCGCTGCATGTGTGGAAGCGCGACGACCCGTTCTTCGCGGATGCGGTGCAGCAGGCCAAGGCCGACGGCGTGGACCTGATGGTCGACTCGAAGGTGATCCGCGACGGCAGCAAGGTGCGGGTGTACATGACCTCGGCCGCGCCGGCGTTCGGCCTGGAGAGCTTCCAGGTGAAGCAGAACGACGAGGTCACGGTGTACGTCACCAACGTCGACGACGTGGAGGACCTGACCCACGGCTTCTGCATCATCAACTACGGCATCAACATGGAGGTGGCGCCGCAGGCGACGGCATCCGTCACGTTCACGGCCTCGAAGCCGGGCGTGTACTGGTACTACTGCACCTGGTTCTGCCACGCCATGCACATGGAGATGCAAGGCCGCATGTTCGTCGAGCCGCAGGCGACCTGACATCATGGCAGGCCTCCGTACCATGGTACGCTTGGGACTGGCGGCAATCTTTGCCGCCGGTCTCACCCTGCCCGCGCGGCCGGAACGGATCGCCGTCTCACCAAACGATGCCGCTCAGGACATCATCGACCTGGCGGCTGACGGGGACACCGTGGTGTTCAAGCCCGGCGAGCACCGCGGCCCCATTCGGGTCACGCGCAGGCTGACCGTCGAAGGTGAGAACGGCGCCGTGCTCGTAGGTCCCGGAAAGGGAAGCGTCGTGACCATCTCGGCTCCAGGGGCGATCGTGCGCGGGCTGACCGTCCGCGGTTCGGGCCGGGACCTGGAGAAGATGGATTCCGGCATCTTCATCGAGAAGAAAGCCTTGGGCGCCGTCGCCGAGAACAACCGTGTCGAAGGCAATCTCTATGGCATCTACATTCATGGTGCCCCCGAGGCGATCGTGCGCCACAACGTGATCATCGGCATCCAAGCCGGGCGCATGAACGAGGCCGGCAACGGCGTCTCGGTCTGGGATGCGCCCGGCGCCAAGGTCCTGAACAACAGCTTCCGGTACGGGCGCGATGGGATCTTCTCAATCGCCAGCCGCAAGAACGTGTTTTCCGGCAACCGCTTCCGCGACCTGCGCTTCGCCGTCCACTACATGTACACCAACGACGGCGAGGTCACGGACAACGTGTCGATCGGCAACACCGTCGGCTACGCGATCATGTACTCGCACCGCCTGACGATCCGCGGCAACACGTCGGAGAGCGACCGCGACCGCGGCTTCCTGTTCAACTTCGCCAACGGCTCGCAGATTTCTGGTAACGCGGTGGTCGGGCGCATCCTGTCGGCCGAGCGCTGGGCCAGGGCGGGCCAGCACGATGCCGAGGCACGTGAGCACGGCCTGCCTGCCGAACACGAACCGACCCTTGCGGCCGGAGACCGCGTGGGGCCGGAGAAGTGCGTGTTCATCTACAACACCAACAAGAACCGCTTCCGAGAGAACTGGTTCGAGGGCTGCGAGATCGGCATCCATTTCACGGGAGGATCCGAGGGCAACGAGATGGTCGGCAACGCCTTCATCCGGAACCAGAACCAGGTGAAGTACGTCGGCACCCGCTTTCTCGAATGGTCGAAGGACGGGCGCGGCAATTACTGGAGCGACAACCCGGCCTTCGATCTCGACGGCGACGGCATCGGCGACGGCGCCTACCGCCCGAACGATCTCGTCGACCGCGTGCTCTGGACCGCGCCGCAGGCCAAGGTGCTGATGAACAGCCCGGCCGTGCAGGTGATCCGCTGGGCTCAGGCGCAGTTCCCGGCCCTTCTGCCGGGCGGGGTCGTTGACAGCCGGCCCCTCATGGCGCCGCCCCGGCGCCCGCAGCCTGCCGCAGGAGGCCGGCCATGACCGGAACCGTCGAGATCCGCAACGTCGTCAAGCGCTTCGGCAAGATCGAGGCGGTGCGCGACGTCTCGTTCAACCTGCCCGAAGGCGAGACGGTGGCGCTCGTCGGCCACAACGGCGCCGGCAAGACCACGCTGATGAAGCTGATGCTGGGCCTGATCCGACCGACCGGTGGCCACATCATGGTGCTGGGGGACGATCCGGCCGCGGGCGAGTTCGCTGGACGGCGCAGGCTGGGTTACCTGCCGGAGAACGTGTCCTTCAACGCCGCGCTGACGGGCCACGAGACGCTGGCGTTCTATGCCCGGCTCAAGCGCGAACCCGCGAAGTCGGTGGCGGTGCTGCTGGAGCGCGTCGGTCTCACCCACGCCGCCAACCGGCGCGTCGGGACCTACTCCAAGGGCATGCGCCAGCGCCTCGGGCTCGCCCAGGCGCTGCTGGGCGAGCCGCGCGTCCTCCTGCTCGACGAGCCGACCACAGGGCTCGACCCGGCCCTGCGCCACAGTTTCTACGAGATCGTCGAGGAGTTGCGCGGGCGCGGCGCAACGCTCCTGCTGTCCTCGCACGCCCTGACCGAGCTGGAGGAACGCGCCGGACGGGTGATCATCATGAACCGCGGCATCAAGGTCGCGGACGGGACGCTCGACGAGCTGCGCCGCATCGCGCGGCTGCCGACCCGCATCCGCCTCAAGGTGACCGATGCGGGGCTGGCCAACGTGCCGAACTGGCTCGGTCCAGTCGACGGATGGCGCCAGGTCAACGGCCACATGGTCGAGATCGATGCCGCACCCGAGCGCAAGATCGAGGTGCTGCGGCGCGCCACCGACGAGGGCGCTCCGGTCGAGGATCTCGACGTGGTGCCGCCGACCCTCGACGAGCTCTACGCCCATTTCCTTCTGTCGCAGGAGACCGCGCGATGAGAAACATTCTGATCGTCGCGCGCAAGGAGATCCAGGAGGGACTGCGCAACCGCTGGGTCCTGGCGACGACGCTGTTGCTGGCGGCGCTTGCCCTCTCGCTCACCTTCCTCGGCAGCGCCCCGACCGGCAACGTCGGCGTGCGCGCCCTCGACGTGGTGATCGTCAGCCTGTCCAGTCTCACGATCTTCCTGCTGCCGCTCATTGCCCTGCTGATCTCGCACGACGCCATCGTCGGCGAGATGGAGCGCGGCACCATGCTGCTGCTCCTGAGTTACCCGGTGGCGCGCTGGCAGGTGCTGCTCGGCAAGTTCGTGGGCCACCTGTCGATCCTCGCCTTCGCGACGCTGCTGGGCTACGGGGCCGCCGCGGGCGCACTGGCCGCAACCGGGGAAGTCATCGACAGAGAGAGCTGGACGGCGTTCGCCTCGATGATCGGTTCCTCGATCCTGCTCGGGGCTGCGTTCATCGCGGTCGGCTACCTCGTCAGCGCGCTGGTGCGCGAGCGCGGCACCGCCGCCGGCATCGCCATCGGCATCTGGCTCGTGTTCGTGCTGATCTATGACATGGCCCTGCTCGGGCTGCTCGTGGTCGACCAGGGACAGGTGCTCTCGGGCGGATTGCTGAATGCCCTGCTCCTGCTCAACCCAACCGACGCCTACCGCCTGTTTAACCTGACCGGCTCCGGCAACGTGAGCGCGTTCTCCGGCATGGCCGGGGTCGCGCAGACCACGACGCTGGGCCCGTCCGTCCTGCTCGCGGCGCTGGCAGCCTGGGCGCTCCTGCCGCTCGGACTGGCGGCACTCGCCTTCTCCAGGAGAGAGCTATGAGAAAGACCGTCCTCCTCGCCGCCTTCGCAGGCGCGCTCGTCCTTGCCGGCTGCAACGACCAGAAGACAGCCGAGGCCCCGCCGCCGCCACAGGAGATGACGGCTTCGGCCATCGGCCATTACTGCGGCATGAACGTGCTCGAGCACACCGGGCCGAAGGGGCAGATCATCCTGGCGAGCCGCAAGGACCCGGTCTGGTTCTCCTCGGCGCGGGACGCGATCTCGTTCACGTTGCTGCCGGAGGAGCCGAGGGACATCCGGGCGATCTACGTCTCGGACATGGCCAAGGCACCGAGTTGGGACAGGCCTGGCGCGAACAACTGGGTCGATGCGAAACAGGCCTCGTTCGTGATCGGCAGCCGGAGGCAGGGCGGCATGGGCGGCGACGAGGCGGTGCCGTTCTCCGACAGGAGCGCCGCCGAGAAATTCGCGGCCGAGAACGGCGGCCGCGTCGTGGCCCTCGCGGAGGTGCCGAAGGACTATGTCCTGGGCGGGACCGCAGAGGTGACTGGATCCGCCAGACAAGCATCTGACGCGGCGGACCAACATCAGGGCCATGCCGAGCCTGCCAAGCCAAAGGACACCCACGCCCACTAGGAAACCAGCCATGTTCCCTCGCCTCTCGCGCCGTCGTTTCATCGGGATCACCGCGGCCGCGGCGGGCCTGGGTCTCGTGCCGTTCGGACGCGCGGCAGGGACCGAGGCCCATCTTGTCACGTGGCGCGGCCAGGCCATGGGTGCGGTGGCGAGCCTGCAAGTGCACCATCACGACCGTGCCGCCGCCGAGCGCCTGGTCGAACACGCGCTGGCGGAGGTGCGCCGTCTCGAACAGGTGTTCAGCCTCTATCGTGAGGACACCGCCCTGGTCGCGCTGAACCGCCACGGCATCCTGGTCGCCCCACCGGCCGATCTGGTCGCGGTGCTCGCTGAGTGCCGCCGCTGCTGGGGGCTGACCGGGGGCGCCTTCGACCCGACGGTGCAGGCGCTGTGGATCCTCTACCGGGATCATTTCTCGAAGGACGATGCGGATCCGGTAGGCCCCTCTGCACCCGCACTCCGCGAAGCCTTGGAGCGCGTGGGCTTCGGCCGGGTGAACTTCGACGCGAACCGGGTTGCCCTGTCCCGGCGCGGTATGGGCCTGACCCTAAATGGCATTGCCCAAGGGTACGTCACCGACCGGGTCGTGGGCATCCTGCGCGCGGGCGGGATCGACAGCAGCCTCGTTGACATGGGCGAGCCTCGGGCCATGGGTTCGCATCCCTCGGGCAGGCCGTGGCGCGTCGGCATAACCGACCCGCTCGATCCCGCCCGCATTGGCGAGACATTGAACGTGGTCGGTCAAGCCGTCGCCACCTCCGGGGCCTATGGCTTCCGCTTCGACCCCCGAGGCCGCTTCAACCACCTGCTCGATCCGCGCACGGGCGCCTCGGCCCATCTGTATCGCAGCGTGACCACCGTGATGCCGAGTGCGACGGCGGCCGACGCCCTCTCGACCGCCTTCAGCCTGATGCCCGTCGCGGCGATCGCCCGGACACTCCGGCAACTCGGGGAGGGGCAGGTCCGCCTGACGACGGAGACGGGGGAGGCCATCACCCTCGAGCCATGAGACCCGCTAACCCGCGCAACCAGGAGCCACACCCGCGACGGATCATCGATCGACCACCGAACGGCAGGAGGTCCCCACCCTGCCCACAACCTGCAAGGAGACCGTGATGCGTACAATCCTGATCATTCCCCTCTTCCTCGCCCTGAGCCCATCACTCGCCCACGCCCAGGATGCCGCGGCCGGTGAAAAGACTTTCGCCCAGTGCCGCGCCTGCCATCAGATCGGGCCGACCGCCAAGAACGCCGTCGGTCCCGTCCTCAACGGCATCATCGGCCGCAAGGCCGGCACGGTTGAGGGCTACAACTACTCGCCTGCCAACAAGAACTCCGGCATCACCTGGGACGAGGCCACGTTTTCCGAGTACATCAAGGATCCCAAGGCCAAGGTGCCCGGCACCAAGATGGTCTACGCGGGCCTGAAGGACGAGCAGCGGATCAAGGACCTGCTCGCCTACCTCAAGCAGTTCGATGCCTCAGGGCAGAAGTCCGCGGCGCTCATGAAGCTTCATCGGCTCGCGGTCCGATGAGACCGGCGGCGGTGCACCTTGACGCCTCGTCACGCCGTATAGATGCCCACGGACGATCGTGGTTGGCCCGATCCGTGCTGGCCCCCTACGGGATTTCCCTGAGTTGGGACGATGCAGGTGCCGGTCCATGCTCACCGCAGAGACGAACCCTAGTCGCGTGGAGGTCTGACATGTCGGAGCGCATGGTGCCGATCCAGTCCCATGGTCAGCCAAGGACCCGACGTAATTTGAGGCCGCATTGTCGTTGCAAGGCAGACGGTTGACGTCCCGCCGATGGCTTCCAGTTAGTGAAGCTTAAGCGATCGGGTTCGGGCCCTGGATTGAATGCGTCACGTCCACGAAGAGGGATCCGCATGGTTCAGCAGTTAACCACAGGCGAACGCCAGAACGCCCTGGTGATCCTCCTCTGCATCTTCGTCGTCGGTCTGGCGATGGCAGCGCTCGGTGGCTTCGATCCTTTCGGCGTTCACGGCGTCGTCGTCATGCTCTACAGCGGCGGCATCGCGGCGCTCGTCATGAAGCACTACTACGACCCCGAACCTGCACCAGGGCGGCAGTCGCAATATTATGACGACCCGATCAAGGTGGCGATCGCCTTCTCGCTCGCCTGGGCGGTCTTCGGCATGTTCATGGGGGTCTGGACCGCGGCGCAACTGGCTTGGCCGGACCTTGCCTTCGACTCCGGCTGGTCGAGCTTCGGGCGCCTGAGGCCGACGCATACCACCGGGGTGATCTTCGGGTTCGGCGGCAATGCCCTGATCGCGACAGCGTTTCATGTCGTGCAGCGGACCTCCCGCGCCCGCCTGGCAGGACAGATCAGCCCATGGTTCGTGCTGCTCGGCTACAACCTGTTCTGCATCGTCGCCGTGACCGGCTACTTCATGGGCGTGACCCAATCGAAGGAATACGCCGAGCCGGAATGGTACGCCGACCTTTGGCTCGTTGTGGTGTGGGTCACTTTCTTCCTGCTCTTCCTCGCTACCATCGCCCGGCGCAAGGAACCGCACATCTACGTCGCCAACTGGTACTTCATGGCCTTCATCGTCGTGGTGGCCATCCTGCACATCGTCAACAACCTCGCCGTCCCGATCTCCTTCGCCCGTGCCAAGAGCTATACGATCTGGCCGGGCGTGCAGGATGCCATGGTGCAGTGGTGGTACGGCCACAACGCGGTCGCCTTCTTCCTGACCGCCGGGTTCCTGGGCATGCTGTACTACTACCTGCCCATCCGGGCGCAGCGCCCGATCTTCTCCTATCGGCTGTCGATCCTCAGCTTCTGGGGCATCACCTTCTTCTACATGTGGGCGGGTTCGCACCACCTCCATTACACGGCGCTGCCGCACTGGGTGCAGAACCTCGGCATGACGTTCTCGGTGATGCTGCTCGTGCCGTCCTGGGCCTCGGCCGGCAACGCACTGCTCACCCTCAACGGCGCCTGGCACAAGGTTCGCGACGACGCGACGCTGCGCTTCATCACGGTGGCCGTCGTCTTCTACGGGCTCTCGACCTTCGAGGGGTCTTTCCTCGCCATCCGGCCGGTCAATGCGCTCTCGCACTACACCGACTGGACCGTCGGCCACGTCCATGCGGGGGCGCTCGGCTGGGTCGCGTTCATCACCTTCGGCTCGCTCTACACGCTGGTGCCGTCGCTCTGGAAGCGCGAGGGCATGTATTCCCCGGCCTTGGTCGAGGTCCACTTCTGGCTCGCGGTCACCGGGACGCTCATCTACGTCTTCGCCATGTGGAACTCGGGCATCCTCCAGGGCCTGATGTGGCGCACCTACACGCAGGAGGGCACCCTCGCCTACTCCTTCCTCGACTCGCTCGTGGCTATGTATCCCTACTACATCGCCCGCGCCTTCGGCGGCCTGCTCTTCCTGCTCGGCGCCATGGTCGCCGCCTTCAACATCTGGATGACGGTGCGCGAGGCGCCTGCCGCTGCCGAGAAGCAGGCCGACATTCCCGACACAGGTCTCGCTCCCGGAGCGTCCCCGGCCCCAGCGGAGTGATGCCATGCCCGAACTCTTCCATCGCAAGATCGAGCGCACCGCCATCGGCTTCGTGATCGCGATCATCGCCGCCGCCAGCGTCGGCGGCATCGTCGAGATCGCGCCGCTCTTCACCATCCACCAGACCGTAGAGGACACACCGGACATGCGCCTCTACACGCCGCTGGAGCTGGCGGGCCGCGACATCTACATCCGCGAGGGCTGCTACGGCTGCCACAGCCAGATGATCCGCACGCTGCGCGACGAGGTCGAGCGCTACGGCCCCTACTCGCTCGCCGTGGAGTCGAAGTACGACCATCCGATGCTGTGGGGATCGAAGCGCACGGGCCCGGACCTCGCCCGCATCGGCGGCAAGTATTCCGACTTCTGGCATGTCGCGCATCTCACCAACCCGCGCGACGTGGTGCCAGAATCCAACATGCCCGCCTACCGCTGGCTGGCGCGGACGGCGCTCGACACCGGGGATCTCGGCCTGCATCTGCGCGCGCAGCAGGCGGTCCGGGTTCCATACACCGACGAGATGGTCGCCAACGCCGCCGCCGATGCCTTCGGGCAGGCCGCGCCCAACAGCCCGTTCGCGGCTGGGGTGACGCAGCGCTACGGAGAGAAGACCCAGGTCAGCGCCTTCGACGGCGTAGTTCCCCGGCTCACGGAGATGGACGCGCTGGTCGCCTACCTCCAGGTGCTCGGGCGCCTGACGGATGCTGCCTATGCCAACACCGCCGCGCCGCAACAGGCGCCCAACCCGACCAACTGACGGTGACAGGCAGGAGCAGCGTTCATGGACATCGATCACGGAGCACTCGTCGGCTTCGCCAAGAGCTGGGGCCTGTTCTACCTGATCGGCATGTTCGTCTGCGTCGTCATCTACGCGTTCTGGCCCGGGAACCGGAAGCGGTTCGACGACGCCAAGCGAAGTATCCTGGATAAGGACGACAGGCCATGGCAGTAGAGGAAAAGGATCCCGTCAGCGGTCAGAAGACGACGGGACACGAATGGAACGGCATCAAGGAGCTCGACACTCCCGTGCCGCTCGGCATCCTGATCTTCATCGTCGTCACGCACGTATGGGCGTTGCTCTGGTGGGTCCTGATGCCGACCTTTCCGCTGGGCACGACCTACACGAAGGGGATCCTCGATACCGACCAGCGCAAGATCGTCGAGCAGGACCTGACCGAGGCGCAGGCCCAGCGCGCGGCCCGGATGAGGGCCATCGAGACGTCGAGCTACGAGGACATCCTGGCCAACGAGGACCTGATGAAGCTCGTCAGGACGACCGGGCACCAGCTCTTCGGCGACAACTGCGCCGCCTGCCACGGCGCCGACGGACGGGGCCGCGCCAACTATCCAGACCTGACGGACGAGGACTGGCTCTGGGGCGGGGGACCGGAGAAGATCGCCGAGACCATGAAGATCGGCATCAACTCCACTCACCAGAACACCCGCGTCGCCCAGATGCCCGCCTTCGGGCGTGACGCGATCCTCGACCGCAACCAGGTCACGAACGTCGGCACCTACGTGCAGTCGCTGTCCGATCCGGCGGTCTCCACGGCCCAGAACATCGAGCAGATGAAGGCCGGGCGGGAGATCTTCCTCACCACCTGCGCCGCCTGCCACGGCGAGGACGGCAAGGGCAACCGCGAGGTCGGCGCCCCCAACCTGACCGACCAGCACTGGGTCTACGGCGGCGACCTCCAGACCATCATCAACACGATCCATGGCGGGCGGCAGGGACACATGCCGACATGGGACGAGCGCCTGTCCCCGGCCGAGATCAAGATCCTGTCCCTGTACGTCGCGTCCCTGGGGACGAAACAGCCATGAACGGTCAGGCGACAAGGCGGGTCAGTTGGCCCCTGATCGGGTGGCTCATCGCGGCGGCCGTGCTGGTCACCGTGGCGGCCGCCAACGCTCACCTCGTCTACGTTGCCGTGGCAACGCACCCCGATTGCGTCGCCCACCTCAAGGAGGCCGGGACACGAGAGGGCGGGTTCAGGGCCGCGAAATCCGACTGCTGAAAGAAACCGACCCTTGCGAGATATCGGGGGAGACAGATGACAGAAGCGGAAAAGCCCTACGGGCTGCTGAGTGAGACCTCCACCATCGCGGAGACGCGCAACCCGGCACGGCAGCGCAACCTGCCGCCGCAGGCCGCTTTCGACTGGCTGAGGGAGGGCTGGCACGACTTCATGATCCAGCCGGGCCTCAGCCTGACATACGGAGTCGTGGTCTTCCTCATCACCGCGTTCCTGTGGTGGACGCTGGTCGCATCGGGTTGGGATTTCGTCCTGCTCCCGGCCATCGCCGGCTACATGATCGTCGCGCCCATCCTGGCCATGGGTCTCTACGAGAAGAGCCGCGCACTCGAGGAAGGCGAGCGCCCGACGCTCGGGAGCATGCTGCTCGTCCGGCCCCGCGCCGGGGCGCAGGTCTTCTTCACCGGCCTGCTGCTGTGCCTGCTGATGCTGCTCTGGATGCGGGCTGCGGTCATCATCTACGCCCTGTTCTTCGGCGTTCGGCCGTTCCCTGGCTTCGAGAGCGTCCCCACCATGCTCGTCACGACGCTGACGGGATGGGCCATGCTGATCGTCGGGATCGTGGTCGGCGGGCTGTTCGCGTCCTTCGCCTTCGCGGTCAGCGTGTTCTCGATCCCCATGCTGCTCGACCGGCGCACCGATGCCCTGACGGCGATGGGGACGAGCATGGCCATGGTGTGGAACAACTTCACCCCGATGATCGCCTGGGGCGCCATCGTGCTGGCCCTGTTTGCCGTGAGCGTCGTGACGGGCTTCATCGGCTTCATCGTCATCTTCCCGCTACTGGGCCATGCGACCTGGCATGCCTACAGGGCGATGAGTTGATGCGCAGGCGGAGCGCCATGCCTGGAGGGCGGTCATGACCTGCTGCGCGCCCGTCGGCGTCCATGCGGCACTCGGGGATCCGGCGCAGCTCGGCACCCTGCCGGACGAGATCCGGCTTGCCAGCCGCGATCTCGGCGACGGTTCGCGCCAGACCGACCTCTCCGTGCCAGGCGTCAGGTGCGCCGCCTGCATCGCAGCCGTCGAACGGACGCTGGCGCGGCTGCCCGGCGTCGAGAGGGCGCGGGTCAACCTGTCCACCAGGCGCGTCGCGGTCGCGTGGCGCACCGCGGACGGAACCCCGCCCGACATGATCGGCACCCTGCGCGGCATCGGCTACGAGGCACATCTGTTCGCGCCGGAGCAGGCGGGGAAGGACCCGGAACTGGCGCGTCTCGTCAGGGCGCTCGCGGTGGCGGGCTTCTGCGCCATGAACATCATGATGCTGTCGCTGTCGGTGTGGTCGGGGGCCGATGCCGGCTCCCGGCAGGCCTTCCACCTCATCTCCGCGCTGCTCGCCCTCCCGGCCCTTCTCTATTCCGGCCGGGTCTTCTACGCCTCGGCCTGGTCGGCGCTGCGGCATGGGCGCACCAACATGGACGTGCCGATCTCCATCGGCGTGTCGCTCGCCTTCGCCCTCAGCCTCTACGACACGCTCCACAACGCGCCGCATGCCTACTTCGATGCGGCAACCTCCCTGCTGTTCTTCCTGCTCATCGGCCGCACGCTCGACCACGTGATGCGCGAGCGGGCGCGCTCCGCCGTGGCGGGCCTGGCGCGGCTTGCTCCCGCTGGTGCCACGATCCTCCGGGACGGGCGGCCACTCTACGTTCCCGTGTCTGAGATCGAGCCCGGGTCAACGGTGCTCGTCGCCGCGGGCGAGCGGGTCCCGATCGACGGCGTGGTCGAGCATGGCATGTCCGAACTCGACTGCTCGGTCGTCTCGGGCGAGTCCGCTCCCCGGAAGGTGGCCCTCGACGACAAGGTCCAGGCGGGCGTGATGAACCTCACGGGGCCGCTGACGGTCAGGGCGACGGCAAGGGCTGAGGATTCCTTCCTGGCGGAGATGGTCCGCATGATGGCGGCGGCCGAGGGCGGGCGGGCCCGCTACCGTCGGCTGGCCGACCGCGCCGCCGCGCTCTACTCGCCCGTGGTCCACACGATGGCCCTGCTGTCCTTCCTGGGCTGGCTGTACCTCACCGGGGATTGGCATATGTCCGTCACCATCGCCATCGCCGTCCTGATCATCACCTGTCCCTGCGCCCTGGGGCTTGCGGTGCCCATCGTGCAGGTCGTGGCCGCGCGCCGCCTGTTCGAACGGGGCATCATGGTCAAGGACGGCACCGCCCTCGAGCGCATGGCCGAGATCGACGGCGTGGCGTTCGACAAGACGGGTACCCTGACGCTCGGCCGTCCCTCCCTCCTCAATGCCGAGCAGATCCCGCCGTCGGCGATGGGGATCGCCTTTGGGATGACCATCGGTTCCCGCCATCCGGCTGCGAGGGCGATCGCGGAGGCCGCCGCCCGGGGCACGAACCCGATCATGGCATTCGATCGCATCGAGGAGGTTCCGGGCCTTGGGCTCGAGGCCGTCCGGGATGGGGACAGGTATCGGCTCGGCCGGCCGGAATGGGCGCTTGAGGGAAGGCATCCCGAGAATGGCTTCGCCTGGTCGATGTCCTATCTGGCGAGGAACGGTGACTTGCTTGCAGCCTTCGTAATGGAGGATAGCGTCCGTCCCGATGCGCGCGAGGCCGTGGATGATCTTGTGCGTCAGGGGCTGGCGGTCGAGATCGTCTCCGGTGATCGGGCGGCGGTGGTCGAAGGCCTGGCATCGAAGCTCGGCGTTCACGAGGTCTCGTCCGGCCTGCTCCCGAGCGAGAAGGTCACCCGGGTCGCGTCGCTTGAGCACGCGAACCGAAAGATCCTGATGGTCGGCGACGGGCTGAACGACGCGCCTGCCCTCGCCGCCGCCCACGTCTCCATGGCGCCCGCCACGGCCGCGGACATCGGCCGCAACGCCGCCGACTTCGTGTTCCTGAACGAAAGTCTCTCCGCCGTCGGTGCCGCCCTCGGGATCGCGCGACGGTCCAGGACCTTGATTGTCCAGAACTTCGCCCTCGCGGTCGGCTACAATGCCCTGGCGGTGCCCGTGGCGGTGCTGGGCTACGTAACGCCCCTCGTCGCGGCGGTCGCCATGTCGCTGTCCTCGATCATCGTGGTCGCCAATGCCCTGAGACTCCCGTCCATCCCGAACGGCGCTGCGGGTCCCGGGGCCGCGAGGAGGAACTGATGGGTTCCATGTGGTGGCTGATCCTGATCGGACTGGGCATGGCCTGTGCCGGATTGGCCGCATTCCTCTGGTCCCTGCGGAATGGCCAATACGATGATCTGGATGGGGCGGCGGAGCGGGTCCTTCTCGAAGAGGATCCGGGTGACAAAGGTCGGGCCCGTCAGGAGGGTGATGTTCCCCGCATTGCCGGGCCGCGTTCGATGCCACCGTGATCCAGAAGAGGTGACCGGACCAGGGGCAGTTGAAACTACATTGCTTATTAGGATTCGGCACTGGGGCGCGGTGCAGCCTCTGTCAGACGAGCTTAAGGATCACGGCCACCAGCGTCATGCCGAGTGCCGCGAGACTCGGCACCAGCACGGCGGCACCCGAAGCCAGGGCGAGGATCGCCACCCAGTGGAACGGCTTGTCAACGAAGCGAGGCACGATCCGCTCATCCTTTCCAATGACAACAAACGGGGTCCAGACCGCTTCCGTTCCAGTGGCTACCTCAAGCGGTCCGATGCCTTCGACCCAAAGAGCGCAGAAGCCGAGAGTGCGATCGCGGGCGCTGGCCGGCAGGTTGGGACGCACGCATCGACGGATCTGAAAGGACACCTGCACCAGGAGGAGCAGCCTACCGCGCTCGCAGCATCCTTGGACGCCTACGGGAAACTCCTGAGCCGGACGAGGGTGGCTGCTTGATGCAGATCAACGCTGCCTGTCGCGGATGGCGTAAGGTTGCCATCGTCACAACAGCAGGCTTCACCATGACCACCATCACGGGTCCGGTCATTGTCGTCGATGATGACGCCGCGGTCCGTCAGTCGCTGAAGTTCGCCCTGGAGCAGGAGGGCTTCGAGGTGCGCCTCTACGAGGATGGCGCCCAACTCCTCGCGGACGGAGCGTTGCCTTTGACTGGCTGCCTGGTCGTCGACCTCACGATGCCCGGGATGTGACGTACTGGGCCGGAATGAGGCGCACGTCATGGCCGAGTGCCTGGAGCTGGCGGCCGATGTGGTGGGCGCCGGCGCAGGCCTCCATGCCGATCAGGCACGGTGGGAAGTTAGCCAACCGCTGCGTGAGCTGGGGCCGGGAGAGCTTGAGGCGCAGCACGATGCTGCCGCGCTCATCCTGACCGACAAGGTGGAAGCTGTTCTTGCCCAGATCGATACCCAGCGTGGCAATCGCAGCAGAGGACGAAGACCGTGACATGGGACATGCTCCTTGCGTGGCTCAAAGCCCCACAGCTTACGGGCAAGCAGGGCAGAAGCACGGCCGGACCATCCCATTAGGCGACATTCCACTTGGCCTATGTCGGCGCGGTCCAGCATCTCGGCTTCGATCTCGGAGCTGCATGAGCGACCAAAGCTAGACGGCTTTGCTGCCAAGCTTACATCGCTCTCGATTTGTGGGAAAGTTCGTCCGTGTCGGATCTCCTGCCGATGAGCCTGCCAAGATAGATCCCTGGGACCGTTCGGCTGACTCAATGGCAAGAGCCGCGATCGATCCGCCAAGACATGGGGACGACGATTGCAGAAGATTGCGCAACGACTGTCGTTCTATACAGGCCTCGGCCTGATCACCGCAGCAACCCTGATGCTGCAGATCATCGAAACCCGGATCATCTCCGTCACATCCTGGTACCACCTCGCGTTTTTCGTTATCAGCATTGCGATGTTCGGCCTCACTGCCGGAGCGGTCTGGGTCTACCTTCGCCCCGAGCAGTACCGCCCGGAGCAGCTGTCGTATCACCTGAGCACCGCCTCACTCAGCTTCGCCCTCGCGACAATCCTGGCGCTCCTGGTGCAGCTGACCATCGTCACAAGCCTGCCTGCATCGGTCATGTCACTCGTCGTCTGGACCGAGTTCTCCGTTGCCCTGTCTCTCCCGTTCTTCTTCTCCGGCATCGTTGTCAGCCTGGCCCTGACCCGGAGTCCCTTCCCGGTTGGCGTGGTCTATGGGATCGACCTGCTCGGTGCGGCTCTCGGCTGCCTCGGAGCCCTCGTGCTGCTCAATCTGGTGAGCGGTCCCTCGGCGGTGCTCTGGATTGCGGCCCTCATTGCCGCAGGCAGCCTGTTCTTCGCGCGGGCGGGCCTCGGGGATGTGCCGCCTGGCCGGTCTGTGGCCGGGCGGCTTTTCCGGTATCGGGGCGCCGTGCTCGCAGGTCTTGCGATCCTCGCCCTTGCCAACAGCCTGATCGAGGGCGTCCGGCCGACGGTGGTGAAGGACCAGATCGAGCATCCGGCGACGATCGCCTACGAGAAATGGAACTCGTTCTCGCGCATCACGATCGGCCAGCCTGAGAGGACGCGGCCGGCGCTCTGGGGGCCGTCCCCGCGCTATGTCGCAGATCCGATCGAGCAGCGCTGGATGAATATCGACGGCGGTGCCGGGACGGCGGTCTATCGCTTCTCCGGCGATCTGAACGAACTGGCCTTCCTTCGCTACGACGTCACCAACCTCGCCTACGCGGTTCCCGGCCTCCAGACCGGGGCGGTGATCGGCGTCGGCGGCGGCCGGGACCTGTTGTCCGCGCGCTTGTTTGGTGTCTCAGACGTGGTCGGCGTCGAGATCAATCCGATCTTCATCGACCTGCTGACCCGGCGCTTTGCAAATGACACCGCCATCGGTCGACAGCCCGGCCTTTCCTTCGAGGTCGATGAGGCGCGAAGCTGGTTTGCCCGCGCCGAGCGCTCCTTCGACGTCATCCAGATGAGCCTGATCGACACTTGGGCGGCCACCGGCGCCGGCGCCTTCACCCTGTCGGAGAACGGCCTCTACACGGTCGAGGCCTGGCGGATTTTCCTCGAGCGCCTGACGCCGTCGGGGGTCTTCACCGTGAGCCGCTGGTACGCCCCCGGCGAGGTCAACGAGACCGGCCGCATGGTGAGCCTCGCAGTCGCGACGCTCCAATCCCTTGGGGTGACCGATCCGAAGAGACACCTCTTCATGGCGGCGTCGGACCATGTGGCGACCCTGGTCATGTCGCGCTCGCCGCTGTCGGACCGGGCCCTGGCGGCGCTGCGGCAGGCTGCGGGCACCTACGCGTTCTCCGTCCTGCTAAACCCGCAGGGACCGGCCGCCTCACCGCTGCTCGAGAGCATCGTGTCGGCGCCCGACCGCAGCGCTCTCGTGCGAGCCACCGAAGCCTCCTACCTCGATCTGAGCCCGCCGACCGACGCACGCCCGTTCTTCTTCAATCAGTTGCGGCTCAGTCGCCTCCTCGATCAGGACATGTTCACTCTGGCCTCTCGGGTGGGCGTCTATGGGGGCAATCTGAGCGCGACCCTAACACTCGCCATGCTGATCCTCATCTCGGCCATTCTCGTCGCGGCGACAATCATCGTTCCGCTGCGGTCTTCCGCGAGAACGGGACCATCCGGGCTGATCGGTGCCGGAACGTTGTATTTCGGCCTGATTGGCATCGGCTTCATGATGATCGAGATTGGCCTGCTTCAGCGCATCAGCGTGTTTCTGGGCCACCCGGTTTATGCACTCAGCGTCGTCCTCTTCAGCCTGATCCTGTCGACCGGCATCGGCAGCCTGGCGTCCGAGCGTGTTCCACTCGACCGTAGCGCGAGGCTGATCGGCTGGTCGATCCTGACCAGCCTATACCTTCTTCTCCTGCCGTTCTGGCTGCCCGGCATCCTGCTCCGGCTTGAGAGCGCGGGCCTCTTGCTCCGAGCCGGGCTGGCGGTCCTGGTTCTCGCGCCGGCCGGCTTCCTCATGGGCTTCGGTTTTCCGACCGGAATGCGGCTGGTGTCGGCGATCGACAAGACACCAACCCCCTGGTTCTGGGGCATCAACGGAGCAGCCGGTGTGCTCGCGGCCAGCGTCGCCGTGCTGACAAGCATCGAATTCGGCATCGATACGACGCTTCGGATTGGGGCGATCTGTTACCTTCTGCTGTCCGGACCTGCTTTGCTGCTCGTCCGATGTGCCCGGTCGATGCGCGAGAGCGGCAGTTCAATGAGAGACGAAGGTCGAGCTTCGAAGCTCGACCTGACATCGGTCTCATGACTGAGATCCCACGAGGAGTGCATCTCTGATGCTGAATCCTGGTGCGCTGAGGTGGAAGCCGACCGGCCGGACTGAACGATGGTTATGCAGACATCAAAAGCTGAAGGCTCCGCGCTCGGTTGTAGGTGAAATCAACGGAGGACTAGCGGAGGGCCGCTGCGGGTCAAACCAGCGAATCCCGCGCCCTTCGAGAACGTCTGGTGTTCCCATCCGAAGCGGACATTCGGTCTACTTCGCAGATGTGCCACTTCTCGACCTTCAAAGCGATAAACATGGTACTGCGGAGGCGGAGAGATTACGCTATCAGCAGTCGAATGACCATGGTCTGAGACTTAGCCAAGTGATGCCACAAGTCACGGTTTTCGGTGGATCGGGCTTTATCGGCCGGCACCTGGTCGAGTACCTCGTCAGGACAGGGGCATCCGCACGGGTTGCGGTGCGCACTCCGCTTCTTAGGGCAGAGCGTGCGGTCCCGGAGGGAGTTCAACAGATCGCAGCGGACATTCTCGATGACGAGGCTGTCCGGGCGGCGATCCAAGGGGCCGACACAGTCATCAATCTGGTCGGCATTCTCGCGCAAGCGCACCGGCAAACCTTCACGGCCATCCATGAAGACGGGGCTCGCCGGGTGGCTGCCAGCGCCAAGCACTTGGGTGTCAGGCAACTCGTTCACGTGTCGGCGCTCGGGGCCAGCCGCACTGCACCCGCGCTGGCGGACCGCTCCAAGGCGGCGGGCGAAGAGGCGGTGCGCGCCGCCTTTCCCGAGGCGACAATCGTTCGGCCCAGTCTGGTCTTCGGGTCAGACGATCACTTTTTCAACGGCTTCGCCGCGCGGGCGCGACGGCTCCCGGCCCTGCCGCTGATTGGCGGCGGCCAAACGAGGTTTCAGCCCGTCTATGTCGAGGATGTCGTGGCGGGCTTCGGGGCCATTCTGGCGACCCCGGCGAGCCGTGGGAAGATCTACGAGTTCGGAGGTCCCCAAGTCTATACCTTCAGGGAGCTGCTTGAGTTTGTCTGTGCCATGATCAAGGCCCGACCGTTGCTGGTGCCCCTGCCGTTCTGGGCGGCTGAGCTGTTAGGCGGGCTGCTGCAAGTGTTTCCCGGTGCTCCGATCACTCGCGACCAGGTCCGGCTGCTGAAGACGGACAAGGTGGTCAGCGGCTCCGAGCCGCTGCTTGGTGATCTTGGTGTCGAGCCTCAAGCGCTCGAGACCATCGTGCCTGAATATCTCTCGGCCTACCGAAGGTAGAAAGAGGCTGACGCCCGCGCCCTGACCATGGCAGACCCTGACGAATACGGACATCGTTGCTGATGAGTACGCTGGAGTGCCGTTCTGGCTGTCATATGAACACGATTCGCGGTAAGCTGTTGGTGGTCAGAAGTCATGGAGCAGTCTATGCCCGAGCCCACCACATCTTCGGGGCAGGTGTCATCCTCCACGCCGGACGAAGATCTCGCAATCAGGCAGCGGGTTCGAGACCTGACCAGCCAGGTTCTCGAGCAGGGCCGGGTTGACACCGGGGCCGTCGCAGACATCGTTCGAGCAGTGACTGGTCAAAGGGCTGCCCCACCTCAGGTGAGCGATGCCGAGGCCCGCGAGGTGTTTGCCGACGCCGTGCGGGAGCTTGACGAGGCACTGCTGAACTCGGCGAACGCGACGCACGCCGCGCTCCAGCAACTCGCTGCACGAGGGAAAGACTTCACCACCAACGATCTGAAGGAAGCACTGGCCAGTCTGAGGACACTCGAAGAAGATTATGTGGCGGCGGCGGACTGCATTGCCGAAGCGATGAGTGGCAATCTGCGCCGCGAGATGACAGAGCTTGCAGGTCACGCTCAAGCGGTCGGCGCGGAGGCGAGCGCCCGAGCCGCGGGCATCATGGGGGAATTTGCCGGCCGCATGGGGGAAAGCGCGACCTCCGGTCTGCAAACGATGCGCGGCACGAGCATCCGCATGGCGTTGCTAGCCAGTGGGGTGCTGGCCGGTGTCGCCGACGCGCTGCGCGATCGTGCAGAGACGCGAAAGGGGAAATAGGTTAGTCCGTGTTCACTGCCGTTCGCGATCTGCCGCGCCTGCGCGAGATCAGCTCGGTCCTCATTCGCCACGGACTCGGCGATCTCGTGCGTCGCACCGGCACGGCGACGCTGCTGGAGCGCGCCGGACAAATCCTGCAATGGCGAGAAGCCGGTGACGTCGCCCATCTTGAACCGCAGCAGCGGGTGAGACTCGCGTTCGAGGAACTTGGGCCGACCTTCGTCAAGCTCGGCCAGATGCTCGCAACCCGAGAGGATCTCTTGCCGTCGGCCTGGACGGCTGAACTCACCCGATTGCACAGCGACGTGCCGCCGGCCCCTTTCGACGAGCTCTTGCCGCAGGTCGAGCAGGCGCTCGGGTCCTCTCCGTTTGAGGTGTTTGGCGATCTGGAGCGCGCTCCCTACGCTGCAGCCTCGATCGCGCAGGTGCATCGGGCCAAGCTGGCAAGTGGCACCCCGGTGATCTTGAAGATCCGCCGCCCGGGCATCGTGGCAAAAATCAACGCCGATCTCAGGATCCTCGGGTACCTTGCTCGTCTGGTCGAGCGCGAAATGCCGGAGGCGCGGTGCTACCGGCCCATCCAAGTGGTGGATCAATTGCGCCGCTCGCTTGGGCGCGAACTCGATCTAGCGGTCGAGGCCCGCAACATGGAGCGTTTTGGGCGCAACTTCGCCGACGATCCCGACATCCTCGTGCCCCAGGTGTATGGGGCCTGGACGAGCAGCGTGATGAATGTGCAGGAGCAAATCGTGGGCATTCGCGGGAACGATCTGGCGGCGATCGACGCTGCCGGTCTCGACCGAGCGACACTCGCTGCGCGTGGGGCCGACGCCGTGCTCAAGATGATTCTGGTCGATGGGTTCTTCCACGCCGATCCCCATCCGGGCAACGTGATGTTTCTGCCCGGCAACCGCATTGCGCTGATCGACTTTGGCATGGTGGGACGCCTATCGCCGACGCGGCGCAGCCAAATCGTCGATCTGCTGGCGGGGCTCGCGCGCCATGACGAGCAGGCCATGCTCGAGGTATTGCTTGACTGGCGCGGCGGTGCCACCGTGGACGAGGCCCGTCTCGCGGCCGATCTCGGCGAACTCGCCTTCGATTTCGCCGACGTGCCGTTGAAGGATCTCAGGATCGGTGTCTTGCTGCACAGGGTTTCGGCCGTCCTGCGCGAGCACACGATCATGATGCCGGCCGACCTTGCCCTCCTGTTCAAGGCGCTCATCAGCCTTGAAGGACTCGGCCGCCAGTACGATCCGGAGTTCCGCCTGATCGAACGGGCTAAGCCATTCCTCGACCAGGCCCTTCGGGAACGCTATCAGCCCGCGGAGGCCGTGCGACGGGGCGGGGCCACGTTCAGCGACCTTCTTGGCCTTGTCACGTCGATGCCGCGCGACATTGCGCGACTGATCAAAGACGCACGGCAGGGCCGCTTGCGGGTCGAGCTTGACCTCAAGCGCCTTGACAGCTTCGGTGACCGGCTCGACAGCGCAATCGATCGCGTTACGGTCGGTGTCATGACGGCCTCGTTGGTGATTGGGTCCTCGATCGTGATGACCGTACCAGGCGGGCCAACCCTGTTCGGTGTGCCTCTGCTTACTCTGGTGGGGCTGGTTGGCTATCTGATTGCATTCGTCAATAGCCTCTGGATCATCCTGTCGATCTGGCGATCCGGCCGGCGCTGATAACCGAGGCGTGCATGGGGCCGGACATCGCAAATTTTCGAACTGATAAGAAGCCGCACGGCTAGCGCATCGTGCGGAACCGAAGGTCAGCGTCAGCGAAAAGTGGATCCGGTTTTCCGTTCAAAACGATGCGGCATCAGTTGCTCTAATGAGTTGCTGCTATGTGGCGACCGTTCTTCCCACTCTCGCTTAACTTGGCGCCACGTTCCTAACAAGGTCCGCTGAGGGTCAGGCAATGAAGTTCGCTGATTTTTGGGAGCGTCTGGTTCCGTGAGGATTGCTGCCCTCCGGCTAACATCTCAGGTGTGCCATCACCAGACCTTTGCCGAGGCGTGTGACGAGCTCAGTTCAGCATCTCAGCCGAGAGGGCTTGCGCGAGCTGGCACAGGTCGATGGGCTTGTCGCAGTAGAGCACGTCGTCACAGGCTTGTGGCAGCCCCATTGCTCATAGGCGATCCAGGGCGGTAACGACTCAATGCGTCGCAGATCAGCTTGAGAGTGGCTTCGCAAGCGTTGCCCGCACCATCCTGTCTAATTCTGCAACCCGCTGCGTCTGATCCTGAAGCAAGCCTTCGAGATGCTCGACACGAATGCGGTCAAGCTTGTCGTGGAGGGCCATGATCTCAACCTCCGCCTTCAAGTTGACCTCGTAATCCAGGCTTGCCGCCAACCGATCTCTGGCGGCCTGTCGGTTCTGAGACATCAGGATCACAGGGGCTTGCAGCGCGGCAACCATCGACAGGATCAGGTTCAGGAAAATGAAGGGGTAGGGATCAAAGCCTCCGCCAAAGCTGGCCAGGGCAATGGTATTCACGACAACCCAAGCGATGAGCATCCCCGTGAAGATCATGATGAAGGTCCAAGACCCGCCGAATTGAGCGACCCGATCCGCGAAGCGTTCGCCCAATGTCTGCTGTTCTTCCAGAACACTGTTCACATTTCGGGCGACATGCGATCGCTTGGCAATATGAAGAATTACCCGCTGCTCGCGTTCGGACAGCCTTGTTACGCCGCTGTCCAGCAACTGCCGAGCGAGTTGAGTCACCTCGTCCATAAGCGCCCTCCGCTGTCACTCTGATCAGAGATAGCAGTCTACCCTAGCCACAGGCACCGGAGGAGGCTTACCGTTCGCTCACGTGGCATATCCCAAGGTGATCCAGAAAACCCACTATTGAACACCGAGACCGGTGCCGCTTGTCAAAATGCCGGGCGGCGGCTGCCTCATTGCCAAGCTCTCCAATTGGACCCCGCTGTATACATGATCAAGACGAGACCCACTAGGATCAGAGAAGCATAGTGATGCGCTTTCCAAGGTTCTCATCTCCTGGATTGCACCCATAGCTTGCCAATTCTCTCTGACCCTATCGAATAATTCATTATTCGAGACAATCATATACTTAGGTCGAATAAGCGTGTATACTTCAATAACTTTAGGAGGACATCATGGTTCAGAGAATCAGGTCCTACATTTCTTACGAAAACGAAGCGCTCTTTGCTGCGGCTCTGGCCTTCCTGTTCTGCGGGGCCGCGATCTTGGGATTCATGTGATGTTTTCCCAAGTATTGATTTCACTCCTCCTGATGGCTGGCATTCTTGCCTTTTGCACGCTGACGATCCGCTCCCAATGGTGAGAGAACCCGGCTCTGGAGGGCCGGTCGCTGCATTTTCGCTGGGGTCGCTGGTCGGTCAGGAACGTCACTCAGCACTGGCCATTTATCCTGTAGACCGAGGAGCTCGACCGACGCGACATCGGTCTGAGCAGGCCCATGAAGGGCGGTACCCGAGGATGAACAAGCGCGCCTCAGTCATACAACGCCGCCTCGCAGCAATCTTCTACGCTGACGTGGCAGGCTATGTGCGCCTGATGAATGCGGATGAGACCGGAACTCTGGCCCTGCTCGCCTCCCGCCGCGAGATCATGGATCGGCACATCACCCAACACGGCGGTCGCACGGCCAATACCGCAGGCGACAGCATTCTCGCCGAGTTCCCAAGCGTCGTCGATGCAGTCCGATGTGCGGTTGGCATTCAGGAGAGGATTGCCGCGGCCAACGAGGAAACCCCCAAGGAACGTCGCCTCACTTTCCGGATTGGCGTCCATGTTGGAGAAGTCATGGTTCGGGACGGTGACATGTTTGGCGATGGGGTGAACATTGCCGCCCGCATGGAGAAGCTGGCACAGCCGGGACTGGTCTGCCTCTCAGGAACGGCCTATGACTACGTCTCCAGGGTGCTGCCACTGGCCTTTGACGACCTCGGAACGCAACTCGTGAAGAACCTGGATGCGCCCATACGGGCTTATTTGGCCCGCCCGTCTGATCATCCGCAGTCTCGAGCGCTGCCCCCGGTTCATCGCCGCAGTGAGTTCAATCTGGGGCGACGCTTCCATACCATCCTGAACCATGCGCTGGTGGACGTGACCAAGCCCGAAGGCCTGACGCTGGTCGAGCCTGCGGTGCTGGCCTCCCTTCACGATGCGCCCAACATCGACGAGCGGCGACTGGCCGAGCGGATCGGCATCGACCTTGCGAGTGCCCAGCGGATGGTCCGGCACCTGGAGCTTCTCGGCTTCGTTAGCCGAACACCGGGGAAACACGGACGCGACACGCGTCTCCTCAGCCTCTCACCCGAAGGGCTCGAACTCTATGCACGGTTGTACCCGGCGATCCTTGCGGTGCGGGATCGCGTGATGGCCGCCCTGTCGGAACGGGAGCGTGAGACCCTGCAGGACCTCTTAGCGCGCGTGATCAACGCCAATGAACTCAAGAGCAATCGTCGCTCCGACTGATCCTGGCGAGACCAAGTGGCTGAACCGAGGGCGCATCCCTCTGAGCGCTATGACGGATGGCTCCGGTGTGCTGTGATAGCGCAAGCCTTCAGGGAGGTATCCCATGGCCTATGTCATGTTTCAGTATGACCGCCCGACCGAGCCCCATCGCTGGAACGACTACAACCAGCGGGTCCGGGGCTGGATTGCCGAGCTTCTACAGATCCCAGGTGCGGTGTCCCTTATGGCCTATCGCACGACTGATGGAGCCAGCCCGGACACGATCACCATGCTGGAGTTCCGCACTGTGGAGGATGCCCGCAAGGCGCAGGAATCCGAGCAGATGCAGAGAATTCTTGATGGGCTACGGTCGCTCGGCGTGGCCGCCAGGATCCTGCTGGTGGAGCGCTCGCCATTTACGCCCGAGCCGTTTCAAGCGTGAGACCAGAGCCGCGTTGGGAGGGCAGGCGAGCCTGCGAGGTATCAACCAACCTCGCAATCTCGACCGTAGGCTAGAGCACGTGGAATGGAGCCCGACTTAAAATCCGCTGACCCTGATCAGGGTGCGAGCTTGAAGAAGGCCCACGTCCTTTGCGGAATGTCATTTATTGAGTTCGGTGAAACTGTTTATCATGTTGCGAAGGGCACTCTGTTGCGAAGGGCACTCTCTTGGATGAGAGGAGGCTGCCATGGGCGCATCGATCCAAAGGCTCCGCCACCACATCTCCCGTCTGCCGTTCTTAAGCTTCCTCCGTAACCGTGACTATGTCGTCGAGCCGTGGGGTTCTACAGATGAGGTCACATTCAGGTTCAAGGAGTGCGAGGACGACTGCGGGCCGTCCGCTGAGGAGGTCGAGGCGAAAGAGCATGTGCGTGCAGAACAGTTCAGGCGCGATCAGCTTTTACCTATTATGGGATGGTCTACCGGCGCACCGGGCTAAACGACGGATGCCAGGGGTCATCCCTTGCACGTGACAAACAAGGCCGCGTATTAGCGCTAAACACTTTGTGGGTCGGGCAACCGCTGGGCCATGCAAGTTTAATTGATTGGGGGATGATGAATTGCGCAAACCGGATGGCTGATGCTTGGAGCTAGGCGCCGAGTTCGAAGATATAGAACATCCCAAACCCGACGACGATCAGCCCTGCGCTCACGATCTTTGCCACGAGGAGCGGTACTGCGGCGCTCTCGATCTCGGCACGCCTTTCGGCTCTCTCGGCTGCGGACATGCGCTCCACAGCGGCCATGTGCTGGGCGTAGAGGCTTGAGGCCTGACCGTGGCCGACTGGGCCGCCCCGCTCCATTTCGATGGTCAAGGCAAGCACTCCAATGATCAGACCGAAGATGCCTATGCCAAGGAAACCGACGATCCGGTAAGCAACGGAGGACACTCCTCCCACGCTGACCACCAGCAACAGGAGATAAGTCCAGTCCAATGTCCTGAGGCGCAGGTGCATGTTACATTACCTTCAGGGATGGACTGTAAACTGCAATCGGCCGCTCTTGAGTATCCTCAACGGACCGGAATGCCATACTGGAGCCCTCCCTTGCTCCACAGGGCGTTCTGACCGCGCTTGATCTTCAGGCGCGAGCCCTCGCCGACATTCCGGTCAAAGCTCTCACCGTAGTTGCCCACGTGCCTGATGATGCGCACGGCCCAGTCGTTGGGCAGGCCGATGGCCTCACCGAACTTGCCCTCCGTGCCGAGGAGACGCTTGATCTCCGGGTTCTCGGAGGTCTTCATCTGGTCGACATTGGCCTTGGTCACGCCGAGCTCTTCGGCGTTCAGCATGGCATTGTGGGTCCAGCGGACGATGTCGGCCCACTGGTTGTCGCCGTGGCGGACGGCCGGGCCAAGGGGCTCCTTGGAGATGATCTCAGGCAGCACCACTTGCTCATCGGGCACCGACGCGCGCAGGCGCTCGGCATAGAGGCCGGAAGCATCCGTCGTGTAGGCGTCGCAGCGGCCGGAATCGTAGGCCTTGAACGTCTCGTCCGAGGTCGCAAATGCCACCACTTCGTACTTCATGTTGTTGCCACGGAAGAAGTCGGCGAGGTTCAGCTCGGTCGTGGTGCCCTGCTGGGTGCAGATCGATGCGCCGTTCATCTCCTTGGCGGAGGCAACGCCAAGTTTCTTGCGGACCATGAAGCCCTGGCCGTCGAAGTAAGTAATCGCTGGGAAGTCGAGGCCGAGCTGCGTGTCGCGCGACATGGTCGCGGTCGAGTTACGGGACAGCACGTCCACTTCGCCCGACTGAAGCGCCGTGAAGCGGTCCTTGGCGGCGAGCGGGATGAAGCGAACCTTGGTCGGGTCGTCGAAGATGGCAGCCGCAATGGCGCGGCAGAACTCGACGTCGAGGCCCGTCCAATTGCCCTGCGTGTCGGGCAAGCCGAAGCCGGCAAGGCCATTGTTCGAGCCGCAGGTCAGGAAGCCCTTCTGCTTCACACTGTTGAGCGTCGCCTGGGCCGAGGCGTCCGTGGCAAACAGGCTAGCTGTCAGGCCGAAGGCAATCGACACAAGAGCCTTTTTCACGGTGTTGGATCGACTAGGACGAGGATCGTCATAGGTGTGGATCTGTGCCTGTGACAGGTTGCTCTGAAGTACCATTTTAGCCTCCCTCAAAGGGGAGGAAGTCGTCCAAATTCTGTGTGGCTCATGAGGACGGATTAGGAATCCGCCAGAATTAGGAGCACCGGCAGCTATGACGCGACGTCCTCACCCAGCAACGGCATCATAGCACCTTTCAGGGCTCAGCCCGAAGATAATGCTGGCCGACTGGACCCACCTCTGTTGTAAGGGCACCGGCTGCTGCTGACCGGGTCCATCGGTTTGAGGGCATCGGGTCCAAGACGGCCCGACCGAGCAGGGACGAGATCGCGCGTGTAACGGCACCCAACGAGCAGCTTCCCGAAGGGCTGGTTCCCTGATCCTAACAACACCTATGGGACCGCACAATGAACAGACAGTGCCCTTATGGAACAGTCCGAGAGCCCGGGTGTCGACAGCCACTGGCATCAAATCCCGGAGTGGCCATGCCCCGCTACCTGTTCAACTCCATGACGGTGACCGCTTCACGCCTGATCAGATGGGGTGAAACTGGAGGGCGAACGAAGCAAAGCAGACTCTGCCGGACATCTTGAAGGACGAGGCCGGACGGGAAATCGTGCGAACTAAGCTCTCGCTGGCCCCGGAAGGCCGCTTGGCCACGGTTCTGTTGTAAGCGTGTCGGAACGGGCGTATTCTCAAGCCTGCAACTGACCTAGCCTCTCTTGCAGCGCCTCGTGGCTCCGACACAGCGCCCCGAGCCGCCCTGAGGGACCGAGCCCGTAACGGAGGGGCGTATGTGTTCAAGCACTGCGCTTATCGCCATTGTTCTCGCCGTCAGCCTGCCGTTGCCGCTCCAGGCCCACGACATCTACTCGCATCTGAAGGACAAGTCGGGTGCAAGCTGCTGCGATGACAGGGATTGCCAACTTGCTCCGTACCGGTTCACCGTAAATGGCGTGCAAATGCTCGTGGCCAAACGATGGATCGACGTGCCAAGCGAGAAAATCCAATATCTTGCGATCCCAGGGGATACGGGCGAGACAGGCGGAGGGCATTGGTGTGGGTTAGCCTATGAACCCAGCGGCGGCGCTTCGTACCTCACGCGCTGCGCGATCCTGCCGCCTCAGTCTGCATCGGTCCAGGTCGAGTGGCTTGGCGTGTCAGGACAGTAATTCGCATGCCGCGCAGTTTGGGAAGGCGTTTATGGGACTTGCCACGCCGAAAACGAGGATGCTGAGGCAGAAATCTTCATTCAATCACGTCATCGGCAACCAGCAGAGACTCAAACTCTCCGCTAATCGTCCCCCGCAACTCTCTCGCGGTCTTTAGATTGATCACAAGCTCGAATTTGATCGGTTGCTCCACCGGCAACTCTGCCGGGTTTGCCCCTTTCAGAATTTTGTCCACATACGCGGCAGTCTGCCGGGCAAGGTCGACCTGGTTGACGCCGTAGGACATGAGCCCGCCAAGGTTCACGAATTCCCTGGCTGCGCCCATTGCCGGCAATCTGCCGTTCGCCGCAAGACGCACGATGCGATTGTATTCGCCAAACAGCATCGGGCTGGGCATGACAATCAGCGCGCCGGCATGCTCTCTGGCCATCGCGGCGAACGCGCCGACGACATCCTCCGGGCCAAACGCCGGCACGAGTTGAAGCTGTAATCCCAAAGTCCGGGCCGCACCCTCCATTTCATGCAGGAGACCTGCCATCGTGCGTTCGCTGTATGCGTTTGGATGCCAAAGGACCGCAACACGGGAGAGGCCAGGGACGACCTCTCGGAGCAACTGTAGGCGCTTGGCGGACACCTCTGGGCCGAGAAAGGTCGTCCCCGTCACATTCCCGCCTGGTCGTGCAAGGCTGGCGATCAGCCCGTCGGCGACCGGATCAGCCATGCCGACCACGACAATGGGGATTGTGCCCGTTGTGTGCTTGGCCGGGAGCGCAGCTGTTGTACTAAACGCGACAATGAGATCGGGCTTGCGCCTCACCAGGTCAGCGGCCAGCCCGGAAAGCCGATCCGACCTCCCATCGGCATAGTATCGCTCGATTGCGAGGTTCTGTCCCTCCGTGTAACCAAGGTCGTGCAGTCTTTGCAGGAGGGCGTTGAGCATATTGAAGATGGGGTCGGGAAGCTCAGAGCGGCCGGGGGACAGGAAGGCGATCCGAGGCATCTTCGTTGCCGGCTGCGCATATGCCGCGAGTGCCCACGCAACCGCCGCGCTGCCGAACAAGGTGATTAAATAACGTCGTTGCATTGCCTTACCTCGGCTCGGCAGCGCGTCGTGCTGTCATTTACCTCAGGCCATTAACCGTTGCGCATGAGACCCAAGCATACAGCTAAATGCATGTCGGCGCATGGGACTACGGGAGAAGCCGCGAATTTCCGGTAAGGCCTGTGTGGACGGCGGTTATGAAACCGCCATTCAGCACACCTGCACACGCTGTGCTATACTGTTTTCAGTTGGTGAACCCGAAGGTGGCTGATGCGACGGCGGGAGTTCGTCATCGGTCTTGGCTGCGCGGCCGCCGTATGGCCGCTCAGGACGCGCGCCCAGC
>NZ_JAFEMD010000061.1 GCF_016892765.1 Microvirga arvi
CAGACCTATGGGCAGGCGATGCCCTCCCACGCGAAACTCGAGATCGCTTACTCGACGGGCAGCGGTGGTAAGACGGCGTCTCGGTCGCATGGTGGATTCGACAACGATCCTGTGACCCTAGGGACAATCATGTCGAGGGTTCTAGGACAACCCGCGCCGCACCCGTCCAAAGCCGATGAGCTGACGGGTTATTAGCGGCCTGAATGCAAGGCCTCATCCGTGTGCGGCGACCAGCAGTTCTGAATGGAAAAGATCCAGATTGAGCGAGAGAATCGGCGAGTTGAAACAGGTTCAACTGCCGTTGGCGATGCGATCACCATCAGTAGGAGGGCGGGAACCCGCCCCCTGACGGACCCGAGCCGAGATCGACGAGGAAAATTTCTGGTAAGGCCGTTCATTGTGTCGCGGCGCCTCTCAAGGCGTGCTCAACCGTCTCCACCAGTTCCGTAAGCCGATAAGGCTTGGCGAGAAAAGGCACTCCTGCCGATTCGCACAGGCCGTGGCCGATCCGGGAGCGGCCTGAGCTAAAGACAACCGACAGGAGTGGCTGAAGAAACAAGGCGGCTTGCGCCAGCCCAAAGCCGTCTTGCCCGCCCAGATTGATGTCGGTGAACAAAACATCCACCGATACATCCCGCAAAATGATCTCAGCCTCCTCAGCGCTGGCTGCCGTAAACACCTCGTAGCCTGCATCCGCCAAGGCTTCAGCCGCAATCTCGCCGATGATCAACTCGTCCTCAACGACGAGAACACGCTGGTACAGGGTCTTCGGGGCTGATGTCTTCGCCGGCTCAGGGCAGGTCCACAGGGACAGGATCGGTGTCATGTACGCAACCTCACTCAACACATCCGCGTGGTTAACGGCCGATTGTGGCAGCTGTTCAGAGCATGAACCGGCAAGAGTCGGTTATGGTCAGCAAAGGGTTAACGGCTGATCTCTTGGTTGCCGACGCGCTTGAGGCGGATCCGGGCTATGGACGCGTGTCTCCTCGCCAAGATGGTCAGACACTCGCTGTTATGAGGATCTGCCTGGCTGAACCAGCAGTAGACGGTATGCTGGCCCTTAATGTGTGGCGTTGGAGTTGCCGTCGATTGCGCCGCCCTTTTCCAGAAGGATCTGCCCGAAGGCGGAAAGCGCATGCGCCATCAAGTTGGATCGATCGCTCTCAGGCGCGAGCAGGATCAGATCGGCAAGGCTCTCGACCATTATGGACGCCATCTCGACGAGATCGGTGTCGCTGCGCTCGAAGCGCTCCTGCACGAGTTGATTGATCTGGCAGTGCAAACAGTCGGACATCTCATTCCCTTCTCTGGCAGCGGGTCGGACACGGCCGGCGCACAGCGCCCCTTTAGCTATGCTTTCAGGAGCTGTCTAACCAGGCTTCACGGTGCGAATGAGCGACTGTGACAAGAAGTCGACTACACCGCCGACCCTAGCGGACATTCCCCAATCCGTCAGCGTTGTCGCGGCTGCAGAGAGCGGGCCAGTTCGCGGATGACTGCATCCTCAATGCCGAGATCGTCGATCTCCTTATCCGCCTCGACCTCGGGGGGAGGAACAGGAGGTTCCGAGCCTGGAGAGACACCAGCCGCTGGTTTGGCCGATTCCACGCCTCGCCCGTGAACAGGCCAAGTGGTGACCCGGTCTTCCAGCAGATCGAGCAGGCTGCTGAGAGCCACGTTCGTGAGCTCAGCTTCCGGTGTGTCCGGAGCGCCATCAAGGGCCAGACGCCGACGCTGATAGGCAGGCTCGGAGCTGACCTCCGGCCCGAACCATGTCAGCAGAGGCAAGTCGTGCTCGTCCTCCGATGGAGTGGCTACTGCGACTAGATCGAGGGGGCCGGGCCTGACGACATGAAGCGCCTGGATCTCGCGCGAGCCAATGGAGAGGGTCGTGCGCAGGTATTCCACCTGACCCTGGCTGACGGCAAGCAGGGCCTGCGCATGGGCCAGAGGCAGGTCTGCTCGCTCCTCGGACGCCCCGTCACCCCCAGCCTCAAGGATCAGGCTGCTGCGGGCCTCCCCGATCTGGACGAAAGTGCTGCGCTGCGGCTGGTCGGCGAAATAGCCCTCCCGCACGCGCTCGCCTTCCCTCTCCTTCCGGATCAGGCGGGCCAGAGACGGAGCAATGACGAACAGGCGCTGTATGGGCACGCGGCGGGCCTCTCTCAAAGATGGTGGCGGGTGTTCGCCCTGCCCACAAACCTAGGGCACAACCTTGAGAGAGAAAGCAGAAGTTGCTTCAGGCGGCCGTCCACACTCTCGGCAAAGAGAAGCGCCCCGCATCGCAGAGGCGCTTGAGTTCCAGGGAGGACCAGCCCCCAGCCGCTCCATCATGGACCAGACCAGAATGCCTGAGGAACGGGGTGGTGGCTGTACCGCAAAGAGCACAGGCAGCAGGAGATGTGCTCTCAGAGGCTGGCCAGCAGGAGGCTGACGCCGATCAAGGCACCCAGCGAGACAATAAATCGGAGAGTGGCCGCCGTGAACGTCGGGGCCGGCACGGGAGAAAAGGCAGGCGCTGTGACTTCTGTCTGACGCATGTTGAAGACCTTCAGGAAATGTAGCTGGTTCTGGAAATTGGCAAAGCGGGGCGCAAACGAGCCGCCCGGCCGGAATTCATCTGCCCGATTTGCCTTCTGGTGTCTGTAGCCCTGGGGACACACGGCCCATGAGCCTTCCCACGGACGGCGCCGGCCGCAATTGAGAGCTGGACACATCCGGGCTCAGGCGAGCGCTGCGGATGGGGCTAATCCTCGGCCGCATCAGCTTGTTTGGCTGCCCTCCTTTGCCGGTGGGGCTTGCGCGCGTAGGAGTTCGGCCGGGTCACAGGCTTCGGCGGATCTGCGGGTTCCTGCGATTTCGCGTTCCGACTGCTGACGAACACCATGCTGCAGGTCAGGACGAACAGGAACGGCATCACCATGAAGGCGAAGATCTGAGAATCGGTCATTCCAACGGATTGAATGGTGCTGTGGGACAAAGGTGATGCCGTTAGCACAACCTGGGGATCGAGCTAGGCCCGGCAGCGCTGGTGAGGGGTGCGACCCGAGCACGGTACAGCATCTCAGCGTGAGAACATTGGTTCCCTGGCTCCATCATCATGACCTCGTGATGTGACGTGATGCATGAAAGTCTCAGCCCAGTGTGAACTCCGGCTGCTGATCGAGACCTGCTTGATCGGCCGTTTGCTGTCGGCATCAATGCGCCCGTTCTTCCGCGGTTCTTGGGCCCGATGCTGCGTCTGTGTGTTGCTCCTGCCGTTGCCACTCTCACCGTCGGGTTCGTGGTGACGTTCATCCTGTGCCTGGACAGGCTCTCCCCCGCCGGCGACGAGCAGCAGAGAGCCTGATCGCCTGAGGGGTTGAGACGCAAGCCGCTCACACGAACATCGTTGACGATGCGCGGGATAGACCTACTTGCCAAGTGTGGGTCATTCCCTTGGCACACGAGCGCCCTGGTCGAGGTTTGTAGACAGCGCCTTGGCCGGGGCGTTTCAGATCAAATTTTGGTAGTCCACCGCTACGCCAAGCTGCCGTGCTGCTTGTGCCGTTCGGCACCTCAGCTCACGCTCACTCGGCTGCCTTATACCGACAGCCGTCGACGAGCCCCGGACTGGGCACGGATGTACTGCCCTCCTGGACACCTCGTCGGACCGCAGCGCTGGCCTGCTCCATGCGCCCAGCGTTCCTCCGCATCAAACCTCGCAATCACAGCCTTCGCGGCCGTGAGTTCCAGTTCAAGGGCGACGGATCCCGGCCGCGGCAAGCCTCGCCTCCCGGGCCCTGATGCGTTCACGATGGGCCGTGTAGAGGCCGCTCGCCGCAATGACGGCTCCGCCAACGAGGGTCATGGCTCCAGGGATGGTGCCGAACACGCCAAAGCCGAGCAGCCCGGCGAACAGGAGCTGGACGTAGGAGAACGGGGCGATGGTGGACGCTGCGGCCTTGCGGTAGGCCAGGATGATGAGCCAGTGGCCCACAGTCGAGAAGCTGCCCATCAGCATGGCCACGCCGATCTCCCCGGCTGTGGGGGTGCGCCAGTGGAACGGCACAAAGGCTGTCAGGGCAATCAGCCCCACCACAGCCGACCATGCCAGGGTCGTCTCGGGCCGTTCCGAATTCATCAGGCGGGTGGCGATGGCGGCTATGGCCCAGGAAAGCGCCGCGCCAATCGGCAGCAGGGCGGCCATTTGGAAGGCTGAGCCGCCGGGCTGAACCACGAGCATCACGCCCAGAAAACCCACGGCCGCCGCGGCCCAGCGCCGGATGCCGACTTTCTCGCCGAGAAGCGGGATTGAAAGGGCGGTGATGAAGATCGGCGAGATGAAGTTGATCGCCGTCGCCTCGGCCACCTGGAGGTGTCCCAGTCCCAAGATGAAGAGGACGGATGAGCCGGCTACAGCCAGCGCCCGGATAATCTGGAGGCGCAGGCGCGGCGTGTGCATTGCCCTCGCCCCGCGTGCGATGAGGACAGCTGGAACGACCACCAGGCAGAAGACGATGTAGCGCAGCCAGGTGACTTGGATGGCAGGCAGCGTATCCGTCAGGACCTTGGCGGCAACATCCCCCATGGCGAAGAAGACCGTTGAAAGAAGAGCCAGGCCGATGGCGGCGAAGGTCGCGTCCTTGGCAGGAGCGCTGCTCCTCGCGCTTGAACGCGCAGTAACGCCCTCGGCAAGGGATGGACAATCCGCGACAGCGGAGACGGAAGGAGGAGGGCTCATGGGTGCTTGGAGGATCTTGGCGAGAGCATGGGGCTTCACGCTCTCTGGTGAGCCAGCAGGTTTACTCGGTACTGCTGAAAGTTGCGTGAACTGAGCGCGTGCCTTTGCGCGGGGCACCCCCGCGCTTGGCGCATGGAAGTCACGCTCCGGCCTGCCACGCACGCGGCCATTTGTGAGCCGTGCGACCGAAGTGTAGGTGCTTGGCCCTCAGTCTTTTGTTACGAGGCTTCCGCGACAGGGAACAACCGCACAAGAAAAAAGCCGGGCCAAAGGCCCGGCATAAAGTCGAGGTCGGACAAAACAGTCAAAACCTTCCAGAGGGAACGGCCGACACGGCAGCGCCGGGAGGAAGAAAGCGGTGCCGCGTTGAAATCAGCCGCTGCTGATATCGACCGCATCGCGCCTCTTTGCAATGCAGCACGCCTCATAAATGGGCTGCGCTAGGCGCATGCTTCCGATCACGTAGCTTTGTCGCGAAGGCAGCTCGGTTGCAGGCGTTGAGGTGATGGCACTGCTCATCGCGAAGACATCCTGCCCGCCCAAGCACCTCATATGGCCTGGACGAGCCGATCGATGCTGGCTTTGGCATCGCCGTAGAACATGCGGGTGTTGTCCTTGTAGAACAGCGGGTTCTCGATCCCGGAGTAGCCGGTCCCCTGCCCGCGGTTTGAGACGAACACCTGCTTGGCCTTCCACACCTCAAGCACCGGCATGCCGGCGATCGGGCTGTTCGGATCTTCCTGGGCGGCCGGGTTGACGATGTCGTTCGAGCCGATGACGATCACCACGTCGGTCTCAGCAAAGTCCTCGTTGATCTCGTCCATCTCGAGTACGATGTCGTAGGGCACCTTGGCCTCGGCGAGCAGCACGTTCATATGGCCCGGCAGCCGGCCGGCCACCGGATGGATGGCAAAGCGCACGTCCTTGCCCTTGGCGCGCAGGCGGCGCGTCAGCTCCGAGACCGACTGCTGCGCCTGCGCCACCGCCATGCCGTAGCCCGGCACGATCACGATGCTGTCAGCCTCCTCCAGGGCGGTGGCCACCCCGTCGGCATCGATGGCGACCTGCTCGCCGGCAATCGCCATCACCGGCCCGGTGGTGGCGCCAAAGCCGCCGAGGATCACCGAGATGAAGGAGCGGTTCATCGCCTTGCACATGATGTAGCTCAGGATGGCACCCGAGGAGCCGACCAGGGCACCGGCGACGATCAGAAGGTCGTTGCCCAGCGTGAAGCCGATCGCGGCCGCCGCCCAGCCCGAGTAGGAGTTGAGCATCGAGACCACCACCGGCAGCCTGCCAGTATAATCAAGTGAAAATCGAGTTTGCCACAGAACCGGTACTGATGGAGTGAGCGCCCCCAATGACCTTGGTGTGCCAAAGTGGAGGTGTTGCACCATCGATTTCGCTGTGATCGTTAACCGTTCCAGCCGAGGTGACTTAGAAATTCTCGCGTTCTCTCAGTGGTCGGAGCCTCGAAGATCTGCTGAGGTGGACCCTGTTCCAGCAGTTGCCCACGCTCGAACACCACAACCCAATTGGCTACTCGACGTGCGAAGCTCATCTCATGCGTGACGACGATCATCGTCATGCCTTCGTCCGCAAGATTTCGCATGACATTGAGAACCTCACCCACAGTCTCAGGATCGAGCGCCGAAGTCGGCTCATCGAAAAGCATGACATGTGGCTCCATCGCTAAGGCGCGAGCGATGGCGACGCGCTGCTGCTGACCACCTGAGAGATTGGCGGGGTAATTTGCGGTCTTGTCGGCGAGGCCAACCTTCGCGAGCAGAGCCATGGCACGCTTGTGCGCCTCATCCGCATCCATTTTCCTGACCGTTGTCAGACCGATTGCGACGTTCTCCAGCGCTGTTTTGTGTGGGAATAGCTCAAAGCTCTGAAAAACCATCCCCATGCGCTGACGGACCTTGCGCGTTTCGGTGTCGCTTTTTGGCAGTGGCTTGCCTTCGAAGCGTATTTCGCCATCATCAATTGTTTCTAAAGCATTGGTGCAACGCAGAAGGGTAGATTTCCCGGAGCCTGAGGGCCCAATCAGGCAGACGACTTCGCCGGAGTTGACGTGCATTGATACGCCATCAAGCGCGGTGAAGTCTCCATAGTTTTTGCGCACCTTGTCATAGATCAGCATCGGCGGCTTGTCGGCATTCTTGCGGGCAAAAGCGGTCATTCCCGCACTCCATACTTTCTGTGGATCCAGTCAACGATCTTCGCTTGGGGATAGCCCATCAGCCAATAAATCGCAGCCATCGCGGTCAGCATTTCCAGAACACGAAAGCTCTGTGAACGGATCTGCATTGCCGTATGGGCCAGTTCACCGACGGCGATAACCGAGACAAGCGAAGTGTCTTTGAAGAGTGAAACCCAAGTGCTGGCGAGGATTGGCAGCACTCGACGCCAAGCCTGCGGTAGGATGATCTGGCGGAAGACCTCACCCTTGCTCATCCCAAGAGCGAGCCCGGCTTCCGTTTGTCCCTTACGGATCGAATTGATGCCTGAACGAAATGTCTCGGAATTGTAGGCGGAGACGTTGAGACAAAGTGCGACAAGACCAGTAGCAAAAGGCGAGAGCCCCAACCCGGTAAGCACCGGCATGACATAGAATGCCCAGTAGACAAGTAGGAGCAGTGGTACGTTTCGGAACAGCTCAACAAATCCGGTCGCGAACAGTGCGACAGGCTTGAATCGCGACCCACGCATAAGAGCAAGAACGATGCCACCTGGTACTGCGATCAGCATCGTTAATGCTGTGAGCAAGATGGTGACGCCCGCACCTTCCAGCAGAAGCCAACGGCTTTGCCATACGATGGACCAATCGAGATTCATGACCGACCTAGATATGCGACGCGAATGTAGAACCGGTCGACGAGGCGTGTGATTGGGAAGATTATGAGAAAATATATCACCATGACGGTGGTGAAGATCTCGATCGGCCGATAGGTTTGCCCTGCCACAGTCTCGGCTTGACGCATCAGTTCCGGGACGGCGATGACCGCTGCGATCGCCGTATCCTTAATCGTGACCGATATAACCGAGCCGAACGCAGGCAACATACGCACGATGGCTTGTGGCAACAGGATATGGCGCAAAATCTGCGGGGTGGACATCCCGATCGCCAAGCCTGCTTGGATCTGTCCTTTGCGAATGGATGTCAGGCCAGCGCGTATGATCTCTGCCACGTAAGCAGCCACGTGGATGGTGATGCCGGTAAGGGCAGCCCAGAATGGTGCAAATGTGTAACCTGAGATGATGGGGACCGCGAAGTAAATCCAGACGAGTACGACAAATACCGGGATGGCTCGCATTGAATCGATGTAGAATACGAGCATCGCCCTCAGCCAGGCAGGGCCATAGAGACGGCCAAGCGCGACTGCTAGACCGAGCACAAAGCTGGTAATAACAGCGGCGATCGAGAGTAGGATCGTCAACCCTAAACCGGAAGCGAGAAACCGCCAGCTATCAAGCAGAGGCGAGAAATCAAAATCCATGGTCGTGTCTCTGGTGATTGCTCGCGCTATGTGCGAGGAGTCGGCCGCCTGCTATAGGCGGCCGACTGCGGCCTCACATCTTTTCAACCATTTGCGCTTCTTCAGTCGCTAGCTGCTTCTGCATCCGGTCGCGGACAGCATTCAGCCAAGCGAGGAACTCGGGCTGATTCTTGTCGATGGCTGAACCGATGTCGGTTCCCATTTCCTTACTGTCTTGACAGTTATTCCCTTCCGGGAGCGCCTTCAGCCCCTTGACCTTTTTATTGAGTGCGACCCACGGGATCCGATTGATCGGCGTGATGTCTGCACGCTTTGCCATGATTTCCTCGACGGGGGCTGCAGTGCCTGCGGTTGAGACACCACGCAGCGTAGCATTCGGGAAGCGGGTCTTCACCCAATGCTCCTCGCCGCCGCCCGTATAATAGGCCACCACCACGCCTTCTTTGTTGAAGTCATCAATGCTTTTGGCATTGGCGACCTTCGGGTTGTCGGCTCGGCCAAAAACGCAGAGACTGGTGGATGCGTATGTAACGAAGTCGATGACCTTGAGCCGCTCCGGTGTGACCGAGAGCGGCGACACGGTCATGTCCACTTGGTTTGACGCCAGCACTGGCACCTTCGTCTCATGCGACACTGGGACGGGCTGGAGTTTCGCCCCAAGCAATCGAGCGTACTCTTTTGCAAGAGTCCAACCTGGACCCGACCACTGTTCGCCGCCTCCGCTGGTATTTTCGACCAGCCATGGTGGATTCGCGAGCACACCGACGCGGAAGACGCCGGCCTTCTGGATAGCCTGCACGCGCGGGCTGTTTGTTGGTACGACTTCGTCTGCGCTCGCCGATCCTACAAACCCAATCAGGCAGGCGGAGACTGTTAGAGCGCGCAAGGCGCTACTCAGAAACTTCATTCGAGATCCTCCCAGTATTTATAGCGCAGCTTTATTCATGGCACGCTGGCGTATCAAACCCACGCTCATAAAGGAAAAGGTCGACAGCACCTTCGTATACTTGTATACAAGGTCGAACAGGTGTCAAGAGCTGCAGTCTAGAACTAAACGGAGGGATGATGCCGCTTAAGCAGAATCTGCCCTGGTGCACTGTGCCTACGCCTGCGGATGTAGAAACAATCTACCTGACGCTTCGAACCGATATCATCCGTATGCGGCTACAACCGGGTGAGCGGTTGTCAGAGAAGGAACTTGGCCTGCGTTTTGGAACAAGCCGGACGCCCGTCCGCGAGGCCATTGTTCGCTTGGTGGAGGATGGTCTGATCGAGGTTCGGCCACAACGCGGAACCTACGTCGCGCGGATCTCGCTTCAGGCGGTACGGCGTGCACGCTTCGTAAGGAGCGCACTTGAACTGGCGATCATTCGCGAAGCGGCCGAACACGGTGTGTCAGAAGCTGTGCTGGAAAAAGCAAAGCGCGCGATAGCCGATCAAGAGAATGCTCGTTTAGATCCAGAACGATTTACGACTGCGGACGACATGTTCCACCGCACCTTCGCGAATGGTGTCGGGTATGGGGACATCTGGTCGGTTGTAGAGAACCAAAAAGCACAATTTGATCGCATTCGCTTCCTCAGCCTCCCAAACGTTACGCCCGTTGATCACTTAATTGAACAACACCGCATGATCCTTTCGGCAGTGGAGGCACGAGACCCTGACAATGCCGAAAATACCCTTCGTGAACACCTTTCGATAGTTGTTGGAACTGCGACTGCATTGATGCGAATGAGTCCTGATCTGATCCTCAACGATGTTTGAGCTCGAAAGTTAATGTCTATTGCTCTCCTTTCCGCATCATCCCTTCTGGCCCATGGTGCTGCGGCGGAATTCAACACCTACACCGGCGCATAAGACCGGCTCTCCATCGAGGTTATTACCATGGAACAGACCTGGCGCTGGTTCGGTCCTGAAGATGTCATCAAGTTGTCCCATATCCGTCAGACCGGCGCGACGGGCATTGTGACAGCACTGCACCATATACCCTACGGCGTCGTCTGGAGCGCCGACGAGATCGAACAGCGGAAGGCGTTCATCGCGGCTGATACGTCGCTGGGTCTGCGCTGGAGCGTGGTCGAGAGCCTGCCAATCCACGAAAACATCAAGATAGGCGAAGGCGACCTGACGCCTCTGTTCGACAACTACCGGCAGTCGCTACGCAATCTGGCCCAATGCGGCGTCACCACCGTATGCTACAACTTCATGCCGGTTGTAGACTGGACGCGGACCGAACTCGCCTATCCTCTCCCCGGCGGCGGCACGGCCCTGCGCTTCAACGCACACGAATTCGCCGCCTTCGACTGCTTCATGCTGGAGCGCCCCAACGCGGAGGCGGATCACTCGTCCGAAGTCTTGACGAAGGCAAGAGAGTGGTACGACCGCTCCTCGGAAGCGGACCGGCGCCAGCTTCTGTCGAACATCATGGCCGGGCTGCCGGGTGCCTATGACCGCTACGACATCCCCGGTCTGCGCGTCATGCTCGACCGCTATCGGGACGTCGACGCCAACGCGCTTCGTGAGAACCTGGCCCGCTTCCTGCGCGAGGTGATCCCGACGGCGGAGGAAGTCGGCGTCCGGATGTGCATCCATCCCGATGATCCGCCGCGTCCCCTCATGGGCCTGCCGCGAATCGTGTCCAATGCGGACGACATCGGGTTCATCCTCGGGGCAGTCGACTCGCCTGCAAACGGGCTTACTCTCTGCAGCGGATCGCTTGGCGCCAATCCCGTTAACGACGTGCCCGCCATCGCCAAGCGGTTCGCGGACCGGATCTGGTTTGCCCACCTGCGCAACGTGGCCAAGGAACAGGATGGCTCTTTCATGGAAGCGGATCACCTCGGTGGCGATACCGACATGGTGGCTCTGGTGACTGTGCTCCTGGAGGAGCAGAAGCGCCGCAAGGATGCCGGAGACGCGCATTGGCGCATCCCCATGCGCCCCGATCATGGCCACGAGCTTCTCGACGACGTGGGCAAGCCCACTCATCCGGGCTATCCGGCGATAGGTCGCTTGCGTGGTCTTGCCGAACTTCGAGGCGTGATGAAAGCCATCTCGGCCCTGCGCAACCTGCCGCTCTAGTTTTGGGTTCTGTTGTAGCTTTGAAGCTTCGCCTGCTCCCAGCTATAACGTGAGCGTGAAGGTCCGATGCTCTAAGGCATATACTGGCCGCCGTTAACTTCGATGGTCTGCCCGGTGATGTAACCGCTCATCTGGCTCGATGCCAGGAACAGGTAGGCACCGACGCAATCCACAGGTCCGCCGAGGCGAGCCATGGGGATCGTCTTGCGCATTGCTTCAAGCATCTCGGGGGTCGAGAACCGCTCATGGAACGGCGTCATGATCACACCTGGAGCGACCGCGTTCACACGAATGCCATCGCCTGCGAATTCCTTCGCCATGTTGCGCGTGAGGTTGGACACGAAAGCCTTCGAGCCCGCATATAGAAGAGCGCCAGGGCCTCCGCCGTTTCGGGCCGCGATCGAACTCGTGTTGATGATGGCGCCGCCGCCCGCTTCCTTGAGGTAGGGCATAGCAGCCTGTGATGCCATCACGACGGAGCGAACATTCAGGTCGAGCACTTGGTCATAAAGCGCATCGTCGATCTCCATCGCGGGCACGCGGCGGACCAGTGCCCCGGCATTGTTGACCAGGATGTCGAGCCCGCCCAGGCGGTCGGCGGCCTCCCGAACCAACTTTATAGCCCCAGCGGTCGAGCTCACATCACCCCCGAGGGCCGAGGCCTGCCCTCCCGCCTTGCCGATCCCTTCGACAAGAGCATGGGCCTCCTTGGCACTGGCATTGTAGTGGACGATGACCTGCGCCCCGTGCTCGGCGAATGCCGCCGCGACTGCAGCCCCGATTCCTGTGCTTGACCCGGTGACCAGCACCCGCTTGTTCTTCAAATCCGGCATCATGACGACCTGTTCTCCCAATTGACCCAGCCCGGCTGATCGGCCGTGGCAAACCAAACGTCGTTCCTGCCCTATCGAACCGTTAGATCAGCATAATCCTGAGGGAACCCGTGTCCCGCAGCAGCAACCTTGATCCCTTGCGCCATGGCGGGCGCCTGAGTCCAGGGTCTCGCGCGACGGTCCGTAAGATCGTTGATCTCCTGCATGTAGCTGGCTGATTCTCCCGTCAGTTTCCGCTCGACCGCCGCCTCATCCGGGAAATGCCCGAAGGCCTTCCACCAGATTGCCCGACCGGCCAGATAGCCGTTGGCGCCGGCTCGGTAGGCAAAGCCAAGGACCCGCCGAAATTCGTCCATGCCGGCACCGGCACTCAACATGACCCAGGGCTTGTCGATGATCGTGCCGATCTCGTTGAAGAGATCTTGGGCTGCGCGAGTATCGGGGCCGTCCTGGTCCGGATCCGGCAACGCTGCGGCCGGAACGGGACTCTCCAGCTTATAGATATCGACCCCGTAGCTAGCATCGGCGAAGTCCCGGATACTTTGCAGGACAAGCTCCGGACGCTTGTCCTTGTGCTCGATATAGTCGGTCGTATGATCCTTCCCTCCAGCGAATGGATATACGAGGAGTTCCAGCAGAAAGGCGATGTCGTAGCGGGTGCACTCCTCGCCGACTGAGCGAACGAAGTCCTGCTGGTGACGGACCACCTCCGGGTCTGCGTCGGGGCGGTACCAAAGCAGCAGCTTCACGCCATCGGCTCCCATCCGCTTGATCTTCGCGACGCTCCAGTCCGGCGGCAGACGAGTCTTGCGGCCACCGGGCGTTTCGTCAAACTGGAAATCCTCAAGGGTGATGAGCAGGCCTCGGTCGGATGGGATGTCGGGCTCGGCGCGGCTGAAGCCGTAATCCGGATCGATCAGGATGGCAGAGCCCAGCGGGCCGAGGTGGCGGGTCAGGACGGACTTCGCAACCGCGAGGTCGTCATAGCCAGGGGTTCGCGGCGCCAACTTCTCCCCAAGGGCCTTCAACATCGGCGGACGCTGATCGACGGCCACCATTTTGAACCGGCCCTCCTTATCGGCGAGGCGGCGCAAGCCACGAAGCTTTCCGGCGGAGATTTCCATGTGAGCATCCTTCATTGCTAGCTGACAGCTAGGTGATCTTGATCGGGGTTTCTGAGGCGACTGGTTGAGAGGAGGATGCCATGAACTGCTCGACCTCGGTGCGGTTTGGGATCCCGGCACGTCCGCCCCAGCGCGTGCATTTCAATGCCGCCGCTGCGGAGGCGAGCCGTCCGGCATCCGCCGTGGCAAGCCCCTCACCAACCGCAAGAGCGAAGGCGCCGTGAAACACATCGCCCGCCGCCAAGGTGTCTACGGTCGCGACGCGGAAGGCCGGACAGGCACGAAGTTCCCCCTCGGCGAGCCAAGCAAAACCCTCTTCGCCGAGAGTGACACCCACAATTCCGGAGGTTTGTTCCTGCACAATACGGAGAGCCGCCGCGAAATCCGGCGTCCCGCTCAGCCGCTCGAGCGCCGGAGCGGAGAAGATGCTGTAATCGGCGAAGCCGATCAGCCGCTCGACGGCATCGTCGCTCGTCAGATCCGCATCGAGCACGGTGGTGACACCCTGGTCCCGCGCCGCCTGCAAGACCACCTGCGAGGCTGCGGGCCAGCGCACATCGCAGAGGACCACGTCATAGTCCCGGATGGTCTCGAGAGGGAGCCAGGAAGGGTCCGTCTGAAGCGTCCGGTCCGCGAAAGCGGTGATGAATCGATCCCCTTCGCTGTCGATGAGGACGGAGGAGACCCCGGATCGCCCCCCGGGAATCCGGCGAACGAGGCTGACATCGACGCCGCAACCCGCCAGCTCGCCGACGATGATCTGGCCGACGGCGTCGTCACCGACCCGCGCCCAAAGGCTGGCGGCCCCACCGAGCCGAGCCGCGGTCACAGCCCCATTCGCTGCAGGCCCTCCTCCTGTCAGGCCGAAGCTCTTGGCAAATACCTTAGTCGGCTCGCGCGGGATTTGCTCAACTGCGAAAATGTTGTCGAGAACCGCGACTCCGACGCATAAAACCTTCGCCTGGTTCATTTGGCAACCTTTAGGGCTGGCAGCCGGCTTGTGACTGCGAAACGTGGGTCACGGCAACGCGGGCTAGCGCACATTCTGCGGCTCTAGCCCTTCCAGCAATCGGGAGAATGCCAGCATGCCTGGATCATCGAGACCGATGCTCTTCTCGGCGAACATCCTGGCACGACCCAGCCGGTTGGGCTTGTCCCTGAAGGCATCGAGTGTATTCACCGTGACCAGCCAGGCGCGCGCATAGATCTCGCGGGGATCGGCGAGACCGTCGATCGCCGTCGCAACGGCGTCGAGGACGTCGACGACCGTCTTGTCACCCAATGTAGCACCACCCCGGGCCATCATTACGTCCCGCACCTTCTGCAAGGCCGACCCGAACTCTCCCCAGGGCAGTTCGGACCGCCCGCGCGTTTCCTTTGCGAGCGTCAGCATCGAGACTGTCACGAGGGTTCCGAGGCTTGATCCCGTCGCGGAGGCGCTCGCAGCTCCCAGGGACTGGAACACCGCACCAATATCCTCCTGATCCGGGGATGCGGCGGCAGAGAGCTTCTCAAACAGGCGCCGCAGCATGACGCCCGTATCGCCGTCGCCCACCTTTCCATCGGCCGCGTTCAGCTCGTCCTCCGCCCTGCGGGCACTTTCGGCCGCCTGAGCGACGGCATGGCGAAGCGTGTGTGCCGTAAGACCCATGTCACACTCTCCAAAACGGGCATTCTGCCGGAGCCCCGAGCAGACTCTCGAGTTCTTCGTCCAGCGAGAGAATGCTAACCGAGCACCCTGCCATCTCCATCGAGGTCGCATAATGGCCGACGAGGGGTTGCACGACGGTGAGGCCTCTGCCTGCGAGCTGCTGAGCGATGCGCCGGTAGAGGATGAACAACTCCTCCAGCGGCGTGGCACCCAGGCTGTTGACCAGCACCGACACGCGCTTCGACGAATGTTCGACCGGGTCTGCCAACAGGCGATCCAGCATCTCGTCGGCGATCCGGTCTGCCGGACGGAGCTTGTCGCGCCAGATCCCGGGCTCCCCGTGGATTCCCATTCCCATCTCGATTTCGTCCGGCCCGATCTCAAAGGTAGGCTTGGACGCGCCCGGGATTTGGCAGGGGGAGAGCGCCACGCCGATCGTGCGGCAACGGGCGACCGCCTTGGCAGCTGCGGCCGTGACCTCATCGAGGCTCGCCCCAACCTCGGCCTTCGCGCCTGCGATCTTGTAGGCGTAGATGATGCCGGCCACGCCGCGCCGCTTATGCATGTCCTCAGGTCCGGCGCTTGCGATATCGTCAGTCCCCAGGACTGTCGTCGTGCGAACGCCGTCGGCTTCCAGGAGCTCGCCGGCAAGATCGAAGTTCATGCGGTCGCCGCCGTAATTGCCGTAGAGCCGCAGCACGCCCTGCCCGCTGTCGGCGGCCCTGATGGCAGCCATGCAGGAGTCGACCGATGGTCCCGCGAACACGTCGCCGATCGCACAGGCGTCCAGCAACCCGCGCCCGACATAGCCGGTGAAGAGCGGAAGATGTCCCGAGCCCCCTCCTGAGACGATCCCGACCTTGCCGGATTTGGCTCCCTGGGTGGTCCGGATCACACGCTCCTCCCGCACCAGGGATGGATGGGCAGCCACCAATCCATCGAGCATCTCGTCGACGAAGTCATCGGCGGAGTTCATCAGCTTCTTCATGTCTTCCCTACCCTTGCTTGATGTGCGGATTTTGAAGTCAGCACCTTGCTAAGCACCGTCCAGATTACGCGAGAGGCCGTCAACTGGTGTGGACTCGCCAGGCAGGACCTTTCCGGGATTCATGATCCCCTGAGGATCGAGGGCCGCCTTCAGGAGGCGCATCACTTCGACAGCTCCCTCCCCATGTTCTGCGCGCAGGAACCTCGATTTTCCGTATCCGACCCCGTGCTCTCCGGTGCACGTCCCTCCGAGTTCTATCGCGCGCTGCACGAGCCTGACATTGAGCGCCTCGGCCTCGCGCACCTCGGCCGGGTTGTTCGTATCGATGATGAAACCAAGGTGAAAATTGCCGTCGCCCACATGGCCCAGGGTCGTGACCGGAAACGATGCGGCTTCGGTGTAGCGGCGGATATCGCTGATGCAGGTGGCGAGCTGCGACAGCGGCACGCAAGCATCTGTTCCCCAGCTTTTCGCGCCGGGCCTCAGGGCAAGCTGAGCGTAATGCAGATTGTGGCGGGCGTGCCAGAGACGGTTCCGCTCCTCGGCGCTGCTCGCCCATTGCCAATGCCCGCCACCGTTCGCGGCTGCGATCTCGCCAACGGTCGCAGCCTGCTCTTCGACGCCGCGAGGTGTTCCGTGGAACTCGAAGAAGAGCGTCGGCGCCTCGGGATAGGACATTCCGTTATAGGCATTGATGGCGCGCATGCAGAGGTCGTCCAAGAGCTCGACCCGCGCAACGGGCACGCCGGCCTGGATACTCTCGATAGCCGTTCGCACCGCGCTCCCGACATCGCTGAATGAGCAGACGGCGGCGGAGACCGCTTCCGGGATCCCGTAAAGGCGGAGGGTCACCTCCGTGATGATGCCAAGGGTCCCTTCGGACCCGACGAAAAGGCGGGTGAGGTCATACCCGGCCGACGACTTCCGGGCCCGTGTCCCGGTTCGAATGATTGTTCCGTCGGCAAGGACGACCGTCAGCGCCAAGACGTTGTCGCGCATGGTGCCGTACCGGACGGCGTTGGTGCCGGAGGCCCGTGTGGCCGCCATGCCGCCCAGCGTCGCATCCGCCCCCGGGTCCACCGGGAAGAACAGTCCCGTGTCACGCAGATGGGCATTGAGCTGCTGTCGGGTGACACCGGCCTGTACGGTAACGTCGAGGTCCTCCGGATGAACCGCCAGAATCCCGCCCATCTGGCTCAAGTCGATGCAGATCCCGCCACGGAGCGCCGCCACATGGCCCTCGAGGGACGTTCCCGCGCCATAGGGAATGACCGGAGCGTCGTGCCTCCGGCAGAGCATGACGATCGCGGCAACCTCGTCCGTCGAGCGGGCGTAGCAGACAGCGTCGGGCGGATAGGTAGGATGATAGGATTCGCCGTGACCGTGATGGTCCCGGTCCGCCGCGGACGTCGCGCAGCGCTCCCCAAGCACGGATGTCAGTTCCTGCACCAGTCCTTGAAGGTGGTGGTCGGGCGCTGAGCCTCTGGCTATCATGCGTGGCAACTTTCCATCAGAATCCGCCCGTTACGCTCCCAGGTACGTCTGGCGGACATAATCGTCCTCGATCAATTCTTCGGCCGGGCCGGACAGAGAGACGCGGCCGTTTTCCAGCACATAGCCGTAATCGGCGACGCTCAAGGCCGCGTAGGCATTCTGCTCGACGATGACGATCGTGCGGCCGGTCTGGGCGATGCGCCGAATATCCTCGAACATCTCGACGGTCAGCTTCGGGGAGAGCCCCATGGACGGTTCGTCCAGGAGCAGGACGCGAGGGCCCGCCATGAGGCCCCGCGCGATAGCGAGCATCTGCTGTTCGCCGCCCGAGAGGACACCTCCGAGAGAGTTCGCCTTCTTGGCCAGGACGGGAAACAACTCATAGCATTCCTCGAGTCCGGCCTTGAGAGCCGCCTTGTCATGGCGGCGGACATAGCCGCCGACATCAAGATTTTCCCGCACGGTGAGCGCCGAGAAGATGCGCCGTCGCTGGGGTACGCATGTCACGCCCTTGGAAACGATGGCCTCCACGGATGCATCGTTCACCGGCCGGCCATCGAGGCGAACCTCGCCGGCTGCCGGCTTCACCTTGCCGATGATCACATTGAGGGTCGTGGATTTTCCGGCCCCGTTGGCACCGATCACCGTGACGACCTCCCCCTGGCCGACTGTCAGGGAGAGGTCGAACAGAATCTGGGCCTTGCCATAGAAGGCGTCGACACCGGCGAGCTCAAGGACGGTCTGTCCGGCTTGGCTGCGTTGCGGGAGAGAGGCGCCAGGGGCGAGCACGATCCGAGTCCTCAGAACTTGACAGTCGTCAGGACCATAGGCTGGCCGCCCTTCACCTCGACGATATGGATCTGCTGGTTGCAATCACCGTTATCCTGGCACCGGTAGCTTGCCAGCACACCATCGTGCTGCATCTTGGCGAAAGCCGCCCGGACCTTCGCGGGATCGGTTGAGCCCGCTTCGTTGATGGCTCTCGCGGCAAGCTGGGTCGCATCGTAATAGGCTGAGGCCCAGATCTCCGGAAGCATATTGTACTTCGCCTGATATTTCTTGACGAAGGCCTGGATGCGCGGATCCGGGTTCGTCGGAACAAAGTCATTGGCGCTGATTACACCCTCAGCGGCGTCGCCTGCCAGCTTGATGAAGGTCGGCTCGCTCGCAGACGTGCTGCCGGCGAACCGCATATTCAATCCAAGCTGCTTCGCCTGGCGGACGATCAGGCCCGCCTCGTTATCGTGGGTCCACATAATCACCAGTGCAGCGCCAGCATTCTTCATACGGGAGAGTTGCGCGGAAAAATCCTTATCGCCCGCATTATGGCTCTCGACGGCGACAGGCTTGATGCCGGCCGCGTCCAGGATAGCAGTGATGCGGCTGACGCCCCCGCGTCCCATGTCATCCGCGACGGCGATGATGCCGATCTTGTCGGTCTTGAGTTCCTTCCGAGCAAACTCCACCAAGGCTCGGGCCTGCACCTCGTCGTTTCCGCGAACACGGATCACATACTTGCAGCCTCCGGCCGTGACGGGGATGCCCGATGCACTGGTTACGGAAATGGTCGTTCCGTCACAATAGGTTTTCTGCGTTGCCAGCTGAGCGACCGAGTAGTGCGGGCCAAGAATGACGGGCGCCTTGCTCACCTGCATGAGCTTGTTGACCGCATTGAGGGCAGCGTTCGGGTTGTCGCCCTGATCGTCCTCGAAGGCAACCTGCAGCGGCTTGCCGAGGACACCCCCGGCGGCATTGATTTCTTCCACCGCGAGCTCGACGCCCTGCTTGAAATTACGGCCGAGAAGGGCGCGCGGGCCCGTCAGGGGTGCAGAAGCTCCGATAACCGTCTGGGCCTGGGCCGGAAGGCCCGCCGCAGCCAGTCCGAAACCGGCCATCACGGTCGCAGCCACGAATGTGGATGTGGCTCTTGTGAAAAACGTCATGCATTCCTCCCTTTATCATGAAGGCCGCTTGGCCTTCTTTTCAGTTCATGATGCGCTGCGGATGGGCTCCGAGCGCGGGACCCTGCCTGGAGCCCTCGTCGTGTCGCGCTTGATCTTGCCGCCCAGATAGGCGTCGACGACAACGGGATCGCGAGCGACGTCGACCGGGTTTCCCTCGGCGATCTTCTCGCCGAGGTTGAGCACCACCACCCGGTCGCACATGCCCATGATGAGCTTGACCCGGTGTTCGACGACCAGGATGGTCATGCCCTGGTCCCGCAGGCGCATCAGGATATCGGCAAGGTCCATGATTAGACCACCGCGGAGGCCCGCGGCCGGCTCATCGAGGAGAAGCAGCTTGGGCTTGTTCACGATGGCCCGCGCCAGCTCGACGAGGCGGCTCTGGCCGAAGGACAGGTCACTCGTCGTCCGGTCGGCGAGCGCCCCGATGCCAATCAGGTTCAGGGCTTCGAGGGCTGCCTCGCGGGCTCGCTCCTCCTTGGCGAAGAGCGACCTCGTCCCGATGATCGATTCGATGGTCCCGCTGCGCCGCGAGTCCGGATGGGGCACCATGACGTTTTCCAGCACCGTCATAGAGGTCCAGAGACGGACATTCTGGAAGATCCGAGACACACCGAGCGCATGAACATCCCAGGCGGCGCGTCCACTGACGACCGAGCTGCCGAGTTCGATTTGACCAGCGGATGCCTGCACGATGCCGGAGCATACATTGATCATCGTGGACTTGCCCGATCCGTTCGGGCCGATGAGCCCAAGGATCTCTCCCTCCCTGACATCGAACGACACGTCGTTCAGGGCCGCGACACCGCCAAAGTGCTTGGTGACGTTGCGGACCTTCAGCAGTGGTGATTCCGCAGGAGCCGGAACGGCCCGCGTCGTCGCAGGACCTGTTGCATTGCCGTCGCGCTCGAGCGAAATCCCGGTCGTCTGCTCCACGGCAACCGGCGGTCCGTCCCGATAGCCGGGTAGGAACGGGGCGAGAATCCAGTCCGCCAGGATTCCCAGGCCGCGGGGTGCGAGGAGAAGGATGATCACGACGCCGAGACCGAATACAGCCATGTAGACCATCTGAAGGTCGCGCAAAGCCTCCGGCAGCACCGTTACGACAAGTGCTGCCAGGAATGTGCCACCGATCGAGCCGAGCCCGCCAATGACAACGATCAACAGAAGCCGGATGCTTTCGAGAACCACGAAGTTGTTCGGTGAGACGAAGCCGATGAAGAGAACGTAGAGGCCACCCGCGAGAGCGCCCCAGATGGCGCAGACCACGAAGGAGACGACCTTCGTCATCCGCGAGTTGACGCCCATCGATTCGGCCGCCAGTTCGTCGTCCCGGATCGCTCGCATGTCGCGGCCCAGTCGGGTGCGGAACACCCGCAATGTCAGCGCGTAGACGGCGACGGTGATGCCAAGCACCGGGAGGTAAAGATGACTTGCGGTGGACGCTCCTGGTCCCGGCAGGTTCACGACGGGGATGTCCCTCAATCCGAAGGCGCCCCCGGTCAGCCACTCCTCGTTCAGAACCACGAGGCGGAAGATCTCGTTCAGGCCGAGGGTTGTGATGGCGAGGTAATGGCCGCGGATGCGCACACTGATGAGGCCGAGGGCCGCCCCGACCAGCCCGGTTAGCAGCAGCGCACAGGGAAGTGCGATCCACCAAGGCAGGCTCGTCTTGAGGAGAAGCAGCCCGGTCGTATAGGCGCCCAGGCCCATCATGGCGGCCTGCCCAAGAACCACCTGGCCGGTAATCCCGGTGACGATGTTCAAGCCGAGCGCCGCGATGGCGGCGATCCAGGCCAGGTTGAGGACCTGAAGGTAATAACTGTTGAGGCCGATGAAGGGTGGAAGCGCCAGAACGGCGAGGAAGAGAACGAGCAAAGCAACGCGGGTTGATGTTCCGGTCATGAGCCTTTCTCCCCTCATGCCCGGTCGACGACTTTCTCGGGCAGGATGCCCTGGGGAAGAAACGCGAGGAACACCAGAAGTAGCGCGAAGGCGATCGCATCCTTGTAGGCCGAGGAGATCGTGAAGGACGCGATGTTCTCCAGGATGCCCAGCAGCAAACCGCCCAAGATGGCCCCTGGTATGCTTCCGAAGCCGCCGATAATCATGGCAACGAAGCCCTTCAGCCCAACCATCGTGCCCATGTCGACGGTGACGAAGAACAAGGGTGCAAGAAGGAGACCGGCCAGGGCCGCCAGCACGGACGAATACGCGAAGGTTCCGGCCAGGACGCGCTCGACCGGAATGCCCATTAGGGCTGCGGTCTCCCTGTCCATGGCGACGGCGCGCATGACCTTGCCCAGCATCGTATAGCGGAACACGAGGTACTGCGCCGCCATGATAAGGGTGACGACCGCGAGGATAAGCAGTTGCTGGTAGGAAATGAGGATCCCCGCAACATCGAGGGTCCTCATTCCGAAGGGACCATCGTACATGAGCGGCTCCGGCCCGTAGATGATGTGGGCCATCTCCTTCAGGAAGATACCAAATCCGACGGTTGCAATGATGGCGACGAGGGCCCGCTGCCTCTGAAGGCGCGAGAAGACAAGGCGCGAGAACGCGGCTCCCATGGCGGCCATCAGAATGGCAATCAACGCAAGCGCGAAGGGAAAGGGAAGAGCAAGACTTGTAATCAGTGTGCCGACGAAGATGTAGGCTGAAAAGGTGATGAATTCACCGGCAGCAAAATTGATGATGCCCATGGTGTTCCAGACGAACACGTACCCAAGGGCCACGAGAGCATAGATTGCTCCCATCGCGGCGCCGCTCGCGATCACCTGTCCCAGCATCGTTCCACCCTAAATTTTGTTGGTTGAACCCGCGTCAGCTCCATAGGCCGACGCGGCTGGTCTTATTGTAACTTGGCCTGACCGAAGGGGATCAGGCGGCATTCGCGCTCACGGACGCCGAGGCCTCCGTCAGGTCCAGTGGAAGGCCGCTCAGGGCCTTGTCCATCGCGGCCTTCTGATCATCCGAAACGTGCTGCATCGGAGCGCGAGGCAGATGAAACCCGAGGCCCTGGCGGTGCTGAATGTACTTCACGCAGGCCGGCAGGTTGTCATGGCTGATCACGTTCCAGAGCGCGTTCAGGCGTTTATGAAGATCAAGAGCCGTCTGGTGGTCGCCGGCCTGCACCGCATTCCAGAGCTGGACGCAGACGCCCGGCACCGCCGCGGTCAGCGCGGTGATGGCGCCGTGGGCACCCAGAGCGAAGGCCGGATAGAGCAGCGCGTCGATGCCCGACAGAACGACATTGTTCTCCGAAGCTCCGGCGACGAGGTCGGAAACCGATTTGAGATCCCCGGAGCTCTGCTTCATGCCGACAACGCCCGGGACTTCGCGCATGATGCGCAGCATCATGTCGGCGCTCAGATAGTTCCAGGGAATCACGTTGTAGATCAAAATCGGAATGCCGGTCTCTTCGTGGATCGTGCGGAAATGCTCGATGGTCCGCTCGGCATCGGGCTTGAATAGGTAATGGACCGGGGTGATCTGAAGCGCAGCGATATCGAGCCCCTTGAGGAGCTTTACGCGCTCGATGGCTTCGCGGGTGCTGTTGACAATAAGGCCGACTACGAACGCGCCGCGTCCTGCTACGGCCCTGTGGCTCTCGTGGGCCATCTTGGCGAACTCTTCCCGGTCGAGGGTGTGACCTTCGCCCGTGCTGCCGCCTACGACGATGCCGCTCACGCCTTTCCCTATCGCATGATCGATCTGCTCGCCGAGGGCGGAATAGACGATCTCCCCGCTCCTGTCGAAAGGCATGGCGAGGGGTGGGAGGATACCGCGCAACGTGGCTCGCGGGTTCGAAAGCTTCTGGTCGGCCATCAATCTCTCCAGTGGTGCGTAAGAGCGAAGGATCAGTGAGTGATCGTTCCCTACTGGTATCCCACCTCCGAAATATCCCGTCAATTGGAAAAATGTCCCGCATTGCGGGATGAGCTGGAGGACGCAATAAGACAGGCCCGGAAACCTTCTCATGAAGAATTGTTCGGGGATGGGTCAGCCGAGGCCAAACTAGGCGCGGACCGGAGGCCAGAGCCCTTAAAGCTGGGCCGAGATCGCGTTCGCGCTATGAATGACGATCTTCGAGAGCGACTCGACTTCGCCGATCGGGATTTTCCAGGCCGGCCCGCTGATACTCACGGCAGCGAAGACCCGGGCGTTCTGGTCCCGGATGGGAGCGCCAATGCAGCGCAGGCCGGGCTGGTGCTCCCCTTCGTCGATGGCATAGCCGCGTTCGCGGATGCGGGACAGCTCGGCGATCAAGTCAGGGCCTTTCGTGATGGTCGTATCCGTATAAGGCCGCAGGCCGGCCGCAATCAGCCGGTCGATCACGGCTGGCGGCTGGAATGCCAAAACCGCCTTGCCGACGCTGGTGCAATGCACGGGGGCATTCTCGATATACGTTGGAGGCGTGGTGCTGTCGGACGGATCGGAGCGGTGGATCACAACTGCCTGCCGCCCGTCGAACACTGCCAGATGAACGAGTTGGCCGGTCAGGCGCCCGAGTTGCTCCACATACGGGCGCGCCTCCCGGTGAAGATCCATGTTCGAAAGAACGATGTTACCGAACTCGAAGAGCTTAAGGCCAAGGCGGTACCGGTCGCGCGTCCGGTCCTGGTCGAGAAAGCCGACCTCCCGCATGGAGGCCAGAAGGCGGTGGGTCGTACTGCGAGGCAGTCCGGTGCGGTCGCACAGCTCCGCCAGGGACATGGCTCGGTCGACGGTCGAGAAACATTCGAGGATCCTGACGATCTTGCTCAGGGACTTGAGGGTGTCGTCGGAGCCTCGTCCCGGCCGGGCCGGTGCGCCGGCGGTCCTCTCTCCCTCTGCAGTATTAACCCGCTTCACCTTACCACCGTCCATTACGAAACCTCGTGCGCCGATACCGGAACACCACCGGAAGAACAACATTGCCGTCTGTCCGAGTTGACAGGACGACCGAGCTGTTATCCTAATATGCGGGATAAGAGTCTGCAATCCGATACAGGAAGCGTCCTCGTCACGCCCCTAATCGGCAAATCAGCCTGCCCGCCCACTCGGAAGGAAACGCAATGACCCTCACACGACGCACCTTCGTCTCATCAGCGCTTTTGACCTCCGCCTTCGTAGGCGGCTCCACCAAGATGTCGCTGGCTGCTGACTTCCCATCCCGGGACATCACGATGATCGTGCCGTGGGCGGCGGGCGGCGGCACTGACGCGCTTGGTCGAACCCTGACCAAGAACGCGAAGCAGTATATCGGCGTGAACGTTCCCGTCGTGAACCGCCCCGGCGGCACCGGCGTCGCGGGCATGCAGGCAGTCGCTCAGGCTAAGCCAGACGGCTACACCGTCGGCCTCGTCACATTCCATCTGTCGAGCTACCGGCTGACCGGTGTCAGCACCCTGTCCTACCAGGATTTCGAGCCCATCATGCTCCTGAACAGGTCGCCGACCGGCTTCCTGGTCAAGGCGGACTCGCCGTTCAAGGAACTGAAGGACCTCGTGGAGTACGCCAAACAGAATCCGGGCGTCGTCACGGTCGCGACCTCTGGCGCCGGGGCCGTTCCTCACCTTTCGGCGGCGCTCCTCGCCAAGCAGCTCGGCCTGAAGTTCACCTTCGTGCCGTTTGATGGCGGCGCTCCGGCCCGAACGGCCGTGCTTGGCGGCCACGTCACGCTGCTGGCCGTCAATTCCGAGGAGGCGCTGCAGTTCTACAAGACGAAGCAGCTGCGATTCCTCGCCCTCAACAGCAAGGAGCGCCACTCCTCCTTCCCGGACGTGCCCACGGTGGCGGAGGCGGGCTATCCGCTGGACGTGCTTCTGCTGGACTGGCGCGGCCTCGCTGCCCCCAAGGGCACGCCGCCCGAAGTGCTCGCCACCCTGAGGACCGGCTTCAAGAAGATGGCCGAGGATCCTGAATACAAGCGCCTGATGGATGAGATGGCGCTGCCCCGCGCCGACGCCGAGGGCGACCAGTTCCGTGTGTTTCTCGAGCAGATCGAACAGGCTCTCGAGCCTGCCCTCGCTGAAACCGGACTCCTCAAGAAGAGCTGAGACGCGCCATGACCCATGCCCGAAGGCCCAGCGACCTGATCGCGGGAGGCATCCTGTGGGTCATCGCCGTGATCATCTGGTGGCAATCGACGACTTGGCCGGCGGCAGCGGATGTCGCCGGCAACCCCGTCGTGCTGCCGCGGATCATCGCAGGAATCATGGTGGTCGTCGGATTGGCCCTGGTCCTGCGGCGGCGCCCCGATCCGGAGGAGGTCGAGGGCGGCGGAAGACACCGCCCGCGCGATACGGTGCTGGCTGTGGGAACAACAGTGGCGCTCGCTCTCCTGCTCGACCCTCTCGGCCTTATCCCAGCCGGCATACTCTACGTTCTCGTGCTGCAACGGCTCGTTGGAGCACCGTGGCGGATCGCAGTGCCGTTCGCCGTGGCGACGCCGGTAGCGATCTGGCTCGTCTTCGTGACCGCACTCCATGTCCCGCTGCCAGTCGGCGAGATCTGGTCATTCGTCAGCCCCTGACCCGCAGAACCTTCCGGCTGGATCCATGTTCGATATCCATCTCCTCCTCTCCGGCTTCTCAGCCATCACGAGTATCGAGGTCTTCCCGTTTCTCGTTCTCGGGTCGCTGCTGGGTATCGTCGTGGGAGCGATCCCCGGCCTGACGGCCACCATGGCGATCGCGCTCCTCATTCCGTTCACGTTCTCGATGAACCCGATCTCGGGCATTGTGATGCTGCTGGCGATCTATGCGGGCGGAATCTATGCGGGCGGGATCGCGTCGATCCTGATCCGGACGCCGGGGACCCCCGCAGCCGCGGCAACTTTGCTGGACGGCTACCCCATGGCCCAGAAAGGCGAGGCCGGACGCGCGATCGGCATCGCCACGATCTCGTCAGGCATCGGCGGCCTTTTCTCGGCCTGTGCTCTCACGCTGTTCGCACCCCTCCTCGCCACGCTGGCACTGCGTTTCTCAGCGCCCGAATATTTCGCCTTGGCGGTGTTCGGCCTTACCGTGACGATGAGCCTTGCGGGCAACTCACCCTTGCGGGGTTTCACGTCGGTGCTCATCGGCCTTGCAGTCGGCCTGATCGGCATCGACCCGATCGGCGGCTTCCCCCGGTTGACGTTCGGCCTTCCGGAGCTCAGCGGCGGCTTCAATTTTGTCGCGGTGATGATCGGCCTTTTCTCCCTGTCGGAGGCTTTCCGGCAGATAGAGCAAATGGGCACCCTTCCGCCCGTGCCACCCGCCGTGCGCAATGTCCTGCCCCGCCTCGGCGAAATTCTCGGCATGTGGAAAGTCTACCTGCGCTCCTGTATCTACGGGCTCATCGTCGGCGTTGCCCCTGGTGTCGGCGCAGAAACCTCGAGCTTCCTCTCCTATGCTGAGACGAAGCGCACCTCGAAGGACCCGTCCCGCTTCGGAAAGGGCGCCCCGGAGGGCGTGGCGGCCGCTCAAGCGGCAGAGAACGGCAGCACGGGCGGCGACCTTCTGCCGATGCTGACCCTGGGCGTTCCGGGCGATGCCGCCACTGCTGTTCTCATGGGGGCTCTGACGATTCACAACCTGCAGCCTGGGCCACTGCTGTTTCAAGAGCGGCCGGATCTCGTCCACCAGATCTTTGCAGGCATGATCTCGGCCAACATTACCTTCGTGATCATCGGCTTACTGGGAGCCCGGCTCTTCGCAAAGGTAGTGCAGATTGACCGTCGCGTCCTCGTGCCGCTGGTTTGCCTCCTCAGCCTCGTGGGCGCCTATGCCATCGACAACAACCCCTTCGACGTCTGGGTCACTCTCGGCTTCGGCGTGATCGGCTGGCTGATGCAGCGCAACGGCTTCCCGGTGTCCCCGCTGGTGCTCGCAGTGATCCTCGGAGGCATGATGGAATCGAATCTCCGGCGCTCGCTCGTGATGGGCCTTGGCAGTCCTACCGTGTTCCTCGACCGGCCAATCGCCCTAGTAATCCTAGCCCTTGCAGGCCTGACCCTCGTGGGCGTCCTGCGGCGGCTCAGGAAACCAGAGTCCGGCCTTGCCGTTGCTGGGTAAATCCTATTCGTGCCAGGAGCGCAGGGCAGCACCGATCGCACAGCGAGCCGCTTTGCATAACGGGTCTGGCTGCGCTCTTTAAACCGCTGTTTGTTGCCGGCGACGCCCGGCCTCCCGCCAGTCGTCCAGCGCAAACGGCTCGTGGCCCTAGCATCACGAATCCGGGCACATTGACTGCCCATTGGTGCTTACAAAGAGGGCATCTTCCACAAGACCGGCACCTCGTCAACTCTGGACAAATAGCGCATCCTGTCCGCGACATCGCATGCAAACGCTCGTTCGAGGGGTCAGCGCAAGATCTGTTCCTGATTATACGCCGGCATTTTCAACCAAAGACAGCTACTTTCGAGAGAAGGTCGATCCCTCCGGCTTTCGTCCGCCGCATTTCACGTCCCACCGCCGCGCGGAATACGGCTGGGAGCTGCAGAGCAGGCGGTATTCGCGCCCACAAGGTTTTGGTCACCGGTCGCCCCTTGCGCGTCCGTCGCGGCGCTTGGCCTGTGACAACCCGCTGCGACCAGCGAAAGCCGATCTCGTTGAAGTAGAGATCCGCGTGATGCCGGCTGATGTGGTGGAACACCCCTGAGACAGTGCGGCGGATCCGATCGTTGAAGCCTTCCGCCGAGTTGATGTGAACGGGACCACGGGCGTACTCACGAGCTTTATGATGAACAGTGTCGTGAGCTGCAAATGCGCTGCCCAGAGAGACAAACGCTTTCCATTCGTCGCTCATCAGATGAGCGTCCGGATCGACGGCTTCCGTGAGAACCCGGTCAGCGTCGGACTCAGACAGGTCCTCGATGACTGCCGCCCGGGTCTCGCCAGCAGGTGCACCGACGCTCAGATCCAAGGGTCGCTGCACGGCCACAAGGGCCGGTGTTTTCAAGGTCTTGGACTGGCCCTTGCGTCCGCGGCCGGGTGGAGAATAGTTCGCATCCCGCCGCGGCTTGCCGCCCAGATAGAGGGTGTCAATCTCGACCACGCCATCCAGAGTGTGCTCGCGCCCAACCATCAGACGCAGAGCATGGCCCATGCGCCAAGCCGTTGGTTGGCTGATACCGAGGGCCTCTGCCAAGCGGATGGAGGAGATGCCCTTGTCCGACTGCAGCATCAGCCCGAGACCAGAGAGCCACACCCGAAGTGGAAGCTTCGTTGCGTGCAGGGGCGTGCGGGTCGTGACAGTGAACTGGAACCGGCAACCTCCACTTGAGCATTGGTAGAGCCCGGGTCGGGCTCGCTTCCCACTCTCCCGGCCCATGAGGGCGATAGAGCGTCGATAGCCGCAGGCCGGGCAAACTCGTCCGTTCGGCCACACCATCGCCTCGAGCAGGCGCCGGCAGCGATCCTCATCCTGGAAAGCTCTGACCATATCCGGCACCGTGGTGATGCCTGACAGCGCCTCGCGGACAAACAACTCCATGCTGACCTCCTGGTCAGATCATCGATCACGAGATCAGAGTCTGGGCTTGTCACGTTATCTATCCACGGACGCAATGAGACTTGATTTGCGCCGAAGTTGGTTCAAGCGGTGGCGCCGACCACAGCTTTCCATTCTGCCATCGTGGTAAGGCGATGCAGATGCGTGGCAAGGGCGGAGCGGCGGGAACGGGGTGGAACGAAGAGGTTGCGGACGGCTGAGAAGATCGTGGTGAACCTCTGCAGGCCTCCCGGCGATCGAAAGCCCTGCATGACCCGCTCTCGTCGGCGCAAGGGCAGATGTGAATTCTCTGCTCGGTTGTTAAGCCCCTTGTGCGATCGGTGTTCGACGCCTGGCATGACCTGACGCCGGGCAGCGGTGTAGGAGCCTAGTTTGTCGGTGATCATCCGCCGCGGCGAGCAGCCCTGCTTCTTCGGAAGGCGCGTCAGCAAGCGTTTGGCGGCCTTGGTGTCGCGTCGGCTCTGGAGGATTTCATCCAGCACATAGCCGTCCTGATCAACCGCCCGCCACAACCAGTGTTTCTGGCCAGAGATCGTGACCGCGACCTCATCCAGGTACCAGATGTCACGGCAGCTTGGCGGCTTGCGCCTGAGGCGGCGAGCGTAAGCCGGCCCGAACTTCAGCGCCCATCGGCGGACGGTCTCGTAGGAGACGAGGATGCCGCGCTCGAGCAGCATCTCCTCGACGAGCCGCAGGCTCAGCGGGAACCGGAAGTACAACCACACCGCATGGGCGATGATCTCGGGTGGGAAGCGATGGCGCTTGTAGCTGACAGACTTGCTCATGTCAGCCAGTCTACCCGCCTCGCGATCAGTCCGAGTTAACGTGACAGCACCCTTGAAAGGCCGAATAGAGCATCGGACGAAAAGGCGGAACCACGCCCTACTCCTCTCCGCTGGGCAGAGGTGGGGGATCGAGCGGGTCTGATAAATCGTCCGATGCTCTAGTCCGGAGATTTCCCGGCACAGGGCGTAGCTGTTGTACAAATAGTTCGTCGGGCTCGAACCTGTTCGCGTTTTGACACATGGAGTAATTCCGGGGACCGCGCCATAACCTGGCTCTGGGAATCAGCTCTCTACCATCGACGAGGCCCACGC
>NZ_JAFEMD010000062.1 GCF_016892765.1 Microvirga arvi
CAAAGTACTTGAATAACATCCTTGAGGCGGATCACGGCGCGCTCAAGCGCGTGATCCAGCCAACGCGCGGCTTCCAGACGATGAAAACCGCCGCCGCGACCCTGACGGGTTTCGAAACCATGCGCATGATCCGCCGCGGTCATTGCATCCAGCGGAAACGTCAGGCGACAGGCGAAGTCCGTCTCGTCAATCAACTCTTCGGCCTTGCAGCTTGAACGACCCGTTCGACGGGGTTCGTTATGCCCTCTTCAAGTTGCTGCAACAGTGCCGTTGCGAGCGCCCTGCGCCACCACGATGCCCAGCTCTGCAAAGTGACCGCGCAGGGCATTGATCAGGGCGGTTCGCTGCCCAATCAGGAGATCGCGAGCTCCATGCAGCATAAGGGTGCTCTGCTGCTCGGCCGACTTGACCGGTACGAAGCGCATGCTTGGACGGGCCACGGCCTCGCAGATCGCTTCCGCATCGGCCGCATCGGTCTCGCCGCGTTTGACATAGGCTTTGACGTAAGCCGGCGGCATCAGCTTGACCGTATGGCCCAGCTTGATCAGCTCTCGGGTCCAGTGGTGAGAGGTCGCACACGCTTCCATGCGGATCAGGCACGGCGGTAACGATGCGAAGAACGACAGCACTTCCGTGCGGCGCAGCCGTTTCCTAACCGCGACTTGGCCGGTCTGATCAACCGCGTGCACCTGGAAGATGTGTTTGGCCAGATCGAGGCCGACTGTGGTAATCTGCATAGCGGACGCTCCCTCTCCTTGTGGCGATCTTCATGACGACCACCCTTTGGCACTTTGATGCCGGTGAGCAGGGAGCGTCCACCCCATCAACTTAACGCTTTTACTTGCGCTTGCCGGTGTTTAGGTCCGGAGCGGGGGCACGCATTTTCAATAGCTTAGACCCATCGCGGAATAGCTAAGAACTGCCTCTACTCAGTTAAGTTGACGGTGCCGAAAAGACTCAGCGGAAGCGTAAATTGTCATGGGTGAGTTGATCGATGGAGGTGCAGCCCATAAGCTTCATATCGCGCTCCAGCTCTGTGCGCATCAGCTCCAGTGCATGTTCTACCCCAGCCTGACCGGCAGCCGCTAACGGGAACAGATAGTACCGACCGAGGCCCACGGCCTTCGCCCCAAGCGAAAGCGCCTTGAGGACGTGACTACCCCGCTGCACCCCACCATCCATAAGGACGTCGATGCGGTCACCGACGGCATCAACGACTTCCGCAAGCTGTTCAAAGGCGGTGCGGGAGCCATCGAGCTGCCGCCCCCCATGATTTGAAAGGACAATCCCGGTGCATCCGATCTCGACCGCCCGCTTGGCGTCTTCCACCGACATCACACCCTTGAGGCAGAACTGACCGTTCCATTCGTCAACCATCTGAGCGACATCTTGCCATGCCAGCGACGGATCTAGCATGTCGGTAAAGTAGCGGCTGATCGACATGGTCCCACGACCCATGTCCACATGACCGTCGAGTTGTGGCAGCTTGAACGGCTCGTGCGTTAAATAGTTGAACGCCCAGGCCGGGCGGATGGCAAACTGGGTAATACCAGCGAGATTGAGCTTGAACGGGATCGAGAAACCGGTGCGCTTGTCACGCTCCCGGTTGCCGCCCGTGATGCTGTCGACGGTCAGCATCATCACCTCGACACCAGCCTTTTTGGCCCGGGTGATCATCTCCCGGTTAAGGGCGCGATCCTTGTGGAAGTAGAATTGATAGACCTGAGGCGTAGCGCTGATCCGGCGCGCTTCCTCCAGGCTTGTTGTGCCCAGTGAAGACACGCCGAACATCGTACCAAAACGTGCGGCTGCCGCGGCGACGGCTCGTTCGCCCTGGTGATGAAACAGCCGCTGGAGGGCGGTGGGCGAGCAATAAACCGGCATTGCCAGCTTCTGGCCCATGACTGTCACCGAAAGGTCGACCTCGGTGACACCGCGCAGCACGTTGGGGACGAGGTCGCAAGTATCGAAGGCGGCCGTGTTGCGACGGTAGGTGACTTCGTCATCGGCGGCGCCGTCAATGTAGTTGAAAATCGGACCAGGCAGGCGGTTTTTGGCCAGGCGGCGGAAATCACGAAAATTGAGGCAATGTTTCAGACGCACGGCGCTTGACCTCTTTTGTTTTGGACGAGGCCATAGCCGCGCCGCAGGAAATCGTGGACTGAAAATCGTCAGGTGCCAAATGCCAGTTGGGCGTGGCGGCTTACGAAGAAGGCGCCAAGCATCATCAGGTCCGAACTTCCTGGCCGAGCGGATCACGGTGCCCTCAAGAGCATGACCCGGCCGATGCGCGGCTTCGAGAGAATGCAACCGACCTCAGCAACGAGCAAGGGTCTCGAGGTCATGCGCGTGATCCGCCGGAGCCACTGCAACCTGCGAGCGCCAGGAGCGGCAGCCGAAATCGGTCTCGTCATTCAGCAGTTCAGCCTTGCTGCCTGAATGGCCTCTTGGGTTAGGCCCAATGTGCGCTATCCGAGTGACTGCAACACAGCCGTTCAGGCTGCCGACTCTGCCCGATCCGGGTGCTCGTCGTCATGCATGACCGGCGGACCCAGCTCGGAGAACCGGAACAGCCGGAAGGCACGATCGCCATTGACGTCGAGCACCCGCAGGTCATCGCTGTCGCGGGCGTCGTTCATCACCACCTGGAAGTGGCCGCCATAGCGGGCCGCTACGGTGTCGAGTGGAAGCTCATAGGCGATGAACTTGCCAACCCCATGCGCCTTGAGCGCCCGCAGCAAACCAGGATCTGACAACGAGGGATAGGAGGTCAGGATCACGATCGGTCCGCTGCCGGCAAACACCAGAGCTGCTTTCATCGTGCTTCTCCCTGCGTGGGCAAAACCTTGTCAGGCCCATGTCTGCATTCGGCCGCCCGAGCCACGCATTCAAGTGCGGGCGCTGAAGGATCCGTGCTGGGCCCCCGGATTGAGCCGGGCAAACTCGGCCCCGTTCACATGAACCAGCGTCGCGTGGTCCCCACCCTCAAAGTACAGCTCCTGCTGCTGGTCGATGCTGGTGTCGATGATCACATCCAGCCCATAGCAGGCGCCCACCGGCGGAACCGCGCCGAGCGCACAGTCGCGGAAGACGTCTGCGGCTTCCGGCTCGCTGGCCAGGTGAATCCCATGCCCGAGCTCCGTCCTGAGATCTGACAGCTGGAGATGATGCGAGGCGGGGAGTACGGCGAGCGTGTAGCGGCCACCATCGTTGAGCACGACGGCTTTGGCCAGCCTATCACCAGGGATGTGACCTGCGTGGGCGGACCCCAGCGCCGACATCGTCGGTTCATGCGGGACCAGATCGTACCGGATCCCTTGCTCGTCCATGTACTTCTGGAGTGTGGGTGCGATGGTCATGACGTGCCTCCCATGGGGCAAGGCGTTTCCTGCGTCACGAGGCATGTCCTGATAGACCGGCGCCGCGTGGCGCGGCTGCTTGGCATCCGCCATTATACGCCTCTGGCTCGTCAGCGACAATCGAACTTGCCGTCTGGTGATCCGCCGCGGTGGCGAACTAGGTTACCGCAGCTTAGTGCGCCATCAGGACAGGAACTGTGGTGTTGGATAGAATGTGGCTGGTGGCCCCGCCAAAGATGAACTGCCGCAACCGGCTCTGGGTGTAGGCGCCTTTGACCAGCAGATCACAGCCGAGGGAAGCCGCCGCCGACAGGATAGCCTCGCCGGCATGCCCGTGCGGGTTCGGGACCGTTCGTGTTTCCACCGGCAAGCCATTGTACGTAAGGGTGCGGCTGAGATCCTGGGTCGAGGGGCCGGACACGCCCCAGTCCTCGAAGTCGATCACGACGATCCGTTGCGCCTCAGCCAGAAGCGGCATGGCTAAGGCCACCGCCCGGGCCGTCTCCGTGCTCCGGTTCCAGGCAATCATCACGGTTGTGCCAAGGGTGGCAGGCGGGGTCGGCGGCACGAGCAGAATCGGCCGACCGCTCTCGAACAGCGCCGCCTCGACCGTAGGCGGGCGCGGCTCATTGGCCTGATCGCTCGGCCGCCCGAGCACGGTGATGTCGAAGGCCCGTCCATAGTGGCCGACAAAATCGTCCTCCGCCAGGTCCCCGCCGCGCCAGCCAAAGGACAGGCCCATAGCTTCCGCGTTGAGCCGCGGAACCCGCTGCGCTGTCATGAATGTCTCAAAGAGACGTCGGGACGCATCCGCCCGCTGCCGCCGCACCTCAGGATCGAGAAATGAGATGTCGCCGACAGCAAGGTCGGAGGCAATGTAGGGTGGCAGGTTGGGCGTGATCGCCATACCTTCCAGGTAGCCGTTCAGGGCTCGCCCGAGCAGCAGTGCCGTCTCCAGGACAGGCTGGATGAGACGATGCTCTTCCACTGGAACCAGGATCGACCTCATGGCTCACCTCCATACCGAATGACGGCTGCCCAGAAGCTGAGGGGGATTATACTCTTTCGGCAGGGCGTTGTCGCTGACAGGCTCTCATGGCCCGTCTGACCTGACGCTACGTAGGCCTCTGACCGCGATCAGGTTTGCCGGGTCCATGCGCTTACCGAAGATCTAAGTGCTGCTGTCCGCGGCTCGTCTCCCAGATTCAGAGCCTGTCCGAGTGAAAGTTGAATCCGAGCAATGACTTGTGATTCACTGGTTGGCGCCGATTTGCGGAGGCGCCCATGTGGACCCCAGAGAACCGAGGTCTCTACGCTCGCCCAGGTTTGCGCTACCCGAGCGACCTGACGGATGCCGAATGGGACCTGGTGCGACCGTTTCTGCGCCGTCGAACGAGGTCCGGGCCAGCCCCGGAGCGCCTGCGCGAGGGCTCCGTTGCATTAACCTTGGCGGGTTAGGAAGGGCGGCTAATCGAGGAGCCGCCCTGTTGTCTCTGTTCAAGCGCCGCCGCTTTCCGGTCACGATCATCCTTCTCTGCGTGCGCTGGTACTGCAAGTATGGGATCAGCTATCGTGATCTCGCCGAGATGATGCAGTAACGCGGTGTCGCCGTTGACCCATCCACGATCTTTCCGTTGGGTTCAGCGCTATGCTCCAGAGATCGAGAAGCGGATCCGGCCCTACCAGGGATCTCGCTCAGGCTCCTGGAGAGTGGACGAGACCTACATCCGCGTCGGGGGCAAGTGGCAATACTGGTTCCGCGCAGTCGACAAGCACGGTCAGTTGATCGCCTTCATGCTGTCCGATCGCCGCAATGCCAACGCCGCTTATCGTTTCTCGCGTAAGGCCGTAAAGGCGATGAGCACCTATCCACCATCATCGATCACGAGGGATAAGCTGGCGTCGTATTCCAGGGCGATCCGGCGCCTGCAGAACGAAGGGCTGTTGCCGAACGATGTGGTACACCGCACCTCGAAATATTTGAATAACATCATTGAGGCGGATCACGGCGCTCTCAAGCGGGTGATCCGGCCGACGCGTGGCTTCCAGACGATGAAAACCGCCGCCGTGACCCTGAATGGTTTTGAAACCATGCGCATGATCCGCCGCGGTCATTGCATCCAGCGGAAACGTCAGGCGGCAGGCGAAGTCCGTCTCGTTAATCAACTCTTTGGTCTTGCAGCTTGAATGACCCGATCGACGGGTTCGTCATGCCCTTTTCAAGTTACTGCAACGGTGTCGGTTAGCCCTGTAGACACGACAATGACAAAGGAACATTCGCGCAGAGTGTCAGAAAGGGATATAATCTTCCCAAAGTTCCCGCCGCGTCGATCTGGGCGTTCTCTCCTGCATTGCGAGGGGACCTGCGATGACAAAGCTGCTCCTGGCCTTCGGCCTCTGGTGTCTTGCATTTGTGATCGCTCTTGTGGGCCTCATCACCACCGGTCCCGGCAATCCCAACTTCACCGGCACGGTTGTTTTCGACTTCAAGCCATTCTGCCAGAACTTCATCGTTCAGACGGAAAAAGGCTTCGTGGTGCTTGAGTGGGAGGATGGCACCCTGTTCTTCGGCGAAGGCGACAGCCTCGTAGGGCCGCTGCACACCATGGGGCTTCAATCCCTGAATGTTGTGGGCCGTGGTGCGATGACAGCACGGTTCGAGACCTGGGTTCCTGATCTTGCTGCCGCCCAACAGGTGTTTCGGGAACGGTGCAACCTCCCTCCCGGTACACCTTTGGCTGGGGCTGCACGAAATTAGCCCTTCAACACGGCCTCAGAAGTGCCTGTAGCTGCTGATTGACGTAGTGCTCCTGTGGCCAGTGCCCCTTGATGCTGTTTCGGAGGAAGTTCGGCTGCGACACGCCGACCTCTACAAAAAGTAATCGCCTTTGTCGGGTATCCAACAGACAGGAGCCTCAATCTTCAGTATCTCCCGGCGCGTCTTCAGCAAACAGTCAGTGGCGGGTGCCGCCGCCAACCACCTGACCTCCCACAGAGAGGATCAGGAACTGTGACATGGTCGCTGTCTGCTGAAGCAGAATAGTTTAGGGATGAACCGTTTCTTGAGAATGGACACGTGCTGAGCTTAAGCACCTGAATAAGGGTGCGGCTCAGCGCGGCCAGCCGAGGGCCGTAATGCAGAACCAGCAGTATGTCTCGCCTGCGCTGAACCGCCTGATCGTGGGCGCAGAGCGCCCCTTCGATTTGCATGCTCTGTTGCAGAGCACGTCACGCACCCTGTCCAATCTGGACTTTGAGCACCAGCATGAGATGCAACGGGTGGAGCGCGGCAGGACTGCTCCTGCGCTGAAGAGGCAGATCATCGACACCCTGCTCCGAAGGCACCGCGAGCGGCGTCAGCCCTATGTGGCGCTGATTGCCGAACTTCAGAGCCACCTCTCATCAGCGGTGTCGGGCAACCTTCAGGCAACGGGCTGACCCGCACTTCACTTTCATCGGGTCGTCGGTTCCGGCGGGCTGAGACCTTAAAGCCCCCTCAAGGGTGCTTCTTTTTGGCTGCTGTTTGGCAGTTTTCAGCGGTGTTGAAGCAAGGTTAATAATCTACGTTGATTACGGTCAAGCTTAGTCACGTTAATGTGATTGAAAGTACAGCTTAGGACTTTTGGCTGAGTACATTCTGTCGGGATTCAGACAGACAGAGTTCCTGCTACTTGTTTACTTTCTCTTAACGGGAAAATCTCAGTAGGGGGCACGGATGACTGCGCAGACGCTCACGCTTGTTTACAATACCTCATCTGACACTGTCACGCCTCCTCGCAGCCCTGCGCCAGCCGTCCCAACGGCTCTGATCTGTGACAGCGCTCTTCTGCGCTCTGGACTTCAGCACATCCTTCGGGACACGCCGTTTGCGATTGACGAGGCAGCGTCGGTCACAGGGCCAAAGCGGCTCCAATATTGTGCCCTCAACACCGCCTTGCTTCTCATTGAAGCAACCCAGAGCACCGGGCGGGTGCTTGAGGTGATCAAGCAAGTGAGAGAGCGCTCGCCAGAGACCCTGATCGTGGCTCTGGCGGATCAATTCGACCTCGACTTCGTGCGCGCGGCACATGAGGTGGGCGTGAACGGCTTCTGCTTAACCGCCAATGATCCTGAGGTTCTGATCAAGTCCTTGGAATTGGTCATGCTGGGCGAGTGTGTTCTACCCTTTGAGGTCGTGCGCTCGATCATGAGTAGGGCTCCCCAGGACCAGCCGCTTCAGGACAATACGGCAGAGCCGAAGCTTTCTGACTTGAAGGAATGCAAGCTGTCGGCGCGAGAGGCGCAAATCCTGGGTTGCCTCAAGGGAGGAGCACCCAACAAGCTTATCGCTCGGAAGTTCGACGTGACGGAAGCCACGGTGAAGGTCCATGTCAAAGCCATCCTGCGGAAGATTGGCGCGGCAAACCGCACCCAAGCGGCGATGTGGGCCTCTCAGCGCCTGCCGAGAACCGGAGTATCTGACCTGAATGTCTGAGACACTGGCGATGAAGATTGCGGTGGGGGATGAGGTTCGCGTCCACTTCCACCCACCCGGTTCATGGAAGAGCTTCTTCGAGGGGGTGGTTAGGCGAGCCGATGTGACATCAGCAGAAGGGCGCTTTTTCGCCGTGGAAGTCACGCACGAAGTCATTCTTGACCGTGAGCATCGGATCAGGCCCGGTTTCCAGGACTATGTTCGCTACGAGTGCCGGAACGACTTTCCAGGTCGGATCGAGATCCTCTCGACTACAGGGCAGATCATGGTACGCGAGCCGGTGCCAACGGCACCGGAGGCACGAGAATCAATCGTCCAAGAGGTGGATGACCCTCTTTCGGCTGAACTGGCTGTCTCCTTAGGACCGGAGATCGAACAAATATCCGGAGCAGAGACAAACTCTGAGGAAGCTCCGGTCGCTATCGAGTCGCATCCTGCCAATAAGCAGGGTGGCCTGCTCGCTACCTTGTTTGGTCGGAAGAAGTAGCCCAGGGGTACATCTCCGGTTCCTTATAGCGAGAGACCCAGAGGCCGCTTTCTGCGCTCTGCCAGGATGCGGTACAGTGGGTGTATCATGTTCATCCGAGAGGAGCCCGCATGAAGAAGACGCGTAAGCTCTATGAAAGCTCAAGCGGCGACCGCTGGTACCTGATTGCAGACCCATCAGGGGCCGTGTTCATCCGTCATGAAGCCAATGTGGCGTCGGGAGGGAAGGTAGAGCATGAGGATATCGTAGCTTTCCTCGGACGGGGCATAGGCCCAGAGCAGCAGGAACTGCTGCGTCTGATCGGAACTCTTGCAGAGGAACACCCCGCCCACGCGTAATTCTTCGATGAGGCAGACCAGCTTGAACACGCGATCAAAGGAAGGTCAGTACCACCGGTTGCTTCCCCTTAGTTCTCGTCATCCTCCGGCAGAGACTCGATCTTCAGAATGTCCCAAGAGCGGTAACCTGCCCGTCGTTCCAGGGCCTCGACCTGTCGCGGAAGCTGGGTCGAGAGTGTCGCTTCGCGCCGGAATCCTTCATCACCAGGGTCGCCTCCCAAGCGCATTTGCATGTCACGCGTTCTCGCTTCTAAGGCTCGCCTGAGAACGCCTGATTGCTCCCGATTCAGGTCAAGCAGCATGTGCATCTGGCCCTGCGCTCCCGCTGAGATCAGTCTGCCACTAGAGGAACAGGATCACAGCCCACCAGCACAAGCCAATGCTGACCACAACGGCTGTCCAGTTCAGAATGCGAGAGAACAGTCCATTCACGGGAACGATCTCATGACCACTTGGTTTCGGCGGAAGGTCTACGGGCATGGCATACCCCTTGCTGGGGTGGGCGCATCACGAGAGGCTTGGCTCTGCTTCCATTGCCTTGATCTGCGTCTCGGCGACGACGCACTCGGTTGCACTGGATATTGCCCTGATCCGGTACTGTCGCTCGTGCGAGGTCTCGGGCAGCACCTGGACGATTACGTAGGTGCTGGGATTGGCTGCTCTGGGATGGGCTGGGAGTACCGTCTGGCCGACCTGGAACTTGTGCGTCATGGGACACCTCGCCTCGAAAACCGCACCGGGACTCGCGCTTGAACTGAACCTATGATGACACCTGAGGATGATCGGAGCCCTTTATTGGGGCTTAGAACGCACAGTGGCTCTATGGGAAGACCAGCACTCAGGAAGCGGCCACGTTCCCACTTTTCTTAACCTATGTAAACTGCTCCCTGAACACCGGACCTCCCTCTAAATTTCCGTTCGCGAGACAAAAGTCTCAGCAGCCTCTGTTCAGACGTAATTTTCTGCGAGGTTGCTGTTCGTCCAGAGGCAGCATGCTTAGTACGCAGATGATTGAGGTGTGCGATCAGCCAGAACTCCTTCAGCAAGCGCAGGCGCTTGAGCACTGGGCCGACTGTCGGGATCGTGCGATTGCAAGGCTGGAGCGTAGGGTCAAGCACTTGGTCGAACAGAAGCGAGAGGATCAGGCTGCCCGTTTGCAATCTGCGGCCCATTACTTGCGTGAAGCAGCAATCCGCGACCGCCTTCATGCTGTTGCATTAAGAAGTGCGGCTCAGCCATAACGCCGCAACCCAGATCGCTGAGAGGTTTGATTCAGCTCGTGGCATGAGGCATTCACTTGAGATGTTGTGCGAGGTGCTTGTTCATCTCGAACATGCTCACCTTGTTCTTACCTCCGAACACCGCCTGAAGCTTCTCGTCCGCCATGATCTCGCGCTTGTTCTGCGGGTTCTGGAGCTTGTGCTTCTTGATGTATTCCCAGACCTTGCTCACTACCTCCGGACGCGGCAGGGGAGCCGTGCCGACAATGGCCGACAGTTCCGGCGAGGGCTGGAGCGGCTTGAGGAAGGCCGATGTCTGCTCCTGGGGTGCCCTCTCGGCTGCTTTCGCCTGATCCTGTGGTTTCTCAGACTTTGAGGATGGCATGTGACCCTCCATTCTGCGCGAGGCCAGCGACGGTTGTGCATCGAAAGCTGCGGTGTTTCGCTGTTGCAGCGCCGCTTGCATCAGGCAATCCAGGCCAAGATCGTGCCGGTTTTCCATCTGCAACATCTCTGAAAGTTGGTTTCGTGCTCGGTTCACCCGGCTCTTGATTGTGCCTACCGCCACACCGCAGAGAGCCGCCACATGGTCGTAGGACCCGCCCCGCTCAGCCACCAGGAGGAGAGCTTCGCGCTGGTCTGGCGGCAGGCGCACGAGCGCCTGTTGAAGGTCTTGCAGCATCAGCCCGAACTCCTGCACTGGCTGAGTCATCAGGGTGCTGGCATAACTGCCCTCTGGGTCTTCAACCTCCCATCTGCGCTGGCGGTACTCCGAGTAGAAGCTGTTGCGCATGATCGTAAACAGCCACGCCTCCAGGTTCGTGCCATGCTGGAAGCGATCCAGGTTTGCCCACGCCCGCAGCACGGTACTCTGGACAAGGTCATCGCTCCTGACAGGATCGTGGGTCAGAGACAGGGCAAAGTTCCGCAGATGAGGCAGAAAGGCGGGAAGCTGGTGGCGCACCTGTTGCGAGCAACGGCTTACGCGGACTTCCTCAACAAGGGCGAGGTGCTGCGTGTGCGAGAGCGGATGGATGTGACGGAGCCGCGCCAGCTTGCGTCGTGCAGAGCGGCTGCGACCTATCTCTGTGCGAATGGGATGGCTGTGTTGGCGAGCGGCTTGGGTCATCGCCTCGCTCCACCTTAGCGACAGCTTCACCATACACCTCCGGTTGCCAGTCAGCCAGCCCATTCAACCGTGGAACAGGAGGCTGCTGACGGCTTGACCCCTTGCTGAGGCAAGCGCACCATCGCTCCTCTTGCAGAGCCTGATTGTGGGTCCGCAGCTGTGAGAGTTCCTGCTCCACGCGCTCGGGCGTACCGGCCAAAACTGAGACTAGCCGGCGCAGAGCCTTCTGGGACTGGGGCTTGGCAAGACCAGAGTGCGGCTCTGTCATGCATGGATTGAATCATGAATGCCCGTCCAGAGGAATCCCTCGCCCCTTAATCTGCCCCGGTTACAGCATTTGGGAAGTGGGGCGAGTGGGGGCGATCAGCCTCGGTTTGCCTGGGTGACGAGGAGCCGCTGGCGCCAAAGACCCAAGATCTGACTGACCCAGACACACCATCTCACCGTTGACAGACCTACTCGACAGATGAGCGTGAAGGATTGATCTGCAACCACCGTCGGCCGATGCTATCATACCCATGATGTCCTCGCCAGGACGCGCCTTCAGCGCTGACCCAGAGTGTCCGAATGCCGTCCAGAGTGGAGGGAGGAACACTATGCGGCCGAAGAGCGAGCAGAACCCGTTACATCATCTACGCCCGACCATCATGACACCGGTCTTTCCCAGCACATCGACCGAGTTCATCAACGCCATAGCGCATTACCACCGCGCCGAGATTGCCCGCATGGCCGGGTGGCGCGACCGGATCGATCGCACCACGAACTGGGCGATTACCGTGGTTGCGGCTATGCTATCGGTCTCCTTATCGACGCCGACCGCCCACCACGGCGTGCTGCTTTTCGCGATGGTTCTCGTGCTGCTGCTGTTGGTAATCGAGGCACGGCGCTATCGCTTCTTCGACGTCTACCGGAACCGTGTGCGCCAGATGGAGCGCAACTACTTTGCCCAGATCTTTTCGCCTGAGAAGGGAACGACGGATGACTGGATCCACAAGCTCGGAGACGATCTCAGACGACCCTTGTTCCTGACCAGTAACAGCCAAGCCATCTCCCGTCGTATGCGACGTAACTACTGCTGGCTGTTCCTGATCCTGCTCATGGCCTGGCTGGTGAAGACCACCTTCATCCGGATGCAGGAAAGTGCCACGGAAGCTCATATCGTGGGCTCGGTCGGGGAGTGGGTGCGCAACGCTGCCATCGGCCCGGTGCCGGGCTGGATCGTGATCCTTGCGGTCACGCTCTTCTATGGCTGGGTTCTGTTTGCCTCCCTGCGCCGGCCGAAAGGGGAGGGCGAACTAGCCTTCGGCAATGTCCATGTGTGACAGGACTGAGTTGGTAAATGATCATTCCCTTATCGAAGACGCTTACCCCAAGCCTGCTGGTACCTTGAGCAGGCGTGGCATCACTGCCTAGGGATGGACAGAAGGGACAGGGGAAGCCCTGCTGCATCTGTGCGGAGATTGTGCACTCCGCTCGCTGCAACTGGTGTGCGCTCGAGGCGTTGTCTCCCATCAATGATGCTTGATAGGGTGATCCATGCCCGACCCGCAGCGTCTTCGCCTGTGCGGCTGTATCGGCCTCGCTGTAGCCTCCTTAGGCCTCATTGGCGCTATCGTCGCCCAACCCCTTCTGAGCGCCGCGTGGTCCCCAGTAGTGGCGACCGCTCAGTTACCCTAGACCACCTCACGATGAGAGACTTCGCTGAGGCGCACGGGACGGAGCCACAGCCTTTAAGCCGAGCTGTTTCGGCAACTCAATCGCCGCTCTGGTGATTTAAGAGATTGGCACAATCAGGCACCCTCCCTTGCCGGCAAGGAACTTCCCATCATCTCTGAGCGTACAAGCTTAGCCGACCAGAAGAGCTCTGTCGGATGAGAGGAAGCGCCAATGCCCCAGATCCCTGCCTCCGCCCCGCTTGCCCGACGGACCATGGCCTATGTGTTGGCCGGCGGCCGCGGCAGCCGTCTCCTGGAGCTCACCGACAAGCGCGTCAAACCGGCCGTGTACTTCGGGGCCAAGTCGCGCATCATCGACTTTGCCCTCTCGAATGCGCTGAACTCCGGCATCCGGCACATCGCGGTCGCCACGCAGTACAAGGCTCACAGCCTCATCCGCCACCTGCAGCGCGGCTGGAACTTCTTCCGAGCTGAACGCAATGCGAGCTTCGACATCCTGCCGGCCAGCCAGCGTGTCTCCGAGACCATGTGGTATGGGGGCACAGCGGACGCGGTCTTCCAGAACATCGACATCATTGAGAGCTATGGGCCCGAGTTCATCGTGATCCTGGCGGGCGATCACATCTACAAGATGGACTACGAGCTCATGCTCCAGCAGCATGTCAGCCAAGGGGCCGATGTGACGGTGGGATGCATTGAGGTGCCCCGGGCTGAAGCGAGCAGCTTCGGCGTCATGGCAATCGACGAGCAGGATCGCATCCTCTCTTTTCTGGAAAAGCCGAAGGATCCACCCGGCATGCCCGACAAGCCCGAGATAGCGCTGGCCAGCATGGGCATCTATGTGTTTGCAACCCGCGTGCTGATCGATCAGCTCCGGCGCGACGCCGCCACACCAGGCTCGAGCCGGGACTTTGGCAAGGATCTCATCCCTTACCTTGTGGAGCATGGTAAGGCTGTGGCGCATCGGTTTCCACACTCCTGTGTGCGCTCCTCCCATGAGGCTGAAGCTTACTGGCGCGATGCTGGCACGCTCGATGCTTACTGGGCGGCCAACATCGATCTGACACAGGCCACCCCGAGTCTGGACCTGTATGATACCGCCTGGCCGATCTGGACCCATGCCGAGATCACTCCGCCGGCCAAGGTGATCCAGGAGGCCGGCCGGCGAGGGGAGGTGATCAACACAGTTCTGTCCGGCGGCTGCATCGTCTCGGGAGCAGTGGTGCGGGGCTCACTGCTGTTTACCGGCACACGCGTTCACCCGGGTGCGCAGCTGGACGAGGCGGTGGTGCTGCCTGGGGTTGAGATCGCCCGCTCGGCCAGGCTGAGGAAGATCATTGTTGATCGTGGCGTGCGGATTCCGGAGGGCCTTGTCGTTGGAGAGGATCCACACCACGATGCGCAGCGCTTTCGCCGCACCGAGAGTGGCATCTGCCTGATCACCCAGCCCATGCTCGATAAACTTAAAGAGACGAGCAGGAGGCCCTCTGACTTTTATTCAGAGGGTCCTGGGTTCGAGTCCCAGCGCGCTCACCAAAAATTTCAAAGGGTTACCGGCATCTGCCCTTTGAGCCGTTTTCTCCCAGGTAGCCAATAAGTAGCCAGAAGCTGCGTTCAACTTCGGCCGTCTTCGACTTGCCTTGGGCAAATTACGTCAGCCCGCACCGTGAGCGTGTCAGGGTCGGTTCGTTCCGGGGAGGGGGGTCGGAGATGATCAGCAGGCCGCCAGCGCCTGCCTCAGGCCAGAGCTCAAGCCCTTCCAGGTGGTCCACATGCAGCTGGTAGGCAGCTCGGCCGCCGTTCCGATGCGCTCAGGAGCGATGAGGCCGGAATTCTGAAGCAGGGGTGGCTAGAGCGGGTCTCGACATCGTGAGGTGACAGCGCCGCGCCGAGTACCCAATCCTGCGGCGGAACTTCAGGGATTGCGCGACAGGCTCTGTATCGACCCCGTCGACCGTTCCCGGTAATCGAACTTCCACCGACCGTTCCGGTCACTATCTCCTCGATCCAAGGGCGTTCATGTTCCACCTGACTTTCGCACTGCCCGCCCTCTATGTCTTGGCGCGGTTCGTGTCGCCGCTTCCGTGGGCGCCGGGCGGGAAGATTGCCCTTGCCATCATCGTGCTCGTGGCATCGCAATACCATCTTTGGAGCCGCCTTTCGTCCGGCTCGGTCTTCTCGCCCGAGTTTCCCCGTGCTCTCGTGCTGATGTTCAACTGGGCATTCGGGGCGATCGTGCTGCTGGCGGCGATGCAGATCGCACTCGATGTGATCGCGTTGATCTCGCTGCTGTTCCGGGGCGGCGGAGCCATACCGGGCAGCCTGCGCTACACGGCCGCGACGGCGGCCATGCTGCTCTCGGCTGTCGGCGTGTACCAGGCGACGCGTGTGCCGCCGCTCAAGGATGTCGAGATCGCCATCCCCGGGCTGCCGCCTCAGTTCGACGGCTACAGGCTTCTGCAACTGACCGACCTGCACATCAGTCGCCTGTTTCCCAGGGAGTGGACGCAAGCGGTGGTAGAGCGGTCCAATGCGCTCGGGGTCGACCTGATCGTGGTCACCGGCGATCTCATCGATGGCTCATTCGGCGCGCGGCGTTCTGACGTGGAGCCGCTGCGCGACCTGCGTGCGAAGGACGGCGTCTGGGTCATTCCCGGCAACCACGAGTACTTCTTCGGCTACGAGGAGTGGATGCTCCACTACGCCAGCCTGGGGATGCAGGCGCTCGCCAACGATCATACCGTCCTGACCCGTGATGGCGGATCGCTTGTGCTGGCCGGCGTCACCGACCTGTCGGCGCCTCGATCCTTCCATCCGGCACCGGATCTGCCGGCCGCTCTTGCGGGCGCGCCGTCCGACGCACCGATCATCCTGCTTGATCACCAGCCGAGGAACGCCTCGCAGGCGAGCGCACGCGGTGTGGCGCTGCAACTCTCCGGGCATACCCACGGCGGCATGATCCCAGGACTGGACCGGCTGGTTGCGCGCGCCAACAACGGCTTCGTCTCGGGCCGATACCAGGTCGGCGGCATGTCGCTTTACGTCAACAACGGCACGGCATTGTGGCCCGGCTTCGCGCTACGGCTCGGGCGCTCGTCCGAACTGACCCGCATCACCGTGCGACGCGCATCACCGCGGGATGGTCCGCCCGCCCATGCGCCGACGAGCTTGGAGCGGGCGCTTGCTCCGGCCACCGCAGGCTGAATTGACGATGACAAAGCCGTCCAGAGAAATGGCAGCTATGGTACATTCCGGACGGGGCCGAACTTCTGCTTTGGACAGGAACATCGGACGTTCCTGCTAGTAAACGAATTTCACTACCTCACCGGAAGCCGACCAAAGGTTTGGTAGCGTAGGTCGGAAGCCGATTTGCGGTGCGGTTGAATGATGTCACATATTTTGGCACCTGATGGTCTAGCCTCCAGTCTGCATCAATTCCTTCAATCGCTTCATGCCGGCGAGAATAGCTGCAGTCGTCCAGCGCTCGACGCGCTCGTCCCGCATACCGTGATCGCGCAGGTATCGCGCACACCAGGCGACGGGTCCGATTAAGATAATGTCCATGCGCCGGTCGGTCATCCGGGTGAAAGCCCCTCAAGTGCCGACGACGAGCTTTGCAATCGGAGGCGCCACGCAGCAATGGCTCAGCAAGAGAGCTTCAATCAAGACCGAGACGCTGCAGTACTATTTCAAAGATGAGAAGTTAATAAGATGTGAGCTCCGCTTCTGAGCTCGGTCACCATCTGCTCCACTTTCCGTAGAGTGAGATTGAAAGCGAGGTGCGACCGCATTCATGAAAGGGCTACGGGTCGGCATAGATGCTGCCCTCGAGCGCTTCATCCCCCCGTGCTGAAGCTTGGCATCATCACCTGAAATGCTTAATCAAGATGTCTGCGATAGAGCCGAGATCAGCGCCGGAGGATCTCAGACATCCGTGCAAGAGGATCCACTCCCATCTGTTTCAGAAGGTGCAGCATATCAAGTGGAACCCAGTTCTCACGGATCAGACCTTCATGATGAAGATAAAAATCCATCACGCGCATGAAGACGGGCTTCCCGCTGGCAGGTAAGCCGCAGAAGCCGTCCCCGGCATGCACCGCGTAGACTGAGGGCCAGCCGCCGGTGACGGAGTAGGCGCCATCTCCGATGCGGATGTAATGGCCAGCGCCATGCCGCTGGCGCTCAGCCGTGACCTCCTCGAAGGTTCCCTGCGGCCGGTGAAATGCGATGCGGAAGGGCAATTGGTGCCCATCGACGAACCCCTCAAGCCCGCGGGTCGTGCCAATGCCGGCTGGGCCATACCACATCATCTTCGGGTGCCAATGCTGCCGCTGAGGCATGTCGATGAGGCTCTGCCGGGAGAGGCTGTTGCGGTCGTCGTGCTCCGCCAGGGATTTGTGCATCGCCAGAGTCTGAGCAATGCTCGCTCGTCCCTCATCGGGCGCCGATGGCGCCAGCCTGACTCCGTCCGCCGTGAGGGGGCCTGGCCACATCTCGGGGACGCCGAGAACAGGGGCGAGGGGCCAAACGCCGGCCTGACGCATGACGTCCAGGACGTCCCAGAGAAGGTTCGCCTGGACGGCGCGCCCATCCAGCCCGATCTGCCAGACCTCGCCGTAGCGCAGATAGACCGTCTTGTTGCTAGCTGGGATCCCAAGCCAATCACCAGCCATAGTGCCGCAATAATGGCCGACGGCGGCGATGTATTGCCGGTCCTGATAAGCGCCAGCGACGAGAATGACGTCGCGGCGCTCGAGGTCCGGAAAGGCGGCCTTCAGGGGAGCCCACAGTCCCGTTAGTGCGGCCGCGTTCCCTGCAATTTCATTGATAGGGTGCGAGACACGCCATTGCGAATTTTCAACGGCCAAGCCTGAAAGTGCGCCCGCGATCTCTCCGGGCGAGGCCTCAGCCAAACCCTGCAGCTTGGCCAGGAAAGCGCGGCGCTGGGCCCCAGTCGGGAAGGCCTCTGCTTCAGAAAACCGGGTCATCGATACCCTCCATCAGCAGGCGTCACAATGCTGCCGGGGAACAGGAAAAAACTTCTTGCATACGTTTGCAAAAATTGCAACCATGCCTCGTCGATCCTTCAATAAACGTCAAAAACAAGAGGATCCGCTTGGGCCATGTTACTGGGAGGTAACCGCATGACCATCAGTCTGAAGCGCCTGTTTCAATCGGCGCTGTTCTCGTCATCCTTGCTTGCCCTGTCCGCAGGGGCTGCGTCCGCCAGCTGCGGCGATATTGCGGGCCGTGTGTCCGTTGTGGGTAACGAATTCCCGGCCATTCACACGGTCACCAAGGCTGCCGCCACCTGCGCCAATGATAAGGTAACGGTGAAGGCCAACCTCACCGCCGATCATCAAAAGATCAACTTGCCCGGCATGCAGGGCAATCCTGCGGAATACACCAGCGCGATCATCGCGACATCGTCGATCACGCCTCTTTTGAACGGCAACGTCATCCGGCCCTTGGATGATCTTGTCGCCAAATTCGGCCAGGACATTCCGAAGCGCCAGTTGATCACAGTCAACGGCAAGGTCGTGGCCGTCGCTTTCATGGCGAATGCACAGCATCTCGTCTATCGGGATGACGTGCTGAAGAAGATCGGCATGGAGCCACCTAAAACCTACGAGCAATTGCTTGAAGCGGCCGAGAAGATCCGGGCCGCCGGCATCATGAAGAACCCAGTCGGAGGAGCCTATGCCACGGGCTACAATCTGGGTCTCGAATTCATCAACATCTACATGGCTTTGGGTGGCGAGCTGTTCAAGGACGGCACGCCGACGGCATCGGTCAAGAACGGCCAGGGCGTGGCGGCGCTGGAATTGATGAAGAAGCTCACGGGCTACATGAATCCCGACTTTCTGACCCATGATTCCAATGCGACGGCTGCCGAATGGGAGGCGGGCAATGTCGCCCTCATGAACTTCTGGGGCTCGCGCACCGGAGTGCTCATGGACAAGCAAGGCTCCACGCCGGAGGTCTACGAGAACACTAAGGTCGGCGCGCCTATGACCATTGGCGGCGGCAAGATCCCAGCGACTACGCTTTGGTGGGATGGCTGGACTGTGGCTAGGAACATCCCAGATGCCGATGCCGCCGCTACATTCGTAGCCATGAAAACCGGAACGAGCCCCGCGATCCTGAACGACGCGACGATGGGGCAGGCCGTCTGGATGATCGAAGGCTACAAGCCGGCTCCTGTGAACCAGGGCGTCATGCTGACCATGGAAAGCGGAGCCAAACCTTATCCCATGCTGCCTTACATGGGGCTCTTGCACGCGGCCATCGGGGAGAACGTCGCGCGCTATCTCAGCGGCAAGGCCGACGCCCAGACCACGCTCGCGGATATCGAGGCGGCCTACACGGCGGCCGCCAAGGAAAAGGGCTTCCTGAAATAAGCGTCGCCCACGGCCTGGGCCCCTGTCCGTCTCCTACGGTGCAACGTGTGCTGAACCATGAAGCATAAGACATTCCTGTGGTTCTTCCTGCCCTCCGGCATGGCGATGTTCCTCTTCATCGCCATGCCCATCGTGTCGGTGCTGACGCAGTCGGTCTACGCGCCGCACGAGCAGGTGATCCGCGAGGTTGAAAACTGCACGCTCTTCGGTTGCTCCAAGGCGACGCAGATCGACCAGGAGGCGACGCGGGCCCTGCGTGACGCCGAACCCATGGGACGCTTCGTGGGGCCGAGCATCTATACAGACCGCAACCATCTCGCCTTCGCCGAGATCGCCGGGATCTGGCGCAACGCCTCCGGTCTTGGAGACTTCTTCGGGCAAGTGACCAATCTGCCCTTTTATGACGCCTTGAGCTTCACGCTGACCTACACGGCGCTCGTCACACCGCTGTCGCTGGCCTTCGGCCTGATCATCGCGCTCGCCGTCAACGCCCTACCGCAACTGTTCCGGGGTCCAGTGATCTTCGTGTCGCTATTGCCGATGATCGTGACGCCGCTGGTGGGCGCGCTCATCCTGTTCTGGATGATCGATGCCCGCGGCGTCCTCGGCGCAGCCTTGCAGGCGCTCGCGGGCGATCCGGGCCTATCGATCAAGGCCTCGACGCCTCTGATGTGGACCATGCTCATTGTCTACGGCGTATGGTCGTCAGCGCCGTTCGCCTTCGTCATCTATTATGCCGGCCTGCAGACCGTGCCCGGCGACACCCTGGAAAGCGCTATGATCGACGGGGCGAGCCGGTGGGAGCGAATCCGTTACGTCATCCTGCCCCACCTTCTGCCGCTGACGACCTTCATGGCCCTGATCAAAATCATGGACAACTTCCGGGTCTTCGAACCTATCGTCAGCTTCAGCGCCGGGGCGCATGCCAAATCGCTGAGCTACTTTATCTATTCCGACCTCGGCGGAGAGACACGGCTCTTGTCCTCCGCAGCGGCAACCTCCGTGCTCACCATCGCGGGCATCATCGTCCTGATCTCGCCAGTGCTCGTGCGCACTTGGCACGCCTTCGGAAGGGTGCGAGCATGACAACACGCGTCGCCGACCGCCGGCCCATGATCCTTCGGGTCGTGATGTCAAGCTTCCTCGTCCTCTGGCTCATCGTCGCGGCGTTCCCGTTCCTGTGGACGCTTTGGGGAAGCTTCAAGGTCGAGGGAGACTTCTTCTCGAAAGCCGACTGGCTCAACGCGCTTACCGGACCTTTGACCATCGCCGAGACCGGGGGCTCGTTCACCAGCAGCGGCTATTACGGGGCCTGGGTGCAAGAGGAGTTCTGGCGCGCCGCCATGAACTCGCTCACCGTCGTGGTGTGCGTCGTGTGCATCTCCCTGACCTTTGGCACGCTTGGCGGATACGCGCTGTCGCGCTCGCCCTACCGCTACGCCTTCTGGCTCCTGCTCATCTCTCTCGTGTTCCGAGCCATGCCGCCTATCACGCTCGTGTCTGGCTACCTACTACCGTTCTTCGAGTGGAACCTCTGGGGGCATCTGCCCACCGCGATCATCGTTCTTGTGGCGATCAACCAGCCCTTCACCCTTTGGATGCTGACATCGTTCTTCCGCAACATCCCCAAGGATCTCGACGAAAGCGCCATGATGGACGGGTGCTCGCGCTTCCAGGCGTTCCGGCATGTGATCATCCCCGTCATGTGGCCGGGGGTGATCACGACGGGCCTGTTCTCATTTCTTCTCGCCTACAACGACTTCGCCGTGACTGCGATGCTCCTGTCGAAGGAAAACCAAACTATGATCCCCAAGATCGCGAGCTTTCTGGGTACGACGCAAACGAAGGGCAACGTCATGTTCGCCGTTTCCTCCGTGATCTCGGTTACCGCGCCCTTGTTCCTCCTCGTGATGTTCTTCCAGCGTCAGATCGTCTCCGGGCTGACCGCCGGCGCGGTGAAAGGCTGAACCATGGCCGATATCCAGTTGAAGGGTCTGTCCAAGCGCTGGGGCAGCTTTATCGGTGTCAAGGCGATGGACCTGCACATCGCGGACGGCGAGTTTCTCGTCCTGCTCGGCCCCTCAGGCTGCGGAAAGACCACGACCATGCGGATGATCGCAGGGCTCGAGGATGCCACCGACGGCGACATCCTGATTGGTGGGGCGCGGGTCAACGGGCTCGAGCCTAAGGACCGCGACATCGCCATGGTCTTCCAGTCCTACGGCCTTTATCCGACCATGTCGGTCTACGAAAACATCCGCTTCCCGCTCAAAGTGAGGAAGATCCCGCAGGCGGAGCATCACGAGCGGGTCATGCGGGCAGCGACGACCGTCGAGCTGACGGAATTCCTCGACCGCAAGCCTGCGGCCCTCTCGGGCGGCCAGCGCCAGCGGGTGGCGCTCGCGCGGGCCATCGTGCGCAAGCCGAAGGTGTTCCTGATGGATGAGCCGCTTTCTAACCTCGACGCCAAGCTGAGGGTTTCGACCCGCGCGCAGATCAAGAACCTGCACCATGAACTAAAGACGACGACGATCTACGTGACTCACGACCAGATCGAGGCGATGACGCTCGCCGATCGCGTCGTCGTCATGTCCAAGGGTGTCGTCCAACAGGTTGGCACGCCCCTGGAGATCTATGACCGCCCGGCGAACACCTTCGTTGCGGGCTTCATCGGGAACCCCGCCATGAACCTCCTGCGCGGGGAGATCCGGGGCGGCGTGTTCGAGGGCCGGAACGTTCGCATCCCAGGCTTCTCCGGCGCCGCCGACGGGCAGGTGCATCTCGGGTTCCGGGCAGAGGACGCGGCCGTGGCGCAAGCCGGTGAGATCGCTGCACCAATCTACTCGCTTGAGCTTCTGGGCGATGCCTCCATGGCGACCGTGCAGGCAGGGGAGAGCCTCGTGGCGATCAAGGCGCCGAAGGATTTCCAGGGCCGCATCGGCGAGCCCCTTGCGGCGCAGATCCCGGCCTCCCTGTGTCACCTGTTCGATGCCCAGTCCGGCGAGCGCCTGCGATGGAGCGCGTTATGATTGCTAACGTCCGCCTCTCAGCCGCGCTCCTCCACTCCATCAGCCTTTCATAAGGACCATGTCATGGCCATCCAGCGGATCAAGTCCGGCAAACCCGAGCAAGCACGCGCCGAGGACGATGCAAAGGTGCGCTCGACCGTCGAAGGCATTCTGGAGGACATCGCGGCACGGGGCGATGCGGCGGTGCGCAAAATCTCTCAGCGGTTCGACAATTACGCCCCGGCCTCGTTCCGGCTCACGCCTTCGGAGATCGAGGCGGCCATGCAGCAGGTGCCTGAGCGGGACATGAAGGATATACGCTTCGCGCAGGACCAGATCCGGCGGTTCGCACAGGCGCAGCGCGCGACCATAACCGATGTCGAGGTGGAAACGCTGCCAGGTGTCATCCTCGGGCACCGCACCATCCCCGTGCAGTCGGTGGGCTGTTACGTTCCTGGGGGCAAGTTCCCCATGGTGGCTTCCGCGCATATGTCGGTGCTGACCGCGAGCGTGGCGGGCGTGCCGCGGATCGTGGCCGCGGCACCTCCCGTCAAAGGGGCTCCCCATCCGGCCATCGTCGCGGCGATGCAGCTGGGCGGCGCGCACGAGATCTACGTGCTGGGCGGGATCCAGGCGGTGGGCGCAATGGCGCTGGGAACCGAGACCATCGAGCCCGTCCACATGCTCGTCGGGCCGGGCAATGCCTATGTGGCGGAGGCCAAGCGCCAGCTCTACGGCCGGGTCGGCATCGATCTCTTCGCCGGCCCCACCGAGACGATGGTGATCGCCGACGAGACGGTAGATGCGGAACTGTGCGCAACCGACCTCCTGGGCCAGGCCGAGCACGGCTACAATTCGCCTGCCTGCCTGATCACCAATTCGGCTCGCCTGGCGCATGGGACGGTTGCGGAGATCGAGCGCTTACTCACCGTTCTGCCCACGGCCGAAACCGCTTCGGTGAGCTGGCGCGATTACGGCGACGTCATCCTGTGCGACACTTACGAGGAGATGCTCGCGGTCGCCAACGACATGGCCTACGAGCATGTGCAGGTGATGACCGACCGGGACGACTGGTTCTTGGACAACATGCACAGCTACGGCGCCCTGTTCCTTGGGCCGCGTACCAATGTGGCCAACGGCGACAAGGTGATCGGCACCAACCACACGCTGCCCACGAAAAAGGCCGGGCGCTACACCGGCGGACTCTGGGTGGGCAAGTTTCTCAAAACCCATAGCTATCAGAGAGTGCTCACCGACGAGGCCGCGACGCTGATCGGCGAATACGGCTCGCGCCTGTGTATGCTGGAGGGATTCGTCGGCCATGCCGAGCAATGCAATATCAGGGTGCGCCGGTATGGCGGCAGGAATGTGCCGTACGGGGTCGCAGCAGAATGAGCCTGCCGCGCACCCCTTCGTTCCGGCTCGACGGACGCCGCGCTCTGGTCGCCGGGGCATCGTCGGGCATCGGCCGCGGCGCGGCCGTCGCCCTCGCCGCGGCTGGAGCCGAAGTCACCTTGCTGGCTCGTCGCGCGGGCGCCCTTTCGCAGTTATGCGATCAGATCCTGGCCGCGGGCGGCAAGGCCAGCATTCTGTCGGCCGACATCACCGATCTTTCCTCCATGCGCGAGGCGCTCCAAGCGCAAGGTCCGTTCGACATCCTCGTCAACTCGGCCGGGCTCGCCCGGCATGCGCCGGCCCTGGAGACGACCGCCGAGGATTTCGACGCGGTGATGGAGGTCAATCTGCGGGCGGCCTTCTTTCTGACGCGCGAAGTCGCGCGGGGGCTGATCGCGGCAGGCAAGCCAGGAAGCCTCATCAACATCTCCTCGCAGATGGGGCATGTGGGCGGGCCCGAGCGAGCAGTCTATGCCGCCAGCAAACATGCGCTTGAGGGCATGACCAAGGCGATGGCCCTGGAATGGGCGCCGCACGGCATTCGCGTCAACACGCTATGCCCGACGTTCATCCGCACGCCACTGGGCGAGCAGACGCTGCAAAACCCCGAGCGCAAGGCGTGGATCTTGTCGAAGATCAAGCTCGGACGGGTAGGGGAGGTAGAGGACCTGATGGGGCCAGTCGTGTTCCTCGCATCGGAGGCCTCAGCGATGATGACTGGCACGCATCTGATCATCGACGGCGGATGGACCGCGGAATGACGGAGACCAACACCCCTGTCACAGCCCTGGACGTGGCCCGGCTCGCCGGAGTCAGCCAATCCGCGGTCAGCCGAGTCTTCACCCCCGGCGCGTCGGCGTCCAAGCGCACGATCTCCAAGGTGCAGGCGGCAGCCGAGCAGCTCGGCTACCGGCCGAACCCGCTGGCGCGGGCGATGATTACGGGCCGGACCCGCATCATCGGTCTCCTCGTCGCCTATCTCGAAAACCAGTTTTACCCGATGGCGCTGGAGCGGCTCTCGCGGGTTCTGCAGGCGGAAGGCTATCACATCCTCGTTTTCATGGCGGAGAATCACACCGAACAGGTGTCCGAAGTTGTCAAGCAGCTCATCGACTACCGCGTGGACGGGATCATCACGGCCTCGGTGGGACTGTCGAACGACATCACGAGCCGCCTATCGGCCCTGGGCATCCCCGTCGTCATGTTCAACCGCGGGCAGGACGACGATGCTTTGAGCGAGGTGACCTCCGACAACATCGCCGGGGGACGGCGAGCGGCCGAGTTTTTGATAGCGGCCGAGCATGAGCGGATCGCTCACATCATGGGCTGGCAGGGTTCCTCGACAGGGCGCGATCGCGCCACGGGCTTTCGCCTTGCAATGGAGGAGGCGGGGCGTCGCCCGCACGCCCTCGTGGACGGCATGTATGACCGACAGACCGCCGCTGCTGCCGCTCGGGATTTGTGCCGCGCTGGGGCTGGGAAAAGGCCCGATGCAATCTTTGTCGGCAACGATCATATGGCTTTCGCCGTCATGGACGAGTTGCGGTTCGGGCTCAACTTATCGATCCCGGGCGACGTCTCGGTGATCGGCTACGACGACGTACCTATCGCGGCCTGGCCCTCCTATGCGCTGACCACCATCCGCCAGCCTGTGAACCGCATGGTCGCCGCCACGGTCGAGGCACTGCTCGGCCATCTGTCTGGGGACCGGACGCCGCGCAAGATCCGCATCGACAGCCCCCTCATGATCCGGGGATCCGCCCGCCTGCCAAAGGGAGAGGGACGATGACAGATTTCTGGAACCGGTGGCAGGATTTTCCCGATTACATCCTGGGCATCACCCGAGAGATCTGGGAGGATCGCGGGATCGCTACCCTCCACCGCAGCTACAGCCACGACATTCCGGTTCGGACGCCCATGGGCGTGGCCATCGGCAACGAAGGCGTCGTCGCCTCGACTATGGCGACGCTGCACGAGTTCCCGGACCGTGAGCTCTTGGGCGAGGACGTGATCTGGTCCGGAGACGAGGAGATCGGCTGGTTGTCCTCGCACCGCATCATCTCGACGGGTACCCACCGACGGGATGGGTATTTCGGGGCGGCCTCCGGCAGGCGATTCACGGTTCGCGTCATCGCCGACTGCGCCGCAAAGGCCGGCACGATCTTCGATGAGTGGCTCGTGCGCGACAACGGCGGGCTCGTCCGCCAGCTCGGCGGCGACCCTAAAGCTTTCGCACGACTCCTGATCGACCGGGAGGGCGGGCCCGACGCGGCCATACGGCCGTTCACGCCCGAGACGGACAGGCAGGGGGGCTATGAGGGCCAGGGCAACGACGACCCCTGGGGGGTGCGCTATGCCGAGACGCTGGAGCGGATCATGCAGGCGGATTTCGCCCATGCGCTGTCCGCTTACGACCGGGCCGCGATCGGCGAGTTTCCCGGTGCGCAAACTCTGATCGGCCACCGTCAACTCGCTGATTTCTGGCTTGGCCTTCGTTCCTCCTTCCCGTCCGCGGTTTTCAGAATCCACCACCGGATCGGCATGGAAGGCGGGATGATGCCCCCGCGCGCAGCGATCAGGTGGTCGCTCGACGGTACGCATGACGGCTGGGGCATGTTCGGACGCCCGAGCGGCGCAAGGGTCCACGTCATGGGCATGGCCCATGCCGAGTACGGTCCCTACGGTGCAGGTGGGGCCGGGCTGCGCCGTGAGTTCGTCCTCTTCGACGAAGTGGCGATTTGGAAGCAAATCCTCCTACATACAGGTGATCTATGACATTGGAAGAAATGGAAGCTCGCATCGTCCGCTACGGCGACCTGCGCCCCTGCAAGACCGCCTTCATCGACGCCCACACCCCGGGCTCGAACCAGAAGGAGAACTTCACGATCATCGGCGGCGGGGTCAGCGAAAGCCCCGACCAGCACGTGCATATCCGCGAGACACCTGGCTTTAACATCGGCGCCGCCGGCCAGCCGCCGAAATGCCGGAACAGCCTTCATGTGCACCGCACGGCGGAGGTGTTCTTCGTCCTGAAGGGACGCTGGCGCTTCTTCTGGGGCCGCTGGGGCAACGCGGGCGAGGTGGTGCTGGAGGAGGGTGACATCATCAACATCCCGACCGGGATCTTCCGCGGCTTCGAGAACATCGGCACCGATTATGGGATGATCATGGCAATCCTGGGAGGGGATGACGCCGGTGGAGGTGTGGTCTGGGCGCCCCAGGTAATCGAGGATGCCCGCGACCACGGCCTGGTGCTGGGCAGCAACGGCAAGCTCTATGACACGAAGAAGGGCCAGTTGCTCCCCGAGAATGTGTCGCCCATGCCGCTCCTGACGGAGGAGGAACTCAAGGCGTTTCCCGAGCCGACCACGGCCGATGTCGTGCCGCACTACGTCGCCCGTTATTGGGACCTCATCGCGCTCTCCGACCACCAGCCCGCCAAGGTTATCGGGGCGGACGGGGTGCTCAAGGACCGTCCCGGCTTCGAGGTCGAGATGCTCTCGCGCAACTCCATTCCCGAGGGTTCCTACAGGGTCGACCGGCATGAGGTGCTGATGCCGGTTCGCGGTCACTGGCGGCTTACCTGGGATGGCGGACAGATCGTTCTCAATCCCGGCGATACCGCGGCGATCCCACCGGGGCTGGAACATTCCCTGTCGCCCTCGATGACGGGGGAGGCCAGCCTCTACCGCGTCTACAACACCGACGACGACGCCGGCGCGACGGGCCGCCTGCTTTCGTAAGGGGAGATGTCATGGCGCTGTTGGCCACACATGTCGGATCGCTGCCGCGGTCCCAGGTGGTCGTCGACTTCCTGTTCGCGCGCGAGCGCGGGCAGGATTACGACGCCGACGCATTCGATGCCTGCATGAGCGACGCCGTGATGGAGAATGTCCGTCGCCAGCGGGAGGTGGGCATCGACATCGTCAGCGACGGCGAGTGCTCGAAGATCAGCTACGCGACCTACGTGAAGGACCGCTATACCGGCTTCGCAGGCGACAGCCCGCGCAACGCACCCGCCGACCTGAAACTGTACCCCTCATTCCTGGAGCGTTTGGGGAAGAGCGGCGGCACCCCCCAATACGCGAGGCCGCAATGCGTGGGGCCGGTCGCGTCCAAGGGGCAGGGCGAACTCTCCAAGGATATCGCAAACCTGAAGGTGGCCATGGCCGCTCACGGGGTCGAGCGGGGCTTCATGAACGCGGCCTCGCCGGGCGTAATCTCGCTTTTCCTCCAGAATGCCTATTACCCGGATCGGAACGCCTATCTGCGCGCCCTGGCGGAGGCCATGCGGGAGGAATACCGCACGATCATCGAAGCCGGGCTCGACCTGCAGTTGGACTGCCCCGATCTCGCGCTGAGCCGGCACATGCTCTTTCCCGATCTGTCCGACGAGGAGTTCCTGCAGATTGCGGCAACCCATGTCGAAGCGCTGGAGCAGGCGCTCGACGGTCTGCCACGTGAGCGCGTCCGCCTGCACATCTGCTGGGGCAATTACGAGGGACCGCATGTCTGCGACATCGACATGGCGAAGGTCTTCCCCCTCCTCATGCGCGTGCCGGCGCGCTACATCCTCTTCGAGACGGCCAATCCCCGGCACGGCCACGAATGGACCGTGTTCCGGAATCGGGCGGATGAGATTCCCGACGACAAGGTACTCATTCCAGGCGCTATCGACAGCACGACCAACTTCGTCGAACACCCGGAGCTGGTGGCGCAACGGCTCGAGCGGTTCACGTCCATCCTTGGAAAGGAACGGGTCATCGCCGGCTCCGATTGCGGTTTCGGCACCTTTGCCGGCTTCGGAGCGGTCGATCCGGAGATCGCTTGGGCTAAGCTCGCGGCGCTCAAGGAGGGGGCACGCCGAGTCGGATGATCCCTCTGTTGCTAATTCCGGGCATGATGTGCGACGCGCGGATGTGGGGCGAGGTTGCATCCATGTTTGCAGAGCAGCCGGTCCATCACGCCCTTCCGGTCGAGGGATCCACGACCTCCGCCATGGCCTCGGCTATCCTGCGCGACGCGCCACCGCGCTTTGCCTTGGCAGGCCTGTCAATGGGCGGCATCGTTGCCATGGAAATGCTAAACCAGGCGCCGGAGCGGATCGAGCGGCTCGCGCTCCTCGATACCAACCCGCGCGCCGAGGCCGACCATGTCAAGCGGCGGCGAGCAGCGCAGATCGAGCGCGTGACGTCCGGCGATCTTGCAGGTGTCCTGCGCGATGAGATGAAGCCGCATTACCTCTCGCCGCGAGCCAGTGATCCCTCCATCCTCGCGCTGTGCATGCAAATGGCGCTCGACCTCGGACCGGAAATTTTCATCCGCCAGTCACTGGCCCTTCGAGACCGGCTCGACCGCCAGGGCGCGCTGGCCCGGTTCCACCAGCCGGCACTCGTCTTGACGGGGGAGGACGACCGCCTGTGCCCCCTCGACCGGCACGAACTCATGCACGCGTTGATGCCACAATCGCGGTTGGTGATCGTCCCAGACGCAGGACATCTGCCGACATTAGAGAATCCCACCCCAACAATCGCGGCCCTGCGCCGCTGGCTGGAGGAATGATGAACCCGAACCTCCTCAAACTCCTGCGGGGCTGCGACACCCCGACCATATGCAACGCCATTGAGGTCGCTCAGGGCAAACGCGGGTTTGACGCCTTTACCCGCGGAACGATGATTGCGAGCGCACCGGCCGAGCCGCCGATGGTCGGCTACGCAGTCACGGCTCAGTTGAGGGCTCGTGCGCCATCGATGGCCCCACCGGAGGCCGTGCGCGCGAAACGTATGGCCTATTACCGGGCCATGTATGAGGCGTCCAAGCCATCCATCGCGGTCGTGGAAGATCTCGATTTTCCCGACTGCATAGGAGCCTATTGGGGCGAGGTAAACACGACGATCCACAAGGCCTTCGGCTTGTCGGGCGCGCTCACCAACGGGGTCGTGCGCGATCTCGGGGATTTGCCGGAAGGCTTTCCCGTCGTTGCGGGCAGCATCGGGCCGAGCCACGGCTTCGTGCATGTGGTGAGCGTGGGGGATCCCGTCACCATTTTCGGATTGAGGATTGCCACAGGTGACCTCGTCCATGCCGACCGTCACGGCGCCGTGGTTATCCCGCCAGAGGTTGTTCCGGATCTTGAGGCGGCCATCGGAAAGCTGCGGGGGTCGGAGTACGTTATCCTGGCGCCGATGCGGGCGGGATTGGAGAGCTTCGGTGAGTTCGAAGATGCATGGCGACGGTTCGAAGCCTCGCGGGTCTGAAGGGCTGGACAGACGAGCGCCAAGGCTTCTTCGCGACCTAGTTGTCTGGATGCGAGACCTCCTTGGCGTGAGCGACGACCTGGAGGGCTTGAGGCAAAGCGTGTGGATCGGGT
>NZ_JAFEMD010000063.1 GCF_016892765.1 Microvirga arvi
GGAGTATACTTGGCGCTTTGACGGCCTGCGACGCCGAGCTTCTCACCGCAGGAGGACGTGATGCACTCCCTTCATCCGCAAGCTCGCACCACCCCGGCCGTTCGCCAGGAGATCGCCCATTCGAGAGAGCCCACCGGGGTGCTGGCCCAGCGCTTCAGCGTCAGCACCGAGACCATCCGCAAATGGCGCAAACGCGGGGCGCAGGACTGCCAGGACCACTCCAGCCGGCCGCACAAGCTGCCCTGGAAGGCCACCGAGGAGGAGCGCGCCATCGTCTGCGCCTTGCGTCAGGCCACCGGCTTTCCCCTCGATGACCTTACCTTCGTGATCACGCACTTCCTGCCCCATCTCAACCGCGATGCGGTCTACCGCATCCTCAAAGCCGAGGGGCTGGGACGATTACCACCGGCCGAGCAGCTCAAGCGCCGGAGCGGCACCTTCAAGGACTATGACCTCGGCTTCGTGCACATGGATATCAAGCACCTGCCTAAGCTGCAGACCGCCGATGGCGAGCGCCGCAAGCGCTTCCTGTATGTGGCCATCGATCGCTGCTCCCGCTGGGTGCATCTGGCTGTCAAAGACGATGAGCTGACCACCAGCGCGGTGGCTTTCCTGAAAGAGACGATCCGCGCGTTCCCCTTCAAAATCACGCACGTGCTCACGGATCGGGGATCCTGCTTCACGGCGGATGGCTTCGAGGAGGCCTGCCGCCAGCTGAAGGTGCAGCATCGCACAACCAAGCCCTACACGCCGCAAACGAATGGTCTCGTCGAACGCTTCAACGGGCGGGTGCAGCACGAGGTGCTGGGCATTACCATTTACCGCCACCGGGATCTGGAGACGCTGCTCAAGGGCCTCAACCAGGCCTACAACCGGAGACGCCAGCGCGTGCTGAAGGGGCGATCTCCTGAGCAAATCGTGCAAAGCCGCTTGGTCGCCGAGCCGAAGCTGGCCAACCGGCGCTACAAGCCCCCCGATTCAGACGCGTTGCCGCCAGCCCTCCAGGTCGTCGCTCACGCCAAGGAGGTCTCGCATCCAGACAACTAGTTCTCGGAGAGAGGCCTTGCGCTCTGCGCTAACCATTTTGGCCGCGCCGACGAACCCAGAGCCTGCGCCTACTTGGCGACAGCCCTGGTGCAGGCCGCGGCACTTGGTCGAGCGCGGCCTCGCGCTCGCAGTCGAGTGTGCCAACCAGTTTGCGCTGGCCTGGCCTCAGGCCTATGCCCAACCGATTTCGACGACATTGCAGTTTAAGTCGATCACATCTGAGACGGTTGGGAACGATGATATCGCCAAAGCCGTCGTCACCTGTGCAGGTCCTCGCTCTAGGTTAAAATAGAACCGCTGTATTGAGCGTCACGCCTGCGCTCCTCTCGCAATTGCCACAGGGAATGTGCGATGAGGGTAAGAACGAGGATCGCCCCGCCAACAATTGTTGCCCACCGTGGGACTTCCGTGAAGATCATCCACACCCAGATGGGTGCAAGGACAGTCTCCAGCAAATAGAACATCGCGACCTCGGGACCAGGCAAATACTTGGGGCCTTTTGCGAGACAGAAGAACGATAGCGGAAAGATGATTGCTCCATCGAGGATCACCCACCAAGGCTCTTCAACACGGAAGCCAATCTTAGAAACCATGATCACTGCGATCGCAAACGGAACGACAGTGGCAACAAGCGAGGCAAATCCCATATCCCGACCGGACGAACGTGTAACGGTGATGGCAGCTGCAAGCAGGAAGGCTGAGGACAGTGCCAGCAAGTCCCCGATAATGCTTCCACTGCCCATCCCGTCAAAAACGATGATCAGCGTCCCGCATAGCATTGCCATCATTGCGACCAGCGTGACGGGTTTGGGCCGTTCCTTGAGGAGCAGCCAAGATAGGAATGTCGCGAACACGGTATTGAACGCGAGGATAAAGACTAAATTGGCGGTGCTCGTGTTGAAGACCGCTGAGACGAAAGTGAGGGCGGCAAGCGCATAAAGACTTGCGACGACGAGCCCGGCGCGCCCGGGAATGAGGGCTGGCGGGTTGCCGCGAAGGAATCTCCATAAAACCCAAATCGCCAAGGCAGCTGCTACGGTTGTGCCGCTGCGAAGCATCAAGATCGACCAGGGATCGCCGTTCGAAAGGCGGATCAGCGGAATATCGACAGTGAGGGCTATGCCTCCAAGTGCTGTTATTACGAGGCCCTTAACGTGATTACTTGGAAATCGGGTCACGAGACTACCATTTGATGAAAGATTTGCTGGCAAGTCCAGCAGGTATTGAGAGAACCAGCGGAAGCTGCTTGACCTCAGAAGTAAGACTTCAGCACCGTGGCAACGAACGGAAACAGCGATCCAAGACTGAGTGGCGGACCCTTGTGCACCTAATTGCGGAGCGCGGAGACACTCGCGGCTCCGTGCTACAGATGCTTTAGCGTGCATTGACCGAGAAATGCCTCCGTCTAAATCAGAGCCACATCGAGCTTCTCACCCGAGAGTTTTTAGCTTCCTTGTCAAAAATCGCAAGGGAAATTGTTTACAAAAAAATGCAAAAATCGTAATCATCCGTGGCGAGATTGATAGAGATGCTTTGTAAGCAATAGGGAGCTGCCGCCACAGTCGGAACGTTAAATGGTCGCGTTACTCGGCGTCGCAGAGGCTATCCTTCTATGCAGGAAACACAGGGGAAATCGCTCATGGAGAGCATGCTGTTAAGAGCCGTTCGACCTTATAAGTCAGGCCAATGCGATGGCGGCGACACCGTCGATATCCTCATTGACCGCGGCGTCATTTCCCGCGTTGGACGAGACATCGTTCCGCCGCGCGACATCCCCGTGGTGGACGGAGGGGGAAAACTCGTTCTCCCGGGTCTTGTCGAGGCGCACACCCACTTGGGCTACTCGTTCCTAGGGTTGCCCTGGTTTCGAAACAATGTGGGTTCCAACCTGCAAGACAAGATCAACGCGGAAAAAGCCGAGATTAAGAGGCGGCGTATTGATTTCCAATTGCAGGCCGAACGCCAGCTCGCTCACTCGCTCGCGCTTGGCTCGACGTTCCTTCGGGGACATGTTTCCATCGACACGGACACCGGCCTTGAGCCGCTCGAAGGCGTGTTGCGAGCGCAGGAGAAATACAAAGAACTGCTCGAGGTCCAAATCGTCGCGTTTCCTCAGGCTGGACTGACCTCACGTCCCGGCACAATTGCACTCATGGAGGAAGCGTTGTCGATGGGCGCCGACGTCGTCGGCGGACTCGATCCCGCGCAAAGCGACCGTGATCCCAAAGGTAGCCTCGATACAGTCTTCGGACTGGCCCAGAAATATTGTAAACCAATCGATATCCATCTGCACGAGCCAGGAGAATTAGGCGGCTTCTCGACGGACCTCATCATCGAGCGGACGAAATCGCTGGGACTTCAAGGTCGCGTCACTATCAGCCACGCGTTCTGCCTTGGGGACCTTAAGCCGGCCGACATCGCCAGGACGCTCGACGAACTGGCACAAAATCAGATCTCCATTATGACCACGGCGCCTGCCGGACGTGCTTGCCCATCCGCCGCACAGCTTGTGAGGGCGGGTGTGACCGTCTGTTCAGGATCGGACGGGGTCCGTGACAGTTGGAGCCCATTCAGTACGGGGGATATGTTAGAGAGAGCGAAGCTAGTGGCGATGCGAAACAATTTCCGTCGCGACATCGATGTTGAACTTGCTTTGCGGGCTTGCACCTTTGAAGGTGCGGCGGCGCTTGGGATCGCCGACTACGGCGTTGAGGAAGGGTGCTCCGCCAATCTCTTGGTCGTGCCCGGTGAGACGATTGCCGAAGCCGTCATCAATCATCCTGTGGACCGCATTGTCATCAAAGGCGGCCATATCGTCGCCCGAAATGGCAGCATTCTGGAGAACACACTGTTCGGCTAGAGCATCGGTCCCAAAAGTGGACCCACTTTTGGGTCCGATGCTCCTGCTCTTGGCTGGCGCATCGTTGAGTGCGGACCCGTAGGGCCATGCCAGTGAAAATCGAATCCACTTTTCGCTGACGCGGCCCTCTGGGTCCGCACGATGCGCTAGCTTTGGCTCAAAAGGCCTTCGTGACCCTGCGAAGACAGCCATTATAACGGGCGAATCGTTAGACTTCCGGCGATCGCACGCGTTCGGTTCGGTGCTGCTGCCGCTAAGCCGTACGCTAAGATTGAACCGGAGGATTCCCTCCGGGAGGGTTGATTTCGAAGGGGCGATGTTTCGCCCCTTGGTTCAGACGTCATGACACACGAACTCAGCGGGGTATCTGCGCCTCTTTCTACGGCGCTGCGGCAAGATCGACACCGAGGTCACCAAGCCCACATCCGTCATGTTCAGCCCGCGGTCGCGTAGCGGTGTCGGCAGCCAACCCGGCACAATGAACGCGAGGCCAGCCTGAAGACTCGTGAAAGCGGTCGCGTTCCAAGCCTATCGGTTTTCGAGCAGGAGCGAGAGGTGCAAAAATCAGGAGTTGCTCGTCGACGACAGCATCACCGATCCTTCCGGTCGCATGGCTGCCGGGACAAGTGCATGGAGCACGGTTGAAGAGGGTGCAGAGGGTCTCCCTCTGCAGCCTCGTCCATCAGGATGTGCTTTGATGGTTGGACCGCACGCTCTTCCAGAATGTCTTCGGCGTCTCGAGCATATAGCGGAAACCAGTGCGGTCCAGCAGGGCCTCCGCCTCGCGCTGTGCGTCGTCGAGGACTTCGTCCTCATCCACAAACATTGCACTGCGACCTTGCAAAGCGATGCGGCCGTCGACGATCACAGTATCGACGTCGTTGCCGTTGGCGAAATAGATCAGCCGGAAGACTGGCATATTGAACGGATAGAGATGCGGACGACGCAGGTCGAGCAGCACCACGTCCGCCTTCTTGCCGACCTCGAGCGATCCGATCTCCTTTTCTAGGCCCAGCGCCTTCGCGCCGTCGATGGTGCACATCTCGAGCACGCGGCCCGGTGGAAGCAAGCTAGGATCCTTGAAGGAGGTCCGATGGTAATGCATGCATTGCTGCATGTGACGGAACATGTCGCCGGACCGATCCGGCGCCGTGCCGTCGGAGCCGAGGCAGACATTGGCGCCCGCGTCCAGGAGTTCCGGCACCGGGCAGCGGCCGAGGATCGAGGCGATCGCACTCGGGTTGTGGCCGATACTGGTACCCGTGTCCGCGACGATGCGGATCTCGTCAGCGGTCAGGTTCGTCGCATGGGTCAGGAGTGCGTTGGGACCGAGAATTCCAAGGTCGTTCGCATAGGCGACGTCGCCCTTGGAAGGCCCGTCCTGAGTGAAGATCAAGCCCGCCTCGCGCGCGAGGTCTGCCGTCATCTTCGCCTGGCGCCTCGCCTCCTCCAAATTGACCGAACTGAGTTCCCCAAGGCGTTCCACCTCCAAGGTCGGTGAGATGAGAGCAATATTGAGGCGTCCGCCATGCTTGCCATGCCAGGAATCAATGAGGGTCTGGCAGGTCGCGAACTGTTCCTCGAAGGTGACGGGCCGTTCCACCGCTTTTCCATCGACAATGCGGGCATAGGTGCGGGGATGCGGCGGCAATGTCGGGCCAACGGCGACGACGGAACGGGTGCCGACCTCGCGAACGCCCTCGCAATGTGCGTCCCCGTAGATCGGCTCGTCCGCGCGCATGATGTTGTCGCCGCCGCCGAGAAGCGAAACGCCGGTGGTCACGCCGAACCGAAGCCGCTCAAGGGCGGCGAGCCGGGCTTCCGCGCGCCAGAATTCCGGTGTCGAGGCCACGGTATAGGCCCTCTCGCATGCCTCGTACCATTGCCGGCTGTCGCCGCCGCCCATGGTCTTGATCAGGCCGTGTCCCGCATGGGCATGGCCGTCGATGAGTCCAGGCATGACGATCTTGTTCGTTGCGTCGATCACCACCGGCGCCTGATGCGCCGCGGTGACTTCGCTGGTCGATCCCACGGCAACGATCCGATCCCTTTCGATCGCGACGGCGCCGTCCGCAATCACGCGGCGCTGTGGATTGATCGTGACCACGATGCCGTGGATGATGATGATGTCGGCCATTCAGGAAGCTCCGGTCGGTCAAGCAGCTTGGGCTTCGCCGCGAATGCGGTCGAGGGTTGGGACGAGGGACAGCAATTCTCGCGTATAGGGGTGCTGCGGGGTGCTGAAGAGGGTCTCGGCACTGGCCTCCTCCACCAGCTTGCCGTTCCTCATCACGGCGACGCGGTCGCACATCTGGCGCACGACCGCGAGGTCGTGGCTGATAAGCAGAAGCGTTAGACCGGTCGCGTCGCGCAGGTCTTTCAGCAGGTTCAGGATCTGGGCCTGCACCGACACGTCGAGGGAGGAAGTCGGCTCGTCGCAGACGATGAGCTTGGGTCTTGCGCCAAGTGCGCGGGCGATCGAAAGCCGCTGGCGCTGGCCGCCCGAAAAGGCATGCGGGAAGCGCTGGGCCGCATCCGCCTCAAGTCCCACCGCTTCAATCATCCGCGCGACGTCGGCGGCAGCCTCGGCCTTCGACGATGCGAGGCGGTAGAACAGGATGGGCTCCGCCAGGATTGTGCCTATGCGCATGCGGCTGTTGAGCGACGAATAGGGATCCTGGAAAATCATCTGGATCGCCTGGCGCAATGGCCCAACGCATCGCACCATGCCCTCTCCGGCAATCGTGTGTCCGCGGTAGGTCACGCGTCCGGCCGTTGGTTTCAGGAGGCCCGAGACGACGTTGGCGATGGTGGTTTTGCCGCAGCCTGATTCCCCCACGAGGCCAAAGACCTCGCCGCTATTGACCGAGAAGCTCACCCCGTCGACGGCACGGAACCTGTGGCCTTTCGAGCCTGGCAGAACGCCTCTGGTGGTATATTCGACCTGCAGATTCTCGACGGAAAGAATGGGTCCGCCATCGGCGATGGCCCCGGTGCGTTCCGCTTTCGAACGCAGGACGGCGCGGGCCTCGGCGGCACGCCCCTTACCCTCCTCGCCGATGACTGGAAAGCGCTCCAGTCTCGCGTCGATGCGGGGCACGGCTCCGATGAGAGCCTTGGCGTAGGGCGCTCTCGGATGACGCAGCACTTCGGCCGTCGGACCCGTCTCGACCACCATGCCCCGATGCATGATGGTGACGCGATCGGCAATCTGCGCCACGACGCCCATGTTGTGGGTGACGAGCAGGATGCCGATGCCGCGCTGATCCGCGAGATCCCGCAGAAGCCTGAGGATCTGCGCCTGGACTGAAACGTCGAGGGCGGTCGTCGGCTCATCGGCAACCACGAGCTTGGGATCGCAGGAGAGCGCGGACGCAATGACCACCCGCTGGCGTTGGCCGCCCGAAAGCTGGTGGGGGTAAGCCTTGAGCCGGCGCTGCGGCTCGGGGATACCGACGTCCTTGAGAAGCTGCAGGGCTCGCGCGCGGGCGGCCGCGCGGTCGAGCTTGAGATGCGCCCGCATGGTCTCGGTGAGTTGGCTTTCCACCGTGAAGAGCGGATTGAGGCTCGTCATCGGGTCCTGAAACACCGCCCCGACGTCGCGCCCGAGCACGACACCCTCGGCCGATCCCTTGTTCGGATCGAGCGGCTTCCCGCCGATATGGATCGTGCCTGAGGCGATCCGTCCGGGCTTCTCAAGCAGACCCATCACGGCATTGCCGATGGTGGTCTTGCCGGCGCCGGATTCTCCCACGAGGGCGTGGATTTCGCCAGTGTGGATCACGAGGGAGGCTCTCTCCACCGCGGTGAAGACCGAGCCGTCGGCCAACGGGTACTCGACCCGCAGATCGTCAATGGCGAGGACGGGCGGTTGGAGAGTGCTCATCGTTTCACTCGCAGCTTGGGATTGAATCGGTCGCGGAGCCAGTCGCCGACGAGGTTAACGGCCACCACCAGGATGACGAGGGCGAGGGCGGGGAACAGGGCGATCCACCAGATGCCCGAGAACACGAACTCATTGCCGATACGGATCAGCGTGCCGAGCGACGGGTAGGTCGGCGGCATGCCAACCCCGAGGAAGGAGAGGGTCGCCTCCGTCAGCACGGCTGCCGCGAGGTTGATGGTGGAGATCACCAGAACGGGGCTCATCACGTTCGGCAGGATGTGCCTGAGCATGATGCGTCGCGAGGGCAAGCCGATCACCTTTCCGGCGCGCACGTATTCCTTGGCCGTCTCGACCATGGTCGCCGCGCGCACCGTCCGGGCATACTGCACCCATTCATGGATCGCGATGGCGCAGATGAGAATGACCGGCGCCCACTCGGCCGTCGCAGCACCGGGCAAGACAGCGCGCGCGATGCCACTCACCAGCAGGGCCAGCAGGATGGTGGGGAAGCTCAGGATCACATCGGCCACGCGCATGATTACCGCGTCGACCTTACCGCCATAATATCCCGCCAACAGACCCAGGAATACGCCGATGGTCGCGGCCACGAGAACGGCGCCGCCGCCGATGGCGATCGAGACACGCGCTCCGTAGAGCATGGCGGACAGGAGGTCCCGTCCCTGATTATCGGTGCCGAGAAGGAAGCGAGGATCGCCATCGGCCGAGAAGGCTGGCGGCAATTCGGCATTGATCAGGTCAAAGGATGCGAGATCCGTGGGATCGTAGGGCGCGATCCGCGAGGCGAGCAGAGCGCAGGCCACCATGACCAGTGCCACGACGCCGGCGACCATGACAGAGATCGGCGCGCCGATGCGGGTAATCAAACCCGGAGAGGCGGTGAGTGTTTTCATGCGGACCTCGCGCGCAGGCGGGGATCGACCACGGCATAGAGGATGTCGACCACGGTGTTGATGATGACGAACATGAGGCCGACGAACAGCAGATAGGCTGCCATCACGGGTATGTCGGCGAAACTCACGGCCTGGATGAACAACAGGCCCATCCCGGGCCATTGGAACACGGTTTCGGTCACGATCGCGAAGGCGATGAGGGAGCCGATCTGGAGGCCCGTAACGGTGATGACCGGCATCAGGGCATTGCGCAGGGCAAGCCGGAAATGGATGTAGCGGGCCGGCAGGCCGCGGGCCTTGGCGAAGCGGATGTAATCGCTCGACAGCACGTCGATCATCTCGGCACGTACGAGGCGCATGATCAGGGTCAACTGGTAAAGAGCAAGAGTGATGCCCGGCAACAGCAGGGATGTCATCCCGCTTGCCGTCAGGAAGCCTGTTGACCACCAGCCAAGATCGATGACTTGGCCACGGCCGAAGGAGGGGAGCCAGCCCAGGGAGACTGCGAAGACCAGGATCAGCACGATGCCGGTCACGAAGGTGGGCGTTGAAATGCCAATCAGGGACAGGGCCTGTACCCCGCGGGCCGCGACGCCATTCGGTTTAAGGGCGCAGAGAACACCGAGGGGAATGCCCAGAGCGAGCGAAAGCAGGGTCGCCACGATGACGAGTTCGAGCGTGGCCGGGAGCCGCTCCGCAATGAGCTGCGTGACCGGCCGCTGGTTCCGGTAGCTGATGCCGAGGTCGCCGCTCAGTGTTCTCGCCAGGAAGTGCCCGTATTGCACGACGACAGGCTGATCGAGGCCAAGCGAGCGCCGCAGCTCTGTCTTTTCTTCAATGGTTGCGCTTTCACGCGACATGCTGGCGACCGGATCGCCGACGAAGCGGAACATCACGAAGGACACCGCCGAGACGACGAGCATCACGAGGATCGCTTGGCCAAGCCGTGACAGGAAAACCTTCAACATGGCTGTCTCCGACGGCCCACCCCAAAAGGAGAGGCGGGCCGCGCGTGCTTTGTGAGGGGGCTACTTAATATTCGTGAACCAGAGGCGCACGTACTCGTCCGGGAACTGCGGGATTTCGACCCCGTCTCTCATGGCCCAAGCGACGGGCTGCTGGTGAACCGGGATATAGGCGACCGTGTCGCGGGCCTCCTTGAGAGCGTCAACGAGCATCGAGCGGCGCTTCTCCTCGTCGAGCTCAACCGCTGCTTTGCGGGTCAGCTCCTCGATCTTGGGATTGCTGTAAGCGCCTGCATTGGAGCCGCCATAGCCGTCCTTCTGCTCGGCGAGCAGAGACGACAGCGTCGCGAATCCATCCATGGAAGGCATGTTCGCCCAGCCGACCATGGAATTGTCGAATTCGCCGCGGTCCCGGCGTGGGAAGTAGGTCGCACGGGATTCTGTCTGCAACTCGGTCTGGACGCCGATCTTGGTCCACATCGACGCGATGGCAACGCAGGTCTGCTCGTCGTTGATGTAGCGATCGTTCGGGCAGTTCAGCTTGGTCTTGAAGCCATTCGGGTAGCCGGCCTCGGCGAGGAGTTTCTTAGCCTTGTCCTGATCGTAGCCGAAGAGTTGGTCATTGTCCTTCGCGAAGCCGGGAACTTGCGGCGCCACGAGGGTTCCCGTATTGCGGGATTTGTCGCGCATGACACGCTTCTTGAGTGCTTCGAAATCGATGGCATGCCACATGGCTTGGCGCACCCTCAGATCGAGCATCGGGTTCTTCTGTCCTGGAGCGGTCTTGAGCTCAGGACGGGAGCTGAGCGACAGCATGATAAGGCGCAGCGATGGCTCCTCGATGACCTTGAAGCCGGAGGAGTTGCCGATCCGCTGCAGATCCTGCAGAGGCGCAGGCGCGATCAGATCGAGCTCGCCCGAGAGCAGGGCAGCGACCCGGGTTGCGTCCGACTTGATCGGCTTGAACTCAATGCGATCGAGATTGTGCTGGGGCTTGTCCCACCAGTTGGGATTGACCACGAAGACGGTGCCGGCTTCGGGCTTGAACGACTCGACCTTGAAGGGACCGGTACCGACGGCACTGGTGGAGGCAGCTGTCGAGACTCCCCGAGAGACGTCGCCCGGCTTCAGGGCACCATTCGCCTCCATCCACTCCTTGTCCATGATGTAGATGCCCGAGAGGTCGTTCAGGAGGAGCGGGTATGGCCCCTTGGTAACGATGTCGACAGTGAAATCATCGACCTTCTCGGCCCTGTCGACAGCCACGAGGTCACCGCGGGCTCGAGAACCTGGATCGAGGATGCGTGTTATCGAGGCGACAACGTCATCTGCGGTGAATGGATTTCCATTATGGAACTTCACATTCTTGCGCAGCTCGAAACGCCAAGTATCCGGCCTTACTGTCTTCCAGCTCACAGCGAGGGCCGGCTCAAGCTCAAGGTTGCGGCCGTGTCGCACCAGCGGGTCGAAGACGTGGTGCAACATGCTGGTCGTGAAGCTCTCAGTATGGGCATACGGATCAAGCGTCGTGAGGTCGGTCGGCGATGACCATCTCAGGGTTTTTGCCTCCGCGGTGAAGCCCGCGAGCGCTCCAACTGCGACGGCCAAAGCTATGCCGCCTAGATTCATTGTTGACATTGTTTCCTCCCATTGCCTCAATGATTGTCTACAAAACTGCGGGAAAATGTCATACAATTTTTTGAGGGTCAATGGGTCGAATAGGTCGCATGTGATGCCAATTGATAGGCAATAATGTACACAATGAAACACTGAAAGTTCGCCAGAGCGCGACCTGTCGTTGTGGTATCGAGGCCAACTCTCCTAACCCGCGGCTTGCGCAAGCGGACGGTGAGCGAGGGGGAGGCCAGGCATCGCAGACGATCTACGGCAGACAAGCGCTCGCCGATTTGCGCGGATAGAACCGCATCTTCCAGCGCGCGAACGAGTATAACGGGTCAACGACTGGTTAGTGGTCCAGTAGGGTATTTCAGGGCAGATCAAGCGTTAGGGGCGCGACGCCGTGATGCTGAAGGGGTCAACCTCGATACGACCGGAATCGACGTATGCCTGCATGACAGGATCGATCGCCTCGATGGTCGGGGAGGGCGCGTAAAGGTATCATCCAGGAGCGGGGTAATGCCGAGCTTTAGCATCTTGATTGCGCCGAGCATCGTGTGAACATCGTGCAGACGCGGTGGAGGCGATGCCTCGCTCATAGGGGCACCTCGAATTGCATGACGATTTCGAGCGGCCTGCCCTTGAGGGCGCCCTTCATCAGATTTCCTGGCGCGTGCAGATGCCGATTGATCAGTCCGGGCATCACGAGCAGACCATTGGCCTCAATGATGCGCGTCGTGGCTTGGTCGAGGCTCACTCCAGCATCCGGCACACCGGCAAGTTCTTGCCGCTTCCAATGATGATGTCCGCACGCCGATGCTCGGTGTCGGAAGCATTCATCACCTAAAACTGTTTCCATTGGCATGGAATCAGCTCTCTTCCGTGGCGTGCCGCATTTTTTGACGGCGAACCGGATCCACTTCGCCGAAAAATGCTCTAGCGCATCGTTGGTCGCGGCTCTCTGGGTCCGCACGATGCGCTGGCCGAAAGATTGGCAGCCGAAGCTCGCCATTCTCGATCGGTGGAAACCTGTGCGTTCGTCACCGTGACGCGGACCGGCGGCGAAGCAGCACGGCTGACACATCGAGTGGTGCGTCGCGGTCGCGATTCAGATCTAGCCTGTCCTCGATGTTCCCGAGGTGCTCCAATGTCACCCTCACCGATGTCTCAGGATCGTTGCCGGCAACTGCCTCGAGCATTGTCGCATGCTCATGGTAGGAGCAGCTTGACTGGCCGGGGCGCTCATAAGCGGCGATCACGAGGGATTCGCGGATCACGAGTTCTCGTAGGAATTGCTCGAGAACTTGGTTTCCATTGATCCGGGCAATCTCGAGATGAAACTCGCCGGAAAGCCGGATGACCTCGGCGCGGTCCGACTGTCGAGCCGCCTGCGCCTCCCGGTCGATGTGCTCGCTGAGGAATGCGCGGTCCCGTGGCTTCAGGCGACCTGTGAGATCCCGAACGATCGCACTCTCGATAACCCGTCGTGCGGCGAAGACTTGCCTTGCTTCCTCGATGCCCGGCTTGCTCACGGATGCGCCGCGATGGGGTTCGATCGTCACCACATGCGCGAACGCGAGTTGGCTGAGGACTTTCCTCACCCGTTGACGAGTGGCGCCGAAGGTCTCACACAAGGCCTCTTCGACCAGACGTGTCCCAGGTGGGAGAGAGTGATCCTGGATCGCCCCAAAAATCCGATCATAGATGTCTTCATCACTGAAAACGTCCCGAGACGATTTTGTAGACATTTCGCACTTATCCTGTCAGCATTTCACACCAGATATACCTGCCGAAGGTGCCATGCAACACCTGTCCGCAACTCGCGCTCCACGGGATCGGCCTACCGCCGCTAGGGCATCGGGCCCAAAAGTGGACCCACTTTTGGGATCTGTTCCGATGCGCTAGGCCTGTGCGAACGCGCGAGAGACTGCATCTGTGACGTTGACGAGGTCCCGGGGGCCGGGCGGGGCATAGCTGCCTGTCTCTGCCTTCTTCAGCCCGAGGCGCACGAGCAGTTCGGCTTGCGCGATGCCGCTGGTGATGCCATCCAGGACCGGCACCGGGAGTTCAGGTTGCAGGTCCGCCTGCATTCCCGCCATGACTGCGCCAGTCACGACAATGACCTCTGCGCCATCCTTCTCGATCAGGTCTCGGGCCTGGGTCGCAATCTCGGGGCGAATGCCGTCCCTGCCGCCTGGACGGTAAGGAGCCGCTGACTCGATGACGCGCCAACCACCAACCCGGTCCGTCAGGCCGTAGCTCGCGACCAACTCCCGATAGAGTGGCGCCACGCGCCGTCCAAAGCTGACGATGCCGATGCGCCCTCCGAGCATGCACGCCGTCAAGAGCGCCGCCTCGGTCATTCCGACGACAGGAATGGACAAGAGCTCGCGCGCTCCAGCGAGGCCGGTGTCGTAGGAGACCGCTATGATTACCGCGTCGCATCCTTCGGAGTGCTCGGCCACCAGTGCCAGGGTCGCGTAGGTCCCAATCGCGTGCTCGGCCCGGCTTTCAATAATGGGAGCGCCGAATGGGCTCGTGACCGCTAGGATCTCGGTGCCAGGGGAAGCGCATTTGCGCGCCGCCGCCGCCACGGTGTCGGTCACGAAGGTGTTGGTATTCGCATTAACAAGCAGCAGCTTCATCGCACCTTCTCCACATCAAATCATAGTATAGGCACACTCGCGTTCCGGGCGTTGCTTCGTAGACGCCCGGCGATTGTTCAGGCCGATGGCCTGCGGATGAACGCAATGATGAGGAGCGCAGCGCACGCTTCGATCGCAGCGACAATCAGGAGGCCGGTCGAGAAGGATCCAGTTGCATCCTTGATCGCACCCATCATGAACGGTGCTCCGAAACCCGCAAGATTGGCAATAGAGTTGATGAACGCGATGCCCATGGCAGCGGCGGCACCAACGAGGAAGAAGTTCGGCATCTGCCAGTAAACCGGAAAGGCGCTCATTGTCCCCGACACGGCGATGACGAGGCAAATGAATGCCAGAATGGGATTGGAGCCGGCCAAGATCCCGACCCCGGCAAGGCCGGCCGCGCCCACCAGCACCGCGACGATGCAGAGCAGTCGGCTGTTCTTGATGTTGTCGGCGAGATGTCCATTGAGCACCTGGAAGCCCGCACCGAACATGTACAAGAGGCCGATCAGGAGTCCGATGTTGAGTGGGTCGGTGATCCCGAGCTCACGAACCAGGGACGGCGCGAAGAACGCCAGCGTCGCGTTGGCCGCCACGATGCAGAAGTAGGTCAGCGTCAGTAGCCAGAGCTTGCGATCGCGCAGCGCCGCGCCGAAGGCGTGCTCGCGATGCCCGCTCGCCGCGCTCTCGGCAGCAAGATCAGTTCGCAGAAGTTCCTTCTCCTCGCTGCTGAGCCAGCTTGCCTGCGCCGGCATATCACTCAGGAAGCGCAGCACGACCAGCCCTCCGAGAATGCTCGGGATGCCCTCGATGAGGAAGAGCCATTGCCACCCTGCCAGCCCCCCGACGCCGCTAAGATTGTTGATGATAAGGCCGGCGATCGGACCGCCGACGATGGACGAGACGGCGGCTGCCGACATGAAGATCGCAAACGCTTTCGCACGCCGATGCGCAGGAAACCAGAAGGTTAGATAGAGGATCACACCAGGCTGAAAGCCCGCCTCGAAGGCTCCGAGGAGGAAGCGGACTATATAGAAATACCAAGTCGATTGCGTAAACAACATCAGAATGCACGCGGCGCCCCAGCCGATAGTGATACGGGCCAGGGTCTTCCGGGTGCCGATCCTTAGGAGAAGCATGTTACTCGGCACCTCGAAAAGGAAGTAGCCGATGAAGAAGATCCCTGCGCCTAAACCATAGATCGTCTCGCTGAAGCCGAGATCTTGGAGCATCTGCAGCTTCGCGAAGCCGATGTTCGTCCGGTCAATCCAGGCGAGCATCCAAAGGATGAACAGGAGCGGCAGAAGGCGCCACGCGATTTTCGAATAGATCGCATCGAGCGTGGCTCGGCGCTCGCCTTCAGATCTAAAGCCAACCGACAGGGCTGTGGTTTGGCTCATGCTTTCTTCCCTTAAACGCTGAGGCCCCGCCGACGGTCGGCGTACTCATCACCGTAACACAGAAATTGGGCAGGAAAATTGTCAACAGATTGTCCATGAAGTTCGCAGCTTCGCGCGAAGTGCAGCCGAAGGCGATCACCCATCCCACCGAAGCGAAGCTGTACCTGAAGGCAGTACTGGCTCGGGTGCGGCAGGCCAAGAGTACGGTCTCAAGCTGCGACAGGCCCACACGCGCTTGGCCAAACGCGCAGCCGTGCAGGTGGGCCGCTATGCCCATGCCCGTCAGGCGGCGCATGCGCCGCGAACTGAAGCGGCTGAAGACCTATTTGGGCCGGGTCTATCGCGATATCGCCGGGAAAGTCGCCGGGGATGAGGTTTTCTCACGCCGGTTTGCTCCTCTGCTCGGCCTCACAGAGCGCCTCCTGGTGCAGGAGCGCACGAGCAAGAACAAGCTCTACAACCTGCATGCGCCGGAGGTGGTGTACATTGCCAAAGGCGAAGCGCATCGTCCCTACGAATTCGGCTCCAAGGTCGCGCTGGCGGTGACCAACCGGGAAGGCTTCGTGTTCGCGTCCAAGGCGCTGGAGGGTTATTCGTATGATGGCCATACGCTGAGTGCCACCGCGGACCAGGTGATTACCATGACGGGCATCGAGCCGGATTGCATCTACGTCGACCAGGGATATCGCGGGCATTATTACGCCAAGTCGGATCGAGTGTTCATCACGCGACAGCGGCGGGGTCTGACGCCCACGATCAAGCGGGAACTGAGACGCCGGTCTGCGATCGAGCCGATGATCGGGCACATGAAGGCCAACGGGCGGCTTGGACGAAATCACCTGCTGGGAGTTACGGGCGACGCCACGAATGCGCTGCTCGTGGCCGCCGGCCACAATCTGCGGCTGATCCTGACCTGGCTCAGATTTATTGTCGTCTGGATCATTGCGGCCCTAATGGGCTCATCCGCGCACTCAGATACTTCCGCCGACCCCTGGAATCCAATTGCCGCCTGATCAAACGGCATTGTTCAGGGCCGACTACTTATTTAAAGCCGATCCCGACCTGTCTAGGTGGTCCAGCTGGAGGAACATTTGCCAGGGAGATGAAGTCCTGAAATGTTTTTCCCTACGCAATAGGCCTCGCCACATTTTCTCCGTGCTAGAGATCAGAAATGCGAGCGTTGCTCGGTCCGCCTGGTGGCAGGCCTCCACATGCCGCCAGTAGGTCGCCCAGCGCATCCATTTTGGCTTCAGGGGCAACTTCTCTCGAGATCTCGACCGCGCGCCAGTGCTCGTCGCCCAGGTCGACATACACGTGGTCTTGGTGATGACCGATCCGAACAAAGACCGAGTGCACCGGTCCCTGTTGGGCGCGTGCCTCAAAGGCATTGAGGGTGTCCTGCAGAGCTTGATTACCCGGAGCGGACGGCAGCCCACCATTGTTGTGATGCGCCATCCAGCTCCGGATCAGCCAACCCCGGCAGTCAACCGAGCGGATCCGGGAGGTCTTGAAGACGCCATCCTCCTGAACTGTGGTATAGGCGTCGCCGGTCTCATCGCGCCAGAGTTCGGCGCCACTCACCAGCTCAACGAGCACATCGCGCTGGGAGCGCTCCCGCTCGTTCTCTGCCTCATCACCGCGCACCTGCCGCACGTACTTGTCGAGCACTGCAGCCGAGATGTCTAAGCGCTTGGCTTCGCTCTTGCGCCTGATCTGATAATCACCGGGACGGAGCGCGGCGAGGTCCTGAAGAGTGCGTGCGAAGTCCGGGTCCGAGGTAATCGCTCTGATCGCGTCATCGCTGCTCGGCATCGGGGCACGGCACACCTGCGTGTGGGCCTCGATAGCCGTCCGGAGGTCGCTCAGATCCCAGCCCCCTTCGATGGCATCTGCAAGATCCCATCCTGTTGGTCCTTCGCGCGAGCTGCCGTCCGGGAGCATGCAGGAGATCGCTGTGGTGTCGACGAGGTGAACCTCGGTGGCACCATGAGCGAAAGCCGCTGCAATCACCTCCGCGGCATAGATGTTGCCCGGCTTGTGGCTATTCTTGTCCGGCTTGTCGTTCGCATCCGGGCAGACCACGACCTTGCGACCGTTCAGGGGTGACCGGTCGGCTTTCTTTGCAGCGTTTGCTCCTCCGGGAGAAGTGGTTGCGATCGCATCCGGAAAGAGCCGGGCCACCGCATCGGCTGTCTTCTCGCCTTCGCACACAATGACTGGCCCGTTGGAACGGGCGGCGAGTTGGTCGGCGTTGTAGAGCAGGCGAGGGGCAGGGGGTTGTTTGCAGCCCCAGCCCTCCTGACCATTCGGGTGGCGCACCCAGGACAAGGGCAAGATCGACTTGCCGTTTCCCGGCTCGTTCAAGCGGATGACGGCAAACGCCAGGTGACCCTCAGCAGTTTTTTAGGGCCAGATCGCGTGCGGCTTTCGCTTGCAAAGGCGTGCCGCAGCGATGGCCGGCGGTTCGGCTCCCTCCGGGGCATGTAGGAGGACGAGAGGACTGTCCTGCTGGGGCAGAGTAGAGGTGGGGACGTGCCCCACCTCATCGGCCGAGAGAGGAGCAAATACTCCCTGAGCGAGGCTATCCACGAGGCGCCTCCTCGACCTTGACGCCAAGCATGCTGGCAATGCGCTGAGCGGCCTTGAGTTGAGAGATGCCGAACAGGTAGGCAGCGAGGGAGATGACATCGCTGCCTTTATCGCCAGTAGCGAAGTCCGCCCAGCGGCCTGTGCGCAGGTTGATCTTGAAGCTGCCGGGTTAGCGGTCATCCCGACGCGGATTGCGAACCACCCACTCGGCAGCCTCCTGGCGACCGTCCGGCAGCCAGCGTTTCACCACGGCGGGAACAAGGGGGAGTGCCGCCGTTTTCACGGTGGCAAAGTTGACCCGGACCTGTCCCAGATCATGCGACTTCTGGTGGACGCGCATCCTGGAATGGATGTTAGAAAACGACGGACGGCGACGCGACATAGCGGTCCCCCTTGTTCAGCTCGAAGCCGGTGATCACGATGTTGCTGCCCAGGACGTAGCGCAGATGCAGGCCCTTACCTGTCCCCCTATGGAGGTTGGAAGATGACGCTCGGCACTTTTGGCGACGTGGCTAACCTCGGTTGTTTCCCCCTATGCGGGGTTGGAAGGAGGGCATCGCAGCCTCGGCCGCTTCGCTGATCGCGTTGTTTCCCCACGATCCTGAAGGATGGGAGACCAAAGCTGATGATGGATCACGATACTTCCGATAACACTCGGACAGCAGTGATCTTCAGCAACGCACCCATTCCGATAATGGAAACTTCTCGGAAGTAATGGCCTCGCCAGTAGTGGTGTGTTTCATTGCTGCCCAAGACACCACTCCAAGGCAGGTTGAGACAGGCTTCGGCAGCTTGTTATCGGAAACAATGGGCCCGTCTGTGAGAGCGCAAAAGGCTGGCTGCACCTCAGGTTCCAGCGGGTTGGGTAGCGGAGCCGCGACACGATCTCTGGAACCCATAAGACAACGAACCAAGACAATGTCTCAACTGAGCGCAGTGGCTGGAAGTAAACTGTTTCGGCCGCTGAATGCATTGAGCGCCGCTCACCATCAGCGCTGCCGATCGCACACCGGAGTACGCTTCCCTTCTGACGTGCCAACCTGACACTCGGAGGCTTTCCCTGGGAGCGTCGCTTCGGAAAGGAGTTGACGCTGTCCTAACTCTCCGTCAACTCGTTTACGCTCCGACTAATTGAGCCGTCGCACGATCCTGCGGTCCTAGAACACCAGCTGATGAGCTTCGGTGAGCTATCCGAGCCCGCCTCTCAGGCGCAAAGATAGACGAGTCAGTCAAGACGCAGCGTTGGTGCACGGATCGTTTAGTGGTCAGGATGTAGTCGGCTGTTGATCTAAAGAGCCGCTCAGTCCCAGTCATGCCTTTCAAACACAATGCTGCCCGCCGTCATCGTATCGGCAAGATGAAGCTCAAGGTGACGAACTGGCCGGAGTATGAGGCTGGCCTTCGCCGGCGAGGCAGCCTGACGGTGTGGATCACGCCCGAAGCGCTGTCGCTGTGGCAAGCGCCGAAGCGCATGACGCGTGGCGGCCAACAGCGGTATTCCGATCTGGCGATCGAGACCACTTTGATGTTGGGTATGGTGTTCGGCCTGCGGCTGCGCCAGACGGAGGGCTTGCTCACATCGGTGCTGCAACTGATGGGATTGGATCTCGCCGTGCCTGATCACACCACCCTCAGCCGGCGAGCACGGACCTGGCGATTGTCTGATGAGCAGCAAGGTGGCCGGTTGTCAGGAGAAGGGCCCGTTCACGTCCTCATCGACAGCACTGGGCTTGAGATCTACGGCGCCGGCCAGTGGCTGGAAGAAAAGCACGGCGCCAGGTCGCGGCGGAGCTGGCGAAAACTGCATCTGGCGCTGGATGCCGACAGCGGCGAGATCATCGCCCACGTCATGACCGATCAGGACACCGGCGACGCCACGCAGGTGGAGCCATTGCTCGACCAGATCAGCATCCCGATCCGCCAATTCACCGCCGATGGCGCCTATGACGGCAACCCGACCTACGACGCCGTCACCAGCCACAGCGCCGATGCGGCGATCGTCATTCCGCCGCGGGTCAACGCCGTCGATCGGTCGAATATCGAGCCGCCCAGCCAGCGGGACCGCCATATTGCGGCGATCAACACGGATGGCCGGATGACATGGCAAGCTGTCACCGGTTACGGCAAGCGGTCTCTGGTCGAGACCGCGATCGGCCGATACAAGGCCATCAACGGGAGGCGGCTAAGGGCGCGGTCGTTCGACGCCCAGCAGACAGAGGTCGCCATAGGCTGCGCCGTCCTCAATCGTATGCTGGCATGCGCACGCCCAAAGTCCGCCCGCTCCAAGGTAGCTGCTACATAGGACGCGCCATCAAAGATCATGATCCGCAAAATTCACGATCCCTGCACCAACGCCCAAGGCTCTCAATCGGCACGGTCGCCCCGAGCGGATCGTGATCGACGGGAGCCAGACCAATCGTGAGGCCATCCTGTCGTGTGATGCCGCGAGCCGGCTGCAGGACCGTTCAAGACGTGGGCTCACGCCAATCAGGATCCGGCAGAGTCAATACTTCAATAACCGCATCGAGCAGGATCACCGCGCCGTCAAACACCGTGTGCGACCGATGCTCGGCTTCAAGTCCATCGACAGCGCCCGGGCGATCTTGGGTGGCATCGAGATGATCCATATGATGCGCAAACAGCAGGCGAAGTATGCCTGCAATCGGCCGCTATCTCTCGCCGAGCAATTCGAAAAACTGACTGCGTGAGGGCTACGGGCGAAATAGTCCCTTTCCATCGCCATCGAAAATTCGTGACAGAGCCGTCACAACTACCCCTTACTTTTCTCTGCCCTTGCCTTAACCAAGCATATGAACAATTCGTACGATATCTGCTTGTCGTTGAACTCCAAGTTTGGAGAAAATACTCTTCGTTTGCGTACGTACAGTTCCCGTTGAAACTCTAAATTCGGCGGCTATTTCGTCTAATGTTTTCCCTTCAGCGATACCCGCTATGACACGCTGTTCGGCGCGTGTCAGCCCATAGTGCCCGCCAATCAACTCAATGGCTGGTTTGCCGCTCACCTCCGGGTCTTCCAAGAGGAGCAGCGCCTCTGGCCCTGAAAAATACACCTCCGATGCGCTTCGGCTCGGACGAAACATTGTGATGCGCAGCGGCAGTTTCCAATGCGGCCGAGACACGAGCCACGTCCTCAGACGGGAGGTTGATGCGCTTCCAGCCCAAATGGAAAGCTCAGAGTTCATGGTATGCATCACTTCCGCTAGAGAGCATTGCAGTCGTCCCAAGCGGTCAACCCAGATGCCTTGATCGGCTTCGATGAGCCGCTGGGCTGTGGTGTTCAAGCTTTTTACAGTTCCATGCAGGCCCAGTGAGACAACTCCAATCTGGAGGGTGTCAAAAATCGAAGCCTCGTTTAGGAGCGCGCGGCTCCCACCATGGTTCCGCCTATAAAACCCGAAGGCTCGCTTCAGGTGGGGAGCTAACGTTTGCAGTATCTGCGCTGCCGCAACAGCCTCGTGATCACCAGCATCTTTATAGGTGACACTCAGAAGGAAGTTGCAGCCCTGTTCGCGTGCAACGGTAACGCCGATGGCTGTATCAACACCCTGTGGCCTCAGCCAGTCGCAATATAATTCCGATCGCAGAAGTTCTTCATGAGGGAGCATGGCTTTCGCCGGCACTCCCAGACCAATTGGGCGGGTACTCGCTCCCTTCATCCAAGGGTTTCTCTTAGAAAAATACTCCTCATATGAGCTTGCATAAACAGGATCGACCCCGGCGCTGAGGGGGATTCCTCCTGCTCCACTCTTAATGTCGTGGTAAAAAAGGTGTGCTTGCCCGTTTGGCAGGATTGATCGTAAAGAATCTAGGAAGTTCTGCCAACCTGTATCACCAAGGAGAGCCCCGTAGATGTGATCGGTTAGTACTTCTGTGATCGGGCTATTGTGGCTCATACTCACCCTTATCAACCAATTGTCAGGCTATATAAGATCGCATTGGCTCTGTGCTGCAATTAGCCATTTGGATTGTTCTTTGATTAAGATACGCCCTCAAGATCAACGCTTTGATATCGGAGACTATCTGAGAAAATCCTTTTATCTATTCAATATAAGCGCTGGTGGGTAGGCGCCGAAAGGCTTGTTTAGATTGATCTTGACAATCTCGCTCCAAGTCACTCGAATCTAGAGCTTAGTAAGATATGTATTCAAATAAATTATTTGTATTCGCTCCGTAATTTCGTAATTTTACATTATTTAGACAGAATTATTGCTATTAATTATGCGAGCTGCTCGGCATAATTAGGGGCGTCGACCTTACATATCCTTTCATTTGCTGGTGTTCACTGACTTTTCCAAGTTATTATGACGCTAACTGCCCTCTGTCAGCTACTTTGCTCTCCATAGCGCTTTGGCAAAGTCTAAACAGAGGGGGGCCAGAACTCCTACCCCATTTGGGAGATGTCGGTATCCCCCCATGCGCCAATCTTGGAAAAGGCTCCTTTTATGCTGAGTGGCCCAATGAAACAGGATGCTGGCTTGGGATTAAGACGCTCTCTGCTCACGCAGATAATGTTCCGTATATTTAAGGCCATGAATTGTGGATGCATCCTGCTGGACCAGAGCAAGCGCGTAGTTCACCTGAATAGGCTGGCGCAGAGTGCCTTCGGAGATACCTTTACAATAAAGCATAGCCGAGTATGCGCGACTGATAGTATGTCTGACACCTTGTTCCAGACGATGCTTGATCAAGCGCTGAAATTCGAGGATCGTTCGAAAAACCCTGGGCGGCAAACCCTCGGCCTTAAGAGGATCCATAAGCGCCCTCTCATTGTACGTGTGGTTCCATTTGAGCCTGAGGCAAGGCCTCATATTGATGATGCAGCACTCGCGCTTGTTGTTGTTGATCCGGAGGATTGCCCTGAACCGTCATACGCTGTTCTTCAGGAGGTGTTTGGGATTACCAAAAGTGAAGCTCGGGTTGGCAACAGATTAACATGCGGAGTCAGTTTGCAAGAAGCAGCCGAAGTCATTGGAGTGACCATCGGCACGGTACGGTCTCAAACAAAGTCGCTGTTCGCGAAGACTGGAACAAATCGGCAAGCGGAATTGGTCCGACTGCTGACTCGATTATCGCTGATCTCGGATGAACGCGACTGACAATCGATCCTGCGGGACAACAAGCGCGCATGGTAAGCCTGTTTGCGGAGGATCGCCGGTCCTCCACGCTTAGCGCGAGGTCTCGCGATGTAGATATAAACCGACACGCTCATGTCGGTCTTTCACGCCACAGAGTGGCTTTCCATCCAATTGTTCAGGACCATTTCGGTCACCCTGAAACCTATTAAGAACAGTGGTGCGATCGTGGCTCGCGTGCAGGTTGATGGCTCCTCAGAGATCCGCTCTTGCCCCACCACGGCTTTCTCAGGTTTCCTCATCGCAAGTCTCATAATGATTCTAACGGACGCCCCGTTATTCACGCTTCTATGCACTGGGCCTCTTCAACGAACTCATCAGAAACGAGTGTAATTCAGAAGGTGAAAGCCGATCGCGCCCTTGATGTCACTCATCCACAAAAGTGATGGCCGAGCCTGACCGGCGGTCGGAGCGCCACCACGTGTCTTGGTAAGCGGTGTTCGACCCGGGCAGGCGCTCGGAGGAGACCGCCCTCATGTCCTGTGTGACGGGACAAGCGCGATGACGCTGCCAACCGCCTGCGCAATGTGATCAAGGGTAGTCGGTCCGTGCTCCCTGTTGAGCACGGCCGCGTAGATCGTGTCGAGGGCATCGAGGATACTGACGTGCTTCACGGCGAACCACTGATCGAGAGATCTTTTCAGCTCGGAGGATCCCTGGCGTGCCGATGCCTGGAGCATAGGATGGGGAGAGACGCCCGCCCTGTGATACCCCCTTCGAATGAGAGGCATCTCTCCCATTTGGGAGATGCCACCGTTCAATCGCCTCCTTAGCATCATGACAAAGGGGGCACGCATGCACGACATCCTCGACGCGGGACTGACCGCATCCGGCAGCATTGTCTTCGGCGCCATTGCCTGGGCGGTGCGCGGCCATTTCGTTTCCGACGGGATGCCAGCAGGCATGCGGGTGCTGTCAGCTTTATCCCTGGCCGCGTTCGTGGCTTACCTGCACCAGCTCTGGGCGCTTGATCAGCCTTGGTGGGCGCACCTGACCGGCTTTGCCCTCCAGGCGGCGGGCCTCGCTCTCTTCCTGTGGGCGATCCGCGCCTCCCGCGAGCAGCGCCTTGCGCTGGCATTTGACGACGGTGAGCCACTGTTCCTGCTCAGGCAGGGGCCATATCGGTACATCCGCCACCCCTTCTACGCCTCCTATTTGGTGTTCTGGTCTGGGTGCTCGGTCGCGACCCTGTCGCCCGCATGCACCGGGTTCCTGATCGTTCTGGGAGGAATCTATACCGCTGCGGCTCTCGGGGAGGAGCGCCGGTTCGGCCGTGGCCCGCTCCGTGACGCCTATGGCACCTACGCCCGCAGCGCCGGGCTGTTCTGGCCGAAGCCGAGAGGGGCGTGAGCATGGCGGTGGAAACCGAGCGCACTAAGCCAACCCTAGATCAGCGCATGCGCCAGTTCCTGGCCCGCCTCGAGTACCGCCGCACGGGAACCGCGGCTGAGCGGGAGGCGGTCTATAGGCTGCGATACAGGGCTTATCTCCGCGAAGGGGCGATCAGCCCGAACACCACCGCGCAGCTCTGGGACAGGTTCGACGACGCGCCGAACGCACGGCTGTTTGGGATCCACGTTGACGGTTTGCTCGTGGGCTCGATCAGGATCCATGCCGTCGACGCCGAGAACCGAGCTTCGCCGGCCCTGGATGCGTTTCCCGACCATCTTGAGCGGGAGCTCGATGCGGGGCGTACCATCGTTGATCCAAACCGCTTCGTAGCCGACCCTGACGTGTCCCGTGCATTCCCGGAGCTGCCCTACGCGACACTGCGGCTGCCCTTCATGCTCGCAGAGCACCTAAGCGCGGATACCGTGACCGCGACTGTCAGGGCGGAGCACGAGACCTTCTACCGGCGGGTGCTCCGGTGCCGTCCGGTATGTGCTCCGCGACCTTACCCGACACTGATTAAGCCCTTAGGGCTCATGACTGTCGACTTCGCCTCGGAAGCGGCAGCCGTTACTGACCGACATCCATTCTTCGGCTCGTCCTTAGCGGAACGGCTGCGCGTCCTGGGACCGCCAAGTCCGTGCCAACAGCTTCCCGCCGAGCATCTTTACGGGAAGCTCGATGCGCCTCGGTCAACGGCACCGAAATCGCCGTGCTTCCTGCCCTCCATGGCTGGCGAGGCTAAGGGATCACACGCCGAGGGCAGGCCATCGATCCCGGCATATTCCACCTGAGGGGAAGTCATGATGGACGAGGAAATTGAGATCGTTGCGGAAGAGCTTGCCAAGGCAGGTGGCACCTCGTGGTACCCGGGCCGGGCGCAGGGCCCTCTTACCCGGGTGGTTACCGATCGCTACCGCGCCCAAGCCCGGGTTGTCATCTCGACCCTAGAGAGGCTGAGGGCTGGCCAAGGCCGCCCCTCAGAAGAGGCCAATGCAGGAGCGCAGGCGGTTGCCGGCCCGGCGTATGAGCATCCCGATCTTGGGAGCACAATAATCCACCGCCCTCCGCATGAACGGCGCGCTCACCCTTACCGGATCGTGGAGATCCAAGGTGACCGCGCCTACCTGGCCCCGATCCTCAGGCTGTGTGTCGGATGGGTTTCAATCGAGAGAATTCAGCCGTCCGGGGGCGTGGAACACAGCACCAGTCAACGAGCAAACGAAGAGGCTTTCAAAGGTTAGAATCGCCACATTCACCCTCTCAGCACAACAACTTAAGCGGAGTTTATGATGTCAGTTATTTCTGGTACTAATGGCAACGACGAGCTGATTGGAGAGGCAGAAAACGACAGCCTCGCGGGCGGCTTGGGTGATGATGTTCTGGTTGGTGGCGCCGGCAACGATACGCTCGATGGTGGCGACGGTTTTGATTTCGCTGATTACTCGCGGGAAGGACGCACAGTCGGCGTAACCATCGACCTGGTGCAGGGACGTGCCTGGCAAGGCACAGGCAGTGTGCCCGCAGACGGCGAGGTCGACACTCTCATCTCCATCGAAGACGCCATGGGCACCGACCACGCTGACCGCCTTATCGGCACGACGTCGGGTGAAGAGTCGTTTTTCGGCGGTCTTGGCGACGACACGATGAGCGGTGGCACGGGCAACACAACCTCTGGATTTAGAGCTATTGACGCGCTCAACTACCATACTGGTTACGACAACAGCATTGCCTCAAAAGGAATCACCGTGACCTTCGATTCAAACATCGAAGGCTCCGGCAAGGTCACATTTAATGATGGCAATGGCGGCATCAACCAGGCCGCAGGTACGGATACCTTCGATGGGATTGAACGAGTTCGCGGCACCAACGGGGATGATGTATTCCTGGGTGGCGCAGGCTTCCAGAGTTTCCGTGGCTTAGGGGGCAATGACTTCTTTGATGGCGGCGCCGGTTTCGACTCTGTTGATTATCGTCGTGATCCGAACAACAGCAATGGCGTAAGCGTCAACCTTGAACTGGGAACCGTCACGGATACGAGCGGCAGCACGGACACCCTCGTCAATATTGAGGAGGTTCGTGGAACAACCGGAAATGACAACATCAGAGGCGACCGACAGGACAACAGCCTCTTGGGCGAAGACGGAAACGATACCATCCATGGTGGCGCTGGACGGGACGTCGTTCTCGGTGGAGCCGGTGATGATGTGCTCTTCGGCGGCTCTGGCTTCAGCGACTATATGGAGGGCGGCTCTGGGAACGACACGATCTATGGCGGTGATGGGGCTAACAGTTCCAGCAACACAAACGATGTTGCCGGATTCATTCTCCCCGCTGGCACAGCAGGCACTCTCTCAATTGTGCAGACCAGTGCGACGACGGCTGATGTGAGGCTCGACAACACCACTGTGTTCCAGATCACTCAGTTGGTCAGTGGCGCCAATGCCTTCGAGGTCAAGGGAGTCGGGCTTGGTGCAGCCCTTGGGACTGACACCGTCCGCAACATCGATGAAATTCAATTCGCAGTGCCCGGCGGCTCGTTCGTGAAACTCCAGGTCGGAGTTTCGGTTTACACCGCAGGGGGTGGCGACTTCTTCATCGAAGGCGGCATTTTGAGCAACATCATCGATGCTAGCCTGATTGTCGGTATCACGAACGGTGCAGACGTGAACGCCCAAGGCGGAAGAGGCCACGATACAGTCTATGGCCATGACGGAAACAATGGCTTGTCTGGCGATGAGGGTAACGATGCTCTCTTTGGGCGAGCCGGCGACGATAACCTGCATGGAGGTGACGGCAACGACACACTCGACGGCGGTCTTGGTAGCGACTATCTGACCGGCAGCGCTGGCAGCGACGTCATCAATGGCGGCGGCGGGCTTAATGACCTTGTCGGTTATGATTTGACTGGGGTAACAGGAACCATCTCGAAGACCATCACGACAGTTGGTGTGACATTCATTCAGCTCACCAACAATGGTTCGACCACAAACATCTTCCAAGTCTCACAGGTTGGGAATAGTTTTGAGGTTAAGGATCTGCGGGCGGGATCGCCATATGGCACTGACATCGTTTCCAACGCGGCTGAGTTGCACTTCTACATCCCCGATCCTAATGATCCCTTCGGCGACTTGCTTCAGTTTGAGAGCATCGATATCGGCATTCCACTTGCGTCGGCTGTCGTATTGGCGGGAGGTCTCGAGGATACCGTAACCACGATTACAGCGGGCCAGCTTCTGGCTAATACTGCTGACCCGAATGGAGGCTCTCTGTCCATTTCGTCCCTTGCGGTCGCAAGCGGAGGTGGCACCCTGGTCAACACAGGAACTGGAACGTGGAGCTATACGCCCCCCGCGAACTACAGCGGACCGGTGTCCTTTGCATTCACGGTGACCGACGGACAGTACTCGGCTTCCTCGACAGCAAGTCTCAGCATCGCTGCCACGCAGGATCCGGTAACACAAGTCTCGACGAGCTATACCTTGTCGGCGGAAGACTTGAACCTCGTTGCGACGGGCAGCGGCAACATCGCTCTAACTGGCAATGCTCTGAACAACAGCATCACTGGCAACGTGGGCAAGAACACCATTGATGCTGGCGCTGGCAACGACAAGGTGAATGGCGGGCTCGGCAACGACAACCTGACGGGTGGCTCGGGCAAGGATGCATTCGTGTTCACTACCAAGCTCGGTACATCTACGACCGACCGCAAGGTGAACTTCGACACCGTTAAGGACTTCTCGGTTAAGGACGATAGCATCTATCTCGACAACGCCATCTTCAAGAAGCTGGGCTCGGGCACGCCCGCCAAGCCGAAGCTACTGTCCAGCAAGTTCTTCAGCTTGGACAAGGCTAAGGATAAGGACGACTACGTCATCTACAACAAGAAGACGGGGGTGGTATCGTACGATGCGGATGGTTCCGGCAAGGGAGAGGCCATCGAGTTCGCTCAGCTGAAGAAGGGCCTTGCTATGACCTACAAGGATCTCTTCGTCATCTAAGCTCATGCGGGAGTGCTTGGGCTGACACTGAGCACTCCCATCGTCTCTAATCTAAGCCTACTGCGGTCCCATGGGCTGAGTGAAGGCCAAGAGAGGGACGGCGCTTTCATCTTCGCCTTCGTGTGCTCCATCCTTCCGGAATAGGGAATCGACACATAGGTGGTCCAAGCCCTATAAGGCACTCGCATACGCCATCCGGTTCTCTACCCATTGCACAATTCTAGGAGTGGCAGACATGGCCTGCGCTCATCGCCGGATTGAGGCTATCTCGGCGTAGTTGCCGCTCTCATCAAGTACATAGTACTGTCCATTCTGGCGACGATAAAAGTAAAGGTGCCGAGCAACCCCGCGCTGTCCTATAAATCTAATCTCATTGCCGCCCCAGGCCCAAGCGCTGTATCGACCGTCGGCGCGACCGCAATTCCTAACAAACGTTGCAACGCCGTAGTTTCCTCCCCACAGGACTTCGCAGCCGTTTGGATAGTCCCCAGTTCCGAAAGTGATGGTCGTTAACGTAAAGGTATCGATAAGCTCATCGCGGCTCAGAGGAACGCCATTTCGAGGCTCCTTTGGCTTAGCCTTCTGAGCCAATGCTGGAACGGCTAGTATGCTGACGCAAAGTGCAAGTACCCATGTAACCGCCTTCATATCTGCCCTCTGCTGCTAGAGGCTGTTATGGACCGCGATGTAGTTTACGGCCTGTCGTAGCATAATACAGACCAGAGCAATGACATGCAGGT
>NZ_JAFEMD010000064.1 GCF_016892765.1 Microvirga arvi
AACCTGAAGGTCACAGGTTCAAATCCTGTCCCCGCAACCAAACAGAAGCCCTCGCAGGCGAAAGCCGCAGGGGCTTTGATGCGTCTGAAGACCATCACGCGCCTGAGCGACGGCGGAAACGCTCCAGCAGACCCGGAACGGCACAGCCGGGAACAGCAGCGGAATACAAGTATCCCTGGGCATAATGGCAGCCTAAGCGCTGCAGGCGTTGCTCCTGACCATGCGTCTCGACGCCTTCGGCTGTGATCTTGATGTTCAGGCTTCTGCCCAAGCGGGTCACCGCTGCGATGATGGCTTCGTCGTCCGCATTCCGATCAAGATCCTCGACAAAAGTCCGGTCTATCTTCACGTGATCGACCGGAAAGTGCTTGAGGTGCATGAGAGAAGCGTATCCTGTCCCGAAGTCATCCAGGGCAATGCCGATGCCGCTGTTGCGGAACTGCCTGAGAATGGCTGATATGCATTCGGAGCTTCGACCCAGCAGCACCGTCTCCGTAATCTCGATCTCGAAGGATTCCGTCGGGATCCGAGCCTCATCGAGAACTTCGAGGATCTCGTCCACTAGGCGCGGCTGGCTGAAGTCAGCGGATGAGAAGTTCACCCCAACGCGGCCGAAGGCCAGCTTGTTCTCGCCCCATCGGCGCATATCGGCTGCGACCTTCGCGACGATCTGCCGGCGTATCGCCGGAGCGAGATCCGCATCTTCAAACGCGGCGCCAAAGAAGGTGGGGCTCAGAACGCCTCTTGTCGGGTGTTCCCAGCGCGCCAAAGCCTCGAAACCCACGATCCGCCCCGTCGAAAGACAGATCTTGGGTTGATAGAAGGGTACGATCTCGCTCCTTGCCAGGGCCTCGCGAAGGTCGGCACCAAGGGAGACCCGCTTTTCGATTTCATGTCGCATGACGGGTGAGTAAGTCAGCACGCGGTTCCGGCCTTGTGCCTTGGCACGGTAAAGAGCGATATCGGCGCTCTTCATCAGTTCGGCCGGGTCGCGACCATGGTCCGGAAAGGCAGCAACGCCAATGCTGGCGCGACTCGACACAATGCGTTTCCGGTAAGTGAACGGCTCGCGCAATGTGCCGACGATACGGTTTGCGAATTGCGCAGCCTCATCCAGCGTCATCGAATCCTTGAGAAGAATCGCGAACTCGTCACCGCCGAGTCTTGCAACGGTATCGGATGGACGCACAAGATCGGCGAGGCGACGGGATGCCTCCTGAAGCAGGGCATCCCCGGCATCATGACCGAGGGTGTCGTTCACGTCCTTGAAGTCATCCAGGTCAATCAGGAGGAGGCTAACGCTTGTGCTGCTGATCCTGGCATCCGACAAAGCCTGCTCGAGACAGCGGTGGAACAGCCCTCTGTTGGGAAGCCCGGTCAGGGAATCATGATTGGCTGTCCGCCAGATCTCCTCTTCCGCCGCTTTGCGGTCCGTGATGTCGAAAGTGACGCCGACCACACGATCTGCCGAAGCGAGCTCTGCTCGCGAGCCAAACCAAAGCACTTTTCCGCTCGGCAGGATGTACCGGAACTCGGATGTGTAGGATCCCTGGGCCTTTACCTGCCGGGCATAATGCTGCCGTAGAGCTCGATCTTCAGGATGCACCTTATCTAGAAAGTCCGCCAGCGAACCGGAGCCGACCCCGAGAAGGGACATCGCGTTTTGAGAGCGAGTGATGTAGTCGGTCCGAAGATCCTGCTCCCATGCGAACATGCGCCCTGCATGAAGGGCAAGTCGCAGCCTTTCCTCGCTGTCGCGGAGCTTCTCTTCGACCAGCTTGCGGTCGTGGATATCCGCTATGCTGCCCACCCATTCACGAATGGTCCCGTCTGGATTCCGCAGGGCAACCGCATTCGCGAGCATCCACCGGTATTCACCGTCGGCAAGCTTGATTCGAAATTCGTTCTGATACGGGGCCCCTGAGGATACAGCCCACAGCCACGCAGCTTTGACCCTGGCAAGGTCATCGCGATGAACGAAGTCTAGCCATCCCTGACCCGCATACGCATCGCCGATCAGGCCGCCGATCTCAATGGTGCCCTCAAGATGCGTCAGCGTTCCGTCAGGAGCGGCGAGCCACAGGACAACGGCGCTCGCCTCCAGGAGAGCCTTGTACTGCTCCTGCCGCTCGGCTGCTTCACTCTCGGCCGATTTCCAATTATGGATATCGGTATATGTGCCGAACCAGCGCTCGATCGTGCCTTGCGAGTCATAGGATGGCAGTGCCCGCGCCAGGATCCATCGATACTCACCCGAATGATGAAGCAAGCGGCAGGTTGCTTCGTAAGGCTCGCCTGTCTGGGCCGAGTGTTGCCATCGGGCCCAGGTCGGCTCGCGATCATCGGGGTGGAGCATCTCAATCCACCCGGACCCTGTCGAAGAGCCGGCAGGCGCGCCGGTGAACTGGTACCAGTGCCTGTTGGAATGCTCATCATGTCCGTCGCTGCGGGCAGACCAGATCATGTGGGGAAGGGCATCGGCAATCGCTGTGAACGACTGCCGTTCCTGCGCCAGCGCACGCTCGGTCCGGCGGAGCTTGAGCAGGTTCATGACGCTTGCGGCGAGAGTGAGGAGCGTGTCGGATTGCTCCTGCGACAGTCCCTGCGGTCTCGGTTTCGAGTCCAGAACGCAGACGGTGCCGAGAGGAAGCCCTTCATCGGTCTTGATGACTGCCCCAGCGTAGAAGCGAAGTTCCGGCTCGCCCTGCACGAAAGGATTGCAGGTAAAGCGCGGATCATCGACTGCATCCGTGACGACGAAGAGATCGGGCTGAAGGATCGCCTGCGCACAGAAGGCTGCGTCGAGAGCGGTTTCGCGAAGGTTCGCGCCGACACTGGCCTTGGACCATTGCTGGTGCTCATCGACAAAGTTGATGAGGGCGATCGGCGTATGACAGACCCTCGCAGCAATCCTGGCGATGTCATCGAAAGCCTTTTCAGGCTCCGTGCCCATGATTGAAAAGCTCCGCAAGGCTGTCACGCGATCGGCTTCCGCCCAGGGAGGGGAGAGTTTTTTGACGACGAGTTGCGTCATTGGCTTCCGGTCCTCACGGCTGGCGTTCGGCGGGCGAAGAAGGAACCGGCTGAAGAGTCATGCAATAACAATATTGTATCATTTGTAGTAAAATCGAGGAGATCGAAGGAGACTATACATGAGATTGCTTCCTTAAAGCTGAATCTTAGATGCGGCGTTTTTCGACGTTGGAGACGGGTCGGCTCGGGAAGCGACGGTCGCCGATAGAAACGGAGGAACGTCGGGGCCTGTCGATCGCCACGGTAGATAGGGGTGCGGCCTTGATGGGGATCTAAATCGGCGGGCAGGCTGTTGTGTTTTCAAAGTGAACCACATCATGGCCTTAAGAGCGGTCTTACATGGAGATTGCATCCGCCTTCCAGATTGCTCCGTCCGATGACGAGGAGAAGCCGGGCGCCTACGCGGCCTTTCCTTATGATCGCGATCTGGTGCGACGCTTCCGCGAGACCTTTCCCCGGGCAAGATGGCGCGGTGCGGAGCTGCGCTGGTTCGTGCCTGGCACGACAGCGGTCCAGCGGCTCGACACATGGGTGGCGCAGGAACTGCAAACCCTGGACCGGCATGCAGATGCCAAAGGGCGGGATGCGTTTGCTTTTGACCCCCTGGAGAGCTCCTACCTCACGATTGCGGATGATCTGAGGGTGCGCACACCCTATTCGCGCACGATCGTGGAGGCTCTGCGGTCCATTCCGTGGGCTCATTGGGACCCGGAGGAGCGGATCTGGCGGGTGCCGTTCCGTTCCTACGAGGAGCTGAAATCGCGCTGGCCCGACATCGAGGCGGCGGCTCGCCGCAATGAGCCCGCCGCGCGCCAGAAGCGACGCGAGGAGCAGAAAGCGCAAGTTTCCGAGGAGACAAGCCGGGTTCAGGCCGAGCGGCGGCGCAGGCGCTATCCTGTTACGGGCGACGACCTGCCGCCTCTCGGGCTCCCGGTGTCCATCGACCGGTGGGGCGTCGTCGTGTTCGAGGATATCCAGGACCTCCCCCTCCATGATCCTGAGGTGGCGGAGTTCTATCCGCACGTTCGGGACGATCCGGCCCGCTATGTCTGGGCCCGGTGGCGGATGCCGAGCCTGCAGGAGGTCTATCGTACCAGACCCGCTCGCACGGATGAGGAGCCTGAACTCCGCTCGACCCGTGGCTGGTGGTGGGCAAGCCGTGACGAGCTGCGGGAGAGGGCGCGCAAGCTGCGCGAGGTGGAGCGGGCGCAGCGCGCGCGGCACGAGGTGAGGAAGACTTCGGCCGAGGTTTGAGGTTGCCCGCATGGGGCACAAAAAATCCGGGCGCGAAGCCCGGATTTCTGGAAGCATCGGTTCTGCAGGGATCAGAACGGGATGTCGTCGTCGAAATCGCTGTGACGGGAGCCGCCTGCCGGTTCCGGCCTGCGCTCCATCGGCGAGGAGCGCCCGAAGTCGCCGCCTCTGGCGACCTGGCCCGGCTCCTCCTCGGCCAAGTCCGACGAGCCGCCGCCGCGGCTGTCCAGGATCGTCAGCTCGCCGCGGAAGCGCTGCAGCACCACCTCGGTGGTGTACTTCTCCTGGCCCGACTGGTCGGTCCACTTGCGCGTCTGCAGCTGGCCCTCAAGATACACCTTCGAGCCCTTCTTCAGGTACTGCTCGGCCACCCGGCCCAAGTTCTCGTTGAAGATCACCACCGAGTGCCACTCGGTCTTCTCCTTGCGCTCGCCCGTGCCCTTGTCCTTCCAGGTCTCGGACGTGGCAATCCGCAGGTTCACCACCGGCTCCCCGTTGCCCAACCGGCGAACCTCAGGGTCCCGGCCCAGATTGCCAACCAATATCACCTTGTTCACAGATCCAGCCATAATGGCCTCTCCACTTATATCTCCTGAACAGCTGGGGCATGGGAAATGCCGCACGTTTTCAGGTCGGTTGCACATTCCTGCCCCAAGGTGGGCATCACCTATTGTTCTATATTTGTTCCACGTGAAACACAAGGGTGAAGGTGAGAGCCGTCTTGAAATGACAGGGTCTGCTGCGGGGCGGACGACCATGTAAAAAGGGAGCGGTGATGCCTCACCGCTCCCCGGAATTCATGCAGCTTGGGCGTTACTCGGCCGCCTGGAGGTAAATCACCTGCGACTGCTCCCTCTGCACATCGCGCAGCGTCCGCGCCATGTAGGTGAGCTGCTCGATGGCCTTCTCGAGATCGTGCTTGGTGCCTGCCTCGAGGTCGTAAGCCTGGCGTCCCCGGTAGAGCCGGTTGACCTGGCTCTCCATCTCCGCGGCGGTCTCGCGGATGCGGTGGACGAGGTTGTCTGCGATGACGTTGGCGTTGCCGTCGACAACGCAGAAGCCGACATCGCTTGCGCGTATCTTAGCCATGGGTTGATACCTCTTCTTGTTGTTTCGTCTCAGGCAACGGCCCGTTGTCCTTGTTCGGCATAGACGCCGAGCCGGCGGGCCAGAGAGTGTTTCGTCACGGGGCCGATCCAGGGCAGCGTCGCGAGATAACGCAGCTTGTCCGGGCTTGCCGTGTATTCCTCGAACAGGCGCTCACGCTCGCGCCAGACCCTGTCGATGGCCTCAGCCTTCGCCGGATGGCGAAAGCCCACGCGAGCAGTGGAGCCGAAGCTCAGCGCGCGGATGCAGCGCTCGAACGTGCGACGGCCGATGGCCGGCGTCACGCTGGCATGGCAGATCGCCTCAATCACATGCTGCACGAACTCGTCCGCAGTTTCAGGCGCCGACGTCTCCGCACCGGAGATGTCGCCCTGAAAAGCGCTCGCGCCGTTGCGCATCATCTCTTCAAGCCCAAAGCTCGGCATTGGTCTCACCGTATGTTCCAGGCCGCCTGAAGCAGCCGAACGAGCTTCGTCCCGGTCTTTCGAATGCGGCGCGGCGCCTGCCATGACGGGCCGGCTTCGCGAGCTGCGGTCAGACGTTCGGAACGGTTGTGCAGGTTCTTCAAAAACGGACGCATGCCGGTTTCGGTGCGCATGCGCCAAACTAATTTCGCGCCCTGAAAACCTTGACCATTCAAGGGTTTATATGAAGAGCGCGGCTTCACTAAAATGGGGTTTGGACCCGTTTGATGCAAGGGGCGCGGGATGGCCGGAACGGAGCCTGAGACAGCTCTTGTAGCCTTCGGCCAGGCCGCGACTTCGCAGCGCGCAACCTTGAGGCTCTGCGCCAGATCCACGCCCGCGCCGATGCCGTAAACAGACAGGGCGCAGGTGAAGGCCTCGGAGAACGGCTGCATGCCGCACCAGCTCTTTTCCGCCATGTGCAGCGGCCATGACCACAACCCATCCTCGCGCCGCTGCCCGAGGCTTTCGCGGTCGATGAAATAGCCGGTCCGCTTGTGCTCGAGGCCGCTCGCGCTCACGAGCCATTCCTCGTTCTCGAAGATCGGTCGCTCTTCCATCATGGCGCTCATCACCAGATCCTTGTGCTAAGGGCCGTTCGGCACTGCCCTAATGAGGTCACATCCACGACGCATACAGATGATGTGAACAAAACAAGAACATAGCCTCAGCGGCCTCTGTGTCAAGCAAAGTCCGCTGTTGGAGACTGTAATCTTGGAGTAACGGATACTATGTGGAGGGTCGGGTGCCAGGATTGAAGAGATCGTCCCTGATCCAGTCCAAAAAGAGGCAAAGTCGTTGCGACGAAATATCGCTGACGATAACTGAAGCTCGACCATTCATCTGCAACGGAGCCGCGATTCGATGACCAGCCTGACACGCGTTGAGACGGACCAGCTCCGGCGCCTGGAGGAGTTGCGCAAGACCTTCGACAAGCTGCGGGCGGAGCGGATCAGGGCGGAGGGCGAGGTCGAGCGTCTGACGCGCGATCTTGAGGAGGCGCGCGCGCTCGCCAGGACCGAGTTGGGAACCGACGACGAGACGGAAATTCAGGGGCTGATCGAAGAAGCCCAGGCACGGAACGCCAAGCTTGCGGAAGAGTTCGGTACGGCTCTGCGAGAGGTCGAGGCGCGCCTCAAGCAGCTCGGAGACGAGCGTTGATCCTGCCTTCCATCAATCACGATGTCACGCGCGCGGAGGCGTCCCTCGCGCGCCTCGAGGGGCGGCGCGATGCTATCCGCACACGGGTCGCGGAGCTGAAGCGGGAGATCGAGCTCGCCAAGGGCCGCTTGGCGGTGAAGGACGAGGTGGAGGCCTTCATCGAGACCGTGCACGGCTCCGCAAGCCGCCGCAGCCTGTCCGCCTTCGAGACCCTGCTGACGGCGCTGGTGCAGGAGGTTCTGCCGGGCGAAAAGCCGGTGGCGCTGGAGCTCTCGACGGAGCGCGGTCTCGCCTCCCTCGACATCTGCGTGCGCCGCCCCGACGGTAGCTTGGAGGATGTGCTCGAGGACAATGGCGGCGCGCTCACCAATGTCATCGGCATGGCTTTGCGCCTGATCGCCGTGGTCAAGGCGGATGTGGCGCGCTTTCTGGCGCTCGACGAGGCGGATTGCTGGATCGCGCCGGACCGCGTGTCGTCCTTCTACACGGTGCTGGAGGATGGGGCCGCGCGTCTCGGCGTGCAGTGCCTGGCCGTTTCGCATCACGACCTGTCGCAGTTCTCCGGCAAGTTCCACATCGCGCGCATCGCTGGGGAGCCCGCCACCGGTGTCGAGGTGCTGTCCTCCGACACCAGCGCGCAATGGGACGATGCGCAGCCGGGCCTGCGCTTCATCCGCCTCGTCAACGTGCAGGCCTACAAGGATGCGACGCTGCCTCTGAGCCCGGGCGTCAATGCGCTCATCGGCCCGAACAACCGCGGCAAGTCCACCTTCATCCGTGCGCTACGCGCCGTGTTCTATGGCGAGGCGCGCGACAGCCTCGTGCGCGCCGGCGCAAAGTCGGCACTGGTGGAGATCGGCGTTGCCGGACGGAGGACGCTGCGCTTCACGCGGCAACCGCGCCGCTCGCCGGTCAACATCTGGTCGCTGCACGAGGCGGATGGTTCCGTTGTCGAGGAGCAGGGCATGCGCTACGAGACCGGCGGCCGCAATGTGCCGGACTGGGTCGCCGATCTCATCCGCATCCGCAAGGTCGAGGATCTCGACGTCCACATCGCGCATCAGAAGTTTCCGGTGTTCCTCTTGGGCGAGGCGGCGTCTCGGCGCTCGGCCGTTCTCTCCATCGGGCAGGAGGCGGGCTATATCCGCGACATGCTCGTCATCCACCGCGAGCGCTGCCGTCGCGACAACGATCTCGCGCGCCATGGCGAGCGCGAGCTGATGGGGTTGAGCGACACGCTCGAAGGGTTGAAGGAACTCGAGGCGCTGAAGGTGAAGCTCTCGGCCGCGCGCCTGAAGGCGGAGAGCATCACGACGGAAGCCGCGCGGCTGGAGCAGCTGCAGAGACACGCGGCGCAGCTTGCCGGGGTCAAGCAGGGGCTGGCGAGGGCTGAGGCTCGCGCCCGCATCACGGAGAAGCTTCCGGCCGGCGAGCAGCTCGCCGATCTCACCCGCGCCGTCGAGCGCTCGCGCGAACGCGAGCGCATCGGGCGCCAGGTGGTTCAGCTGGGTCGCGACCTCGCGCGCAGCCAAGTGCGATTGAAGGCCTTGCAGGAGCTGCCCACATCGTCCCCAACCCTTGAAAACACCGCGGCGGCACAAAACATTCTGAAGCGGATGAACGATCTTCGCAGCGCCTCGCAGATCGCCCGTGGGCGCATGGCGCAGGTCGATGAGGGGCTGAAATCTCTGCAGGCCGAGATGGCGCGTCTCGTCGAGGAGACCGGCGGCCTGTGCCCGACCTGCGGTTCGCCCGTGAAGCCTGAGACCCTGCTCGACCATCACGCCCATTCGCTTAAAGCCTCGGAGCGGCTCACCGCATGATCCTGAACGGAGATCGACTTCCCCCTGTGGCCTGCAGCGGCATTCTCGTGATCGGGGATCCGCATGTGGGCTCGCGGCGTCCCGGCCGGCGCAAGGATGCCATCTGGCCTCAGGCCGTGCTCGGCAAGCTGGAGCGCTGCGTGACGATTGCCAACGAGCGGCAATTGGCCGTCGTCATCCTCGGCGATCTCTTCGACCGTCCGGTCGAGACCGACATGGCGCTCAAGAACCAGCTCGTCCGCATCCTGAAGAGCTTCCATCATCGGCCTCTCGTGAACGTGGGCAATCACGACATTCAGCACACGACGCTGACCGACGGCGACTCGCTGGCGCTCCTGGGCCTCTGCGACATCGTCGATGTGGTGGCGACGTCCGCACCCGTGACCGAGTTCCAGATCGGAGCGCGCCGGATCGGCGTCGGCATGACACCCTACGGCCAGGCCATTCCCACGGATGCGCGCGGCTTCTTCTCCGGCGCCGATCTGCAGGCCTGGTTCACGCATCACGACATCGCCTTCGACGGCGGTTACCCCGGCGCCGTGCCGCCCTTTGCGGTCGAGGGCTGCGACGTGCTTATCAACGGGCACATCCACAAGACCCAAAAGTCGATCCTGGCCGGTCGGACGCGCTGGCTCAACCCCGGCAACATCACGCGCCAGTCCGTCGATCTCGTGGACCACGTGCCGCGCGCCTGGATTCTCGATGGCAGCGGCGAGCTGGAGGCACAGGCGCTGCCCTTCGAGCGCAATGTCTTCGATCTCACGGGACGCGTGGTCGATGCCGCGGATGAAGCGATGGTGGCACGCGAGGTGGAGAGCGCCTTCGTCACCCTGCTTCAGGCGGAATCCTCAACCGAGCTGAAGCGCAGCGGCGACGGCTCCATCATTCGCGACGAGATCGAGGCGAAGTTCGCCGCCGACAGCACATCGGACGCCGTACGCGCCATCGTGCGCTCGCTCCTCGGCGAGGCAGTGGAGCGCCACGCCGCGCAATCATAGTGGTCGCAAACGCATTGTCTTGACGGCGAACCGGAGCCACTTCGCCGGACAATGCTCTAGAAAGCAAACGGATCGGCGAAGGGCAGGCGCCGGCGGCGCACCTGCGTCTCCGGCAGGATCGGGCGGCTGATATCGACCGCGATCAGGCCCTCGCAGGCCAGCGCCAGGACGGCAGCCACGCCGTCCTGCGTGTTCATGACGGCGCTGGCGCAGTCGACAAGCCGCATGGCGCCGACCTCGTCGAGCTGGTGCAGGATGCGTACCCGGTCGCCCGCCGTCACGGGCGTGCGCTTGCAGGCCATGATCAGGCGCATGGTGGTGAAGCGCGGCTCCGCCCGGATGCTTGCCGCCGTCTCGATGATGAAGGGGCGACCGTCGGACGATGTGATCCCGTGGATGGCGGCGGCGCGCAGGGGATGGTTCAGCAGGTCGTCATCCGTTGCCACATCGACGAGGTAGGCGGAGCCGTCGCGAACGACCTCGAAATCGGCGCTGTGTTCGATGGTCTCGTCACCGATCACGAAGGTTGCCGGATCGGCCGGAGCACGCAAGCATTCCACATCTGCATCGAGCTCGCAGACCGACAGGAAATCCGCGATCAGGGCATTGCGCGTGAGCGGCGTGGCGGGGCGCTTGGCAGCCCGGCGGGTGCCGCTACGGCGGGCAGGGCGTCGATCCGAAAGGTCGAGGATCGCTTGCGCGGACATCCGGTCCTCCAGGGTGGCGGTTGCGATGAATAGCCAGGCCGTCCAGAATTCCGGCGAGCGTCGACATCTGGCTTATGAGAACATATATAGAACATGCTTGTTATGGTCAAATCATGACCAGCATCCCAGCCCGCCAAAAACGCCTCCAACTCATGGGCTCCTCTAGGATGTCATGAGACAAAACAGCACACCGGGTAAACTACTGAAACTAATGATTTAAATGGCCTGACATACCGGTCCTCAAGTAGACTGAGGAAGCTAAATTTGGTATAGAACAAAGAACGAACACGCCTGCCGAAACGCGAAAGCGTCAGAAGAGCGTGAAGCCGAGCGACGGGTGCTTTTGAACGTTAGGATCGAGGATGAATACGACCGACAAGAAAATCTCCGAGGTGCTAGCCAAATTCGGCGAGCCGATGGCCGGCAACGTCTGGCGCGTCCAGGGCACGGCCGTGATCTATCACAAGACTCTTGAGCGCATTGCGGCCCAGGCGAAGGTTGTCTTCGACGAGCCCAAGATCATCCGCGCCGAGCGCGATGAGGCGGTGATCCAGGTCACCGGTCGCATGGGCGAACGCATCGAGTGGTCGATCGGCGAGGCGCTGATCGGCGTGAACTACCGCGTCTCCGGCAAGCAGGCAGCCTACGTCTATGCCATGGCGGAGAAGCGGGCGAAGGACCGCGTGATCCTCAAGCTCATCGAATTGCATGGCTATGTCTATTCCGAGGAAGAGGCGGACGAGTTCAAGCAGGGCCGTCCGGGCTTTACCGACCCGCATGTGGAGCTTGAGAAGACCGAGCCTCAGCCGCAGAAGGGCAGGGTCGAGGCTGCTTCCTCCGACGGCAAGGTCGAGGACGATCTGAAGGCGAAGATCAAGAAGGCCAAGACCATCAATGCGGTCACGGACCTGATGCTTCATGCCGACACGCAGAAGGTTCTCTCCGAACTGCCGGAGGGCATCCGCGACGAGATCCGCGACTACGCTAAGGCGCGCCTCGTCGAACTCGGCTGGCCGACCAAGAAGGCAGCCTAACTTTCGCTGCGATCATGGGCGAGACGGGATGAAGCCGTCTCGCCCTTTTCTTTTCCTCGATGGCGTCCCGGCGCTTTTGGTCCCGCTGATCGATGCCGAATTCCTCCGCCTTGGCGGCCTCCGACCAGGAGGCGCTGTCGCTTCCTGAACATCTCGTCGGCTCCATCGAGCGCGTGACGTTCCACAACGACGAGACCGGCTTCTGCGTGCTGCGCGTGAAGGCGCGCGGGCACCGCAAGCCCGTCGTCGTTGTGGGCCATGCGCCGTCGGTGGCCATCGGCGAGGTTGTCGAGGCGAGCGGCGGGTGGCTGCATGACCGCAATCATGGCGTCCAGTTCCGCGCGAGCGAACTGATGACCGCGGCGCCGACCACGGCGGAAGATCTGCAGCGCTTTCTCGGCTCCGGCCTCCTGAAAGGCGTCGGGCCCTCTCTCGCCCAGAGACTCATTGCATCCTTCGGCGCTCGCATCCTCGACGTGATCGAGACGAAACCGCATGAGCTGACGCGTGTGCATGGCATCGCCATGGCCAAGGCCCTCAGCATCGGCGAGGCCTGGGCCGAGCACCGCGCGCTGAAGGAGATCGCCGCTTTCCTCAACGCACACGGCATCGGCGGCTTTCTGCTCACGCGCATCTATCGTGCCTATGGCGTCGGCGCCATCGACATCGTCAAGGCCAACCCGTACCGTCTCGTGCTCGACATTCCCGGCTTCGATTTCGCCCTGGCCGATCAGGTGGCCCTGCAGCTCGATGTCGAACCCACGGCCGAGATCAGGCTTCAGGCCGGTCTGAGCACCATCCTGTCGGAGGCCGTCAGGGAGGGGCATTCCGGCCTGTCTTCGGAGGAACTGTTGCGGCAGGCGAGCCGTCTGCTCGACGTTCCTGGAGGCGAGCTGATGCCCGTGCTCGACGCGCAATGTGCTGCGGGTCAGCTCGTCGCCGACGAACTCGACGGGCGCCGCAGCATCTTCCTGAAGAATCTCTACGGCGCGGAACTCTTCATCGCGCTGCGCCTGAAGGAGATTGGGCAAGGGCTGCATCCCTGGACCGGACTCGATCCCGCACAGGTGATCGCCGAGGCCGAAGCGGCCATCGGCGTGTCCTACTCGCCGAGCCAGCAGGAGGCGCTGGCCTCAGCCTGCCGCTCGAAAGTTCTCGTCGTCACGGGCGGGCCGGGCGTGGGCAAGACCACGCTGATCAGGAGCCTGACGCATCTGTGCGCGCAGCATGAGCTGACGATCGCGCTCTGCGCACCGACCGGCCGGGCGGCAAAGCGTCTGTCGGAGAGCACGGGCTTTCCGGCCAAGACCGTCCACCGGTTGCTGGAAGCCTCCGAGGGCGGCTTCCGGCGCAACGCGAAGACGCCGCTCGAGTGCAACCTCCTCGTCGTCGACGAGGCCTCGATGCTCGACATCCGGCTGATGGCGGCGCTGCTTCGCGCCTTGCCGGACGAGGCCTCCCTGCTCCTCGTCGGCGATGTGGATCAGCTTCCCTCCATCGGCCCCGGGCAGATCCTCTCCGACATCATCGCGTCCGATGCCGTTCCGGTGGTGCACCTGAAGGAGGTGTTCCGGCAGGAGCGGGAGAGCCGCATCATCACGGTGGCCCATGCGATCAACCGAGGGCTCGTTCCCGATCTCGGGCATCGGCCGGATTCGGATTTCTACTTCGTCGAGGCCGACACGCCGGCCGATGCCATGGCCAAGATGACCATCCTCATGCGCGACCGGATTCCGCGCCGCTTCGGCCTCGATCCGGTACGGGACATCCAGGTGCTGTGCCCGATGAATCGCGGGCGGCTCGGCACCCATATGCTAAACGGGGAACTGCAGCAGATCTTCAACCCGCCGGGGCCCGAGAGCCTGCATCGGGCGGGCTGGATCTACGGGCCCGGCGACAAGGTCATGCAGGTCCGCAACGACTACGAGCGGGACGTCTACAACGGTGAGGTGGGCATCGTGCGCGAGGTGAGCCGCGAGTGCGGCGAACTCACCGTCGCCTTCGACGACAGGCTCGTGACCTACACCCTGCAGGAGCTCGACGAGCTCACGCTCGCCTATGCGGTGACGATCCACAAGGCGCAAGGCTCCGAGTACCCGGCCGTGATCATCCCCGTCGCGCTGCAGCAGGCCTCGATGTTGCGGCGCAAGCTCCTCTATACGGGGGTGACGCGGGCAAGCCGCCTGGTGATCCTCGTGGGCAGCAGAGCCGCGCTCGTCCAGGCCGTGGCCTCCGAGGAAGAGCCGCGCCTGTCCCGATTGCGGAACTGGCTCCAGGCCTGATCCCTTCCGTCCAGGGCCGAAACGCTCTATATCTGATCCTGCAAAGGCGCGTTCTGGGAGCACGGAATGAGCGTGGATATCGGACACTCTGACCGTCAGGAGCGGCGGGCTCGCATGGGTCTGATCGCCGGGGCGGTTCTGTGCCTGGTCGCCACGGGCGGTCTCATGTGGTGGCGTTATGGCGGCGCCGTGTTCAACGATCTGGTGCTCACCACCCTGGCCTGGTGCTTCTGAAAGAGACCGGCTCGCGAGGTGCGGGCGAGACCGTGGCTCGTCTTGTTCCAGCGGAAAGGTGCGATGGCCAGCTCCCACAATCCTCTCCAGGCTGCGAGGCTGACGAGGCCGTAATAGAACGGCAGCAGCGGAACCCAGGGCAGCAGCCGCCAGAGACCGCGTCTGTGAAGGGCTACGCAGGCCGGTATGACAACCGACAATGCGCCGAAGGCGAAGAGCGTCAAGGCATAGGCGTTCAGGGCGTTCTTCCAGTGCAGGCCGATAGCCTGTTTAGTCCCGGAGAGCCATGACGCCACGTACAGCCCGGTGAACAGTGGGTAGATCAGGGCGCTGAGCGCGGTTCCCCAGGTCAGAACGAGCGCGCAATACGCACGCCAGATCCCCAACTGGCGCAGCATGGTCCAGGGCTTGCGCGAATGGCCCGCGGCGGTCTGAACGAAGCCCTTCATCCAACGTGTCCTCTGCCGCATCCAGAGCCGCAGGGTGCCGGGCGCCTCCTCGAGGGTGGAGGAGGGGAGGTCCTTCACGTCATAGCCGAGCCGCGCCAGACGGATCCCGAGATCGGCATCCTCGGTCACGTTCCAGGCGTCCCAGCCATGGATCCGCCGCAGCACGGCGGTGCGGAAATGGTTCGAGGTGCCGCCCAAAGCGATGGGGCTGCCGATGTCCGTCAGTCCGGGATTGAACACGTCGAACAAGGCGGCGTACTCGATGGTGTATAGCCGGGTGAGCCATGTGTCGTCCGTGTTGTCGATCGTCAGCCGCGCCTGCAGGCACGCGACGCGCGGCGGCATTTCAGCAAAGCGGGACACCGCCAGCCGCAACTGTCCCGGATCGGGAACATCCTCTGCATCGTAGATGACGGTGAAGCGTCCCCGCGCCAGGGGCAGGGCGACATTGAGCGCGCGGGGCTTGGTGCGAGGTTCGCCTGGGGGAGCGATCAGGATTTCGACATTGCCGGGCACTGCGATGGCGCGGAGAGCCTCTGGCGTTTCCCGATCGTCGACCTCCAGCACGAGCTTGATGTCGAGCTTAGAGGCCGGATAGTCGAGCCGTCCCAGGGCCTCGAGGAGGCGGGTGACGACACGCTTTTCCTGATAGAGGGCGGCAATGATCGTATAGACCGGCAGATCCGCATCTTCGGCGCGGGGCGGCTGGACCGCGGGGCCGACAGGATTGCTCAGGATCGACGTGGCGAGACGGAGGACGATCATCCCGAGGAACAGGGGACTCATGGCCGCCCCCAAAGTCCCGAGGGTCGAACCGGGGGTGTAGCCGAGGCCGAACGCAGCCAGCACGAGAGCAATGCAAAGAACGACGATCTGCCCGTAGCTGAGGTCGGTTGCAAGCTCAGGAGCCTGTTCGGTCAGATCGTGAGCGGCCCGGTGCGCGATGAGCGGCCCCTGAGCCCGGAAGACGGCCTCTCTCAGCCGGCTGGGCGTGGTGATGGCCGGCAAACGTTTGAAAGGACGGTTTTTGAGAAGATTGGCCAGGGCCGGACCCCGAGGTGCCGCCACGAAGCCGGCTTTAGGCCCGGCCAAGGGGGCCAGGGCCGCCAGGATGCTCTCTGGATAGCGGGCGCTCGGCGACAGGCGCGGGTATGCAACGAACGGCACGCCGAGTTCGGCAGCGAGGGCGCGATAGAATTCTTCCTCTGGGACCAAGCCTTGTTTGATGAGGAATTCATCGGCCGGAACCCCGGCGATCTGGGCGAAGATCGCGGCATGCCGCAGGGTTTCGGTCGCATGGCCGTGCCGGGCCAGAAAGCCGATCTCGATCGGCAGCGCTGTTGACTGTGGGGCTCTGTCCGCTAGACCCTGCCTCATGAGCATCGGGTGTTGCTTGAGGGCATTCCGGAGCAGAGCGAAGCCAAGTACAAGAGAATGTCGCCTCGATGGATCTAAATATCGTTACATTGGTTGCTCGCTTTCTTGGCAAGATCAAGCCCATCCGGCAGGCCTGGATGATGGTTTTCCTCTGGCTGGCATCCAGCGCCGCACTGGCCCAGGGCATCAATATTCCGAATTTCTGGGATTCCCGGAGCCAGCTTGAGCGTCCGGATCTGCCCGCGACCCGCACGATCCGCTTCCTGGTCGACGACGACTTTCCGCCGCTTCACTTTTCGGGCCTGGACGGCAACCCGACCGGCCTGTCGGTGGAACTCGCCAGAGCCGCCTGCGAGCGCCTGAGCCTGACCTGCACCATCCAGGTCCGCCGCTTCGATACGCTTCTCAACACCCTCAATGACAAGCAGGGTGATGTGGTGGCGGCCGCCATTCCGGTGACGGCGGATCTGAGGCGGCGCTTTGCGGTGACCGGACCCTATTTCAAGATCCCGGCCCGCTTTGCCGTCCGGAAGGACAGGAACCAGCCGGCGCCCGATGCCAAGACGCTTCAGGGCAAGGCTGTCGGCGTGGTCGGCGGCACCGCCCATGAGGCCTATGCCAAGGCGCTCATGACAGGGGCCTCCCTCAAGCCTTACCAGGAACTGGCGGCAGCGCAGAGCGCTCTCAAGAATGGTGAGATCGACTACCTGTTTGCCGATGGTCTCGGCCTTGCGCTCTGGATCGGGGGCGAGGAGGCGGCGGGATGCTGTGATTTTTCGGGCGGTCCCTACCTCGAGAGCCGCTTCTTCGGGGAGGGGATCGGCTTCATCACGCGCACCGAGGATGAGACCCTGCGCCGCGCCCTGGACTTCGCCCTCCAGCAGCTCTGGAAGGAGGGGAAGTACGCGGAGCTCTACCTGCGCTTCTTCCCGATCAGCCCCTTCTAGGGACGCAAAGGCCTCAGCGCTGACGGGTTTATCGCATTGACCCTGCCTGGACTGATCCCTAGTGTGCCGCGCTTCTGGAAGCATTTCCTTTAAGCACTAGGCCCATGTCCCGACCCCTCTCTCTCGATCCTTCCCTGATTGAAGCCGCCCAGACCGCCACCGCCTGGCCTTTCGAGGAGGCGCGCAAGCTCGTCGAGCGGCTCAAACGGACGGGCAAGACGGAGGCTCTCTTCGAGACGGGCTACGGCCCCTCGGGCCTGCCGCATATCGGCACCTTCGGCGAGGTGGCCCGCACCAGCATGGTGCGCCATGCCTTCCGGGTGCTGACGGGCGACGCCATCCCGACCCGTCTCGTCGCCTTCTCGGACGACATGGACGGCCTGCGCAAGGTGCCGGACAACATCCCGAACAAGGAGCTGGTGGCTGCCTCCCTCGGCAAGCCTCTCACGCAGGTGCCGGACCCGTTCGGCACCCATGAGAGCTTCGCACATCACAACAATGCGCGCCTGCGCGAATTTCTCGACGCCTTCGGCTTCGACTACGAATTCATGTCGGCGACCGAGTGCTACAAGGCCGGTCGTTTCGACAAGACGCTGCTCACCGTCCTCGAGCGCTACGATGCGGTGATGGCGATCATGCTGCCCTCCCTGCGCGAGGAGCGCCAGCAATCCTATTCGCCCTTCCTGCCGCTTCACCCGAAGACCGGGATCGTGATGCAGGTGCCCATCGACGAGCGAAAGGTCGATGCCGGCACCATCGTGTGGCGTGATCCGGACACCGGCGAGCGCTTCGAGACGCCGGTCACCGGCGGTCACGCCAAGCTGCAATGGAAGCCCGACTGGGCCATGCGCTGGGTGGCGCTCGGGGTCGATTACGAGATGGCCGGCAAGGACCTCATCGACAGCGTGAAGCTCTCGGGCGAGATCGCCAAGGCGCTCGGCGGCCTGCCGCCGGACGGGTTCAACTACGAGCTCTTCCTGGACGACAAGGGCCAGAAGATCTCGAAGTCGAAGGGCAACGGCCTCACCATCGACGAGTGGCTCACCTACGGCACGCCGGACAGCCTCCGGCTGTTCATGTTCAGCAAGCCGCGCGAAGCGAAGAAGCTCTATTTCGACGTGATCCCGCGGCAGGTGGACGATTACCTGACCTTCCTGGAGAAGTATCCGGCGCAGGATGCGAAGGCACGCCTGATGAACCCGGTCTGGCACCTGCATGCGGGGCATCCGCCGGCGCCTGAACTGGTGTCTTCCGGTGGAGCCAACCAGCCGGGCACGACGATCTCCTTCTCCATGCTGCTCAACCTCGTGGCGGTGGCGAATTCCGAGGATCCGTCGGTGCTCTGGGGCTTCATCCGCCGCTATGCGCCGGGTGTTTCGCCCGAGACCCATTCCCGCCTCGACAGCCTCGTGAAGCGCGCAGTGCGCTACTTCGAGGATTTCGTGAAGCCGCAGAAGACCTACCGTCTCGCGGATGAGGTCGAGGCCGCTTCGCTGCGCCGGCTCGAAGAGATTCTCGGCTCGTTCGAATCCGGCGAGCGGCCTGCGACAGCGGAGGCGATCCAGGAAGAGATCTACAATGTCGGCCGCGCCGAGCCGCGCTATCAGGATCTCAAGGCCAAGGGCGCCACGCCCGAGCGCCCGGGCGTTTCCATCGAGTGGTTCAACACGATCTATCAGGTGCTGCTCGGCGAGCCGCGCGGTCCGCGCTTCGGATCGTTCGTGGCCCTCTATGGCGTGAAGGAGACGCGGGCCCTGATCCGAAAGGCGCTCAATGGCGATCTCGTGCGCGAGCACGAAGCGTTCCTGAAGGAACGCCAGTCCGGGCGCGCCGCCTGATCCTTACTGCCGCGCCCACATGATCCGGGCCGTCCATGCGATCTCCTCAGCGGGGATCACATGGTCTTCCTGATCCCTGGCGAGGGAGGTCATCTCCAGGGTCTTGGCCGAGCGCCGCTTGAGCTCCTTGGCCAGGATCTGCCCGTTCGTGGTGCAGACCACAACCCGATCCCCCTTGCGGGTGCTGGCTGTCGGCGAGACGATGAGAACGTCTCCATCCCGGTAGAGCGGGACAAGGGAATCGCCCGTCACCTCGAGGGCGAAAACCCTTTCCTGACCGAAGTCCGGAAACTCGAGTTCATCCCAGCCGGGGCCTTCCGTCGGCGTGCCGTCCTCGTTGAGGATCTTCCCCGAGGCCGCTTCCTCCATGCCGATCAGCGGAATCATCGAGCGGCGCAGGGAGCCCGAAGGCTCGACGAGGCGCAGGAAATCCTCGAGCGTCGCACCGGTGGCCTTCAGGATCTTCGAGATCGACTCCGTCGAGGGCCATCGCTCCCGGCCCTCCGGGCTGACGCGTTTCGACTTGTTGAAGCTGGTGGCATCGAGACCGGCCTTGCGCGCGAGGCCCGATGCAGTCATGCCATGACGTGATGCTAACGCATCGATAGCAGCCCAAACGCGTTCGTGGGACAACATCGTAAAAACCTTCGCGTAGGAGCGAATTACTGAAAGCGAACCTATGAATAGGAATTAAGATTGTTCTAAGGCACAGGCAACGGGCTCATGCCTCTTGAGACAATATGTCTAATCAGGGTTGCTCCTGAAGCGACGCAGGATTAATCGGTTTTTCATGCGCATTATCTACAAAATATGCCCTCAATTGCTTTGGCGCGAGGCCGAAAAGGCCGGTTTCTTCGTTGGAGCACCGATCGACATACAAGATGGGTACCTCCACTTTTCAACCGCCGAGCAGGTTCGCGAGACGGCTGCCAAACACTTTGCCGGCCAAACCGATCTCCTGCTGATCGCCATCGATGCCGACTCACTCGGCGAGGCACTGCGCGACGAGCCTTCGCGCGGTGGCGATCTCTTCCCGCACCTCTATGCTCCCTTGCCTTTGTCCGCTGTCCGATGGGTGAAACCACTGCCCCTCGGCGATGATGGCCAACACATCTTTCCGGATCTTGAAGCATGATTGGCGCGCTCTTTTCCCTCGCAAGGCCGGCGCTGCATGCGCTCGATGCCGAGACGGCACACCAGCTGACGATCAGGGGGCTGTCCCTGTTGCCGGTGATGCCATTGCCCACGGACGATCCACGTCTCAGCGTCGACGTGTTCGGCAAAACATTCCCCAATCCCGTCGGGCTCGCACCCGGTTTCGACAAGCAATGCGAAGTGCCGGATCAGCTTCTCGGTCTCGGCTTCGGATTCGTCGAACTCGGCGGGGTCGTGCCAAAGCCGCAGGCAGGCAATCCCCGTCCGCGCGTCTTCCGGCTCACGCGTGACGAAGCGGTCATCAACCGTTTCGGCCTCAACAGCGACGGCCTCGACGCCGCATGCCGACGCCTTGTGCAGCGTCGCGGACGGCCCGGGATCGTCGGCATCAATATCGGGGCGAACAAGGATTCCGCTGATCGCATCGCCGATTATGTCCACTGCATCCAGCACCTGTGCGGGCTTGCCGATTTCCTGACGATCAACGTGTCATCGCCCAACACGCCGGGCTTGCGGGATCTGCAGGGCGAAGCCTTCCTCGACGATCTTCTCGCCCGCAGCATCGAAGCGCGCGACAAGGCGGATCAGAACCGCGCCAAGACCACCATTCTCCTGAAGATCGCGCCCGACATTTCGCTCGATACCCTCGACGCCATCATCGCCACGGCCCTCAAGCGCGGCATCGATGGACTGACCGTTTCCAACACCACCATCGCCCGGTCCGACAGCCTGAAGGAGAAGGCGCTGGCTTCCGAGACGGGCGGCCTCTCGGGCAAGCCTTTGTTCGTCCCCTCCACCAAGCTTCTCGCCGAGGCCTTCCTGCGTGTGGAGCGCAGGCTCCCGCTCATCGGTGTCGGCGGCGTCGATTCCGCAGAATCGGCTTGGGCGAAGATCCGTGCAGGGGCCAGTCTCGTGCAGCTTTACTCGGCCATGGTCTACAAGGGGCCAGGGCTCATCGGAGACATCAAGAGCGGGCTGCTGCAGACGCTCGAAGCTGAGAAGACGTCGCTGACGCTGGCGCTCGGTCGTGACGCGTCGGCGATTGCACGAGGAGAGTTCTAGGCTCTGTTCCTATGCAAGGCTGGCGAAGGTCTTCCGCGCCAGTCTCGGATAGAGAATGAACTGCCCGATCCCTCTCGCGCTCAGGAAGGCGAGCAGCGCCATCCACAGCGCCGTGTTGCCGAGGCTGCCGACGGTCATGAGAATGCCTGCATAGATGGCAAAGGAGAGCACCATCAGGTCGCGCATGGACCGGGTCCAGGTCGCGCCGGTATAGATGCCGTCGAAGGCGAAGGCCGCGGCGCCGACGAGGGGCGTCAGGGCTGCGAAGACGAGATAATCCCGCGCGTAAGCCCTCACCTCCGGATTGGTCGACACAAAATCGATGAACGGCCCGCCGCCGATCAGGAAGAGGCCTGAGACTGCCAGTCCGAACCCGAGGCTCCATCCCAGGCTCAAGTGAATGGCGCGGCGGAAGCCGCGCTCGTCGCGAGCGCCGATGCTCTGGCCGCACAGGGTCTCGGCGGCGGTGGCGAAGCCATCCAGGAAATAGCCGCCGATCAGGAACATGTTGTAGAGCACCGCATTCGCGGCGAGCGTCACATCGCCGGATCGTGCCCCCAATGCGCTGAAGATCGCGAAGGCGAGGATCAGGGCCACGTTGCGGATCATGATGTCCCGGTTCATGGCGAGATTCTGCATCATGGCTGCCCGGTTCAGAACCTCCGCCCATGTGACGGCAAACGGATTCGAGCCGAGACGACGCAGGACCACGATGCCCAGGCCTGCGCCCAGCACTTCGGCCAGCGCCGTGCCGATGGCCGCACCCGCGGTGCCGAGGCCGAAGTAAAGAACCAAGCCCATGGTCAGCACGATATTGGCCACGTTGATCGCCACCTGCAGCAGCAGGCCGAGATCCGTGCGCCCGCGTCCCAAGGTGGAGCCGAGGATCACGTAATTCGCCAGGGTGAAGGGAGCGGCCCAGATGCGGATGAAGAAGTAGGTCGAGAGCGCCTCCGTCACCGCCTCGCTCGCGCCCGCCATGGAAAACGAGACAGCCGCAATCGGCCATTGCAGCAGGATCAACAGGAGGCCCGTGGCCGCTGCCACCAGAAACGCACGGGCGAGAGTCAGGTCGACCTCATGCCGGTTGCCGGCGCCTGTCGCTTGCGCCGTCAGGCCGGCTGTCGCCATGCGGAGCGACCCGAAGCTCCAGAACACGAAGTCGAAGATCACCGCACCCAGGGCCACGGCACCGAGGAGATGGGCCTCACCAAGCCGCCCGATCACCGTCGCGTCGACGAGCCCCAGCAGGGGCGTCGTCACATGCGACAGGGTCATCGGCAGGGCGAGTGCCAGGATGCGCCAATGGGAGATGTCTAGCCGCTGAGCTACGGTTGAGCCGTCCATGATGATCCTTGAGATGCCTCAGCGCCGGCTGAAAAGGCGGGAAATGAGCCAGAGAGGAATGACGATGACGGCTCCGTAAAGGACCCATCGACCCACTTGTAATACCGTCTCAAGGCTGAGATCCAGGACCGAACTGATCCAGCTGAACAACCTTTCGATCAACGTGAAGGGTGTGATGTCATAAAAGGCCAGGAAGGCGCCGACGAGGAGCGACAGGAAGATCAGCTTCACCAGCACGGAGCCGGGGGAGCCGCCGAGAAAACGGTTCAGGTTGGACATGCTGCTCATCTCGTCGGAAAGCGTCACTGGAAGAAAGCGTAATGGACCTCAGGTCTCGCGTGTGCTTCATCGCAGGGGCCGGCGATGAACGCAACCCAACCTGAGTTTCGCATGATCGACTCCACCCTCTTCGATCCCTCCGCCATCAGCGAGGAGATCCGCGCCCAGAATGCCGAGATTGTGGCCAAGCTCTCGAAGCTCGGACGCTACTGGGAGGCGCCTCCCGCCCTGATCAGGGAGAACCGCCGCAAGGGAATCGGTCCGTTTCCGCTCATGCCCCTGAGCCGCAAGGCTGAGACTATCGCCATCGACGGGCCGGGCGGGCCGCTCCCCTTGCGGATCATCGTCCCGGAAAACCCTCGCGGAGCCTATCTCCACATTCATGGCGGCGGCTGGACCATCGGCACCGCCGACGAGCAGGATCCCTGGCTCGACCGCCTGGCCGACAGGTGCGGCCTTGCGGTGGTGTCGGTGGAATACAGGCTTGCCCCCGAGCATCCGTTTCCGGCCGGTCCTGACGATTGCGAGGCGGCCGCCCTCTGGCTGATCCGTGAGGCGGAAGGCCGCTTCGGCACCTCGCGCCTGTTCATCGGCGGTGAGTCAGCCGGCGCCCATCTCTCGGCCCTGACCCTGCTGCGCCTGCGTGACAGGTATGGCCTCAATCCCTTCAGGGGAGCAAACCTCTTCGCCGGCTGCTACGACGTCAGGCTGACCCCGAGCGCCGCCAATTGGGGCGACGAGCCGCTCATCCTGAACACGCCCGGGGTCATGATTTTCGCCGACAATTTCTGCGGTCCGAACCTCGACCGGCGGGATCCGGCCGTTTCGCCGCTTTACGCCGATCTGAACGGCCTGCCGCCTGCGCTCTTCTCCGTGGGAACCCGGGATCTGCTGCTCGACGACACGCTCTTCATGGCCTCCCGCTGGGTGGCCGCCGGCAACAAGGCGGATCTTGCGGTCTGGCCGGGCGGGTCACACGTGTTCATCCGCTTTGGCAGCGCGCTCGCTGAGCAGGCGCTGTCGCGGATCGATGCCTTTATCGAGGAGCTTTAATCGGCGCCGGCCGGGGAGGGGCGCTGGGTCACGCCGATCTTCGAGGCGGCGATGACGGCTTGCGTGCGGCTGTCCACCCCGAGCTTGTCGAGGATCGCCGACACGTGGGCTTTCACGGTCGCTTCCGAGACCCCGAGCTCGTAGGCGATCTGCTTGTTGAGCAGGCCCTCGGAGAGCATGGTCAGCACGCGCACCTGCTGAGGGGTGAGGGTGCCCAGCCGGCGCACGAGATCGGCGGTCTCCGCGTCTTCGGCTGCGGAGAGGTCCACGTCCGGCGGGGTCCAGGTGTCGCCGGCGAGCACTGCCTGGATGGCGCCGCCGATGCTGTCGATGTCGATGGATTTCGGGATGAAGCCGGAGGCGCCGAAATCCATGGCCCGGCGGATCACGGTCGGCTCTTCCGTTGCGGACACGATCACCACCGGAAGCTCGGGATACTGAGCCCTGAGCGACATCAGGCCGGAAAAGCCCTGGACGCCGGGCATGGTCAGGTCAAGCAGGATCAGGTCGACATCGCGTTCCTGGGAGAGGAGGGCATTCAGGTCATCCATGCCGCTTGCTTCCATCACGCGGGCCTGCGGCATCATGGAGGAAACGGCCTGCCTCAAGGCGCCACGAAACAGCGGATGGTCATCGGCAATGATGATCGTGGTGGATTGACTTTGCACGTGTGCCTACTCCCACGAGACGCTTGCCTTGTGCCTTAGCCGCATCCTTGAGGGAATGGCAAGGCGGCAAACGCTGTTCTTGACTATTCTAAAGCATCGGACCCAAAAGTGGGCACCACTTTTGGGATTAATCCGATGCTCATTTTCTTAGGCTGCGCATCGTCTTAGCGGAAAACCGGGCCCACTTTTCCGCACGATGCGCTAAGGGAAACTACGGAGCCGTCCCATCCAATCATGTGGATTACGCCCCGATCAGATGCACGATCAGGTCGCGGGTGTGCGGCCGATCCCGATGCTCGGCCAGATAGACCCCCTGCCAAGTGCCTAGGACCATCTGGCCGTCCACCACGGGAATGCTCAAGGAGACGCCGGACAGCATGGTCCTGATATGGGCGGGCATGTCGTCCGGGCCTTCCGTGGAGTGGACATAGCCTGCCTCGCGGGGCGCCAGACGGTCGAGCGCGGTCAGCAGGTCCTGGCGCACCTCCGGATCGGCGTTCTCCTGGATGAGCAGCGAGGCCGAGGTGTGGCGGCAGAAGATCGTCAGGAGTCCGTTCAGGACCCCCGTCCCGAACACCCAGCGCGACAGGGCCTCCGTGATCTCGATGAAGCCGGGACCTTCGGTCTCCACCACGAGCCGGCCGTTCACCTGCTGCGTCACGCTAGCCTCGGAGAGGGTTTCCACATCGAGCATCGTCAGGCCTCCTTCCTTTTTGCTCGCCCAGCCTTCAGCGGATGAACCTCCTGTTCGCCGCGTTCGAGAATCTTTTCGAGGGTCTCGATCCGGTCGGCTTCCGCTGCGGGCTTGTCCCAGCGGATCCGGTTGATGCGGGGAAAGCGCATGGCGACGCCGGATTTATGCCGGGTCGAGCGCTGAAGGCCCTCGAACGCCACCTCCAGCACGAGCCCCTTATCCTTGCCGTATTCCACCTCCCGCACCGGGCCGAAGCGCTTGACCGTGTGGTTGCGAACATAGCGGTCGAGCTTCACCAGCTCCTCGTCGGTAAAGCCGTGATAGGCCTTCCCCACCGGCACCAGCTCCTCGCCGCTTAGGCCCTCGCGCCAGACGCCGAAGGTGTAGTCGGAATAGAAGGACGAGCGTTTTCCATGGCCGCGCTGACCGTACATCATCACCGCGTCCACGAGGTAGGGATCGCGCTTCCACTTGTACCAATAGCCCTTGGGACGCCCTGGCAGATAGGGGCTGCTCGCCCGCTTGATCATGCAGCCCTCGATGGCGTCCGCGTCGAGCCCAGCCCCGACCGAGGCGGGATCGGAGCGGGCGGCCGCCAAGTCCTCCCAGGAGGAGAAGGGCACCATGGGCGAGAGGTCGATGCGCGGATCGTCGAGCTTGGCGACCAGGGCTTCCAGGCGCTTGCGCCGTTCGGCGAAGGGCAGGGGGCGCAGGTCCTCCTCGCCCTCGAACAGGATGTCGTAGACCCTTAAGTGAGCGGGAAACTCGGCGATCAGCTTCGGGGTCACGGCCTTCCGGTTCAGGCGCTGCTGCAGCACGTTGAAGGTCTGAACCCGGCCCTCGCGCACGATCAGCAATTCGCCGTCGATGGCGCCCTCGAAATCGAGCGCTTCCACGAGGTCGGGGAAGGCGCGGGAAACGTCCTCGCCGGTGCGGGAATAGATGCGCCGCACCGGGCGCCCGTCGCTGCCATGGCCGGAGGCCGCCTGCAGGCGGATGCCGTCCCATTTCCACTCGGCCAGAAACTCGGAAGCCTCGAGCTTCCCGAAATCCTCGTCCTCCAGCGGATGCGAGAGCATGGACGGACGAAAGGGTGCGGGGTTGCCGGATTCGGGCCTCTCGCCCTTTCCTTCGACCCAGGCGAAAAGATCCTCGTAAGGCGCCTCCAGTCCGTGCCAGACCAGCTCGACCTCGTCCGGCTCGATCCCTCCGAGCTGGGCGACCGCGGTCTTGGCGAGCCGCGCCGAGACGCCGACCCGCAGCTCCCGGGTGATCAGCTTGATCAGCGCCCAGCGTCCCGTCTCGTCGAGAGCATTCATCCATTCAGCAACACGGGCCGGCAGGTCGCTTTTGCTCGTGGTCGCGAGCGTCTCGATGACCTCAGTCAGCGTCGGCACGTGCGGCGGCGGGTTGTTGTGGCCGGGGCCGATCTCTCCTCCCCCTTGCGGGGAGGAGTTGGAGGTGGGGGTGGAATGACCGGGTGAGAGGGCGCCCTTTGAAGTGATTGCAGAGCCGCCGGTGGAGACATCGGCTCCCGACTGTTCCGGCTTTCCAACCCCCACCCCTGCCCCTCCCCGCAAGGGGGAGGGAGACGCCACGCTCTCATGCCCCGGAGCGGGCCAGATGAGCGCCACGGTCTCGGCCAGATCGCCGACATAGTGATAGGACATCCGGAACAGCTCCGGATCCGTCCGTTCCTCGACGAGGCCGCGGATCAGGCCGGGCTTGGCCTCCTTGAACATCAGCGCCCCGGTCATGGCGGCGAGCGCATAGCCGCGGTCCGGGTCCGGGGTATGGCGGAAATAATCCACGAGCAGCCGCAGCTTGGCGTTGCGGCGCGGTTCGTAGCCGAGGCGGTCGAGGAGGGCGGCGAAGCGGTTCATGTGGCGCCTCCCGCGTCTTCCTTGGCTGCGTGTGCCTCCTCCGCCTCACCTTCGTCGCCATAGCCCAGCATGTGGAGGGGCCGCGCCTTGATGCCGTGGGTGGTGCACCAATGGACGAGCGCGTCCTCCTGCCCGTGCGTGACCCAGACCTCGCCGGCGCCGGTTTCTTTGATCGTGCGGCAGAGGTCGTCCCAGTCGGAATGGTCGGAGATCACGAGGGGCAGCTCGACGCCCTTCTGACGGGCCCGCGCCCTGACCCGCATCCAGCCCGAGGCAAAGCATGTGACCGGATCCGGAAAGCGCCGGGACCAGAGGTCCTGGATCGAGGAGGGCGGGCAGATCACGATGGCGCCGGCGAGCTTCGAGCGCTCGGCGGCCACAACCTTCGGCGTCTCGCCGAGCGGAATGCCTTCCGACTTGTAGAGCTCGGTCAGGCGCTCCATGGCGCCATGGAGATGGATCGGCCGGTCATAGCCTTCCTCGCGCAGGAGCGCCATGACACGCTGCGCCTTGCCGAGCGCATAGGCGCCGACGATATGGGCGCGTTCGGGAAACAGGGCGACGGAATCGATGAGCTTGCGCACCTCGGCCCGCGTGTCGGGGTGGCGGAACACCGGCAGGCCGAACGTCGCCTCGGTGATGAAGACGTCGCAGGGCACGACCTCGTAGGGCAGGCAGGTCGGGTCCTCGGCGCGCTTGTAGTCGCCCGACACCACGACACGGGTGCCGCCGGCCTCGATGGCGATCTGCGCTGAGCCCAGCACATGGCCGGCCGGCGTAAAGCGCACGGTCACGTCGCCGAGGCGGATGCTCTCGCCCAAGGCGGCTTCCTGGGTCGAACCGGCAAAGTCCTCGCCGTAGCGCACGCCCATGATCCGCAGGGTCTCCCGCGTCGCCATGACGGAGCGGTGGCCGGAGCGGGCATGGTCCGAGTGGCCATGGGTGATCAGCGCCCGCTTCACGGGGCGGACCGGGTCGATGTGGAAGTCGCCGAGGGGGCAGTAGAGCCCTTGCGGGGTCTGGGTGAGGATATCGGTGGAACGCAGCGCCATGGGATGGATATAGGGTTCGGCCGGGTGATGTCAGATTGGAATAGTGCTGTGCTCGATGAAGTTCCCGATCGTCATTCCAGACGGCGTCAGCCGATCTGGGATCGTCAGCCAGGGTGGGGCTCACGAAACTCGACACTGTCATCCCCGCGCAGGCGGGGATCCATAGCCGCGACCGTCATCGAGAACCCGCGACGGCTGCCTCGCCTTGTTCTGCGCCGTCACCGGTTATGGATCCCGGGCTCCACT
>NZ_JAFEMD010000065.1 GCF_016892765.1 Microvirga arvi
CAAGCCGCCCGATTCAGACGCTTTGCCGCCAGCCCTCCAGGTCATCGCTCATGCCAAGGAGGTCTCGCATCCAGACACCTAGTCCTACTGCCGGGATTCGCGCCGGTGTCGGGGTCGCTTACGCCAATGGCAGTCACGACCACGCGGGAGGTTCTGTTGCAAATTCTGGGTAAGGACAGAACGATGCCAGAGTGGCTTGTAAACGCCTATGTAGCGAGCCGCTCGAACTGCTCGGCGAAGGACGGCTGAGACTTGCAGGCATACTTCGCCTGTCCTTTCCTCATCATGTGAACCATCTCGGTCCCGCCCAACACGGCGCGAGCGCTGCCCATTGACTTGAACCCCAGCATCGGGCGAACATGGCGTTTGATCGCACGATGATCCTGCTCGATGCGATTATTCAAATATCGACTCTGCCGTATCCGAATTGGCTCGAGACGCCGTCTTGATCGAACCCTGAGCCGGTCTGTCGTGTCGCAGGACGGGTTCGCTTCCCGGTTCGTTTGGCTGCCATCGATGACGATCTGCTCAGGGCAACCGTGACGCTTGAGAGCGCGGGACACGAAGCGCTTGGCGGCGGCCAGATTGCGCTTCTCGCTGAACCAGAACTCGACCGTGTCACCGTCGCTGTCGATCGCTCGGTACAAATACATCCACTGACCGCGGACTTTGATGTATATCTCGTCCAGATTCCATTTCCTGCTGACGGCTCGCTTGCGAAGATTGAAGCGGTCGAGCAGCTCAGGCGAGTAGCGTCCTATCCATCTAGGGACGGTCGCGTGATCGACAGCGATGCCGCGCTCCGCCATCATCTCTTCGAGATTACGCAGGCTGAGGTTATAGGACAAATATCACTGGACGCAGAGCAGGATCACCGATCGATCAAAATGCCAGCCCTTGAACGCGCTACTCTCTGCTACTGGAACTCCAGACCACGTAGCAGACATTCGGAAACAAAAAATTGCGACAGGTCCCCAGAGCGGCGTGGTGCCACTCGAGACATTGCTGATGCGCGGGCTTAGGCTCCTCGACGAAAGCGACGGTGAGGTGACGATCAACGACCGGCGCTATGTGCGTGGAGGCGATGCCAACTGACGGAGGCGGCAGACGAATGAACGTGGGCCTTATGGTTTCAGGCCCTGCTTGGCGACAATCCACAGTTGCTTCGCAGCGGTACCGTGCTTGTCCTTCCCGGCATCCCGGTTCTGACGGGGATCGACGTTCTGCTTCCGGTTTGACACTTTTGATCGATCTACATTTAGGCTCACAATTGCTTCGCGCCTTGGATGCCAACCATCGCGCGGCATAGGCCCTGCCGGATCATGCGAAAGTCTCCGCACCTGCTCACTGATACCGCCAGCGCGTCGTGATTGAAATTTCGCTGGAATCGCAAAACTGCTCGGCACGCCGGCCTCTCGATGCGCTGAGACCGACGCACGCTGCTGTACCTACTCCTGCGTGCTTTGTCCTCTCAGGCAATCAAGCTGATCTGACTCATCCTAGCTATTTGCTAGTCGAAATGCCCGGCAGTCCGTATCTCTCCAACCAATTCGGATCGCGTCGCCGCGCATCATTGTTGCTCTGTCGTCGGGGTTCGGGATCTTGACGGAAAACTCTTCTGAACCGCCTACTCGTAGGATCAAACGTGTGGCATCGCCCAAGTAGATCACCTTTTCCACCGGGGCCGACAGAACGTTGGCGAAGCTATCCGTTGGATCAAGAGAAACACGCTCGGGTCGAAGTGAAAGCACCGCCCGATCCCCTTTGCGTAGTTCGTCCACAGCTTTGCCACGAACGACTGTGCCATCAGCGAGCCTTATGGACACGGCGCTGAGGCCAGTGTCGACAACGTCGCCGACTAGACGATTATTCTCTCCTACGAATTCGGCAACAAATGCGTTCAGGGGATTTTCGTAGAGGTCGGCGGGCGTCGCAAGCTGTTGAATTCGCCCATCATTGAAAACCGCGATGCGATCCGACATCGTGAGTGCCTCGGTCTGGTCATGTGTAACATAGACCATTGTGACCTTCAACTCCTCGTGCAGTTGTTTAAGCTCGTACTGCATCTGCTCCCGCAATTGCTTGTCAAGAGCCCCCAACGGCTCATCGAGCAGGACAAGCTCCGGCCGGAACACCAAGGCGCGGGCCAATGCAGCACGCTGCTGCTGCCCGCCCGACAACTGGGCCGGCCGCCGCTCGGCGAATGCACCGAGTTTCACCATGGTTAGTGCCTCCTCGACACGACGTTCGGTCTCGGTTGCGGTGACGCCCCTGATACGCAGTGGGTAGGCAATGTTCTGCCCAATGGTCATATGGGGGAAAAGCGCGTAGTTCTGAAACACGACGCCGATACCACGCCGATGCGGCGGGAGGTTGGTGATGTTCCTGCCGCCGAGCAGAATCGTCCCTTCTGTAGGGATTTCAAAGCCGGCTAGCATCATCAGCGTCGTGGTCTTCCCCGAGCCAGAGGGTCCAAGCAACGTCAGGAACTCACCACGCACGATGTCGAGGTCTAGGTCCTTGACGATAAGGTTCTCACCATCATAGCTCTTTCGAACGCCAGCAAACCGGACGATCGGCCAAGCCGTGCCAGCTTCGCTAGGGAGGGGCGCTATCGCGTTCAATTTGTTACTCCGTCCATTCCAGAATTGAAGTTGGGAACTGCTCGGTGAGTGACAGGCCGCTCGGGTGATAGCGGCTGTAGTGCTGCCACATCCGCTCACTTGAGCTCCTCACGCTGGATAACAACTCTTCTTCATCAAAGGCCACCAGCTTCTTGTTCGAAACGACGATCCGTCCATCGACAACCACCGTCTCAATCATTTGCGGGGTCGCCAGATGAACCAGTGCCCGGATCGGATCGGGATTGATGCCGAACGTCAAGTTCTTCGTGTCAACGATGACTAAGTCAGCTTTTGCGCCAACCGAGATCCGTCCGATATCACTGCGCCCTAGAGCTTTGGCCCCTTCAAGATTGCTGGCAGCAAACACGTCTTGCGCCGGAGCCGCCTCGAAGTTCCGTTCGACGGCCTTGCACGCGGTCGATGCCGTGCGCATCTCTGCAAACATGTCGAGAGGAAAGGTATCGGTGCCAAGAGCGACAGTGACCCCGGCGCGCCTGTAACGCTCGAAGCTCTCTAGCATCACACCGCGCCGGGAAAAGGCGACGGGAGAATGCGAAACGGACGCGCCGTGGTCGCCGAGAATTGCGATGTCGTCAACGACGGGGTAGTTTACGAGGCTGTGTGAGCCGAGGTACACGCAGTGGGCGAGTACGGTTCGATCGTCCAGCACGCCCTCGGCAGCTAATTCTTGAACGGGCGTCTTGCCCGTGGCAGCCATCGTTTCGAAGAATTCGCGATGTTGTTCGAGAAAGTGCATCGTGAACGGAATGCCGAGCGAACGCGCAACTTCCTTCGCCCTCTGGCGTAGGTGAGGTGTAGAGACATAGAACTCGTCAATGGCAATGATTCCGGACAGACGCCCATCGTTGGCGCCGGAATACCGTTCAATGAACGAGACTGCCTTCTGCAGTGACTGGAGTCCGTGTGTCTCGTCCAGTTCTCTTGTGACCCGTCCATCATTCTCTAGCCAGTAGCGGCCGCCCACCACGATCGGAGCCCAAAACAGTCGGATACCTGCTTCCCCGGCCGCCTCAACCATCGTCTCGCCGTCGTCCGGGCCACCGGGAGCGAACGCAAGGACCGATGTAATGCCGTGGCGCAGAAGTGTCGAGAACCCGTATCGCAATGAGGCACGCAGATCCTGTTGCGACGCGACGCCAAGCTCGCCAGACCGGCGCGACGGTAGGAAATGTAGGAACCCAGACCGAAGGAACTGGCGCTGTCCGCCATCGATTAGGGCACGTTGGGTCTCGTGGGCTCCGACGTGGGCGTGCGTGCTGATCTGACCCGGTATGACAAGCTTTCCTTCAGCATCGATCGTCAGATCGGAAGGGCCGTCCCACGTCCGCCCGACATGCAGGATGCGGTCGCCGCAAATGACGACAACGCCCTTCTCGATTTTCCGGTGCTCGCTTCCATCGAAGGCAATGACTGTTCCGCCCTTGATGACTGTCGTGCTACATGCGGATGACATCGATCTACCTCTTTTAACGTTGCTTATTGATGCCGCCGGTCAGGCGCTCGCTGCGTCGCCGCAAAAGTTCCATCACCCCCATCAGCGCAAGCGAAACGGCGAGCAGGATAACAGCCGCAGCCATGATCGTCGGACTGATGCTCTCGCTGACGCCACTGAAGATCTGACGTGGCAGAGTCCTCTGCTGAGGGCTAGCCACGAACAGCGCGATGACGATTTCATCGAAAGACGTGACGAACGCAAACAGTGCCCCGGACGCGATGCCTGGCGCTATGATAGGAAGCGTAATGGTCCTAAACACATAAATCGGTGATCCGCCGAGGCTTGCGCCGGCTCTTGTCATGTTGGGATCGTAGCTTTGCAAAGTGGCGCTCACGGTGACGACCACAAAAGGAAGCGCAAGGATCGTGTGCGCTAGGATCACTCCTGCATAAGTGCCAACCAGATTTAACGTAGCGAAGAAATAGAACATTGCGACGGCCACAATCACGACCGGCGCTGCCAATGGCGTAACCAACAGCGCCATGACTAGAGGCTTCATGCGGAACTTTGCGTTGTGTAGACCAAGGGCCGCCATTGTGCCGATGGTGGTTGCCAGGGCCGTTGTGGTCAGGCCGATAGCGACGCTGTTTCGCAAGGCGACCGTCCACAACGGATTACTGAAGAAGTCCGCGTACCATTGTAGGGACAAGCCCGGGAGCGGAAATACCAGCAATTGTCCGGACGTGAACGATAGCGGCACGACCACGAGGATGGGCAGTACCAAGTAGGCGAGGACGACACCCGTGAAGACCCTCAGCCCCACACGTGTCCCAGTTGCTAGTATCGTATCACCGAAAGAGCGTGTCATTATCGTACCTTCAACTTATCGAAGCCTACTAGCTTGCCCAGTGCCAGATAGATCACGCCAATAAGCAACAGTAGGAAGACACCAAGGGCAGAAGCCAATCCCCAATTGACAGCGGAGTTAGTGAAGTACGCAATGAAGTAGCCGATCATCTGGTCGCCCGGACCGCCGACGAGCGCGGGGGTGACGTAGAAGCCTAACGAAAGCACAAAGACCAGCGTACAGCCGGCAGCCACGCCGGGAATTGTCAGTGGCAGGTATACTGTCCGAAATACCGTTGCAGGATTTGCGCCAAGCGAGGCTGCCGCACGAAGGTGGACAGGAGAGATACCTTTCATGACGCTGTAGACGGGCAGGATCATATAGGGAAGCAGCACGTGAACCATCGCGATGAAGACGCCGGCCGTATTAAACATTAGTTTCAGCGGCTCGCTGATCACCCCAAGTTGGAGCAGCACCTTGTTGACCAGACCCTCAGTCTGCAGAAGCACGACCCAAGCAGTCGTTCGGACCAAAAGTGAGGTCCAGAAGGGGATGAGCACGAGCGACAGAAGCCAGTTCGCAACAGCTGGCCTTGCCGCTGCCATTACCGCAGCCACGGGATAGCCGATGAGGAGACATAATGCAGTTACGCCAAACGCGGTGTAGAGCGTGCGGCCGTAAAGCGACATGAAAATCGCTTGTTCGCCGCTGACCTTCTCGATCCCGCCAGCACCACGCTGCAGATCCAACGCAGACAGTAGATAGAAGTCCGTTATCCGGCCAGATTGACTTTTGAGTGTTCGCCAATAGACCGGGTCAAGCCAACTCTTATCTATAGCCGCTAGTGTCTCTTTCGCCGACGCCATCTGCGTCCCGGGAAGACTCGTTACCGTCCGGGTGATAAGCCGGCGATACCCAGGAACGGCAAAATTCAGTCGCCGACCCAGTAGGGCTGCGTCCGGCGACCCCTTCAGGGCGTGAAGGTCGCTTGCCAATGCTGCAAAGACCGGCTCGCCAGGAATTTCCCCGTCTCGCCACGTATCGAGTGCGACAGCTGTTTTCGGAAGCAGCGTCGGGATTTCCGCATTGTCTACACTGCGAAATAGAAACAACAGGATCGGTATCACGAACAACAGAGCAACGAATATAACGCTCGGCGCCATGAGCGCGAGCATCGTCATGAAGTGACGACGCTCTGCGCGTCTAACGAGCGTTCGCAGCCCCATCTTCGGGATTTCCGTTTCACCCATCATTTCAAGCGAGGCTTGCATCTCTGGTTCTCACCGTGCCGCAAAGGTGGAAAAGCGTTGGCGGATGGAATCTCCGTTGTCACGCCAGAAGTCGATATAGAGATCGCCAGCCTGCATCATGCCGCGATCAAGGAATTTTGTCGGCTGGCTGGCCCGATTTTCCTCAGAGAGCAATGCAAACGAGCGTTCATTCGCTGGCGGATAGCCCATGAGTTCGGCGTAGTGAGCCTGAGGCTCAGCGGCAAGCGTATATTTGATCAGCTCGATTGCTTCCTGTTTGCGTGGGGAGCCTTTCATGACGGCCATATAGATGACAGCCGACGTATAACCGGCCTCCCAGACGATGCGGAGATTGCGCTTGTTGGAACGGTTCGCAACGTTCACCCGACCCTGCCAGCCGTACCCCATCGCGATTTCTTTCGTGAGGAGCAGTTGCATCGACTCATCGCCGGTCTTCCACCAAACGATGTGAGGCTTTATCTTCTCGAGCTGAGCGAACGCCCGGTCGACACCGCCCGGTTTTGCCAGGACTTCAGGCACGTCCTTCGGGGCAACCCCATCCGAAATTAGCGCGATTTCAAGTACCTGATCCGGCTGGTAGGGGAGCCCGCGCTTGCCCGGCCATTTCTCGATGTTCCAGAAGTCTTTCCAGGATTTTGGTGCCTCATTGCCGGAAAACCGCTCAGCGTCATAAACGAGTCCCCCGGGCGACACGAGATAAGGGGCGCCGCACTTCCCGAAGCCGCCGACCGCCTTAAAGTCAGCTTCCGGCAGGAGCTTCGACCAGTCGATTGGTTCGAGCAAGCCCTCGTCGCACCCAATCGACTCATTGAGCGAATGCACACTAGCAGCGTCCCAAATCAAATTTCCCGTCTCAATCTGGGCACGAATTTTCGCAAGCTCTTGATTGTAGGTATCTGCGACAATCCCAATGCCGGTTTTGGCCGTAAATGGCTCGAACACCGCCTTACGCTGCGCGTCGCCAGGGGCTCCACCCTGGTTGACGACCGTCAATTTTTCCGTGCTGGCCGCTTGGCTGACAACGGACATAATGAGCATGACCGCGAGCCCCGAAACACCGACGCGGCACTTCTCTTTGATGTTCATAGCTTCCTCCCTCAATGTCTTTGATTATCTTACAGTTCGTTGGCATCTACTGCGCTGCGAAAGTCAGAAACCGCTGTAGAAGTGCATCTCCGTTATTCATCCAGAACTCGGTATAGAGCTTTCCGCTCTGGAAGGACGCTTTGTCGAGGTGATCCTTCGGAAGTGTCGCAACCGTTTCCGGGCCGAGCAGCGCAAATGCCTTTGCATTGGCGGGCGCGTAATCGATCCGCCGCGAATAGTCAGCCTGCGCCGTCGGGGATGATGAGTACTTGATCAAGTCGGTTGCAGCCGGCCGCTTTGGCGTCCCCTTCATTACCGAAAAATACTGGGCGCCAGATACATGGCCGGCTTCAAAAACGATCTGGAGTTTGCGATTGTTGGATCGATTTGCCGTAGCGACGCGACCATTCCAGGCAAAGGTCATGGCAACTTCGCCCGAGAGGATATCCCGGATCGATTCATCGCCGCTCTTCCACCACTTGATATACGGCTTGAGCTCCTGGAGCTTGCGGAATGCACGTTCAACGCCTCCCTCCGACGACAGTATCCTTGTCACATCTGCTGGGGCCACGCCGTCAGCCATGAGAGCGACTTCGAGTGTCTGCTCAGCCCGGTAAAGCATCCCACGCTTGCCGGGCCACTTCTGAACGTTCCAAAAGTCCGCCCACGTTCTGGGCGCACTGCTCGCTGGAATCGCCGCCGCGTCATAGACGAGGCCGCCTGAAACCAGATTATTGGGAATGCTGCACTCACTGAAGCCGCCGGCGCCTTCAAAATCCTTGGGGGCGAAATAGGCGCTCCAATCGATCTTCTCGATCAACCCCTCTTCGCATGCTGTGGCCTCGTTAATAGCCGTGAGGCTGACCACGTCCCACAGGAGATTGCCAGTTTCGATCTGCGACCGGAGCTTCGCGAGTTCCTGGTTAAACGTGTCCTCAACGACTGTATTGGTGCTGACCTGTGCGAATGGCTTAAAAAAGGCTTCGCGCTGAGCCGTGCCGACTGTTCCGCCATTATTTGCTACCGTCAGAGTGTCGGCGCAACAAACCGATGTGGCGATTGCGGAGAGCATACCCGACAGGATGATCGACTTAATGCACATTCCATTCTCCCAACGACGGCAACAGACCGAATAGGTCGCTTCTTGTCGAAATCATTTTTTAGACCGCCGAGCTCACTCATTTCAGATTGGTTGCATATTATGTCAAATTATTTTTTTGCATCAGCATAAACACTTGACGTATAAGGACTTTCGTACTCTACTCCTGCCGCCCAATCTTAAATTGGTTGCGAAATTGGAGATTTTGATGGCTGACCTAGCTAAAGCCATTTCCGAGTTTATCGATAAAGCGCAGCTTCCGCCCCAGTCCAAAGTCCCAACGGAACGAGAACTCGCCACCTCCCTTGGCGCGAGCCGCTGGCAAGTTCGTCAGGCGCTCGATGTTCTGGCCGAAGAAGGTAAGATTTGGCGGCATGTTGGAAGAGGCACGTTCGTGGGTCCTCGCCCGCCTGTGCAGGTCGATGCGCTGCGATTACTCTCAGAGCACAGCAATCCAGTCGAGTTAGTCGAAGCGCGGCAAGCCATCGAACCTGACTTGGCGGCTATGGCCGCCCTACGCGCGAAGCCCGCACAGATTTCCGATCTGCAAGCGATTTGCCGAAAATGCGCTAGCGCCCGCAACATCGAAGTTTATGAGACTTGGGATGAGAAGCTCCATATCTCTATCGCAATCGCGGCGGGCAATTCGCTCTTGTTAGCCTTATTCGAAACTGTGAACGCTCTGCGTAAGGAGGTCGTGTGGACCACAATGCGCAAGTCGATACTTAAGCCCGAGCGGCGCGCAGTTTTCTCATCACAGCATGCACGCATTGTCGAAGCGATAGCAGCGCGTGACCCAGTTGGTGCCTCCGACGCCATGCGCATTCACGTTACGACGATGGCGGAGGTCTACGAGAATATCGTGCGCGCGAAGAGCTTTGGCACCGGCGTATTCAGAACCTGAGAATGACGAGGGGTTTAGGATGACCAGACCGTACGAGGATGTCGCGGACATGTTTGTCTGTGGTAAGATCGTTACCATGGACAGCGAGCGCAGAGTCATTTCAGATGGAATGCTTGCAATCAGAAACGGCATCATCGTCGCTGCGGGACAGCGCGACGATTTGATGAAGAGCTTCAGGTGCGAATCTGTCATTGGGGGCCGTGACGCGATTGTCGTTCCGGGATTTATAGATGCTCATACTCACTGCACACAGTGTTTTGTGAGAGGCCTTACTTCAGGCGAGTTGCCAATGATCCCTCGGATCTACAACCCGGCACAACGGATCCTGACGCCGGATGAAGCCGCTGCTGCCGTGCGTCTACTCGCAGCGCAGCTACTGCGCTCGGGCGTAACAACACTCTGCGAGGGCACCCTCAACCCTGCGCATGAGGACGCAATCGTTGGCGCGCTGCAGGAAGTCAGCATTAGATGCGTGATGGCTCGTGGACGTCCTGACCAGGATTTTCACCATGCCTCTCTATACAGCCAGATTCGGGATCGCTCCTGGGCCAAGGCTCGTGAGGGCGAGGCCGAAGCAGACCTCACTCGTACTGAGGCATTTCTCAACCGGTTCCCGCCCCGTGGCAACGGCCTGATCCACGGCGCGGTGAACGCGTCGGCATTGCTCGGGTTCTCGCCACGCTATTTTATTGACGGTGCTAAGCTAGCCAGGCGTTTCGACGCTACGCTCCAGGTCCATGTCAGCCGCGACCGCGAAGAGGTCGAATTCTGCCTCGACGTGTGGAAGCGTCGTCCCATCGAGAGGCTCTTCGATCTCGGCGTCGTCGATGAGCATCTCATCGCGGTTCATGCGGTACTCGCAAGCGAACGCGAGATACAGATTCTGGCCCAAGCAAAGGCTGGACTTGCCCATTCTCCGATCGAATGCGTAGCCAACATGAACGCGATCCCGAACCTTCCGCGGTTCCGGGCGGCGGGCATTCGTGCCGCGCTCGGCTGCGATAATCAGGCAAACGATATGTTCGCTACGATGCGCGCGGCGTGGCTGATCCACGGTGCTAAATGGGGCGTGGCGAGCTACGATCCCGAGTTCCTATTAGCGGGAGAAATTCTCGAAATGGCCACGATCGAAGCAGCCGAAGTGTTACGTATCGACAAGGTGACCGGGTCGCTCGAGATCGGAAAGGCCGCGGATTTCGTCGTCCTGGACGGATCAGCCCCACATTTCATGGCCGCTCAAAACATTCCCAGCGAACTCGTCCGTTACGGAAGCCGCGCCGAGATCATGCAGACTGTCGTCGCGGGGCGCATCCTCTACGATCGCGGGTCATATCCGACGATCGACATCGACAAGCTCCGAGTCGATGCACAGGTGGGTGCAAGCAAGGTGCGCGACGAGGTTCTGGATCGGCGGTTTCGTTCACTTTCCCATTTCTGACCAACCAGAGCTCCACCCAATGGTGACAATATAGCGCTCTCGGCGCCTCGTTGAGCATGATCCTTACGAAAACCCGGCCCTCACTATAGAGACGCATGGTCCATTCCGAAGCCAACTGTTGTTCAAGAATGTGAAACTCCCGTGACCTCATCCGTTAACAACCACACCAAGGGCCTTGCGATAACCGCAATCGGCGGCCTAACCCTCACCATCGACATTCCACTGATCCGGCTATCTGAAGGCGATCCTTGGTCGATCCTGATGCTGCGCAGCGGCACGACCTTCGTCGCAGCGATGACAATCTGGCTTCTGTGGAAATTTTTACGCGGCAATGCGCCAGCCCTAATTCCAGGGCGAGCTGGACTCATGGTGGCAGCGCTCTATGCTGCGGCGTCTGTAACCTTCACCATGGCTGTCTTCAACACGAGCACCGCCAATCTTGTCTTCATCCTTGCTTTTAACACGGTATTTGCAACACTCCTTTCATGGCTCCTTTTGAGGGAGCGGCCACGCCCCGTCACCCTTGCGGCGATGGCCGCCATGATTGGCGGTGTCCTGATCATTGTTTTCGATGGCATCGGCACGGGCAACCTCGTTGGCGATCTGTTGGCGCTGGCGTCAGCCCTTCTGTTAGCTACCGCGATTACCAGGACGCGCGCGTCGGGCAAGGACATGGGCTTCACCTCGCTCGTCGCCCTCGTCGTACCATTCGCCATTGCGGCCGTCATGGTTTCCAGGTCTGGCTTCCGGATCGATGAGCCCTGGTGGATTCTCATCAACGGCGCTTTAATCCTGCCAGTATCGTTTTTTTGCCTTGCAACCGGCCCCAAGTACATTTCGGGTCCGGAGGTAGCGATGTTCTATCTCTTAGAGACTGTACTGGCCCCTATCTGGGTATGGATGATCTTCGCCGAAGTCCCAACATCGGCCTCCCTGACGGGCGGCGCGGTTCTTATTACGACGTTAGTGGCGCATTCCCTCTGGCAATTGCGCGAAGGACGCAGGCGAGGTAGTTGCGCCACCGGGGATCGACCCGCGTATTGCGTTTCAGATTAACGTCGATTGGAGAATCGGACTGGAAATGGTCTTGTTGCCTTGATTTGAAAGGCAGAACGAACACAGTCGAATGGGGTGGCTGGCCCCCTTTTCATTAGAAGGTACCGACTGATCTCTGCCGCCGCATTCGCACGGTCTCGCGGCCTTTCTCTGTGATCACAGCCTGATTACGGTTATCGTTTGCGACCGTTGCGAGACCGTCGAGGAAGAGCTGGTGCAGGGTCTGCGTGATCGAGCGCGCTTTAGCATTCTCATGGACCCAGGTGTAATCGGCCTGACGCGGTGTCCTGCGTTTGCGGTAAGCGGGAGCCTCACTGAGCAGCTCTAGCGTGCGCAGTTTTGCAGGTGACAGGTTGAGTCTCCTTGTCATCGCTCTCTCCTTTCGCTTTTCATGTGTTTTTCGCGCAGCAGCGGACTTCGCGTCGCCTTTCGACACCAGGTGCCCCTGTCAGTGCCAGGTCCGATGGCGCTCCTGGGCCTCGCAGATGAACTCGACAGCGGCCGCCAGCTCATCCTCGTCGAATTCAAAGCACCCCAGGCTGTCGATGATCGATCGGGTCCCGAGCGAGTGGATCTCCAGCCAAAACGTCGGCATACCCGGGAGTGGCATCTCGGTCAGACGCACCTCAAGGCCGCCCTGCCGGCTCAGCGTGACGGTACGGGAGCCATCCGCTTCAGCGGCGAAGATAAGTTGCACATAGGCGCGGATGATTTGCTCTTCGATCTGGTCCCGGCGCGCCTCGGGCCATACGCCGTCGCCCGCGGACACCCAACAAGATTGCAGCATTTCATTCTCCTTGAGCACGAGGCTCCCCAGCGGCGCAGGCGGCCCCGAATTCGCGGGAGAAGTCACCCTCCGCCTCCAGCCTGCCGGTCATGTCCGGCTGGAACAGGGTGACTTATACCGGAGGCGGTCTATGCCGATCTTGCTCTCCTCCGCCAAAGGCTTGCCTGTCCTGACCTCAGTCAGGATACTGAGCCTCATCGTAGCAGGGGGCGTTTCCATGCACCGATTGCCTATGACCGTCTTGGCGATGCCGCCTGGTGCATTGGGCCTTGTGGCCCGGCTGGCCGTGGCCAAGGTCAGGGTGGCGGGTCTCGATCCTGCCCCGCTCCTGTCCAAGGCAGGCTTGTCGTTGTCCCAGCTTCAGGACCGGAGTGTCCGCCTGGAGGCGGCGAGCCAGATCGCCTTCCTGAACCTGGTGGCGGACGCCCTCCGCGACGAGGTGCTGGGATTTCATCTCGCCGAGGCGTTCGAGCTGCGGGAGGCAGATCTGCTCTACTTCGTTCTCGCCTCTTCGGCGACCCTGGGTGAGGCGCTGGCGCGCGCCGAGCGGTACAGCACCATCACCAACGAGGGGGTCCGGCTGCAATGCCGACAAGACAGTGACCTGCGCCTCCGCTACAGCAATGTCGGCGTAGCCCGGCACACTGATCGGCATCAGGTCGAGTTCTGGGCCAGGGCGCTCGTCCGGATTTGTCAGACCCTGACCGGCACGACCATCAGGCCCATCCGGGTCACCTTTGCGCATCCCCGCTGCGGTGCATCGGGAGAGCTTGATGCTTTTTTCGGGTGCGAGGTGGCCTTTGCGTCCGAGCATGATGATGTTGCCTTTGCCCGCGGCGCATCGCAGCTTCGGCTCGTCAATGCCGATCCGTACCTGAACGAGCTTCTGGTCCGATCCTGCGACGAGGCCCTGTCCCATCAAGCCCGCTTAGCCAGCTCGGTCCGCGTCCGCGTGGAGAACACCCTCGCGCCGCTCCTGCCCCATGGCAAGGTCCACGTAAGCGAAGTGGCTCGGGCGCTCGGTATGAGCGAGCGTACGCTGGCGCGGCGGCTAGGAGAGGAGGATCTGACCTTCTTGGCGGTCCTTGAGGACATGCGTAAGGACCTGGCGCTGCACTATCTGGCCGACGCCAGCCTTTCGATCTCGCGCATTGCCTGGCTGCTCGGCTATCAGGAGGTCAGCGCCTTCAACCATGCGTTCAAGCGATGGACGGGGCAAGCACCAACGCAGATGCGCTCCAGGATCACAGCACGGACATAGTCTGCCGGACAGACGAATCCCTAAACATTGCTAAAGGAAAACTGGAAGTTCGATCCATCCGAAGATCTGCCCGAGGGCCCCGTGGCCGTAGCGCCAGAATGCGGGGTGCGGCTTGACAAACGCAGTCACCGTTAAGCTCGTGCTGAACTGACCAAAGGTCCGGACCGGGTCAAAGCGTAACGTGGAGCTGATTGAATGAAGGACCGCTCACGCCGCAAAAGCCGAAATCCAGACAAGGTCCGCGTGGTGCCGATAGTGTTCTCTAATGGGTCAAGGGGCAGCCCACCAATCCTGAGCGGTTTTGCGATCCCAAGGGGTGTCTGCGTTCTCTGCGTGCTCCAGGGCACTTGATGGGGTCAGCCGGAGTGGAGCGACTTGGTTGAAACCGCAGTCGGCCCTTGGCACAGGCCGCATGCGACACAATCGGCGTCATCATCCACACCCTCCCTTGGGCGGCGCTCTGCTCGGGAGCTCGTCTCGACCTGTTTCCGCTCCTCCTCTCAGGCTGCTTGGAATGTGGTGCGGTGCCGGAGCATGGCATGCATGATGATCGCTAGCCGGCGGGCCAGCGCCACACGCGCCTTCCTCATCGTCGAGCGTCAGGCAATTCCCAGCGCCCACTCCTTGAGAGCCAAGGCGCCGCGGTAGCGCGTCAGCATAACGTTGGCGGCCTCGTACAACAAGGTTCGTACCCGCCCATCGCCGCACTTGGAGATGCTGCCGACATAGTCGATCTCCCCGGACTGGAAGCGCCTTGGCACCAAGCCGAGATAGGCTCCCACGTCACGCGAGCGGCGGAAGCGCTCCGGAGCATCGATGGTGGCGACAAAGGCCAATGCAGTGAGCTGACCGACACCGGGAATGGTCATCAGCCGCTGGCAAGCCTGAGACGAGCGGACCAGCAGGCGCATGTCACGGTCGATCGCCACAACCGCTTCCAGAACGGCCTTGCGGGCGGCGAGCAGGCCCTGCATGGCCCCTGACAGACCCGCGATCCCCTGGTTGGCTTGGATGACCTGCTCGGTAAAGCGCGGGCTGAGCCCATGAGGCAGGCGGACCCCGAACACCACCGCCAGGCCACGGATCTGGTTCTCCAGGGTGACGCGCTGCCCCACCAGCTTCTTGCGCGCGATGATCAGGGCGCGGACCGCATGGGCCGGCAGTGATTTGACGTGCACGGGCTTGAAGAAGCCGGTTCGGGCCAGATGCGCCAGCCCGCGGGCATCGTTACGGTCGGTCTTGTGGGTCGCCAGAGACTTGAGCGCCTGGTAGGCCTGCCGGCTCTCGATGCAGATCACCGGCAGCCCGGCCATGGAAGAGCATGGGCGCCATGCGGCCGGTCTCGAGCACGATCCTCTCGCAGGCAGGCGCCGTCTCCAGCACAGCGGCAATGGATTCTGGGGTGCTGAAGGCTTTTGCCTCCAGAACAACACATCCGTCTCGCTCAACCACACAGATGTGGGTCTCCGTCATCGAGACATCTAAACCAGCATAGTAGTCCATGGCTGCTCTCTCCTGTGCACGTGGCCAGCCGATGTTATCGGCATCCAGGGAGAGCCGCCCCATTACCCAATGTTGAAAAAATCTGCAGCTGCCGTTTTTCGCGTGATCAGCATACAGGATGCTAGGATCGCCCGGCCGGCCGAATGCCCTAGTTTCAAGGTGTAGGACGTCGTGCCTGAACGGGAGCTTAGGATGATCGGCATCGCACGCACCCTTGTCCATCTGATGCTGGTCGCGGGGCTGGGGCTCCGTCGCAAATCCGAAGCAGGGGCGAGAAAGGAGGAGGTCTTCGTGACACGCTCATGCGGCGAGCATGTCAAACTGCTCCAAGAGTGATAGCTGCCGATTGCAGGCATACTTCGCCTGCTGTTTGCGCATCATGTGCACCATCTCGATGCCGCCGAGGATCACGCGGGCTGTGGCCGCGGATTGGAGCCCGAGCATCGGCCGGATCCGCCGCTTGATCGCGCGATGATCCTGCTCAATCCGGTTATTCAAGTAGCGGCTCTGCCGGATCCGGATCGGCTTGAGCCAGCGCCTTGAGCCGTCCTGCAGACGGCTCTCTGCATCACACAACAGGATCGCTTCTTTGTTGGTTTGACTGCCGTCGATCACGATCCGCTCGGGACGGCCATGCCGCTTCAGCGCCTTGCGCAAGAAGCGCTGGGCGGCACTCAGGTTGCGGCGTTCACTGAACCAGAATTCGACCGTGTCACCGTTGCTGTCGATGGCGCGGTACAAGTACATCCATCGTCCTCGGACCTTGATATAGGTTTCGTCGACGTGCCACCTCCCCATGACAGCTCTCTTCCGCTGGTTGAAGCGCTCCAGGAGAAGCGGGGCATAATGCACCGTCCAACGATGGATGGTCGCGTGATCGACAGAGATGCCGCGCTCAGCCATCATCTCCTCGATATTTCGCAGGCTCAAGTTATAGGCGAGGTACCACCGGACGCAGAGCAGAATCACCGATCGATCAAAATGCCTGCCCTTAAACACTGTGTCCTCCGCCATTGAGATACGGGAGAACAGTATCTGAAACTCTGAAACAAATAGTTTGCGACGGATCCGGGTGACGAGGGTACGGCTGTAGTAGCCCGAGCGGTAGCCGAGGCGGGCTGGGGTACGCTCGCCCTTTGTGGCTTGCAGGGCATCGGTCATCTCGGCCTCAAGCATCTCCTGCATGACAGCGCGCACGATCTCGCGTAGGCCGTCCGGGCTCTGGCTCAGAAGGTCCTTGATGGCAGCGGCGGCAGGTTTATCCTTGGTGCTGGTCATGGTGGGGCTCCTCACGGAGTGCGTGACGTTGAACATCACCATCCTGCCATGACCGCCCCGCTCAGGCGATTTGCAGAACTTTCACCACACTACTGATTTCAGTGCGTTGAGTGAGACGAATACCTCAGAGGATGTGTGCAGTAATGGCACTCCTTATTCGATCCCGTGCTTCTCGATCCGATAGCGCAGGGTGTCTCGGGAGATGCCCAGGATCTTCGCGGCCTGGGTGACATTGCCCTTGCTCTGCGCCAGCGCCCGCCCGATCAGCGCCCGCTCGGCGTCATCGAGCGTCGTGGCCCCGAGATCCACGCCATTCAGGCTTCCAACTGCCTCGATACTACCCGGTGCTACAGCCCAATGAAGTGCGCCGAGCCCGTCAGATGCGGGTGTGACGCCCAGATGCGCCTCTTCGATGCGGTCGCCCCGCGTGCAGAGAAGTGCCTGCTCGACGACGTTTCGCAATTCCCGCACATTGCCGGGCCAGGAGTACGCCTGGATGCGCGCCAGGGCGCCCTCGCAGAAGCGTACTCCCTGCCGGCCGTAGCGGCGGGCATGGAGACCCAGGAAGTGCTCGGCGAGCATCTCCGCGTCCCCGGGTCGGGCCCGCAGGGGCGGCAGGTCAATGGTCACCCCCCGCAGGCGATAGTACAGGTCGGAGCGGAACCGGCCGGCGCGGACGAGTTCCTCCAACGGCTGGTTGGTCGCCGAGATGAACCGGACATCGACCACGCGGTCACGCACGCCACCGACCCGCCGCACGGTGCGGTCCTCCAGCAGCTTGAGCAGCTTCAACTGCACACCCGGCTCGGTGTCGCCGATCTCATCCAGGAATAGGGTGCCGCCATGGGCTGCCTCGACGAGACCCGTCTTGCGCTCCTTGGCGTCGGTGAAGGCGCCCCGCTCATGCCCGAAGAGCTCAGACTCAAGCAGATGCACCGGCAGGGCCGAGCAGTTGAGCTCAATGAAGGGAGCGTCCCTCCGCGGCCCCTCGAAGTGAAAGGCCCGCGCCACGAGCTCCTTGCCGGTACCGGTCTCGCCCCGGATCAGCACCGCCGGCGGGCTGCCCTCGACCAGCCCCCGCTCAGCCTCGACCACGGCACGGATGCGCTCCCGCACCTGTGCCATGGCCGGAGAGCCGCCCAGGAGCATCGGAAGACCACTGCCGCTGGCTTTACGGGCGTTGTAGTAGGACAGCGCGCCTTCGAGACGCTCCTGCCCGAGAGCTTTGTCGACCAGGAGCTGCAGCTCGCTCAGAACCACCGGCTTGCTGACATAGTCGTGTGCCCCGCCCTTTATCGCCTCAACAGCGACCTGCACACTCCCGTTGCCGGTCACGCACACTACCTTGACCCGTGGGTCGCGTCGGCGGATTTCCTCCAGCACCTTGAGGCCGTGCAGGTCGGGCAGATTCAGATCGAGCAGCACCAGGTCGATCTCTCCCTTCTCGAAGAGCCTGATCCCCTCGTGGGCTGTTCCCGCCGCGACGACCTCATACCCGCGCCGGTCGAGATAGCGCTTGATGTTGCTTGCGAGGATCTCCTCGTCCTCGATCAGCAGGATGCCCTGGCCCATCTCAGTCTCCCACCGGCAGGTTCAGCACGACTCGGGTTCCCCGGCCCTCGCGGCTGTCGAGATCGATCCGGCCGGCATGCCGTTCGACGATGCGACGCGACAGCGCCAGGCCGAGACCAACGCCGTTGGGCTTGGTCGTGAACAGCGGCTTGAAGGCTCTCTGGGCCACGCCGGCCGGCATGCCCATCCCACTATCCTCAATGATGACCTGCACGTGCCCCTCGCCTGTTCGTCGGCTCTCCACTCGCAGATGCCCGCCGTGAGGCATGGCCTCGACTGCGTTCGAGATGATGCTGCGGATCGCGTGGGCCAACGGAGCCCGTGTGCCCCGAGCCATGGGAAGCGGTGTGACATGGGTTTCCAGGGCAATCCTGCGGCGCTGCATCTCGGATGCCATGCCATCGAGGCTTTCCTTGAGGATCATGTTGAGGTCGACCGGCTCGACGGGCACGGCCCCGCCCCGGGAGGCCGCGAGCAGCTCCCGGATCCAGCCATCGAGCCGGTCGGTTTGGCTCATGATGTTCTGAAGGCATTGGTGTTGACCGGCCGCATCCTCTTCATGGGCCAGCTCCGCCGCGGACCGGATCGACGCGAGCGGGTTGCGGATGCTGTGCGCGACCGCGGCAGCCATCTCGCCGATGACGGAGAACGTCTCGGCTTCCAAAAGTCGCTCACGCTGATCGTGCATGATCCGGTCAGCCCGGCGCACGATCCAGAACAGCGCACCGTAGAGCACCAAGCCCATCGTGGCGGCACTGGCCCAGACCAGGTGCACTCCGTTGTCGATGGACCGGAAGAGCGCTTCCGGCAGCTTGTAGATTTCGACCACCGCAATAACCTGTTGCCCGGCCTTGTCCCTGATCGGCAGGTAGGCCTCGACGAAGCGCGTGCTGGCGCGGCGCTCCGCCTCGTCTCGCAGCCAGACGTGCTCCGCCTTCCCGTCCGGCCCTGCCACCTCGCCGGAGGACACCACCATCTCGTTCTGAAGCGCCCGCTCCAGCTCGGCATTGCCCGTGAACCGCCGTCCGATGAGATGCTTCTCGCTTGACCAGAGCACGGTCTGGTCGGGTCCGTAGAGGTTGGCCCCGATGACGTCCGGCAGCGTGGGGATGTGCTTGACAAAGCGGTCGAGGGTATCGGCCGGCCAGCTCGTTTGTTGCAGGGCGGCCGGGTCCCCGCGCTCGATGGTGATGCCATACTCGGTCCGCATGATGCTCTCGATGAACTCGCGGCTGACCGTCGCATCGCGCATGAGCATGTGGTTGGTGAGATAGCGCGTCAGGAACACGGCCATGGCCGTGCCGGTGATCAGGATCGTCAGCAGGCTCAGAAGCGAGAACCAGCGCAGCAGGCTGAAGTTCTTGGCAGCGGACTTGGCTTCCTGGCTTGCTTTCGCGCCCGCGAGGCTTGCTGCGTCAGCCGCCAGAGTCATGGTGCCCCCCTTTTTGACTCCGGATGTATCGTGCATCACGACCGGATTGATTGCCTCTCATCCTGGCCGAAGCTGAGGCTTGGGAGAAGGGACCAAAGTCGTAGGATTGTGCTGGGGTTGCGGAGCAAAAGGCTTACTCCGCAACCCCGTGCGACTGGCGGCCTGGGGGCTTGACCGCCGTCGTCCGTTATTCGCTTCAGCGTTCGACGCGCAGGCTGATGTCGCCAGAGCGCTTTGCGGGCGTGCCAACGGCCATCGCCCGATCCAGCTCTGCAAAGGACTCGATCTTCTCGCGGGTGAACCTCGCGGTGGGGGCAGCTATCATGGTCATGGTGAGTGCGCCAAACAGCGCAGCGGCGAGGACCTGGGACATTCGTGTCTCCCTTGCTGCGAGGCGGCAGCTTGATCGCTGGCCAGTGGCAGTTCCGCCGCTCGCGAGAGGGTGGAAGCAAAAGCTGTGCCAATCCCGTTTGGCCGCCATAACGCTATGGAAAGCAAATGCTTTTCCTGAAGCAGCGCTCGGGGGCCAGAGCGGTACATCACCCAAATTGGGGCAAGGTCGATGCCTCTGCCCCACCCGCGGTGACCTCACGACTGACGAAGATCTTCAGGATGGCGGTGGCCTGTATCCCCCAAGCCACTACATGCAGCGCGCTCTGGCCTGGCCTCTGATCGCGATCCCAGATCCGGTTGGCCCACACTGCCTCTCCGACGAAGCTCGGGAGCGCGGACCTTGGCGATGAACCTCGCTTGCTTGAGTGCACGGCGCCCCGGTCACTTCGATGGACAGAGTGACACCAACTCAGTTCGTGATGGTAATGAATACTGGCGTACCAGAATTCGGCGACCCGTTTCGACAGTGCGAAGCGGTGGGTCCTATGACCCGACTGTGGGTCATAGGACCCATGGCGAGGACATGGCTCTGGCGCCGGCGGCCTGGATCCCCTTTGAATTTCTTGAAAATCAAACTTGGCCCGATCCTTGCTAATCAATCTGCTCAAACGGCAAGCGAGCGTGCGGAAAACGCCCGCGCCGTGACTTTGCGGCAGGGAGGAGCGTATGGGCACCGATGATGCTGACTTGGCGAAAGGGAACTCGGCTCCATCACCCGAAGGTGAAGCACCGGCACTCAGCCGACGCAGCTTCGTCGCCCTGAGTGCGATGGCGGCGACGCTGATCGACCAGGCCCACGCCGATGTCCCACCCAGCTTTCCCAACGCCCAAGGCAACTGCTCCACCGTGCCGGCAACGCCCACCGCAGAGCGACCAGCACCTCAGGAGAATTGGCTCGACTTCAGCCCGGCCGAGGTCACGCTTGCGTTCCGCAATCATGGCATGCAGGCCGAGTTCCTGCGCGAGCCGATCACTCCGCTTGGAACGCACTATCTCCTGATCCACTTCGACGTGCCCCAGCTCAGCGCGGACAACTACTCCATCGCCATCGGCGGTCGGGTCCGGAATCCCAGGCGGATCTCGCTGACCGAGTTGAAGTCGCGTCCTGTCGTCAGCCAGACCGTCACTATGGAGTGCGCCGGCACCGGACGGTACCCGATGAAGCCGCGAGCGGTCTACGTGCCGTGGGCGAGCGAGGCCATCGGGACGTATCGGTGGACGGGCACGCCGCTGCGGCCCCTGCTGGAGCAGGCGGGCCTGCTTGACGATGCCGTCGAGGTTCTGTTCACGGGCTGGGACACGGGCATTGACCTCGGTGTCGAGCATGCCTTCGAGCGCAGCCTCCCGGTCGCCGAAGCGTTGCGCGATGAGGTCATGCTCGCCTGGGACGCCAACGGGCAGCCGCTGCTGCCCCAGCACGGCTATCCGCTGCGCCTGATCGTGCCGAGCTGGTATGGGATGGCGAGCGTGAAGTGGCTGCGCGCCATTAGCGTGTTGAACGAGCCGTTCCAGGGGGTCGAGCAGGCCCAGGTATACCGCTACCAGCAACAGAAAGACGAGCCCGGCGAGCCCGTGCGGCACAAGCGGGTCAACTCCAGCATGATGCCGCCCGGCATTCCGGATCTGCTGACCCGCCACCGCTTTCTTGCGCCCGGGCGCCATGTCCTCCAGGGAACGGCATGGTCAGGCATGGGCAGGATCACCAAGGTTGAGGTGAGCACCGATGACGGTGGGAGCTGGCGGGAGGCGGAACTCGTTCCGGTGTCATCGGATCCGTACGCCTGGATCCACTGGCGGGCCGTCTGGGAGAACGCCACACCCGGCGAGCACATCCTGGTGTGCCGGGCTTCGGATGATGCGGGCAACGTGCAACCGTTGATGCCGAACGATGCCTGGAACCGGCAGGGCATGGGCGGCAATGTCGTCGAGAGAATCCCGGTCCGGGTGCAGGAGGGTATCGGCGCCGCTGGAGTGCGGGTCCCCTCCCAGGCGCGGGTCGCCGTGGACGGGGCGAAAGCACCCTCCGTGCCGAAGATCGACAATCCCTTGGCACCATGAAGTCTTCGATAGCGTCAGTCGAAGCTTGTCTCCCCGCATGCGGGGAGACTATCGCCTGAGTACCGGGTCCAAAGTGCGGAGCAAGCTTCTTAGGGGGAGCATGGGAGTGAATGGCAACGACGTTGGACTTCCTACCGTTCGTCAAGCGACTGATAAAGATTGAGGCGCTGGGTCACTGGTTGCCCCGGCGGGCGGCGCGCTGCATATGCTCGCGACCCCGAAGATGGCGCTCGATGCTGCTGCAGCAAGAGCGCGTGAATTCGGTCTTCTGCCCCTAATCCTCGGGGACGCCATCGAAGGTGAAGCGCGGGAGGTAGGGCGCGTCATGGCTGGAATCGCTCAGTCGGCTCGCAGACATGGATACCCAGTCAGAGCTCCCTGCGTACTGCTGTCGGGTGGCGAGACCACTGTCACCGTACAAGGACAAGGCCGGGGCGGGCGGAATGCGGAATTCCTACTGTCCCTCTCCCTGGCGCTAAAGGGCGAGGCTACCGTTTCCGCCATCGTGTAAATCGGCTGGGAAACATTGACCCCTGTCAGAGCAGGCGTAACTGGCTGGACATACGAGACAAACAGTTAGAGCAGAGGGGTTACAATCGGCGCCGGTCGTGACCCGGTCACCCTGAGCGAAGACTTTAAGCAATTCAGAGAGTTGCACCGAACAGAAGACGGGGTCTGGGTTCGAAGCCGAATAATATGCATGTCTCACCTGGGGCAGGGACGGTGATTGGCGTAGCGCGACGTCTGAGACGGCCGCGGCGACGCATAAGCCGATTATGCCGAGCGCCGCAATGATGAAGAAGGCGTCAGACCGCCTGAAGCGCGGAGCGTTCGTGACCGTCCGCAGCGTGTCGGGCGAGAGGCCGCGCGCTTCCAGTGCGACCGCCGTTCGCCCTGCGCGGCGGATCGCAAAGGCAAGCAGCGGGATCACGAGGCTAATGACCTCTCCCAGTCCCGGCACCCGCCGGATGCGGCGTCCCGTTTTCATGGCGCGAGCGATCCGCATCTGCTGCCCTTCCGATGCAAGATCCGGAACAAGCAGCATCGCCGCAAAAAGGGAATAGCCTATCCGGGGCGGCAACCGGGCGTGCATCATCAGGGCGCGCACCAAGGAACCGGGATCAGTGGTCAGGGCAAAGAAGACGGAGATTATGCCGCAGGCGACGGCACGCAAAAACAAAGTAAGGCCTGCCGAGAACGCCGGCGAGCTCAAGAAGGCCTCACCGGCCATGCGGGTGGCGAAATCGCTGTCCTGCCGGAAAAGGAGGCTGGTGGTCAGAAACCCAAAGCCGAACAGGCAGAATGGCACCATCAATGCCAGAAGAAGCAGCGGCGACGTGCGATTGAGAACAACGAGTGAAAGTCCTGTCAAGACGATCAGGGCAATCTGAAAGCGTGCGTCGAAGACAAGCACAGACGCTGCCAGCCCAACGGCACAGACGAGAAGCTTGCTGAGCGGATGGAGTGCCTTCAGCATGAGGTACCCCGTTGCAGCCATTGCAGCGCTTCAGCGCAGGATGGCTCCGCCAGTCCGGCACGCCGGAGGAGAGCCATGTCCTTCATCAACTCCTGCGTCGGGCCGTCCGCAAGAATTCCGCCTTCTCCGACGATGACTGAACGGGGGCAGAGACGCAGGGTGAGGTCCATGTCGTGGGTGATGACAGCGACAGCCCGCCCGCTGTCGTGCAAGGCCAGGATCTCGTTTGTGAGCATGGCGACGCCATGCGCATCGAGGCCCGCCATCGGCTCATCCAGGACGAGCAGCGGCCAACGGTCGGATGAAGTGAGGGTCGCAAGGGCGAGCCTTCGCTTCTGGCCCTGGGACAGCTCGAAGGGATGGCGGCTCTCGAGCCCAGAGAGCCCCCACGCAGCCAAAGTGTCTGCCACACATTCCGCCTTGGCCTTCACAGCAATCCGCTTGGGCAAAGCATCCAGGATCTCGTCACGGACGGTAGCAGCAGTGAACTGGTTCTCCGGCCGCCGGAACGCATAGCCGCCCTGTGCGCCGGTTCTGCTCCCTGCTTTCAGGGGCAGGAGGCCGGACAGGCAAAGACCGAGCGTCGACTTGCCGGCACCATTCGCCCCGAGAATTCCGAGAACCTCGCCTTCATGGATGGCAAGGTCGATGGTGCGCAGGACCGTGGGGCCGAGGAACGGCGCACAATCGGCATTCACAAGCCGCGCCAGTATGGGTGCGCCCGGTGCAGTCTTGGCGCTGCGCACCCTGTACTCAGCCACGAAAGCCTCGACAGCGGGGAGAGCCTTTTCGACATGCTCGCGAGGGGCTGTTCCGGGATCGATATGCGCCAGCGCCTCCGCCACGGACAGTGGCGTCACTGGAGGAGCGAGGCCCGCCTCCTCCAATCGCGCGTCGAGGGCGCTCGCCACCGGACACCAGATGCCTTCCGAAGCCAAAAGGTCGCGCTTGGTACGGAAGACGTCGCGCGGATGCCCCTCGGCAAGGATTGTGCCGTCTCTGCCGAGAACCACCACGCGGTCGATGTGCTGAATCAGGCCCTCCAGCCGGTGATCGACGACGAGGATGCTGCGATGAGGGTCGCACTCCGTCAGCAGTGCGTGCAGGCGGCCTGCTGCCTTTGGCGCAAGATGCGCCGTCGGCTCGTCGGCGACGAACAGGGGTGCGCCTTGAACAAGGGTCGCGGCCAGAGCCACGAGTTGCCGCTCGCCCCCCGACAGCGTCGATGTCGGACGGCTGCGCCAGCTCTCTGGCACCCCGACCCGGCGCATCGCCTCAGTGACGCATTCCGCGATGCGCATGGGCGGCAGGGCGCGGTTCTCCAGGGCAAAGGCAATCTCATCCTCGACCCGCATCCCGCAGAGGGTCTGGTCCGCATCCTGAAAATACTGCGCCACCTGCGCTGCCCAGGCCCAGGGTTGTCTGGTGGTGACATTCGCCCCAAAGAGACAGATGTCGCCGCTGACTGTCGCGGGGATGCTGTTGGGCACGAGACCCGTGAGTGTCAGCAGGAGTGTGGACTTGCCCGAGCCCGAGGGTCCCAGCAGAAGCACACGCTCGCCCGGACGAACCGCAAGGCTGACCGGTCCGACCGCCTGCCACTTGGTAAACGGGTATTGAACCGTCACCTCATGCCATTCGGCGGCAAAGCCGGTTCTAGGCGATTGCGGATCGCTTCGCATGATCGACGGCCAGACCGGCGAGGGCGCCGGTCCTGTAGAGCGCTTCCACAATGACGTGTCCAAGCCATCCGCCCAACAGCGCCCCGCTCAGGCAGCGCAGGATGAACATGGCGATCAGAATGCCAGGCTGAAGGGCACCATAGTCGAAGCGGATCCAGGTATAGATGAAGGAGAAGATGGCGGCACCGACGCCTGCGGCCATCAGCACCGCCAAGGAGTAGTTGCGCCATCGGGTTACGGCGAAGACGACCTCGGCGCCTGCGCCCTGAACCGCACCGGTCACCAGGAGCAGCAAGCCTGCGGGGCTGCCGAGCAGGACCTGCACCGCAGCGGTCAGCACCTCCGCGGCGAAGGCGACGCCGGGCTTGCGGATAATCGCAGCGGCCACGATGGAGGCAATAAACCAGAAGCCCATCACCACATCCATCGTCACCGGGCCGAAGACCGCCTGCGCGATCAGCCAGACCTGCACCCAACCCAGATAGAGCACGGCAAAGACTGCGCCGAGAACGGTGACGATGAGGGTTTCCCTCAGCGTCCAACCTCGTGTGCTGGACATGATGGTCTCCATGATGGGAGTTGGATGATGGCTTAAACAGCGGTCGGGCTGTTCGCTGAGACTTTGAGATCGAGGGCGACATGGCCCTGCGGGACGCCAAAGCGCAGAAAGGCCTCGCTCAGCGTCGCGAAAACAGCCCCTGCATCGCCACGCAGCTTGGTGCAAAAGTTCTTGGAGCGGTCGAAGACGCCGGAGTTCTTGAGGAACTCGATGCAGCCGTAGATCTCGTCCATGTGGTGGCCGCTGCCGAGTGGATACAGGGAGAACTGGGCCGCCACGACCTGACCCGTTCTCGGTGCAGCCTCGACCTGCTGGAGAGCAGCTGCGATCCGCTCGTTGAGCGGTTGGTCATAGCGCGAATCGTTGACGGGCGTGCAGATCGGATCATCCGGTTCGCCTGGGCACCCGCGCGAGACGGTGGCAGCCAGGACGCAATGCGCCCCATGACCCGCCGCAGAGATGAAAAGGTCGCGCATGGCGGGGAAAAGCTGATCGGGTGGACCGACGAGCAGCGTCGAGACATCGTCGGTTTCGATCCGGAAGTTCGGACGGTAGGGCTCAAGCGCGCCGATTGCGCTGAGAATGACGCCGACGAAATCGTCGGTCATGGGATAAAGGGAGACTTGTGCGCCGGAAAACATCGTGTCCTCGCTCCGCTGGTATTACCCAGATCAGCTTGAGGGTCCGACGGTTTCGCACCGTCATCTCAGCCCCGGCGATACGGAGCACCCCTGTCGATAGGAAGTTCCTAGCATTGATCGAGGCATCAGCGCAACCTCGGCCACCATGCATTTCTCACTGGCTGAGTATCGTTCTGCCCTACCCGTCTAACGTTGTGCAGGATGGGCGCTTAGACGATGCCCCAGGCGCGGTAGCGGGTACGGCCGGTGAGCTCGCGCGGCAGCGCGCCGCCGAGTTGCAGCAGCATCAGGTCGACCGCCTTGGGCGTGACCTGCAGCAGCTTGGCCCCGAGCGGCACCGTCACCAAAGGACGCGACAGGAACAAGTCTGCCAAACGCCGGCAGCTTCGAGTTGGAGCGGGTCTTGGCCGTGACCCGGCTCATCAGCTCGCGGGCGAGGGTCAACCGGTCGAGATCCTTGTGGGCCAGGGCCAGCGCTTCCTCGATCACCTGGCAGAAGCCTTCCAGCTTCTCGGTCGCCCGCTCCCTCCCCTGCGGCCGAAACCGCGACTGCTTGAACCCACCCGCCAGCGGCAGGAGAGCACCCGTCAGACCGCGGGCTTGCAGGATGCTGGCGGCCATGATCAGCCCGAGCCAGGGCAGGCGGGTGTAGAGGTTGAGATCGAGCCAGGCATCCCACGCCACCGCGGCCGCAGCCACGGCCGGCCAGGAGCTGGTGCGCTTGACCACGTCGAGCCACAGGTCTTCGTTCTCGGCTTCGTCCTGATCAGGATCGTAGACGAGATGCGAGCGGCTTTTGGGCAGCGGGGTTTCGCCGGCGAGCACCTGGTTGGTGCGGTCCAAGAGAGCATCGATCTCGGCAAAGTGCGCCTTCCACGGGTCGGCATCATTGGCATAGGGCGGGTAGGCCTCGTCATCCTCCGGATCGGGCTTCTTGCCCTTCGACCTGACGGACGCCTCAGCGACACCGCCGATGCCGCGCAGGGCGGCTAGGCCGTCAATGGACAACGGCCAGGGAGCCTTCCGCGCCAGCGCGGTGCGCCGGGCCCGCAAGGCTGCGGCGGCCCGGGTGAGTTCATGGGTGGGATGGCGCACGTCCATGCCGGCATCGTGCAGCACGAGGTCGCCGACATCGAGCATGTGCCCGTCAAGGATCAGGGCCCGCACGGCTTCGGTCATGTCGCAGCGGGACTGCCAACCAGCGACAAGGCCAGAGGCTTCCAGGCGGGCCTCGAACTTAAGGATCTTGATCGTGATCGCCTCGAGCCGCCCGGCGATGGTGTTCCACGGCAGCTCGGGCAGGTCGTAGGAGCGCGGGATCAGCCGCTCCGCATCATCGAACTCCCCTGCCCTGCTCCGACCCGTAACTGGGGCAGATTGGGGGGCGACGATTCCCCCAGAAGAGTATCCGTGATTCAATCTGGGCATGACCTCGCCCG
>NZ_JAFEMD010000066.1 GCF_016892765.1 Microvirga arvi
ACATCTATTCCTCCTTTGCCAAGGAGGGGTCAGGTCTTCGTTTCGTCAGGGGGGCAGTTTCTCAGTTCGGCCGACAGGTAGAGGGCGATGTTCTCTGTCATAGGTACATTGGTATAGAGCCGGATGACCCCGAAACCCTGGCGTTGCGCCTCCTGCACCGCCAGCGGCTTATCGGAATTACGCACTCCACGAGTTATACTGCATTGTGCTCACTGTCTGCGCTTCGAATGGGGCGTTATAGGCCAGTGCTAGCCTGATCATGTGCGCCATTCCCGGTCCAATGCCATCGAACTGCTCAAGCTGGTGCGCATTCGCCTTGAGTTGGTCCATGGTCCGGATGTTCTCTCTTTGCAGCACCTCCCAGGCAGTGGGGGGCAGATAGAGACCCGCAATGGGCCCTGGGCAAGTGTCATAAAAATGGGGCATAGGAAGCTCCTAAGCCTTGCAGGCGAGAGCTGCTCAACTCTCAGCCGCCGATAACCTGTTGTAGACCCGTGCCGAACATACCACCAGCACCAGTCCACAAACAGTCCATAACCGTTTGTTGGAGATTTCGGCGTCGGCCTCCCCGAGCACGCTTTTCTGTTTGGTCCTGGCATTTGCTGGAGCGGGTCGAGCCTGAAGCGTTGCGGCTCGCTTGTAAAGATCTTGCAGATGTACTCGTAGGGGGTGAGGCCGCGCAGGGTCTTGAGCCTTCTGGCGAAGTTGTAGGCGGCGAGGAAGTCGCCCAGGTGACCCCGCAACTGGTCGTGGGTGTCGTAGTAGTAGCGCCTGACGGTCGCGTCCTTGAGGGTCCGGTTCATGCGCTCAACCTGTCCGTTATCCGGCATGCTGCTTGCGGTGCCTTATGCGTCCATCTGCTTTCTTCCGGAAGCGGTGCTATGGTGAGCCCATCTGGGACGCCGGGCACCGGGAGCACGAAGGTGCGGGCAGGCCGCCGATAGACGTTGGGCTGAGAGCCCGAGCTCGTTGACAATCGCCGCCCCCTTGCGACTTGCCCGGATGCGCTGCGAGCGCGGATCGTCAAGTGTCGTGTTGCCCGCCAGCTCCCGTTTTGAACGAGCACAGTTTTGAGGGAACCGGCATGCGCATCATCGGACTGGATATTCACCGCGCCTTCACCGAGACGGTTTTGACGAAATTCGGCTTTCTGGGATGAGGTGAATCGTACCGTCTTGCTCGTCTTCTGCCAGATGGGAAGCATAAGGTGATATGACTGCGCTTTATGTCCCCTGGGCGTGCTGCACCTTCTTGATGAGCTCCTCAAGCGCAGGACCAGGTCCCTCATCATGTTGGGTCAGGTAGACAGCCGCTTTCCCCAAGCTGGTGAAGTCGGCCTGCTGAAAATCCTCTGGCGTGTACGAGGCCAGGATCTCAAGCGCCAGATCTTCTGCCAAGGCCCGGATCAGCTCGACTTCGGGAGTCATGCTGGATCTCACGTTCTGCTGCTGCAGCTTACCAGCACCGTTCTATTCGGGCCAGTCCTCGTCAGGTCGTGCCGGCTGGGCAATAACCGAAAACGGCCTTTACCTGCTTGATCAGCAACACGGGTCTAACTGCTCGACCGAAGGGGCCCAGGCGCCGAATACATTGTGCGAACACCAGGCGCTCAGAAGCCTAACCCAATCCCTTCCTGGGTCGTAATACGAAAGTCGACCAGGGTGCCAGGACCAAAGGTGAGTGTCAGCGGCACGTCGCTTGCCCGAGTCGTGCGTCAGCTCGCAGCCAACCCGGATCCGCATGGTTTCTTCTCATCGACGGAGCAGGGTGTGGGCCACTTCCGATCATGGGTGATCCTCACCCGGATGGTGCCGGCAGACGCCCCGGGTGTGCTTCTCGATTGCCGCCAGGGCGGCATCAAGGGATGCGAAGGGGCCCTGCTCGATACCAGCCATGGTCTCCCGAGCATGGCCCTCCGGGTGGATTGTGAACTGATTGGCAGGGACTTCCGTAATCCGGCCCATCGGACGGCCGAGCAGGTCCGTCAGGGTCCATGCCCTGCCGTCGTCTGTTGGTGTCACGGTTAGATCCAAGCGTGCCTCCGCTTCATGCACGGCCCAGGATATTGGATGAGCTGTCGGTCTCACTACTAAGGCGGTAAGCCGCCCCGTCAGGAGCGGCTTGAAGGGAAAGCACTCAGCTGATGTTATGACGGGCTCAATCAGGCCTTTTGCAGGTTGGTTGCAGACTCCTTGCCTGTGCGGCGGTCAGCTTCTACCTCATAGGAGATCTTCTGGCCTTCCACGAGGCCGCGCATGCCAGCCCGCTCGAGCGCTGAGGCATGGACGAACACGTCCTTGCCGCCGTTATCCGGCTGGATGAAGCCATAGCCCTTCGTCTCGTTATACCACTTCACAGTACCAGTTGCCATTGCATATTCCCCAAGTCCCATCAGGTGCGCTTCCGCCAAGCTATCCTGCCGTGTCTAGTCACGAGGTCAAGCACTTGGCTGACTGTTGAGCTGTAACGCAGATCCTGCATCATGCACATGGTGTGAGGCTGCCGCAGCTTTGACTGCTCTGGCGCCGATTGCGGCATGGCATCGTTCTGTGAGAGGACCCTGTCACGGCACTGGTTACAGACTTCTTGTCAAAAGGCTTATTCAACGAAATTCGCCTAGGCGCAAAGCTAAAACGTCAGCCCGTCCTGCTATCTAAGAACAACTCCGCAAGACCACTGTCACTTCAACCCGTTTTTACTTTTATGTATTACTCCCACAACGAGAGTTGGATTGCGCGATTTCAATAGAGTTAGACACGCCAGACTTCAGTCCAAAGCGGCGTCTACCTGCTTGACGTGACATTGCTGGAAGAAGCATCGGCCGAAAGTCAAGTGGCGTGAACCTGCCAAAGGTGAAAGTGGAGTAATATCAGTTCAGACGGCTGCCACTTTCAGCAAAGACGTGAAGGGAGTCGGGCTGACCTGCAAGAGACAAAACAGTTCCAGGACTCACCTCGCTCGACCGCGGCAGTTCTACGGTCAGGAGACGGTCGCCTCCGACATCGAGATAGGCATAGGTTTGCCCGCCAAGTCGCTCTATGACAACTGTCTCGCCCGTGAGCCAAGCCTTGTCGGGATCGCAGACGCCTAAGTCCTCCGGCCGAATGCCTACCGTAATGGACGCGCCATGCCCGGAATCCTGAATCGAGGATGCCGGAATCTCTATGATGTTATCTGTTTGAAGCCGCAGACCAAGGACGCCGTGGCGTTGCTCTGCCCGCACATCGAACGTGTTCATGATTGGGCTGCCGATAAAACGGGCAACGAACAGCGTCTGCGGCCTGTGATAGAGATCAAGGGGTCGGCCGACTTGTTCTACGCGCCCGGCGTTCATGACAACGATCCGGTCGGCCAGTGTCATAGCTTCAACCTGATCGTGGGTCACGTAGACCGTCGTGGCACGCATGCGGCGATGAAGCTTGGCCATCTCAAGGCGCATCTCTACTCGCAGGGCCGCATCCAGGTTGGACAAAGGCTCGTCGAAAAGGAACGCTTCAGGCTCGCGGACAATTGCCCGACCCATGGCAACGCGCTGACGCTGACCACCCGAGAGCTGTCCCGGCAGGCGATCCAGCAGAGGTGTGATTTTAAGGGTCTCCGCAGCAGTGGCGACCCGATCCTTGATCTGGTCGGCGGGTGTATTCCGCATCTTGAGACCGAAAGCCATGTTGTCGCTCACGCTCATATGCGGATACAGCGCGTAGTCTTGAAACACCATGGCTATGTTGCGATCGGCCGGTGGAAGATCGTTTACTACGCTGTTGCCGATGCGCAGCGTACCTGATGTGATCTCTTCAAGGCCGGCAATCATCCGCAGAAGGGTGGACTTCCCACACCCAGAAGGTCCGACAAGGACGAGGAACTCGCCGTCGCCGACCGTGAGATTAATCCCGTGGACCACATCAATGCTTCCGTAGCTCTTTTTGAGCTGTTCAAGCCGAATCTGAGCCATTTCGGTCTCCTCCTGCAGCGGATCTTAGCTAATCTCGGTTGCTTACCATTATTGATAATGATAATGATACTGAAGCGCAACCAGTATAAGATCACGATGGCAAGTCTCAACCTTCTGCAATCCCGCCAAGCCTCTATGCCTCGTCCAGCGAAATCCGGTGAGGTCTACGAGGCCGTAAAGCGGGAGATCATGTTGGGCGGGGTGGCGCCAGGCGCCGCGCTTGTTGAGCTTGAACTCGCCGGAGCCTTTGGGTGCAGCCAAGGGCCTGTGCGGGAGGCGCTCCTCCAGTTGCAGGATGAAGGTCTGGTCATACGGCAGGGGCATCGCGGCACCCGGGTCGCCGACTGCACGGCGGACGAAGCCATTGAAATGTTCCGGCTCCGTCAATCCATCGAATGCCGCGGTGTCGTCAGGGCCTTACAGCGGCCGAGTCGGACGCTTGTGGCCGATCTCAAAAGGCTGATCGACGCAATGGAGGCGGCGGCTCTGGCCGGTGACGAATACAAGCTCGCCGAGCACGACCGGGACTTTCATCGCCGTCTGCTGCGGGATGCCAATCTCCCGGCCCTCGAGCCGATCCTGCACCGGTGCCTCGTTCACAACCATCGTTTCAAGATCTCCCAGTCCACTGGAGAGCGGAATCTGGTGGCAACAGCCCGACGCCATTACACGATTCTCGAGGCAGTCGAGCGCGCGGACGGGGCTACAGCCGCACAGGCGCTGGCGCACCACATCGCCACGATCGTGGAGCTCGGTCCCGCAGTTTTCACGCACGGAGAGCAGTGATGCACGCGCGCCCAGAGGACCTTTCCACCGAATTGTCGCCCGACATGGCCGCACTCATGCAACACGTCCTGGAGGAGGACGGACCTCAGCCCGATCCAACTCTGCTATCCGCAGCCGAGGGGCGCGCAGCCGCGGCGAAGGCCAACTGGCGCTGGAACGTCGACCTTCCAGCCATGGCCGATGTTCGCGAATATCACATCCCCGCTGATCTCAAACTCGGATCGGCTGAGTGCCGCACCAGAGTGCTGGTTCCCAAAGGCCGCATAGGCGGCACCCTTCTTTTTGTGCACGGTGGGGGATTCGCCTTCTGCAGCCCCGAGACCCATGAACGATGCGCGCGTGTTCTTGCTGTTGAATCGGGCATGGCGGTCGTGGTGCCGGATTACCGGCTCGCACCGGAACATCCCTATCCCGCAGGCCTCATGGATGTTGTGGCGGTCCTGCGCGCGCTAACATCGGATCCATCATCCTTAGCGCTTGAGGCAGGACCTCTCCTGGTGTCGGGCGATTCCGCAGGCGCCAATCTTGCACTTGCAGCGATGATCCATGAGCAGCGTTCAGGGCGCAAGCTCCCCGAGGGAGCCCTTCTTTTCTACGGTGTCTACTCAGGCGATAACACGTTGCCCTCCTATATCCGCTTTGCGGAAGGGCCAGGCCTGACCAGCGCGAAGATGAAGCGGTACTGGGATTGGTATGTTCCGAACGAAGGGGACCGGCACAACCCGCTTGCCTCCCCCTTAAAGGCTTCGGATGCCGAGCTCCGGGCGCTGCCACCCTTGTGGCTGCAGGCGGCGGGAATCGATCCGCTCCTGTCGGACACGCTCGCCCTCGGCCAGCGCTTGCGCGAGTTGGGACGAGACGATCCCGTGACTGTCATTCCAGGTGTCGTGCACGGATTTCTACAAATGACCGTCTCGCTTCAGGCGGCGCGGGATGCCTTGGCCGCGGCAGGGGCCGCCGCGCGAAAGTTGGCACAGACCAACGGATAAAAACACCAATCACTGCAATGGAGGAAACGATGAAGACGGTGATGAAGAAACTTTTGGCAGCCTGCAGCCTCGCGGCTGGCTTGGCTCTCGCAAGTGGCGCACAGGCGGAAACGGTGCGCTTCTGGTATCATTTCGACAATCCGGACAACCCGATGTCGAAGCTGGTCGAGAAATTCCAAACGCAGAATCCCGGCATCAAGATCGAAGCCGAGAACATCCCATGGAACAGCTACTACGACAATCTCTACACATCCATCGTCGGCGGCAATGCACCTGATGCGGCGATGGTGAAGCTCTTTGCCCAGCCGCGGCTCGTGGAAATGGGTGCATTGGAGCCGATCGGCGACCGGCTCGAGAAGTGGGCTGGCAAGGCCGACCTTCTCGATAACTTGCTCACTCTCAATAAGGGACCGGATGGTCAGCAGTACTATCTGCCGATCCAGTATGTGGTGCTCTACCTCTACTACCGCCCCGACCTGTTCAAGGCTGCTGGCCTCGAGCCGCCGAAGACCTGCGAGGAGTTTCTCAACGCCGCAAAGACGCTCACCAAGGCACCCGACCAATACGGATTTGGATTCCGCGGCGGCAAGGGTGGTTGGGACCAATGGGGCACCTTCGTCTTCTCGAAAGGCGCCAAGTTCAAAAAGGGTGGCCTCACGACGCCGGAAGCGATTGCGGCCAATCAATGGCTGATCGATCTGCACCGAGTGCACAAGGTCTTCCCGCCCTCGGCCCCGAACGATGGATTCCAGGAAATCCTGGGCGCATTCAAGGGCGGTAAGACGGCAATGACCATTCACCACATTGGCTCATCAGCCGATATCGTGAAGGCGCTTGGCGATAAAGTGTCAGCAGCTCCCGTTCCCAAGTGCGGTGAGGAAGCCTGGACGTCCTATGGCGACGAGTCCCTGGCTGTCTTCTCCTCTTCCAGTGCGAAGGACGCCGCCTGGAAGTGGATCTCGTTCCTCGCCGAAGGGGAGAACAATGTCCTCTTCAATCAGGCAACGGGTCAGCTTACCGTCACGAAGAGCGGATCAAAGAACTGGAAGCTGCACGAGCAGCGCTTCGTCGACGCGACGGTTGCCTCACTGCCGTTCGCGGCGGTCCTGCCCCAAACGTCGGCTACGGCCGACTTCGTGAATACCGTGTGGCCGACCACCATGCAGCGGGCGCTGACAGGCCAGATCAGCGCCGAGCAGATGATGAAGGAAATCGAGACGCTCATCGCATCTCAGTAAACGCTTCGCTGCGACTGCGCCCTATGGGGCGCAGTTCGTCCCGCTTCGACAAGAGATTTGGCCCATGTCCCTTACTGCAGCCTTGTCGGACCATGCGGCGCCGACACGCGCGTGGCGCAAACGCCTGCTCCCCTACGGTCTGCTCACGCCCGCCGTTTTGGTAACTGTCGTGATTGTCTTCCTGCCGATGATTGAGGCGGTCGTCACGAGTCTGTACGAATTCGTACTGTTCAGGCCCAATGCGGCCCGCTTTGTGGGCTTGGGCAACTACATCAAGCTCGTCCAGGATCCCGTTTTCTGGATCACCCTCAAGCATACGGCTATCTGGATCGGCCTGACGGTCCCACTGCAGATGGGACTTGGGCTGATTGCAGCACTGATTCTCAACCGTCAGTTCCCCTGGCGCGGGCTCGCCCGAGCTCTGGTGATCATCCCGTGGGCGCTGCCCAGTGTTGTAATCGCGCTGATGTGGCGCTGGATCTACGATGCCAATACAGGCGTCCTGAACGAGATCCTGTTGCGCCTGTCGATCATTCAATCGGCGATTCCGTGGCTCGCCGACCCTGACAAGGCTCTCTACGCGGTGGTTGTGACCCTCACCTGGCAAGGCTTCCCGTTCTTCGCAGTCATGATCCTTGCCGGTCTCCAGGGCATTCCCAGAAGCCGCTACGAGGCCGCATCCATTGACGGCGCAAGCGCATGGCGGCAGTTCCGTCACGTGACCTTGCCCGGTATCGCGGGCGTGCTCGCGACCGCAGGCCTCCTGCGCATCATCTGGGTTGCTAACTCCATCGATGTGATCTTCGTGATGACCGGTGGCGGGCCCGGCTATGCAACCCAGACGCTACCTCTCTATGCCTTTGTCAAGGCACGACAGAACCTAGATTTTGGCTACGGCACCACCATCGCAGTGATGTTCACGCTGCTGCTGGGCGTCGTCGTTGCCATCTACATTGCACGCACGTCGCGGGAGGTCGAGCGATGATAGGCAAGCCAACCTTAACCCGGCGCATCCTGACGACCGACCTTCCGGCGCTCGGTATCGTTCTTTTGGCCCTCGGACCGTTCCTATGGATGCTGATGACGTCCTTTACGCCACAGGAGAGGCTTGCCGCCGTTGGCGTCGCCATCAGTCCGGTTAGCTGGTCCCTGGAAAACTATCTGCGCCTGATCTCCCGAACCTCGTTCCTCGGCAATATGGGCCACAGCCTCCTCGTGGCGGCAGGAACAACCGTGCTCGGCCTCTTCGTTTCGGTTACCGCAGCCTATGCCTTCTCGCGGTTTCGTTTCGCCGGCCGTCGGGTTTTGATGATGCAGTTCCTTCTGGTGAACATGTTCCCAGTGGTGCTGCTGATCCTGCCGCTCTTCGTCATGATGCGGCGCTTAGGTCTTCTCGACACCCATGCGGCCCTCATCATCGCCAATGCGACGGTAGCCATCCCGTTCTCCGTCTGGATGCTGACGAGCTACATCAACGCGATCCCGAAGAGTCTCGATGAGGCTGCGATGACCGATGGTTGCAGCAGACTTCAGGCACTCAGGCGGGTCATTCTGCCTCTGGCTATGCCGGGCATCATCTCGACGGGAATCTACATCTTCATCACCGCATGGAATGAGTATCTCTATGCTCTTACGCTCGGCGGGCGGAACGTGCGCACGGTCACCGTCGCCGTCCAGACCTTGATCGGCGAGTACCAGATCGAGTGGGGTCTGCTCTCCGCAGGCGGCGTGGTGGGCGCCCTGCCGGCCACGATCCTGTTTCTCATCGCCCAGCGCCGCCTGATCGGTGGGCTTACGCAAGGCGCCGTTAAGGGCTGATCCGCGATCACGAAATCAAAGCAAGGACGATCATGAACCCTATCGGTCTTATATCCATGCAGTACGCCCGGCCCTTCACGGCCGAACACTTCCCGCTCTTTGGACAGATGAAGTCTTTAGGCTTCGACTTCGTTGAGCTCCTCGTACCCGAGCCAGGCGAGATCGATCTGAACTCTGCACGTCGCGCCGTCAATGACGCCGGCCTTGCCGTGGTTCTAGCGGCGCGAGTCAATCTCCAGCGCAACCTAGCGAGCGAGGATCGAACGGCGCATGAGGCAGGGATCGATTATCTGCGCTATGCCGCCGACTGTGCTGCGGCCCTAGGCGCCAAGATCGTGGGTGGCCCCCTGACAGGCAACCCGTTGGTCTTCGCAGGTCGCCCGCCCGCTCCGGTCGAGGAGAGTGAGCGGCTTGCCCGGAAAGAGCGATGCGTGACCGGCTTGCAGAAGGCCGGCCAACATGCTGCCGCGGTTGGCATTGAACTTGCTGTCGAGCCTCTCAACCGCTTCGAGAGCGATGTGCTCTGCACCACCCAGCAGGCCATTGAGCTTCTTGACGCCGTCGACCACCCGGCGATTGGATTGATGCTCGATACGTTCCACATGCATATGGAGGAAGCCTCGATCCCGGAGGCTATTCGCCTCGCGGGCTCCCGCACCATCCATTTCCAAGCGAACGAAAACCATCGTGGCTTTCTTGGAACTGGGTCGACGGACTGGGTCGAGGTCTGCCGCGCACTCCACGATGTTGGCTATGCCGGCCCGATCTCACTCGAACCCTTTCGTCGCAACGACGATCGCTTCGGGGTTCCTTTCGCCCAGTGGCGCCCGCCGCACGAGGACGAGAGCGAGCGGCTCTCTGACAGCGTTTCCTTCCTGAAGTCCCACCTGAACCTGACGAGATATCGCCGATGACCCTCAAAGTTGGCTGGATTGGTTGCGGCACCCACGCGACCCAGATGCTGCTCCCTCAACTCGTGCGCCACGACGTTGAGATCATCGCCCTGTGCGATGTCGACGGATTACGGCTGGCCCAGGCAGGCCGTCAATTCGGGGTGAAGAACTTGCTTTCGAACGCCTACGAGCTCATCAACACCCCGGGCATCGATATGGTGGGCATGGCCGTTGGCCCGGACCAGCACCTTGCCTTCGGCAAGGCTGCGCTCGAGCGCAGCCTTCCTGTCTTCATGGAAAAGCCGCCGGCCGCCACGGCCGAAGGAGCGCGCGAGCTTCTGAGAGCCTCCGAGCGCAGCGGCAAGCCGCTGGTCCTCGGGTTCATGAAGCGCTATTCGATCGGCAATCGGATCGCTCACAACATCATTACATCTGGACGATTCGGGCGGGTTTTAGGTCTGACCGGTTACTACATGACAGCCCCGACCTATTTCGCTGGCAATATCGATTACTCGGGCTTCTTCCTGCATCACTGCGTCCACTACATGGATCTTGTGTCGTACTTCGTCTCGCCGGTGCGCGAGATGAATGCCCGCAAAGTCGAGGCGGCTCCTGGGCGGGTCCTTTTCCACGTGGATCTCGGCTTCGAGTGCGGTGCAATCGGTACCATCGCCATGGGAACGATCCAGTCGCGCGGCACACCCGTTGAACGGATCGAACTGATGGGTGACCATCAGCGGCTCGAGGTCGATGACGTCATCGAGGTCCGGTGGAACCGCAACCCTCCATTCAAGACCGATGATCTCGCGGCAACGTTGAATGAAGACGTCGATACCCTCACCTGGAAGCCCAACTTCACCGCAGCAGCGAACGAAGATCACAAGGGCTATCACGCTCTTCTGACAGATGCGGTGAAACTATTCCGCGGGGAGGCATCTGCAGCCCCGACAATCACAGATGGCGTTGTGGCTATGGAACGCCTCGAGAAACTTCGCCAACTGCTTGAGCTTTAGGATCAGTCTCTCGCCTTGTTGCACGAATGGGTGGGTCTACCTGGATGCGGATGGCTTTACGCTGCTGATCGACATTAAAACAGAAGGCGAGCCAACGTATAAAGCGATTGCGGTGGTACTGTCCAAATATGCTGAGATCCTGACCGCCATCTGCAACGGCAAGGCTTACCCCGGAGCTGTCACGGCTGTCGTGTCGGGTAATCGCCCAAAAGAGTACATGCTTGCTGAGAAGGTCCTTTATGCAGGCGACGATGGCTGTATGCCCGATCTGACATCCGATACACCTGCAGCATTCATGCCCCTGCTGAGCGTGCCAAATTGTGCGACATTGTAACAACGACGAATGGGAAGGGCTGGACCATCCGGTTTGGGCGACCCCAGACCAACCAGGACCGCAACGTGACGCCATCTGGAAGGAGTTGAAGGCAGCATGCTGTTTCTGAACGCTATATGCAGCCTGTGACGCTCCTAAACTCTTAGCGTAGGGTTCCAGGAAGGTTCTGCGATGACCTCTATGAGGTCAGCTTGTCTTCGGAAACTGTCCGGTTCTGCCAGACGTTACTCGTGGCCGAGAGCCGCTACCCGTTAGACATGCGAATGGACCGACAACCAGCCTCATCGCCGTCTTCAGAGATGGCAGCACAGGCCTCTAAGGGCCTGGATGCGCCCTCCGTCGCCAGATTGCTGGTCGAACTCGGGCAGCGGCTCGTGCTCGCAGGAGAGAACCCGTACAAGTCCCGCTCCTACACCCGAGCGGCCGAGAGCCTCCTGCTGCTCAGTGAGCCCCTCGAGAAGGTCATTGCGGCAGGGCGGCTCCAGGAGATCCCAGGCGTGGGCGCCGCCCTTTCGGAGACGATCCAGCGACTGCACCGGGACAGCACTACGCCGCGCCTAGAGGCCCTGCGGGCCGAGGTGCCAGCGGGCGTGCTGGAACTGCTGGCGATCCCAGGTCTGCGCCCGCAGAAAGTACTCGACCTCTACCGCAAGCTCGGGATCACCAGCGTCGATGAGCTCGAAGCGGCTGGCCGGCAGGACCGGTTGAAGGCGACGAAGGGCTTCGGTCCTGCCTTTCAGGACAAGGTCCTCACCGGCATTGAGCTCATGCGGCGTTCGCACGGGCAGCGGCTCATCCATCGCGCCGGCGAGCACCTCAGCACTTTGGAAGCGAGCCTCAGGCGGTCGCATCCCGAACTAACCCGCCTCGTCCCCGCCGGCGACTTCCGGCGTGGCTCCGAGCTGGTCTCGGATCTCGCTCTTGTGGCCGAGACCCCGGCTCACTCAGGGATCGAAGTTGTCGATATCTCTGAGGGGGCCAGGATGTGGCTGGCGGACCGGCGGCATTATGGGGTTGCCCTGGTGCTGGCGACAGGCTCGTCCGAGCACATTGACGAACTCAGATCTCTTGCGGAGCGCCGCGGCTTACGGCTCGATGAGTGAGGGCTGTACCGCGGCCAGCACCTCGTTGACTGCGTGGACGAGGAGGACGTCTATGCTGCGCTGGATCTTCCCTTCATTGAACCCGAACTGCGGGAGGGCAGGGGAGAGATCGCCCTCGCTGTGGCGCGACGACTGCCCCAACTCGTGGCTGATCAGGACATTCGCGGTCTTCTGCACTGCCACACCGACTTCTCGGACGGCAGCAACACGTTGGAGGCAATGGCCGAGGCAACGCGGGCCAAAGGCTATGAGTATTTCGGTGTCGCGGATCATTCGAAGACGGCGAGCTATGCCGGCGGGCTCTCGGTCGAGAGGGTCGCTATCCAGCACAAACTCGCGGACGAGTTGAACGCCCGCTATCAAGGCCGCTTCCGGATCTTAAAGGGGATCGAGTCCGACATCCTCGAAGACGGCTCGCTCGACTACCCGGACGAGGTGCTGGCTCGCTTCGACTTCGTCGTGGCGAGTGTGCACAGCCGCTTCAAGCTCGATGCCAAGACCCAAACCGAGCGCATCATTCGGGCGGTGTCCAACCCCTTCACGACTATCCTCGGCCACATGACGGGTCGGCTGCTCCGCCGCCGGGAAGGCTATCAGATTGACATCGAGACGGTCCTGGAGGCTTGCGCCAGGCACGGGGTGGCCGTTGAGATCAACGCCCATCCTCAGCGTCTGGATCTGGACTGGCGCTGGCACCAGCGCGCACTCGATCTTGGGTGCATGTTCAGCATCAACCCGGACGCGCATAGTGTTGACGAGCTAGATCTCACCTCCTGGGGCGTGTTGATGGCGCGTAAGGGAGGCATTCCTCCGGACCGGGTGCTGAATTGCCTGGGGCGTGATGAGCTCGTGGGATATCTCACCAGGCGGGCGATGCCGCTCAACGGGGTCAGCGCACCATAAGGCTGTGCTACTTCGTCGGGGCAGGCTGAATGGCTCTATTGCATTAACCTATCAAACTACAGCATGTAGTGGCGATTGCACGTGGCAAGCACGCTACAGAGTGTGCCTCGTGAAGTTAATGCAACAGTGCCGCGCTAACTGCTTTGTCGAACCTGTCCGGGCAGTGCCACTATTTCACGGACGACACTTTGGCGAGCAGTACCCTTCGCTGTCAGGTCTTCTGCCCTGCATAATGGCTTAGAACCCAAAATTCGATCTGTGTTCAGCCATCGAGGAGGCCTCTCGGTTGACTGAAGAGCTCATGTTCTTGCTACGTACTAGGTTACCGCGGCTTTCGGAAGTCTTCTTGCGCTCACCCCTCCACGTTTAATTACATAAAAATTATGTAGTCTATTTTTTTTAATCGATGAATGATGTAAATTCGATTGATATCGACTAGCCTGAGAGGCAAGGTGCCACGAGCAAGAGGTCGCTTCATGTCCAAGGTCTATGTTATTCACGAAAATAGTGTGTGGGTTGAGCCCCTCCGGTCCGCTTTCGGCGAACTGGGAACACCCTTTGAGGAATGGTTCCTTGATCAGGGTGTGCTGGATCTGCGCTCGCCCCCACCACAGGGTGTGTTCTACAATCGTATGAGCGCGTCCTCGCACACGCGGGATCATCGCTACGCAGCCGAATATACCGGTGCCGTTCTTGCTTGGCTCGAGCGTCACGGGCGAATGATCGTCAACGACAGCCGGGCGTTGCGGCTTGAGATCAGCAAAGTCGCGCAATACGAGGCGCTCGGGTCCTTCGGCATTCCAACGCCGGAGACGCTGGCTGTGGTGGGACGTGAGAACATCCTACCCGCGGCTCAGACGCTCGGGTACCCACTTATCCTCAAGCACAACCGGGGCGGCAAAGGGCTCGGCGTGCGCCTGTTCCTAAGCCGTGTTGCTTTGGAGGAGCATCTCGCATCGCCGGAATTCGAGGATCCGGTCGATGGCATCACCCTTGTCCAGCGCTACATCCAGGCTCCTGAGCCGTATATTACGCGGCTTGAATTCGTTGGGGGCCGCTTCCTCTATGCGGTGCGGGTCGACACCAGCCAAGGATTTGAGCTCTGCCCGGCGGATGCATGCCAGGTTGATGCATCGGCCATTGGATCCGTGGCCTGCCCAGCGGTGGCCCCATCGGAGAAATTCCAGGTCATTGGTGAATACCAAAACCAACTGATCCCAACCTATGAGCAGTTCCTGGCAGCGAATGGGATCGGCATCGCCGGGATCGAGGTGATCGTCGATGGCAATGGGAGAACCTTCACCTATGACGTGAACACCAACACTAACTACAATCCCGAAGCGGAAGCGCATGCTGGATTGTTCGGCATGCGGAGCATTGCTCGCTACCTTGATCGCCTTCTAAGGCAGGGGCAGGCCGTCCGAGCCGCCTAACGCGTCCACGCCATCTTTGGCCACCCGTCGATTCCAAGCTCAGTTCAACCACATCCAGGCGCCAGCGGGGTGCCTGGATGAGATCAGCCTGTCAGGCACGGGAACGGCAACGCCTGCGCGCAAGACAGAATGCCCATCATTTAGCCTTGTGAGATGTCACAAAGCATCTTGTGCGATGTTACAAACCATGCTGACCTATTGTCATGTATGATCGGTCTTCGCCCTTCGCGTTGCCTCAGCCCCCTGGTCCGATCGCCAAAAGTGCGGTCGCGCTCCAAGTGCTTCGGCATGCGGTCATGACCTGCGAACTGGCCCCTGGAGCGGCGTTCTCTGAGATTGAGATCGAGACCCGATATCGGCTCCGACGCGCCGGAATCCGGGTTGCCTTGCAGGCCCTCGCGGCAGAAGGGTTGGTCGCTCCGCTCCCGCGACAGGGATGGCGGGTCCAACCGATCACCGGCGCCTTCATCGGCGGCTTGATCACCGCACGGCGTCAGACCGAGGCGGTGATCGCCCATGTGGAGCTCAACGCCAGGGAACGCGAACGTGTCCATACGCTCGTCATGTTTACCGCGACGCTTGCGGAACGCCACGACCCGCAAGCCTTCGTCACCGCGCGCGTGACCGACCGGCAAATACTCGATCTTCTCGCGGATCGTACCAACTGGTTCCACACGAAATGGCTTCGTGAGCTCTGGGACCAGTCCCAGCGCGTAGTGAGCTTTCTCGAGTCGGGAGAGCTTCAATACCGATCACTCAGCCGCGAGGGTCTCTTCGAAGCGCTGGCCGCGTCGGATCACGCTCGCGCGACCGTGGAGATATTGCAGGAGGTCGACCATTTTGAGGCATTCGTTTCACGTGCCCTCCTGCGTCTTCCGAAAGCCCTCGTAGGGCTCTCGCAGGAGCGCAGCACCCGCCGATCTCGCGTACAGAAGCCGACCCGCTCGGCAGGAAAGGGAGCACGGGACGAACCCCGCTCCACGGCCAAATCATGATCGCTCAGGCAGCGATCCAGAAGGAGACCTGACATGGTGAGACGAGGAAGAGGATTGGCGGCTGCCCTTCTGGGGCTGTGTCTGGCGGTTGCACCCGGCGCGCTGCTGGCAAAAGAGAAGCTGACGGTCGATCTGGTCAACGAGCCATCGTCGCTCGACCCGCACGTGCAGTGGAACCCAGACAGCTACTACGTCTATCGCAACATCTTCGACAACCTCATCACACGCGACGACAAGGGCGACATCGTCCCGCAGGTCGCCACGTCCTGGAAGTACCTGTCGGATACTGAGATCGAGTTTGCGATCCGGGACGACGTGACGTTCCATGACGGCCAGAAGCTGACGGCGGAGGACGTAGCCTTCAGCGTGCAGCGGATCACCGATCCGAAGTTCGCCAGCCCGCAGCTTGGCCAGTTCAACAAGATTGTCAAAGCCGAGGTGACGGGCCCGACCACGGTGAAGCTGACGACTGATGGGCCTTATCCGGCGCTGCTGGGGCAACTCGTGAAGCTGTCGATCGTGCCCAAGCACGTGGTGGACGCGGTGGGCAAGGATGCCTTCAACCTGAAGCCGGTGGGAAGCGGCCCGTACAAGTTCGACGGCTGGCAGCGCGGCGTGCAGGTGACCCTGACGGCCAACGACAAGTACTGGGGCACCAAGGGCCCGTTCACCAGCGTGGCGTTCCGGGCGGTGCCGGATGCGGCAACCCGGGTGGCGAACCTGCAGGCGGGCACAAGCGATCTGGCGGTCACCCTCGACTCCGACCTTGCCGCGCAGCTCAAAAACTCGCCCAAGGCTAAGGTGCTCTCCGTCCTCACCGAACGCGTGGCTTACCTGGCCATGAACATCCAAAAGCCACCGGTGAACGATCCGAAGGTGCGCGAGGCGATTGCCTATGCCATCGACAAAGACGGGCTCGTCGAGGGCATTCTCGGCGGCTATGACAAGGCCGTCCCAGAGATGCTCTCGCCGGCCCATGTCGGCTGGGTCGAGGGGATCGAGGCACGGGGCTATGATCTTGCCAAGGCGAATGCGCTGATCACGGAGGCGGGAGCGAAGGCCAAGCAGCCGATTTCGCTCCTGACCTCTCCCGTTTACGACCAGCGTGTCGTCCAGGCGATCCAGCAGATGCTGAGCGAGGCTGGTCTTACGGTGAATATCGAAATGACCGATATGGCCAACTGGCTCAAGCAGATGCAAAGCGGGCCAAATTCCATCCCCCAGATGGCCTTCAGCCGCTGGTCCTGTGCGTGCCAGGATGCAGATGGTGTGCTCTTCCCGCTGCTTCATTCTTCCAGTGGCTGGGCCAATGCGCAGGACCCGGAGGTCGAGCGCCTCCTTGTCGAAGCGCGCCAAACACTCGACGAAAAGAAGAGGCTTTCGCTCTATCGCGGAGTTCATGAGCGCATCGCGAAGGAGCTTTTCCTCGTCCCGCTGTATCAGGTCGGCATCATCTACGGCGCGGCGAAAGGCCTTCAATGGCAACCCACGCCGAACGAGAGCATGTTCCTGAATCGCATGACGTGGAAAGACTAAAACGGGCCCTCGGATCATCCATGCGACGCTTTCTCACCCGGCGGATCGGCCAAGTCATCGGCACAATCTTCGGTGTCGTGACGCTGATCTTCTTCCTTCAACGCCTGACCGGTGATCCGACCTACCTGCTCGTCCCCGAAACGGCGACCCAGGCCGATATCGACGCCATGCGTGCGTCGCTCGGTTTCGACCGTCCGCTCATCGTCCAGTACCTGGCGTTCCTGAAACAGATCGCCAGCTTCGATCTGGGTCGCTCCGTCATTCAGAATGTGCCGGTCTGGGATATCATCGCCTCGCGCCTGCCATATACCCTGCAACTGGCGGGAGGTGCCCTGCTGGTCGCATGCGGTCTGGGGATCCCGGTCGGGATCATTCTTGCCCTCTATCGAGATCATCCAGCTTCCCGGTTGCTCGCGAGTGTCGTTCTGGCGGCGCAGAGCATGCCGACCTTCTGGAGCGGGATCATCCTGATCTTGATCTTCGCAGTGACGCTGGGCTGGCTCCCTCCGTCGTCAACCGGCGGCATTGAGCATCTGGTTATGCCGTCGATCGCGCTCGGGCTCCTGAGCATGGCAACCTTTGCCCGCATCACTCGCACCTCGCTGTTGGATGAACTCTCCAAAGACTACGTCCGCACGGCCCGCTCCCGGGGAGTGCCTATGGGACGGCTGCTTCGCCGGCATCTCGCCCGCAACGCCTCCATTCCCGTGATCACCGTCGCGGCCCTGGAGATTTCCAATCTTCTCGCCGGTGCCGTCATCGTAGAGACCGTTTTCGCCTGGCCCGGCCTTGGGCAAGTCACCGTGCAGTCGATCCTCGCTCGCGATTTCCTCGTGGTGCAGGGAATTGTCCTGCTGGGCGCGTTCGTCACGGTGGCTCTCAACCTCGCCGCCGATCTTCTCTACAGCGCGGTTGACCCCCGTATTCGCCTTGATGGGAGCCGCCGATGACTTCCGCAACCGCATCGGCCCCGCTGCGACAAGTCGGCAAGCCGCGCCGTTCGATTACGCGGTGGGTGCCCATCATCCTCATCGCCTTCTTTGTTTTGGCGGCCGTTTTCGCGCCGCTACTGGCACCCTACGATCCGAACAGCCAAAATCTCCTGGGCCGGATGAGGCCGCCGGGAACCATGTCCCGCAGCTTCCACTATCTGCTCGGTAGCGATGAGCTCGGCCGCGACCTGCTCACGCGATTGATCTACGGGGCTAGGGTATCGCTATTCGTCGCCATTGCCTCAGTCATCCTGTCCGGCGTTGTCGGTGTTCTGCTCGGGATGCTGGCTGGATATCTTCGCGGCTGGGTTGAACTGATCGTCATGCGCCTCGTCGACGTGTTCCTGTCGATCCCGGCGATCCTGCTCGCCATCATCACGGTCGCGGTCCTTGGAACGGGACTCGTGAACGTGATCGTCGTCCTGGCCCTGACCCGCTGGCCGCGGTATGCTCGTATCGCTTACGGCCAGACGCTCAGCGTCGCCAACATGCCGTATGTGCGGCTCGCCGCCTTCATGGGGGCTTCCACGCCGCGCGTCCTCCTCCGGCACATCCTGCCCAATATCATCGGGGCGGTCACTGTGGTGGCAACGCTGGAATTCGGCCTCATGGTCCTGTTCGAGGCGGGTCTGTCGTTTCTCGGCCTGGGCGTACAGCCACCGACGGCGAGCTGGGGTGCCATGCTCAGCTCGGGGCGAAACTATCTAGCCACCGCGTGGTGGATTGCCACCTTCCCGGGTCTCTGCCTGTTCCTGCTGATCCTCGCCGTTAATCTCATAGGCGACGACCTGCGCGATCGCTTCGATCCCCGCTCACAATGAGGCTGTCATGGACTTTTTCTCCGATCTTTCCGGCAAGCGCGTGGTCGTCACAGGTGCCTGTGGGGTCGTCGGTCGCTGGATCGTCGACGCTTTCGTGGCGGCCGGCGCCGAATTGTGTCTCACCGATGCGCAGGAGACCGCGCTTAGCGCCTATGCCGGAGAAGTCTCACTCGGCTCTGGCGGCTTCGCTCATCCGGCGGACCTGACAGACGAAACGTCGATCGAAGGGCTGATCACCGAGATCGGCCGACGCTGGGGCGCCGCCGATGTTCTGGTCAACAACGCCGGGATATATCCAAGCGGCTTCCTGCTCGACATCTCGACAGCCGAGTTCGATAAGATCTTCTCGGTGAACCTGCGGGCGCCCTTCATCCTGACCCGTGGCATCGCCCGCCATATGATCGAGAAGGGTATCAAGGGTTCTGTCATTAACATTTCGTCTGGCGCAGCGCGCAAGATGCGACGCACGGTCGTGCCTTATTGCACCTCCAAGACCGCTCTGGACCGGCTGACCAAAGGGTTCGCCATCGAACTCGCGGAGTTCGGCATCCGGGTGAATGCCCTTGAGCCCGGATTCGCCGCCGGTAGTTCGGTGAGCAGCCTCACGGACGAACACATCAACAACACCATCGCGGCTATCCCGCTCGGCCGGCCCTCGTCGCCGTCCGACGTGGCGAACGGCCTGCTTTATCTCGCGAGCGACGCCTCCTCTTACGTGACCGGGGCCACCCTTACCATCGATGGCGGTAACTCGATCGGCTCGCTCGCCGTCCACCAAGCAAAGAAGCATCCGCTGTGAGTGATATCACCATGACCCCGTTCTCCCGGATTCCGTACGAGTGGCCCTCGAGCAAAACCAGCGCATTCTGCTTTACTGTCGACGTGGATGCGGAATCCCCGCTCCTGTGGAACATGAAGAGCGAGACCAGTTCCCGCGTCATTGGCCAGATGGAGCAGCGGCTCTTCGGGCCGCGGGTTGGAATCTGGCGCATCCTCGATCTCCTGGATCGGTTCGGAATCAAAGGCAGCTTCTTTGTGCCTGGCGTCGTGGCGGAGAACCATCCAGACCTTCTTCCCGCCTTTGTAGAGCGTGGCCATGAGATCGGCCTGCATGGATACTTCCACGAGATTGTTTCCCAAGTTAGCGACGAGGAGTTCACAGGAGCCCTGGAGGCCTCGCTCGAGGTTTTCCGCACCCAGGTTGGGATCGTTCCGAAGGGCTTCCGGTCACCGGCATGGGAAATGACGCCGCATATGCTCGGCGAACTGAAGAGGCGCGGCCTGTACGACAGCTCGCTCTCAGGCTTCGATCATCCCTACACAATAGGTGATGTCACAGAAGTCCCGGTGCAATGGGCCATCGACGATGCTGTCTATTTCAAGTTCGTGGGCGGCGGGGCGGATTCCTGGCCGCCCTCGGCGACGGGCCCGATCCTCGACAGCTGGATCGACGAGTGGTCGATGCTGCACAAGGAAGGCGGCCTCTTGATGCTGACAATCCATGATTGGATTTCGGGCCGGGCCCACCGCATCCTCATGCTTGAGCGCCTTCTCCAGCGGGTCACGGCACAGCAGGGGGTGTGGATCGCGACGGTGGGCGAAGTTGCAGCCCACCATGCGGCGTCGGCCAACGCAGAGCGTTACACGGTGCCGGTGCGGGTCCCGGAACTGATCGCCGAGGCGCGCTTCGGAAGGGAACGTTGATGCAGACTTTCACTCTTCACAAGCCGGAAGTGCGTTCCCCTCACGGTTTGGTTGCCGCACAGAACCGCTACGCCGCAGAAGCGGGAGCCGCTGTCTTGGCGAACGGCGGCAATGCAATGGATGCCGCCGTCGTGACGGCTCTCGTTTTGAGCGTCGTGGAGCCTTGGCTCTCGGGCATCGGAGGTGGAGGGTTTCTCCTCCACGCGGATGGGGCAACTGGCACCGTTCATACTCTCGACTTCAACGTGATGTCCCCGCAGAACCTCGATCCTGCAGACTATCCGCTTGCGGGAGCTAAGACTGGGAACTGGTTTGACTGGCCGTCGGTTGAGGGTGACCGGAATATTGCGGGCTACGGCTCGATTTGCGTCCCGGGCGCGGTCGCCGGGTTTGCGGAAGCGCTGTCACGGTTCGGGACGCTCTCCTGGTGCGACGCGCTTCAACCCGCGATTGAGCATGCAGAGCGTGGGTTGGAGGTGGACTGGTTCACGTCCCTTTCCCTCGCCGTCGAAGCTGCCGCCTTGGCAAAGGACCATGCGACTGCGGAGATCTTCCTCGACAATGGCCGGGCCCCTCGGGCCAGCGAACGCGAGGCCGTGCATTATCGAACGATGCCCAACAAGGCAAAACTCCTCAAGCGACTTGCTGCGGCGGGTGCGCGCGACTTCTACGAGGGCGAAACAGCGCATTTGCTGGTCAAGGACCTCAGGGCGGGAGGTTCCCGGATCGAGGCAGCTGATCTGGTGGCTTATCGGACCCACTGGCGCGACCCTCTCGTCGCCGGGTACCGAGACCTGGAGGTCAATGCGATCCCAGGCTTGAGCGGAGGTCCCACTTTCCTTGATGCCTGCGGACGGCTCGCGGCTTATGACCTTTCGGCCGGAATCTCCATGGCAGATGCTGCTCTGGCCTACGCGACCGTAATCCGTGACGCCTACGAGAAGCGCCTCACGACAATGGGCCATGCAGCCACGCCTGAGGCCGGATGTACCAGTCACCTCAGCGTCGTGGATTCCAGCGGCACGATGGTTTCACTCACCAACACATTGTTGTCGAGGTTCGGTTCCAAGGTTGTGCTGCCCGGGGCCGGAATCCTGATGAACAATGGCGTCATGTGGTTCGATCCGCGTCCGCAGCAGCCGAACTCGATCAAGGGCGGCGTACGGCCGCTTGCCAACATGTGTCCGCTGATCGTGAAGAGGGACGGCCGCCCCGCACTCGCCATCGGCGCAGCCGGCGGGCGTACGATCTTTCCCACAGTTCTTCAGATCCTCTCCTACATGGTCGACCGCGGTCTTTCCTTGGAAGACGCGTTTCACGCGCCGCGCATCGACGCCAGCACACCGACGATCCGCATCAATGCCAAGGCGGATCCGGCCGTTGCTGCGACCGTCGGTACGCGGTACCCGGTTGAGCTTGTCGAGGATACCCTGTACCCGGTGAACTTCGCAATTCCATCCGCTGTGATGAGGGTCGGAACAGAAAACCTAGGCATGGCCCATCCAACCAGCCCCTGGGCTGCCGTCGCCATTGGAAGCGCAGCCGATGATGACTGAAACCGCGCAGCGCGACGAGACTCCAGTCCTCGCGATCAAGGATCTACGAATCCAGATCGGCGGCCTCGACGTGGTCGACGGAGTTTCGCTCAGGGCGGACAGGGGGCGCATTCTCGCTGTCGTTGGCGAAAGCGGCTGCGGAAAGAGCCTGACAGCCCTCTCGATCCTGCGGCTTCTGCCGAAAGCCGCCAGGATAGCCGAGGGTCGGATCGAGTTGGAAGGAACGGACCTCGCGCATCTGCCCGAGAAGGACTTGGAAGATATCCGAGGCAACCAGGCGTCGATCATCTTCCAGGAACCAATCGCGTCGCTGAACCCATTGATGCGGGTTGGTGCGCAAGTGGAGGAGGCGTTGCGCCTGCATCGCGGCCTCTCGCATGCGGAGGCACAGCGCGAGGCTCTTGCAATGCTTGTAAGCGTTGGCATTCCTGACCCTCAGAGGCGGGCGAGGCAGTATCCGTTTGAACTCTCCGGAGGCATGTGCCAGCGTGTGATGATTGCTGCGGCGCTGATCTGCCGTCCGCGTCTTCTCATCGCGGACGAGCCCACCACCGCCCTCGACGTGACAATCCAAGCACAGATCCTCGACTTAATGAAGCGCCTGCGCGATGAGGTCGGCACCTCCATCATCATCATCACACATGATATGGGCGTCGTGGCGGAGATGGCGGACGATGTTGCCGTCATGTATGGGGGCAGGGTGGTCGAGCGCGGGCCTGTGGACACCATCTTCGCGGCTCCCGCTCACCCCTATACCCATCTTCTGCTCGCGACGGTGCCCCGCCTCGACGGCCATCGCAAGAGTGCTTTGCGAACAATCGAAGGCATCGTTCCCGGCGTGGATCAGTGGCCAAAGGGCTGCCGGTTTCGCAGCCGCTGTCCCCTGGCCACTGACGTTTGCGCGCGCCGTCCGTCTCTGGATCCGGTCGACGCGACCGGGCATGCCGCCGCCTGTTGGCACAAAGATCGTCTGAGGGAGATAGCATGACGAACCCTGGCTCAACTCTCCTCAGCGTGCGCGATCTCAAAATTCATTTCCCCATCCGCGGTTCCCAGGGTGGAGTGGTCAAAGCGGTCGATGGGATTTCTTTCGACATTCCGTCTGGGCGCACGGTCGCGCTGGTCGGTGAGAGCGGTTGCGGCAAATCTACAACCGCCTACGGTATCATCGGACTTGAGCCGGTTACCTCAGGGTCGATCCAGTTCGAGGGACGGGAAATCGCACATCTCGATAAGCAGTCCAGGCGCGCTCTCGCCACCGATATCCAGATTGTATTCCAGGATCCGAGTGCCGCATTGAATCCGAAGATGGCGATCGGCGACAGTATCGGCGAACCGCTCGTCATACAGGGCTGGCGCAGAGACGAGCGGAAGCAGCGTGTTCGTGAGCTTCTCGATCTCGTAGGGTTGCCTGAGGCCTACGCGGAGCGGACGCCGAACGCCCTCTCAGGCGGACAGCGTCAGCGTGTGGTGATCGCCAGGGCTCTCGCCTTGTCGCCGAAGCTTCTCGTCCTCGATGAGCCCGTCTCCGCCCTCGATGTGTCAATTCGCTCGCAGATCCTCAACCTTCTCATGGAGTTGCAGAAGGAGCTCGGCCTTTCCTACCTGTTCATCTCCCACGATCTGTCGGTAGTTCGTCACTTGGCCGATGACGTAATCGTCATGTATCTCGGAACGGTGGTCGAGGAAGGTGGGGCCGAGGCCTTATTTGAAGCGCCGCAGCATCCGTACACGCAGGCGCTGATCTCCGCGATTCCCTTACCCGATCCACGGGCCCAGCGCTCGCGCGAGCGCATCATCCTCAAGGGAGATCTGCCGAGCCCGCTCAACCCGCCCACAGGTTGCCCCTTCGTCGGTCGCTGCCCGATCCGGATTGAGCCGTGCGGCACTATCCGTCCGTCACTGCAACCGGTACCGAGCGGCACGCGCGCTGCATGTCTTGTGCGTGCGCCCGCTACGTTGGCGGCTTGAGCCTGTATCGGTTTGTCCAGGAGTTTGAGACGATGATCGAACGCAAGAACCCGTCTAACCTCGCCCCTCCGGTTGGCCGCTATCATCATCTGACCATAATCCCGGCCGGCAGCGACATACTTGCGATCGCAGGTCAGGTCGGCCTGGACGAGAGTGGGCACTTGCCGGCTACAGTCGAGGAGCAACTCGCCAATGCACTTTCGAACGTCACACGCATTCTGCAGAGCGAAGGTCTGGACCATCGAGCTGTGTTCAAGGTCAATATGTGGCTCACACAGCCAATCGAGCGCGAGCGTTATGTCGAGATCTGGCGCGGGTTTCACAGTGATGAGCCGCCAGCCTCTATGTTTGCCTACGTCTCCGCGATGATTCGCCCAGAGTATCTGGTTGAAGTGGAGGCATGGGCCGCTCGCCCCCCTAAGGAAGCCATTTAACGTATACAGGGCAGTGTACCGCCGGTCCCGGATCATATCGAACTGAGGCAGGCGGAATGCCTGCTCACGGAGGAAATTCGAACGGCAGGAAAGTTCACTGAACGCCTCTAAAAGCTTCTTGATGTGCTCGTGTCGAGGTATCGAAGAGCACCACTTTAGGGAGGTGTTCAACTGGTTGCCGGGTCGTCTAAGTTACCCAAAAAGGCGTTCTCATGAACATCAACGCGAATCTGACCACTGAGCGGCCGACCTTCGTCACCCACCTTGAGTGCTCCTGGACAGGCGAGATCTACGAGGCAGACCGGCCACACAACCTGTCTCGCGCGGGCAAACCTTTGTTGGTTCGCTATAATCTGGATGGCGTTCGCGCCTCGTTCAGCAAGGAGGCGCTCGCAGCACGTCCCAACGACCTCTGGCGCTGGCGCGAACTGCTCCCGGTACGCCGGGTGGCCGACATCGTCAGTCTGGGCGAAGTCGCCACGCCGCTTATTCCTCTTATGAGGTCCGTGCAGGACCTCGGCGGAAGGGAGGTCCTCGTGAAGGACGAGGGCCGGCTCCCAACCGGGTCGTTCAAGGCACGGGGGCTTGTGATGGCAGTTTCTATGGCCAAAGCTTTCGGCCTCGAGCACCTAGCGATGCCGAGCAACGGCAACGCCGGGGCGGCTCTCACCGCCTATGCGAGCCGTGCTGGCATCCGCGCCACCGTCTTCTGTCCGGAAGACACGCCAGAGATCAATCTCTCCGAGATCGCGCTGCAAGGTGCCGCCGTCTACCGAGTCAATGGCTTGATCGACGATTGCGGCAAGCTCGTGGGGCAGGGCCGGGAAATCACAGGATGGTTCGATGTCTCGACACTGAAGGAGCCCTACCGGATCGAGGGTAAGAAGACGATAGGCTTGGAACTGGCCGAGCAGCTCGGCTGGGAGCTTCCCGACGTGATCTTCTATCCCACGGGAGGCGGGACAGGTCTGATCGGCATGTGGAAGGCCTTCGCTGAACTGGAGGCCATCGGCTTCATCGGCAGCAAGAGACCCCGGATGGTCGCCGTGCAGGCGACGGGTTGCGCGCCCATGGTGCGCGCCTTCGAGGCTGGCGACGAAACCGCACCCCGCTGGGAAGATGCCCACACCGTAGCATCCGGCATCCGGGTGCCCCAGGCGGTCGGTGACTTTCTCATCCTTCGCGCGGTCCGCGAAAGCGGTGGGTTCGCCATTGCCGTCTCAGATGAAGCGATCATGGCAGCGGTTGAATCCGTGGCGCGAGCCGATGGCCTGTTGCTGAGCCCGGAGGGCGGAGCGACCATGGCGGCGTACAGGCAGGCACTGGCCGACGGCCGGGTTGGGAAGGATGACCGTGTCGTTCTGTTCAATTGCGCGACCGGCCTGAAGTATCCCCTGCCTCCGGTCCATGCCTCGCTTGACCGCACCAAGCCGATCAACTTTGCGGACCTGTCTGAGGCCGATTAAGAACTTGAGCCTTAGGTAGCGCGTCCATCGGCCTGGATGGACGCGCCCTTCTGACGATAGGAGCCGTCGCATGCCCGACCGGAAGCCTGTGATCCATGAGCCAACACTCACCGTGCATGCGGGAGCAGGGTCGCGGGACGTTGGAGGGCCGGCCTCGGCGGCACCCTTGCATCAAACTTGGCGGTATGACCCGGGAGAACGGACCTTTGCTTCATTCAGCGGAGGTCGAAAACCCCACGTCTAATCGACGCTGGAGTGCTCCAGTTGGACAGCTGACGGATGACGAGCGGCAGGAACTGCTCTCTGCCGCCCAAGCCTTGGCGCATTTGATCGCTGATCTGGCGGCAGAGGATACCTTCTTCAGCAATCCCCGTTAGCCACCAGAGGCTGATAACGGCAACGCATTCGCGGGATCTTTCGGCCACCAAGAGACGCTCTGACTTTTAATCAGAGGGTCCTGGGTTCGAGTCCCAGCGCGCTCACCAACAATATCAAAGGGTTACCGGCATCTGCCCTTTGAATCGTTTGCTCCCAGGTAGCCAATAGGTAGCCAAACGTTGAGACGGGCAAGCCTCGCTCAAGTCCGAGGTCGAGCTGACCTTAGGAGCGGGAACGGCGGAGTGAGTCGCCTGAAGCTTACCCTCCGTCCACTCCCAGCTTGTGGATAGTGTTGCCTCGGGGCGGCCCGTCACGAAGCCACAAAAGCCTGGTCTGCCACGGTGAGCGGACCCTTAACGGGTGTGCCTAAACTTCCCAAGTTGACCCTGGTTGTTCTCTAATTCCGGGTTTGGGGTCAAGCTCTCTGTGAGCATCCTTGCCGGGTCCATGGTTCTCTCCGCGGTAAGG
>NZ_JAFEMD010000067.1 GCF_016892765.1 Microvirga arvi
CGCAGGCCGTCAAAGCGCCAAGTATACTCCTCAATCGCGCAACGCACCTGATCCCAACAACGTTCCGCTACCAAACAACTAGAACGCCCACCGCGGCTCGATGAGAAAGCCTGGGCCCGGCTGAGCCGGCTCCTGGATCGGGGCGCGATGGCGGCCGGCTTTGCCACCGAGCGCTGGACCCTCAAGCGCATTGCCGCCCTGATCGAGCGCGAGTTCGGGGTGCACTATCACCCGCGTTACCTGGAGCGGCCGCTCAAGGCCCATGGCTTCAGCGTGCAGCGTCCCGCCACCCGGGCCAAGGAGCGCGACGAGCTGGTGATTGCGGTCTGGCCCAAGCGCGAGTGGGTGGCACTCAAAAAAGTCACAGCGGGAGCATCGCACGCTTCTGCTCGTGGATGAGACCGGCCACAGCTTCCGCGCCCGGCCGGGCACGACCTGGGCGCGGCGCGGGATCACCCCGATCCTCCAGCGGGTGAGCAAGCGGCGGGAGGTGTCGAGCATCGTGGCGATCACGCCCGACGGGCGGCTCTATGCCCGTCATGTCCGCACCAGCGTGTCGAGCCAGACCGTGATCGCGGCCCTGCGTTACTTCCGCCGCAAGATCGGCACGCCCGTGCTGGTAGTGTGGGATCGGCTCAATGCCCATCGGTCACAGGCGACCACCGCCTTCATCGCAGCCCACCCGCAGGATTATGCGGCGGCCTACCTGCCGGCCTATGCGCCGGAGCTCAACCCGGAGGAGCAGTGTAATGCCTGCGTCAAGCGCGCCATGGAGAACGCACTGCCCGGATCAGTCGCGGTCCTGCACCGTCTGGTCCGCCGCGAATTCAGCCGCCTTCAGCGTCGACCCGAGATGATCGTCAGCTTCTTTCGCCACGCAGGGCTCTCCGTTGCAGGACTTCCGTGAAGATCAATAAGGTCCAAACAGTTCACGCGTAGCTTCGATCGCAGCCGCATGCCATGCCACACCCGAGCGACTTCTTGAGGGATAGGTCTCAACAAAAATCGCCATCCCGCCTCATGGCTGGCGATCGACCTGTCCGATCCGGATTTGGGAGCCGGTGAGCTGACGAAAGGTCCTTGGCGGTCCAAAAGCTCTCCCACACAAGGAGTTGGGTGCAGCAGCCATAGTTGAGGTCGGACATATGCGATGAGGCATTAGGATGCCGGCGATCCGCTCCCAATGTTTCCCGCGGCTACTGTGGCAGGTGAGATGGGCAGTTTTACTGCCTCGGGAGGGTAGCGGATAGGAAGATCCTCGGTGTTCGGGCCGGAATGGCCTGCAGATACGCTGGTTGAACGAGAGCCCGATGCCACTCCTGTTCATGATGCTCGCATGGCGCCTTGCTGATTGATTACCCAGCCGGCGAACTTGCCGCCGGCTGTAGCGCCGATTGTGTCCATGACAAGATCCAGCAGCGTATCGGCCCGTTCAAGATTAAGGAAGGTGGCCTCCACAAGCTCCCAGGCAATCCCCAGACCTAGCCCGATCAGGGCCGCCAAGATTACGAAGCTTCTGCTCTCGGGAACGCCCGTTATCCAACCGCTGATCCATAGGCGGTACATGACGGCAGATACTAGAGCAAACGGGGGTGAAGGTGTGTACGAGCTCGTCGAACCACGCGAACTCATCGAACTAGTCCCAAGCCCAGCCTCCGGCGTTCAACAGGGCCACACACACGACCAGAAAGCTGATCAGGCTCGGAATGCGACGCTGCAGCAGCATGAACACAAGCGACAGGAGGAAGAACCCGCCGATGGTCTACAACCCATTCCAGCGCTAAAGCCACCAAACCGCGACGAACGCGACGGCTTGCAGAGCAACCCCAAAGCAGGCCAGCGCACGCCCGGTGCTGCTATCTACCGGCGGGTGCGGGGTAGTGTAAGTCATGGCCGTTGACTTCTCCTATCAGTCACCTTCGTCAGTCGTACAATCGAAGGTTTTCGGCCATCATTTCAGTCTGGGCGGAGCTGTGTATGACGGCTTATCGGGATCACCTCCGCCGTGGGGAGAGAAAGTTCTGTCCTCTCCTTCTTGTCGACCAAGGGTCAGCCCGCAGTCGCAATGTTATTGTTTCTGCACGACACTCACGCCGACCATGCTGCCGTCAGCCTCTCCCCCGCGTTCATCAGTGTGCGAACTACAATGGGGGCATCAGGCCCCCATTGCATGCATCCAGCAGGTGGTTAGTTATCCCCGTAATCCGATGTCGACGGTCTCGCTGTCCGCGAACTCGCGATACTCTCGGGTGTTGAAGTCCCAGTCGTCGATCGCCTTGACCTCAGTTTCCGTCAAGCCGGCAGCCACGAGTCGGCCGCCGGTCACGAACATACGATCGAGCGGGATCGGAACCTCCTTCTCGCCCAGGCCAAGGAACCCACCGTGTTCAAGGATGACGAAGCTCCGATTATCACCAAGGCGACGGACCAAGCGCTTAACTTCGCCGATTTTCTGGCCACGGACGCTATAAACATCCATGTCCTCGAGATCGGTGATTCGCATCGGACGGATGTTGGCGCCCGGGTCAACAGCTCCGGTTGCTGCGGGATCCGGCCGTGGCTCCGCGGTTAACGCCGCACGCTCATTGATTGGCAAGCCTGCCCGGTCATGCGCTTGATCGGCTGCCGCCATATAGCTCGCCAAGCTCGCGCGATATGTGGGCTCAGCTTCGCGGTAGCCGGCCATGCCTTCCCGATAGACCGGCAGGGCCCGCAGTTCGGCTTCTGACATGCCCGGGAGGATAATACGATCCTGTTGAAGCGCCATTTGCGAGAGGGGCAGAATGCGGGCCTCGCCGCCCAGTCCCAGGAACTCGCCGAAGCGGATCACACCATAGCTTTGGTTATTTGAGCCCAAAATCACGCGCTCAATCTCACCGAGACCCTCGCCTTCAAGATTGTAAACGTCCTTGCCTTTGATCTCGGACACGGCAATGGGACGGACAGGGTTCGTACTGGTGTTCATGGCCTGTTGGTTGCGAGCAGCGGGCTGAGTCTGCTGCTCGACACGCACAGCCGGCTGGCCATCTGCTTGATTGACGACGACTCGCGGCTCAGCGCGCTCGTAGCGTACGGTCGGCTGCCCTTCCGCTCGCTGCACCTGTACCTGTGGCTCAGCGTTTGCTTGGCGTTGCACCATAACTTGAGGCTGGACTTCCTCGACCTGCACCCGCGGCTCGCCGGGACGGGTGACCGACACGTCAGGGCGCGCCATCAGCACACGCACATCCGGCTGCGGCATCGAGACGTTTACATCGGGTTGGGGCATGCGCACGATGATCTCCGGCTGAGGGATGTTAACCGTCACCGTCGGCTGCGGCTGGCGCACGATGATCTCCGGTTGGGGCTGGTTCACCGTCACCTGGGGCTGAGCTTGACGGACGATCACACGCGGATCGGCCGGGTCCACCTGGATGGTCGGAGCCGGCTGGCGGACCACTACGTTGGCTCCAGCGTTGGCCGCCCGTGCCGCCAACGCTGGATCGGTACCAGAGCCAGCGATCGCTACACGGTAGTCCGGCTCAAGCATGCGGTATTGGCTCGCCATCTGCTGATTGTAAGGCTGGAATCGCAATTGATCATCGTTGCCCGCCACTATGAGACGGTCGTTGCGATAGGCAAGACGATTGACTGGAACGAGCGACTGATTTGTGCCGGCCGAGACGACCAAGTAGACTTGGTTGTCCTGTCCTTGCACGGTTCTGGTGATGCGGCCGAACTCGCGACCAGACTCGGTGTAGAGAGTCTGGTTCCGTAGCTGTGAGGAGGGAATGCCTTGATCCTGCGCCGTGTTCTGCCGGCTCTGTTGCTGAGGCTGGTTAGCCTGGGGTGTGGCGTTCTGCTGGGAAAGAGCGGGTAAGGGAACGAGGGCAGTCGTGCCAAGGAAGGCTACAATTGTTGCGAGTCTCATCATGGGCTCCTTCGCTGCAAATCCAGACCCCAGCCAGGACGTCCCTAGCCGGACTAACGTCTGGACTCAGTTAGGAGGAGAAGCGGTGAGTGCTCTCCCAGTTTCGATGGGTCAGAACGTTTCTGTACGGTGCAGGACTAAGTCTGAGCCCTGGGGATTCTGGCTGTACGATTGCCCGCTCCGAAGGACGAGGACTTCTGCTATGCCGAGACTGCAGGACCTGTCCAAGGCAGAGCAAAATGGTCCCAATCCATGCCACCGCCTGCAGAGCCATGGCGCTGGTCGGCCCACATCTGTTTGCTCTTCGGAAATGCGTTGCCCCTGCCGACAAGTCCAGTCGTCAGGGGCGGGTTCGTACACGGATGGGCGGCGAGCGTTCGGAAGCAAGGGCCTAATCCCGTCGCTCTCGCCGAAGGTTCTGCCGCGCCTCTTGCAAGTCTTGACGCTCCTACCTCAGCTTGCGCCGCTCCGCGCCGGTGTCGTTGCCTACTCGGCGCTCCTGCCGCAAGTCCCTGCGAGCCTCAAAGAGGTCCGTGCGCTCGTCCCGCAATTCGCGGCGACCGTCCCCCAGTTCCCGGCGGCCCCTTTGTATCTCGCGGGTATCGAGGTAGTAATCGCGATACCATGGTCGGTCGACGTAGTAGCGGCGGTGATAGACATTTGGACGGAATCCAATCACTGGCACGCCGATCGTGACGCCGATACTTGGAATGGGCTGGCGTGCATAACGTTGGCCGGCATAGGCGAGATACTTCCCTGAGACCCACCCGCGCTCACCGGACCAGCTTACGTCGCACCAGTTGTAGCCGGTAAGACATCCGTGGACAACCACTCGGTCACCCTCCTCGATCGTGTCGAAGCGCTGATAGGATGCGGCTGGTCCGGTTCGAATGTTGAGGTCGGTGGCGGTGAACGCTAGGGCTTCGGCGAGCACCGCTCCCGGTAGCACGAGACTCGTAGCAAGGGCGATGGCTGCCGTACTTCTCTTCAACATCGGATCCTCACTTTCGGCATGCGCTGTTACAGGAGTGTCGGTAGCTTAGTTGGCGCTGCTCAGCAGGCTCACTTCAGCTCGGCGATAGTCACCGTCCTGCCAACGCCGACGTTATAAAAGGCAGCTTCCTCGAAATCCGGTAGGGATTTCAGTGCCTCCTTTGTCAGGTCGGGAGCGACGATCCGGTCGTACCGGACAGCGATCTTGCTCAAGGGGACAACAACTCGGTTCTCAAAGAAGCCCATGACGCCTCCGTTGCTGACGACGAGGTACATTTCCTTGTCGGAACTGTGCTCAACTACCTGCTCGATATCGCCGAGATTCGATCCGTCAGGTGCGACCAAGTCTTTCTCGACGATGCTTGAAACCGGGATTTGACGAGTTGTCCCGGCCGGCTGGGATGGAGCTGGAGATAGCTGTGCCGATCCTGCAATTGCTGCTGGGCCCGTTTCCGGAATGCCCGGCGTGGGGGAGGAGTTTTTGCCGGGGGACTGCGCCAATACGGTGGACAAAGGAACAAGGGTGGTCGCCAGAATCGCAGCAAAGACTGTCACACGCATAAACAAATCCCATTGGATGGTGGCTCAACCCTTGCCCGTGGAGGGCCGCACGGCTCTCGCCGCGTGAGGGGTTTTAGTCGCAGCCGGTTGGATACGTGGGTAGAAGCCGGTCACAAGCGGATTGTTTCGGGGCGTTACGTGCAGTCGGTACGCTGTTGTACCGTCATGTGCGCCCCTCTAGTGGGCTCCCCGCCGTCCCGGCAGTGCTACGTCCTAATCTCGATCCGGACTGTCTGCACGCCAACCCGCACCATCACGTCCACAACCTTGGGCTCCGAAGCCGCCTTGAGTACACTAAGCTTGCTACTGCGCCCCAAGCGTGCCTCTTCCACCTGATCTGGGCGCGAAATGCCCTTGCCCCGCAGGTCCTCCCAGAGATCATGCTCTGTCAGGTGCAAGGCCCGAGAACAGCCAGTGCATGCCCAGCAGCACCGCCGTTACCGCAAGGGCAGGAAGGAACGGCGCGTTACCGGTCACGGCGCCGCTGACGATAGATTCGATCATGGTACCGAGGATCACATCAAAGGCCGTGGCACGTCCAATAAAGTGCTTCTTGGCGAGCCGGACCATGAACACCGTGACCACATAAGCCACTGCGGCATGCAGCCCCATTTGCAGGACGTTAATGTCGCTGCTCTCTAATTCCAAGCCAAGTGCCTCACGCACGATCTCTTTAAGCTGATCCATGCTCACCCCTACTGGCGGGGTAGTGCGAGAAAGAGACACTCACGAGCACACGGATTGCATCTCTTCTACATCATGAAGTCTCAGTGCATGAGGTAGAAGCGAGTGAAGATCAAAGTTATCCGACTGGTATCATCCTAATGCCCAAGCAAGCACGCCGATGCCGGCAACGGCCCCAAGCATCGTAATCACAAAGCCCCAGTTCGACGTTCGGCGCTCACTAGGTGTTGCGGTTCGGTTCAATTTTGTGGTTGAGCCAATTGTATTGGAATCACGTGGTTCGGGATTTGCTGTCATAATGTCGTCCTTGCGGTCCAGGATTTCCGACCGGGGTGCTGAAAGCAAAACTCTTGAGCCGTTGCTTTGAGCGGAAACGGCGCTGATGAAAATGAATGGGCACGACATAGGACGAGGTCCGGCTATCCGGCGTATTGCGCAGGGACTGAGTACGATGCTGCACCAAGTCTCCGCTCATCTGGTACTTGCGCTCGGCGGGCCAGCCTTCGATGCGCGTTCGTATGCGCCACTACATGTGACTCCAAATCTCGTGAAGGCGATCGCGGGGAGCGTACTCTGCCGCAGCAAAAGCTGAGAAAGCCACTAGGGTCCGCTGCAAGTGGGCCGAAGTGCCTACGTATCCTCGCACAATGGAGCTTGAATCCGGTTTGGATGACACCACTTGTCAAGTATCGGGGTCCGGGCCCCTCTGGCAGACCTTTCCGGCTGCGATGTCGGACTCTCTCACCTGAGGAGCGCTTGAAGCTGCTCCGCATCTGGGGGACCATTGTGACGCCTTACATTTCTATATCCACTGAAACGGCACTTCGCCGCATGCTAACGCGACACGTGCGCGTCTTGATACCCTTGCGCCGCTTCCCGACAGCGCTGTTCGCGTGCCAGGGACCAACATCGGCTTCGGCGCAGACGCCCTCCTGAACCTGATCCCAGGCGGCGGAACGCTGACCTCGAAAGGCATGTCAGCTTACCTGATCTGGGAGGCGCGCCGCCTGGGCGTGCCCATGTCGACGCTCCTGCGCATGATGGGCAACGTCGGTGCCGACTTCGTCGTCAGCGCGGTTCCTCTCTTGGGCTGGGTCGCAGATGTATTCTACTGCTCAAACCTGCGCAATATGGCGCTGCTGCGTGATCACCTCGACCGATCCGATCCGGTATCGAACACCTTCCAGAGATGATGGTTCTCAGGAAGAGGACCTGGTCCGGCTGCCACCATCGTATCTCGACCAGAACTCTGCCGTTCAGAAAGCATAGCAATGAATAACCCCAACGCCTCGCCTAGCTTTCGCAACATAGCGATAGCCGCTGCGGTCGTGTCTCTGCTGGCAATGTTCTACTTCCAGAGTGTGCCGGCTCGGCAAGCGGATCAGCTTCCCTACTCGGCTTTCGTCACGGCAGTCGAACAAGGGGAGATCCGCTCCGCCACTATTCAGGGGCAGGAGGTGACCGCCGAGCGTTCTGCGGGCGGCACCGTCACAACCTATGTTCCGCAAGGTGCTGGCCTCATCGCCCAGCTGCAGCAGAAGGGTGTCGTGATCAAGGCTGAGCCGCCGCCGCAGCCCAGCCTGCTCGGCAGCCTACTGCTGTCGCTGCTACCTTTCGCCTTGATGATTGGCATCGTGGTGTGGCTCTCCCGCAGGGCCATGGGCCAGCAGGGTGGCGGAGGCCTGATGTCCATCGGCAAGTCCAAGGCCAAGTTGCTGCAGCCCGGAACTCCGGTCACCTTTGACGAGGTGGCGGGCATTGACGAGGCCAAGGAGGATCTGCAGGAGGTGGTGGAGTTCCTGCGCGATCCGCAGAAGTTCCAGCGCCTGGGCGGCCGCATTCCCCGCGGCGTGCTGCTCGTCGGCCCGCCCGGCACCGGTAAGACTCTCACCGCTCGTGCGGTGGCCGGCGAGGCCAACGTGCCGTTCTTCACCATCTCGGGCTCCGACTTCGTCGAGATGTTCGTCGGCGTGGGCGCCTCCCGCGTCCGCGACATGTTCGAGCAGGCCAAGAAGAACGCGCCCTGCATCATCTTCATCGACGAGATCGACGCGGTCGGCCGCCATCGTGGTGCCGGCCTTGGCGGCGGCAACGACGAGCGCGAGCAGACCCTCAACCAGCTCCTGGTGGAGATGGACGGCTTCGAGGCCAACGAGGGCGTGATCATTATTGCGGCCACCAACCGTCCCGACGTGCTCGATCCGGCGCTCCTGCGCCCGGGCCGCTTCGACCGCCAGATCGTGGTGCCCAATCCCGACGTGGTCGGCCGCGAGAAGATCCTGCGCGTCCATGTGCGCAAGGTTCCGCTGGCTCCCGACGTGGACCTGAAGATCATCGCCCGCGGCACCCCCGGCTTCTCGGGCGCGGATCTGATGAACCTCGTCAACGAGGCGGCTCTGCTTGCGGCGCGGCGCGGCAAGCGCATCGTCACCATGAAGGAGTTCGAGGACGCCAAGGACAAGGTGATGATGGGCGCCGAGCGCCGGACGCTCGTCATGACCGACGACGAGAAGCGCCTGACCGCCTATCACGAGGCCGGCCATGCCGTGGTCGCCCTCAACGTCCCGGCCACCGATCCGGTGCACAAGGCCACCATCATCCCGCGCGGCCGTGCGCTCGGCATGGTCATGCAGCTGCCCGAGCGGGACAAGCTGTCCATGAGCTACGAGCAGATGACCTCGCGTCTGGCCATCATGATGGGCGGCCGCATCGCCGAGGAGATGATCTTCGGCAAGGAGAAGGTCACCTCGGGCGCCCAGTCGGACATCGAGCAGGCGACGCGGCTTGCCCGTATGATGGTGACCAAGTGGGGCTTCAGCCCTGAGCTCGGCACCGTGGCCTATGGCGAGAACCAGGACGAGGTGTTCCTCGGCATGTCCATGGGACGCACGCAGAACATCTCCGAGGCGACCTCCCAGAAGATCGACTCGGAGGTTCGCCGCCTTGTGGAGGACGGGCTCAACGATGCCCGCCGCATTCTCACCGAGAAGCAGCACGAACTCGAGGGACTGGCGCGCGGCCTTCTGGAATACGAGACTCTGTCGGGCGAGGAGATCCGCAACCTGCTTGATGGCCAGCCCCCGGTGCGCGACACCGGCGACACGGCAACCCCGACCCGCGGCTCGGCCGTGCCCACCACACGGCCAGGCCGGCCCCGGGAAAGCGACGGGGGGCTGAAGCCGCAACCGCATGCGTAGCATCAAGCTGAACGACCCTTGCTCCCGTCCGATTATAGACGCCATCGGTTAAGCGGACAGCATTGCTAAGAGAAAACAGCTTTCTCTGACGGGTTGAACTGGGGCGAGGAACTGGTAAGGGGGGCGGCTGGGATGGCGCGCTGCTAGGGCGTGTCTGCAAAGGGGTTCCATGAGGAGCCTGGAGTTCCCATTTATACAACGTGACACGTTACGGGTTGACGGACCGGCAGCGGCAGCGCCTTGAGCCGCTTCTGCCGCCCGAGCGGCCGCCAACAGGACGGCCCAACCACCATCACCGCACCATCTTGAACGGCATTTTGTGGGTTCTGCGCACCGGCGCGCCCTGGCGGGATCTGCCCGAGCGCTATGGCCCGGTCGGCACTGTCTCCAGCCGGTTCGATCGCTGGTGCCAGTCTGGTCTCTGGCAGCGCCTCCTCTCCGCCCTGCAGGTCCAGGCCGATGCTCGTGGTGAAATCGACTGGGACCTCCACTTCGTGGATGCCACCATTGCTCGGGCGCATCAGCACGCCGCCGGCGCTCGCCGGACCGGCGCCATCGGGGGGTGAGGCGCCGGACGAAGCTCTGGGCCGCTCGCAGGGCGGGTTCTCGACCAAGCTGCACCTGCGAGTGGAAGGAGGCGGCAAGCCAATCATCGCGGGGCTCACCGGAGGCGAACGCCACGAGCAGATTGCCCTGGAAGATCTGCTGGATGGCGGGGCCATCTGCCGATCAGGACGAGGCCGCCCGCGCTTGCGGCCGCGGCGGTTGGCCGGTGACAAGGGCTATTCCAGTCCGACCGCCCGGCGCCGGCTGCGTCAGCGGCGGATCTCGCCTGTGATCCCGACCCGCAAGGATCAGCGCTCTCAGCCGACCTTTGATCGTGAGGCGTATCGGGAGCGCAACACAGTCGAGCGTCTGATCAACCGCCTTAAGCAGTTCCGCCGTATCGCCACACGCTACGAGAAGCGCGCCGCCAACTATCTTGCAATGGTCAATCTCGGCATGATCATGCTCTGGCTATAGCCCTTTGCAGACACGCCCTAGTACAGAGAGTGTTCTACTCTACCGCAGGGTGTATCTCTAAAGAGCTGGTGCCGACGGTTGCCTCGCAGAATCGCTCCCGAGGCAACTCATTAATGGGCCTTTTGGCTAGTCAGTCATAGATATAGACGACTTCACGCGTACGGGGTTCAACCAGAACCGGTCGATCGTTGATGATGGTGTAGCCATACTCGCGACGGAGGCCAAGCTCAGGCGGAAGTGGGCGGTACGCGACACGTCTCGGCAGACGGTACCCTACAGTGACGTTCTCTCGAGTCCGCACCGAAGGAACTCGTTGGGTCACCACATACTGCTGAGCCCTAAGTGTCTCGTCTGGAGTTAAGGCGGCTCCGGCGGCGGCACCTGCAACTCCGCCGACGACAGCACCAACAGGACCTCCCAGAACTGCACCCGTAATGGCGCCTCCCGCAGCGCCTGTACCTGCACCAGTTTGGCAAGCAGCAAGTGGTATAGCGAACATGATGGCTGCGATGGTAGGCTTCAGGACTCGATCTCTCATAACGGCTCCTAATAAGCAGACTTGCAGCGAACGGCCCAAGGTGGGCCTCGTTCCTAACGTCCGTGGCTGACAGGTGCGGTAGCGTACCGAAAGTCTGCGCTTTGTCGGTGCCGTCAGCAATAGCTTCATTCAGTCTGCGTCAAGGTGCAAGACAGTGCCTGTAGGTTAAGAGATCGACATTGTATCGCCGTTCTTCTGACCGTAAGTGTATCGATAGCCGCGCGAGGCGTGCGGCCAATCCGACTCACACCTCACAAACGAAGGAACCAGCAAGGTAGATGGCGCATACTCCGGCCGATGGCCGTTGCAATCGTTCGGGCGCACTGAGATGCTGCAGTTAGAGACGAACGGAAGGTTCCCGAATAGTCCCGCCCTTCCATACTGTAACATCTAAGGAGAAAATGCGCTGCTCAGTGAACAGCCATACGGGTGTATTCATAGACGCCGTTACTAAGGTTTGGTGGACCCGCTAAAGCCGAACCCCAGCAGCCGATCTCTCGCAGGATTATATCTACGGGTCTCTCTGACGGAAACCTGATCCCAGCTCGAGTTGAGTTTGAGCATCGCTCGTTGCGTCTGAACAGGTGCTTCATACGCGCCATCGATCGCTGCGGTACGCATCGCGCCAGGCTCCTGCTGAGTCATATTTTGAGTTGACTCACGTAGCTCTTGTACAGCCTCTAGATGGGCCTCAATTGATCTCGCATAGTCGACATGCCCAACTTTGAGCTGTGCCGCGTCACCGGGGTTGCTGGATGGGGTTTGCGGCTGGGAATGGGCACCGTTAGCAAGGTGTGCAGCGACAACAAGGCTCGCGCCAACTAACATACGAGAAGCGATTTTTATGATGAGCTCCGTCGATCGGGGCTATAGAGATCAAGGATCTATGGTCGTAACACCTCTAGCCAGCAGCCAAAGCTCGCGGTGGGCCGCGTGCAAGCGGCATTTTGGAACGTCGGCGAGCAGAGAGCCACTACTGCCCGCGCCAGTCGGTTCGGTCTGGACGAAAACAATGCGGGCGCGGCGGCGCGGGCGGACTGACTATTCAACGTACGCTAGTCCTTCATGTTGATCGAACAGACTCCCATGCTGGAAGACTGTTTTGAGTTCTGAACAGCTTGGTAGACATAATCATGTGGTAAACTTCAGCGAGGCGGCGAACGTACGGCTCCCGACTCTGCCTCTGTCGCCTCTCGAGATCCTCGCGTAACCCGGCTCTAGCAGGCTCAGGGAGTGTCAGAAGGAGATTGCGTTCGGACTCGTACCAGCGATCAATTTCGGCGAGTGCGCTGATCGTCTCCTGGAGTTCGCGATCGAGTTCGTGCAGATTGACATCACTCAGAATCGACATGCCGGTCCTCCTTGTCGGTCAACAATCGATCAAAGGTACGGACCGGGGGAGGAGAGAGCCATAGCGGGTGGGGGTACGGAGTCAATTGTTTGTACAGGTACGTGCCAAGTTCAGCGGGTATGGCTTAATCGCTGTGGCCCGCGATAAGAGAGATATGGGGGCCCTGGCGTTTGGGAATAAAGGACGCCGGCGCCGTGGTGCTCGCCCGGAGCGGATCTAGGGATGGGTGCGCCTCCTCGGCGGCCCTGGCGCCGGCGGCATGACCGCTCCAGGCTCAACCCAGAAGGGCGGGCTGGAGGGAACGCTCCGAAGTACCCTCCCAACCTGAAACACCGGATAGCCGGCAGCGGGCGACCGGCGCTCGGGTCAGGACGATAGTGGAGGCTTAACGCTGTCTCGGCAGGCGCTCCTCCGGTGGGGCAGGATAGGCGGGGTTGGCCGATGGAATGTCGGACATGCCAGGCGCACTTTCGGGGCCGAGATCGGCTGCCGCACCCTGCGGACGCAATGCAGGCTGACCAGAAATAACCGGCAGCGTGCGCGGTGGAGCCCATATCGTAACGCCTGCCAGAAAGACGCGCACCGCTGTAAGGACAGCTCCAAAAATCGAAAGGACAGGAGTGCGTAAGCGGCCAGCCCCGACCGCTTCATGTTTCTGTCCCGGCGGCTGTGACATCCATTGCGTCCACGCCATTGCCTCCTCCTACGACCAGGCCGCTGCATCCGCCGGGTTCATGCCGAGCTAGTTGTTTGCCTCAGGATCAGGATTGCTGCTCCCAGGAGGCTCCTCGAAATCAACCGCGGGGCCGGAAGGATTGGCAGGATCGTGTCCCTTCGTGACAAGTCCCGGCGCATCGTGAGGATTGTCGAGATCGTCGTAGCGTTTACTGATATTCCACTTTCCCTTCTCGTAAAATTCCTTATCCTCGACGATCACTTCCGCCCGGCTTGGGGACAGGGTGAGGGGCACGAGAATGACCGAAAGCATGGGCGCTGCAGTCAGGTGTCGAGCCATACTGAACTCCACTTACCAGGTTAATGTGAACTCCACGGCGTGGAGCTATCTCTTCGAGGCAACCCAGTCTGGAATAGCTATGTTCTGCCCATTGTACGGGGTCGAACCATGTCTAAACCTCGATATGCCCGGCTCCCGCTGAGTAGCGGTTGGATCAATCCAATCGCGGCTATTCCACGGCTCTCTTCACATGACGAGAAACTCGGCAAGAGCTGGATATCCTAGAAGCCTACTTGAGCCATATGAAGATGGCCCTCAATGGACTACATTCTGCTTCATCGGCGAACATGCGAGTTGGTGCAACCAGGCACAAAGCTCTTCGGTTCGGCATCAGGTTGACTGGAAGGGGTAGTCTCAGGATTGGTGCATAGTTGAACGCTGGGCTGCTGTCACTCTTAGTACGGTTACGTACCGTCTGACCCTTGCAGCTGGAACGGTCGCTACTGACGCGTCGTTCTGCCTACGTTGCTTGCCGGATGACTAGTCAGCTCGAGCAAGGGCTCAGCTGCCGTCTGTTAAGCACTCTGGAGCTGCTAAGGGACCTGAAATGAGTGGCCGTGTTTCGATAATGCTTGGTGCTGCGATTGCTGCGATTATCGTACTGTTGCTTGTGTCGCCGACAGCATTCCCCGCCTCGTACCTGTCACAGGCGCAGTTGCCGTCATGAAGTTCGTCTGCGTGCGGAGCATATTTAGATATCTGCCCTCAGCAGTTGTCGAAATGGCAGGCCTTCACTTCCAAACCCAATTACCGTCACCAAAGGTCACCCGCCGTTGTCATCTGGTCATAGAAAGCAGACATGAGCCACGGCTGAGGGACACGGTAAGTAGAAGATGATGAACTGCCACAGTCCCACCAGAACCTGCGATACGTCGTTCACTCCGGGGTCCCACTGGATGACCCGAATCTAGGATCTGGATGTCCCCTCCTTCATAAAGGCGGCTGGCACTCTATGGACCGTATTCGGAATACGATCGTTCTATTGCAGGGGCAGCTCTGGCTTATCCCCCTGCTTATGAGCGTCTCGGCTTTGGTGTTAGCGTGGTGGCTTCTTACGTCAGGAGCCACTCTCTTAGATGGATGGAACAAGGACCGGCTCTGGTGGCTCTTCAGTGGCGATGCAAGCAGCGCCCGAGATCTTCTATCCAGTCTGCTGTCCGGTCTCATGACGATGACTTCGCTCGTGGTGTCAGTTACCTTTGTGATCCTTACCCTAGCGGCTAACCAGCTTGGTCCACGCTTGATCGCTACCTTTATGGCCGATCGCCAGATCCAATCTGTGCTCGGTCTCTTTCTTGGTACGATCTTGTATGTTCTCGTTGTGCTGCGCACCCTTGATGAGGGGCTTGGCACCCAAGGCGTCCCGCACATTGCAGTAACGGCAGGAAGCATACTCACTGCCATCTGCATACTGGCGCTTCTGTTCTACGTTCATAAAATAGCACGCGCGATCATTGCTGACAGCGTTGTCGCCCGAGTAGCCGCCAACCTGCACAAGAACATCAGAAGCATATTGCCAAATGAGGCGGATGGACCTGAGCGTACTGTGCCGGACGTGGTTATGGGTAGGTCCGGTGCAGTAGCGCTGGGCCGCAGCGGATACATCCAAGTAGTCGACTACAAGGAGCTTGTGTCGGTTGCATGTCGGTCGAACGCGCTTCTCCAGGTGAAGGTGCGAGCTGGGCACTTTGTGTTGCAAGCTGGTGAGCATGTGATCGCCAACTCCCATCATGACCTCGATAAAGACACTATCGACTCCATTAGGAGCGCCTTCGTTGTGGATACTGACCGCACTCCGGCACAGGACCTCGAGTATGGGTTGCGCCAGCTGGTGGAGATCGCTTTGCGGGCTGTGTCCCCTGGAATTAACGATCCGTTCACCGCGGTTGCTGTGCTCGATCAACTTGGTGCGGCCTTGGAGGAGATTTTCCAGCGCTCGCTCCAACCTGTGGTCTGGCGCGATAAGGGTGGTGTAGTCCGAGTGATTGCTCAGCGCTCGGATGCGATCGGCCTGACCAATGCAGCGTTCGATGCGATCCGGCAAGCTAGCAGTCAGCTACCGACGGTGCTGATCCGGATGGCCGACGTCCTCGGCCAGTTGGCTCCAGTTCTTCGGTCCGATCCAATGCGCGAGGGTGTGGTTGGACAACTCGCTAAAGTCGCTGAAACAGCTAAAGTGGCACACCTTACACCAAGTGACCGTGAAGCGGTTCTGATCCGCGTTGAGCAGGCTAGGGCCGCTATATCTGCTGCTCCCAAGCGGCCTCCCCTGCATTGTCTTTGATGCGTGATGCGAGCCCAGACATGTATGTCAGCATAAACTGAGCGGCGGGAGTTCAAGTACCCAAACGGGGCACACTCCCGGCGCAGGGCGACGATGAGGCTCCGGCAGCCTGTGGTTCGGCGGGAATATATGTAGTAAGCCGCTATAAACGCCGGGCATTTGATTCAAGTCATCAGTCAGCGGCGTTCTCCCCAGGTACGGTGGTGTGCTCGCCCAAAGTTTGTCGGATCCACAGCTTCTTCACCAACACGGTGATGGAGACTGCAAGGGGAACAGCAAGGAAGACGCCCAACCAGCCGAAAGCTACTCCAAACACCAAGATCGCAAAAAGCACCAGGGCGGGTGGCATCGACACTGCCCGCTGCTGGATGTATGGCGTGATGACGTTCCCCTCAAGCTGCTGTATGGCTAGGGCGGCAGCGACGGTCCAGAGTGTCGTAGCCAAGTCCATTGTCATGGCGAAGATCAAAGCCGGAATGGCGCCGAAGATGGGCCCGAGAAAGGGGACGAAGTTGGTCACTCCGGCGATGAGACCGAGCGCCAGCGGTGAAGGTAACCCAATCCACCAGTAGGCCAATGCCGATAACATTCCAACTAGTGTCATGGTGACCAGCTGGGCACCAAACCACAGGCGCAGGGCGTTGCCTGTAACGTCCATGGCCTCGAAGATGCGCTGGTGCTGACTGAGCGGCAATAGCTTGGCGGCGCCCCGCCGGTACAGTCTCGGGTCCGCTGCCAGATAGATGGCCGCAACCACCACGAGGGCGAGATCGGCTAACACTCCAAGTAGCGTGTATCCAAGGCCGAGAGCCCGGGACAGCATCCCGGGGCGGGGGCCCGCGGCGACAGCCTCCTGAAGCTTCTCACTGGCATTGCTGAAACCGATCCTATTCCCGACAGCATCAATGGCACTTGGCAGAGTTTCGGAAAGCTGCGAGATCTGGCCTCCAATCTGCGTTCCAAACAGCGTAAGGAAAATGGCAAAGAAGAGCGCCACGACGATGGTCGCTGCGGTGAGAGCCCAAGACCCTGGGACTGGCGTGTATTCTGCAATTAATCTAGCGAAACTATTTAGAAGCACCGCCAGTAGAACTGCGGCGAAACCAAGCAGCAGCACACCTGAGACGACCCAGACGAAGTAGGCAAGGCTAATTACCGATACGGTGATGAGTAGGCGCCGCACATAAGGCCCGTCTTGCCGGAGACCATCGGCGCCCATTCCCTGATATGGGCCCCGAATCGGGCGCGACGCTCTGCCGGATGGGTCTGACCTAAGCACCGGGTGGGCTCCTTGTGCGGCATCTTTCATTTGATCGGGCATGACGGGCATCAACCTGTGCCCCTCATGTTACAGCTATCGAGAGCGATCCCAAGCTCACCTGAACTCCAGCCCTCGAGGTCAGCTCACTGGAACTGATTGTTCAGCTGAGCTTGGGATCGCTGGCCTTGCTGCTGCGCCTGCTGTTGCGATACCTGCCCTTGCGCCTGGGTGGCCTGACGTTGAGCGCTGGCCGGTTGGTGCTGATCCGGGCGCTCGATACGAACGTTCGGCTGCCCCGGCGCCTGATTGACAATCACTCGTGGCTCGGCCCGCTCATAGCGCACCTTTAGCGGCCCCTGCGCCTGTCGGACCTGCACCTTTGGCTCGGCGTTTGCTTGGCGTTGCACCATAACCTGTGGCTGGACCGCCTCGACCTGCAACTGCGGTTCGCCAAGACGTGTGACTGCCACATCGGGGCGCGCCATCAGCACGCGCACGTCTGGCTGCAGCATTGCGGCGTTCACGTCGGGCTCGGGCATGCGCACGACGATCTCCGGCTGAGGAATGTCCACCGTCACCTTCGGGCACGGCTGACGCACGATGATCTCCGGTTGAGCCTGGTTCACTGTCACTTGCGACTCTTGCTGGCGCACTACCACGTGCGGGTCCGCCAGATCCACACGCACAGTCGGCGCCGCCTGTTGGACGACGATCTGCGATCCAGCTTGGCTTGCCTGGTTTTGCATCACCTCCTGTTGGTTTGGCTGCATCTCCGCACCTACTGTGACCTGCTGGCCTGGATTGGCCACGCGGAAACCGGCCATGTTGGCGCGGTACGTCCGCAGGGACCTTAATTCCTCATCGGTCATGCTCGGAATCACCGCCCGACCTCCTTGCAAGTTCATCCTTGCTAGCGGCACAAGACGCGCCTCGCCATCCAAACCAAGGAACTCATCGAAGCTAACCACGGCGAAGGATTGACTGTCCTGCCCGAGAACTACGATGTCGACCTGACCAATCGCCTGTCTCTGAGCCCTGTACACCTCGCGGCCTTCAACATCCGAAACCGCAACCCTTCCCGTCTGGCTGGCCTGGTTCGCTTGCACGGGCTGGCTTAGGGTTTCTTTGCGTTGGGCCATCGCAGCGGTAGGCACGATCGCAGCCGACGCAAACACGGCCATTGTGATCAACCTCATCGTTGTCTCCGTTTCAGGTCAGGTGAGCGGTTCGGCACCATTTATCGGACGGCCGCCGAAGCTAGCCGTTGGCCAAGAGCTGGCAGTCCGTGGAGGGCGCGGCGCTGACCGGAAGCAATCGCCGTGAATTGTTGGGACAACAGCGTTTCGGATGGCCTGTTCCTGGCGAGGAGTTTGCTTGGACTAAAATTCGGTACGGTAGCGAGCGGGCCCTGGAGGCTCCCCTTTCCGACCTCCAGCGTTTCCCAAGGCTACCATTCCGCCAGAAGTACCGGTTGGGCGTGACGCTTCTGCTATAGAGGATATCACGCCTACTCTAACCAGGATCTACGCTATGGGCTTTGTGCTCATCCACCTGTTTATCGGCAAGCTGCATTTTCTCGATGTCGTGCCGCGAAGCCGCTGGCTTTCTCTCGCCGGAGGAGTAGCAGTCAGCTATATCTTTCTGCACATCCTCCCGGAACTCAGCGCTCACCAAGCCACCTTTGCGGAAGCCTTCGGCCTCATGCGAAAACTTCAGTCTATCTTGTTACCCTTAGCGGCCTAGCAATCTTCGACGCGCTTGAGTGTTTGGCCCGGATCTCACGTGGCAGACGCCGCAACGATACTGGCGAGAACAAGGTAGAACCTGACGTATTCGGGATGCACATCGTTTCGTTTGCAGTTTACAACGTGCTGATGGCATACCTTCTGCTTCATCGTGAAGAAAGTGGGTCGTGGCCCTTGTTGATGTACTTTCTGGCTATGAGCCTGCATTTCGTCACTAACGACTTCGGCCTGAGGCACGATCAGGAGCTTTATGATCACATGGGTCGTTGGGTCATTGCGGCGGCGGTGGTTCTGGGATGGGTAATCGGGGCGGCAACAACCATTCCGGAACTTTACCTCGGCTTTCTGTTCGCCTTCCTGACAGGTGCGGTATTACTCAATACCAGGAGGGAAGAGCTCCCGGAGGAACGGAAGAGCAGACTCTGGCCTTTGCCGTCGGGGTGGCCGGGTATGCCGTGTTGCTCTTAATGGTTAGATAGTTCTTCGTATACGAAAGTCGCCGAATGGTGAGTTGCAGGGCCGGACCTCAACGCGGGGGCGACGCCTCGTTACGGCGCCCTACGGTACCGAAACTGCATATCCCGCTCGTGGCCGGGTCGCATCCATCAGCCCTCGGTCCGATAGATGTCATTGGCTACTGTTACTTGGGCGGCTATAGTTAGTGCCGACCTGTCTACAAGAAGGCGCCTAACATATTGGGACCACTGGTTACTTGGCCCGTGAGCGCAGGGTCTGAGTACGTTGCGTTAGTCCTCTTAGATGTAGATCCAGGCTCCTGAGCTGGCGCCGTCTGGATATCTGCTCTTGATCGAGGCGGGATCAAGGTTGATGCGTGGAGGCTGATCGAGCTCGGCGCTACTGTACGCTTTGCCATTGCATTATGGGATGGGCGTCTAGATCATCGCCCGTGCGACTACGAAGTTAGCACCAGAATTTCTGTTCAGGCTTACATGGCATCGTACCACTCAAGAACGGGGGCCCTTGCCGAAGTCGCTCACTTCGCTGGATGTAATAGAACGGCAGGATCAAGCAGTCGCCTTGCTCCTCGTCGATGACCTGCAACCGCCATTTCGTCCAATCGGGAACTTCAGTGGCGAGCTCATGCATAAGCTGACAGGCGGTGCCCCACGCTCGGTCGATCGCTGCAGACGGGCTCGGCAGCTCAAGGCCGATGCTGTCGATGTAGAGGCGTTCACCATCTGAGATGTAGAAATGATAGCGCATGACGTGATCTCCTTTGGAGGAAAACTCATGTGCAGGCCGAGTGCGTTCAATCTTCGCAGCATGCGGAGCGTACCCTAGTGCACTGATTCCGCTGCACCCACGGCCGCTCGCGACGAACGATCGTCTGCAAAGGACTTCCGGGACAGCCATTTGGCTTGTTGATTGTTGAAGGTAGACTCCATCTGAACCCCGAGATGCTTGGCAGACAGGGCAGTACAAGAGGGTAGCGGACAGAAAGACCTCGATTGCAGATGCAGCAAAGACAAACGAGACCCAGCCCAGCTGACCAACGCTACGAGGGGGTCGTTCGTGACTTCCTGTGTCCCTCCCGCACGTAGGCAAGCAGGCGAGATAGTCACATCAAACTGAAGCATTTGAGCCGTCACGCTGTCTTACCCGACTTTGATGGTGCAGAAGCGCACCGTTCCAGCCGGACGTGCATGATCCTTCGGCAACCTCGTGCAACTACCCTGCGTTGCGCAGAACATCAGTGTCATGACCCGTGAAGCAGGTGCGATCAACTTGTTACCTCAATGGACCAAGCCAGTCAGTGTAACAAAAAAGAACCAGACATCTACGAGGCGATGTCGTCGCTTCTTTGTTCTGCCGCTCTCGGCCACTCTGCTTTGCGGCTCTGCTGTGGGTTTCGTCACCGCGCTATCGGCTGCCGACTTGATTGCCGGACGAGCGATCGCCATCAATCGCGGCGGCTTTGGCGCCTGCGTGGCGTGCCACGGGTGGCACGGTGAAGGAGACGCAGAGGGTATTGTGCCACGTCTCGCCGGCCAGAATCCCGTCTACATGTTCAAACAATTGCAGAACTACGCGTCCGGCGAACGTTACAACCCTGTCATGTCTCCAGTTGCAGCCGTGCTCACCGAGGAGCAGCGTGCAAACGTATCTGCCTATTTTGCCCGTCTGACCGAGACGGAGCGTGTGCGAAGGCCGGCTCATCTCCGGCCCGGCCTGCTCGACCAAGGTCGCGAGATCGCGCGACTTGGCTTGCCCGAGAAAGCTGTGCCGGCCTGTGATAGCTGTCACGCACCGGGACTTGAAAACAAACCGCCTGAGGCTCCGCTTCTAGCGGGCCTAAACGTGACTTACTCGTCCTATCAGATGCATTTGTTCAAATCCGGCCATAGAGACAACGACCCACTTGAACGGATGCGCTCGTTTGCTTCTCGCCTTACAGACGACGAAATCACTGCCGTGACCACTTATTACTCCACATTGCCCGCTTCGGAGGGCAGCCCATGAGCGGGTTGAGCAGACGTCAGATTATTCAGGGTGCGGCATGCCTCTCTGCCAGTACGGTCACGCACGCAGCTCTCGCGCTGCCCGGTGAGGCACCGCTCCACTTAAGCGAGTTCATGCGTTTGTCGCAAATGTTAACCGGAAAGCGCATGCTGCACGAAGAAGTTGGTTTAAGGATTTTTACTGGACTGGCGGATGCAACTGGTAACCAGCCGAAACTCAACGCGCTTCGAAGTCTCCTCTACCGGCCGGATAGCAGCGGTCTCCAGATCGACGATCTGATCGCAAAACAGATCATGACAGACGAGGAACGCCGGTCCGCGACTGTGATCGTTTCTGCCTGGTATACCGGCCGCTATGACGGTAAGAATGAAAAGCGGTTGGCTACCTATACCCACGCTTTGATGTACCGGCCCACGCTTGGCTTGCACAATATTCCTACGTTTTGCGGTGGGCCCACAGGGTATTGGGCCGAACCACCCAAGGAGGGTGGTCATGTGCCCTTATAAGCGTGGAGGTTCATCAGATGACCAGCAATCTTGACGCCGACGTCGTGGTGGTAGGGTCTGGGGTGGCGGGAAGTCTCGTTGCGTATGAGCTCGCCCGGGCTGGCCTGAGCGTCCTCATCCTTGAGGCAGGTCCGCGCTTGAGCCGCGACGTTCTTGTGGACCGGTTCAGGGCCGCGCCTGAGAAGCACTTCATGGCACCCTACCCGCCTCACTACTGGGCCCCACATCCGACGCCTGATGATTGGGGCGCTTACCTGATCCAGGCTGGTCCGGTGGCCTACAATAACCAGTATATCCGCGCGGTCGGAGGCACAACGTGGCACTGGGCAGCGGCCGCTTGGCGGCTTTTGCCAAGCGACTTCAAGCTTCGATCGCTTTATGGCGTTGGAAGGGACTGGCCGCTCGACTATAACTTCCTGGAGCCCTACTATGGTCGCGCGGAGCGGGAGATGGGCGTCGCTGGTGAGGGCGGAGCGCTTGACCCGCCCCGGAGTTCAGCCTTTCCGCTTCCTCCCATACCATTGTCAACCATGGACCAGTACTTGGTCCGAAAGTTGAGTCCGGCCGGGCTTACAACTGTCACCGAGCCTGTAGCCCGGTACACAAAACCGTTCCGCGGGCGGCCGCCCTGCTGCGGGAATAACAACTGCATGCCCATCTGTCCGATAGGGGCTCAGTACAGCGGCGATCTCCACGTCCGTCTGGCTGAAGAGGCCGGAGCGCGCCTCATCGAGAACGCAGTGGCCAATTTCATAGATGTCGGTCCTGAGCGGCGAGTGCAGGCGATCCACTACAAGGATCCCCTACAAGCGACCCATACAGTACGCGGACGCGTGTTTATCCTGGCGTGCAACGGAATCGAAACGCCCAAGCTTATGCTCATCTCCAAGTCGGAACGGACGTCGACAGGTGTCGGCAACTCGTCCGATATGGTTGGACGTAACCTGATGGACCACCCCGGCGTCGGAGCCAATATGGTTATACGCGAGCCGGTATACCCCGGCCGCGGACCCCAGGAGATCACCTCGGTGGTGAGCCTTCGGGATGGTGCATTCAGGCGCCATTTCGCAGCCAGGAAGTATCACTTCGCCAACAGAGTGGACACACTCGAGATCACGCAGAACGCATTGGATGAGGGGCTGCTTGGAAGCCGACTTGACAATAGGATCCGGGACGTATCCATCAGGCGGCTGCGCGTGGACAGCTTCCACGAACAGCTACCTGACCCGAGCAACCGCATCGTTCCGAGCGAGACGCTCATGGACCCGATTGGGATCCCGCGCCCGGTGATCCGGTATTCGATCGATGAGTACGTCCGGCGGAGTGCGGAAGAAACACGCAACGATTACAAGCGGATCGCCGATGTCCTAGGCGCAACAGAAATCACATTCGACGAGGATTGGGTCCGAAACAATCATCTCGTTGGAACGACGGTCATGGGAGGCGACCCAAGGAATTCGGTCGTCGACCGTGATTGCCGCTCTCACGACCACCCAAACCTTTTCATAGCAGGCAGCAGCACCTTTCCATCCATCGCTTCAGTTAATCCAACACTCACGATTGCAGCGCTGTCATTGCTGATCGCTGACGTAGTCCGTGCGAGTATTCGGGAGCTAGAGTAGCAACCTTAACTCAGCGCTTTGATCCCGGAGCCCTGGAAAGTTGCATGAGTTGTGCTCCGCCTGAGAAGGTTCGACAGCAGATGGCACAAGGCAGCATGCGGTATGATACCACAGCGCGGGTTTGGCGGGGCATTCTCGATCACAGTGTTACCTCTGTCGCAGCCAGTGTCTCGTTTTTTGTGCTTCTCGCTTTCTTCCCAGCGCTCGCCGCAATAGTGACGCTTGTCAGTCTCTTTATCGATCCCCTGCGGCTTGATACATTGTTGGGTTCATATTCCGAGCTGATCCCGCAAGGAAGCTCCTCTGTTTTGATGCAGCAGGTCCGGCGCCTTTCTGAGGCGAAAGCATCGCAGGAACAGGTTGTGGTGTTCACGCCATACGTGGGGTTCTTCATGCTCGTGTGGGCCACAAACAAGGGGACGAAGGCCCTGTTCCGTGGCTTGAACACTATTTTCGACTGCAAGGAAACCCGAGGTTTTTTTGCATTCACGTTGGCAACACTCACCTTCACTATTGGAGCGATTATCTTCCTCGTATTCGCGCTCGGTGCAGTCCTGCTGGTGCCCGCAGGCTTGAAGATACTGGGGATCGGCGGCGGCCATGCCTATGTCATTGAGATCCTACGCTGGCTATTACTCCTGCTGATTGTTAGTGCGGTGATCTCAGTTATTTATCGGTTCGGACCAAGCCGCAAAGCGTTCAGGTGGCGCTCGACGATTCCCGGCAGCTTCCTCGCGGCCACTCTCTGGGTTGCGAGCTCCGTTCTCTTTTCCTGGTACGTTTCGTCCTTCCGAAGCTTCGTAGAACTCTACGGGTCTCTTAGCGCCGTGATGGGCTTTATGGTCTGGGTCTGGCTTTCAATGATTGCTGTTCTGATCGGTGCAGAGCTGGATGCCGCTCTGATGAAGGAAAACGAAAAGGGCCTGGCAAGGAACGACGAAGGTAGGACCACCTCTTAAGCAACTCCAAGAGCGCATCGCCGACGTCCGCAATCTTGAGCTCGCAGGTTACGCTTGCGCGACTTGCAGCTTGCCGTAAGAAGCGTGATCAATCGGGCCAATGTCCCTGCTAATCCGCCTCAACCATCTCGACGGCCGCTCCACAGGTGTAACTGCAGCGGGCTCGTTAGACTGCCACGAAGCTGCCTGCCCGCGCTTGTGGAGACCCCATAAGCGTAATCATCTCGTCGGCGACTGAAAACGCTCACAACGTAGGTGCCTAGCTCAAACAGAAGGCCCCGTCCTGATGCCGAAGCATAGGAGCGGGGCAGTTAGCTGAAGAGCATTTGGTCAGGAGCATCTGCATCATCACAGCCACTGCCGGGATCCATTTGTAACGCACCGCCCGCCGCTTCGGCATGGCCTTGGTTACAAATGAGATCCGCCAGTTGACTAGAAGTACAAGCCCAGACCGCTGGTGCGGTTCCGGCATTGCAGGTGGTCTTGGTGCGGCACTGTACGGTTCGAGCATCCGACTGCCATCTCAGGTATTGCGTCCGCCTGGAGAATATACCTCACGGTTTGGAATCGAGGTTCATTGAGCTCAGCTTCCGTGAGAACCTCACGGTGAAAGCTTTCTAATCAGACTGGGCATCGCCTTTACCGACCTGTGGTGACCTACGAGCAGTTCACTTCGAATAGACGCGGCATATGTCCTCGTTGGTGCAGGATCGTACCGGAACCGGAGCCTGACCGTGAACATATGCCCGATGCAGAGGTTGTCATCGTGAGCGCGTGGCGGCTGCTGCAAACACCTCCCGAGGTTCAGGGAAAGGTCTGCTACGGGGCTCACAGGAGAAGACGATCTCCTCGGTCAGGTGCCCCATGTGGACCCCCACATGGGGCACCTGTTATCGATGCTTTCGCACTCGGCGGCATACCTCTGAGATCAGATAGAGATGGAAGGCGATGTTAGCCGCCGCTGTGTTGGCTAGAGCATCGGACTGAAAGGCAGATTCAAGAGGTTTCGGCCTGGGCTGAAGTGTGATTCCCTTGTGAGAACAGGAGGTGGATCATGACCCAGAGCTTCTCCTTGGATCTGCGCGTGCGGATTGCGGCCTTTGTTGAGGCGGGCCATCCCTGCCGGGCAGCAGCCCGCCACTTCGGGGTCAGTGACAGTTGCGCCATCAAGCTGATGCAGCGGAAGCGGCAGTCCGGCTCCCTCGCGCCGGCCCGTCAGGGCCGCCCGCCGGGAAGCGGCAAGCTGGTGCCCTATGAGAGCTTCCTGATCCAGACCGTCGAGGCTAAGCCCGCCATCACCATGCCCGAACTTGCCGCTCGCTTGCTTGAGGAGCACGGGATCGTGGCGGCTCCCGCGATGCTCTCGCGCTTCCTGTGCCGGCGTGGCTTCTCATATAAAAAAATCCCTGATGGCGGCGGAGTGCGCACGCGCCGACGTGCGGGATGAGCGCCGCGTCTGGCGAGGCCACCGCCAGGCCCGCATGCGCCAGGAGCCGCACCGCTTGGTGTTCCTGGACGAGACCTACGTCAACACCAAGATGACCCGCCTGCGTGGGCGCTCTCGCCGCGGCCAGCGGTTGCGCATGAGCGCTCCCTTTGGACACTGGACAACCCATACCTTCCTGAAGGTGTTTTCATGATGCCTCCTTTTTTGATCGTCTGGTGCGTTGCAGCCGAGCCCGCAGGTCACGGA
>NZ_JAFEMD010000068.1 GCF_016892765.1 Microvirga arvi
CCAGGATCAAACTCTCAAGTTGAAAGATTTGATCTCGACTAAATCTCTACGCAAATTGACAGAGTACCTTCCATCTGCGGGTCTCCCCACAGCGGTGTACTCACCAAAGCATAGACATGGTCGATGTCTTCTCATGATGATCCAAAAGACCATCCGCAAGGACACCGCCGCCTACGCTTCTCTTCTCCTCTCAACAATGTCAAAGAACAATCCCGCCCCACACAGGAGACAGAAAAAAGAACCTCACTCCGTCCCGCCATCCCTTAACCAGAGACAACCGGACCGCTGAAGCCTTAGCGGCAGACCGCCCGTTGCCGAACCGCGCCGCCGATGAAGCCTATCTAGGCAAAGCCCCGACCGGTGTCAACAGCATTCGACAAGAAAGTTCGAAGATCTGTTGAAGGCTTTGCTGGAGCCGTACAAGTACAGACAAAGCAATCCCGTTCACGAAAACGCTGCCGCTTCCGCGCTGACCTTGCTGCCGGGCCTCACACCCCGCAGCCCATGCTGGACAAGAACCCCAGAGGAGCCGGATGAACCCGCCGACGATGCCGTCGAACCCTCAACCGCTCATGGAAAAGGCCGGAAAAACACACCCCCAGGCCGATAAACCCCGCCACGACACACCAAAGCCCAAAGCAAACCGCCCCAGACCACAAAAACAAAAAGAACTCGACAGGGAAAATCCCCTCAGACCCTTACAGCCCGAAGGTCGCGCCGATATAAACACCCCAACAAAATTTGCAAGGCCCGAGTTGATGATCACGCCAAAGAAGCCAAAAACCCATCACGGCGTCTCATGCAATGGGAAGGCTTAGAGTATCAGGTGAACCTATCGAGGAATATGATGTTTCTTTATTCGGTTTCAAGATGGAGGCCGGCGCCTGACGCCATCTTCCAGCATCAGGACCGTACAGGAGCGTTATACAGGCTCTTCACGCTTCAGGTGCAGACTGTGAGGTATGCTATATAAGCGGGATACCATCAGCTGTCGGAGCACAGCCCAACATTCATGATGCCTGCCATATGAGATGTCTTTGACACATACAGCTCCTCCGGCCGATCTGCCTCCTCTAATCAATGCAACAGCCGAGCTTCTTGTCGATGCGGTTGCGGACATCGCTCTTGTGGTGCTGGATCCCCATGGGATCATCGCTAGCTGGAACAAAGGAGCCGAGCTCATCTACGGATGGAGCAGGAAAGAGGTGATAGGGAAACCGGCCTCCCTTCTGTATGCGCCTGATGTCGTTCCGAATGACAGGCTGCCCCAGGAACTCAAATCCGTTCGTGAGAAAGGGCGTTACGAGACTCAGGGCATCAGATCCCGAAAGGATGGATCTACCTTCACGGCCAGGGTTACGATCACCCCTGTTGCTGGCAGTGGTGCCGATAACAGCGGCTTTGCCATGATCACACGCGATATTACGGAGTGGATTACGGCGGAGGAAGCCCTCAGAACCCGCGAGGCCCATCTGCGCTCCATCCTTGAAACGGTCCCGGATGCCATGGTCGTCATCGACGAGCAGGCTCTGATCCAGTCCTTCAGCGCAACAGCGGTGCGTCTCTTCGGCTACCAGCCTGACGAGATAATTGGCGAGAATGTCAAAATCCTCATGCCGAAGCCTTATCGGGAGCAGCATGATAGCTACATGCACCGCTATCTGATCACGGGGGAGAGACGGATCATCGGCATCGGGCGTGTCGTCGTCGGTCAGCGCAAGGATGGCTCCACCTTTCCCATGGAACTGGCCGTCGGCGAGATGCGCTCCGGAGGCATCCGCTATTTCACGGGGTTCATCCGTGACCTTACCGAGCGACAGCAGACGGAAGCCCGCCTGCAGGAGCTGCAGTCCGAGCTCGTTCATATGTCCCGTTTCACAGCCCTGGGTGAGATGGCATCCACCCTCGCCCATGAGATCAATCAACCTCTGACGGCAATCACCAATTATCTCAAGGGCTGCCGCCGGATCCTGGAGCGTATGGAGGGAGATTCAGTTCCCATGCTCAGGGATGCGGTCAACGAGGCTGGAGAGCAGGCGTTGAGGGCAGGGCAGGTGATCCGGCACCTGCGCGAGTTCGTGGCTCGCGGCGAGAGCGAGCGCCATGTCGAGAACCTGCCCAAGCTTATCGAGGAGGCGAGCGCTCTGTCTCTTGTAGGCGCCAAGGAGCAGGGCGTTCGGGTTGTCTTTCATTTCGATCCCAACGCTCCCTATGTGCTGGCCGACCGCATCCAAATTCAGCAGGTTCTGCTCAATCTGATCCGAAACGCCTTGGAGGCCATGCAGGAGGGTCTTCGCCGGGAACTCAAGATTACCACGTCTCTGGTGGATGACGGCCATGTCGAGCTCATTGTAGCGGATACCGGCCCAGGGCTCGCTGCCGAGGTCGCAGCGCAGCTGTTTCAGCCCTTCGTGACCACCAAGAAGCATGGAATGGGTGTCGGACTGTCGATCTGCCGAACCATCGTGGAAGCGCATGGCGGGAAGATCTGGGCGGATTCAAAGCAGGGCGAGGGCACGGCCTTCCATTTCACCCTGAGGGCAATCAAACGAGAGGAGATGGCAGATGCCGAGTGATGTCGCCGTGCACGTGGTTGACGATGACGTTGCGGTGCGCAAGTCACTGGCCTTCCTGCTGGCATCGGAAGGCCTTCCTGTGCGCCTGCACGAGTCCGCCTCTGCCTTCCTCGAAGACGTCATGAGTGCTGAAGCGGGCTGCATCGTCACCGATGTACGCATGCCCGGTATCGACGGCATCGAGCTGATCCGACGCCTGAAAGAGCGGGGCATCGCGCTGCCGGTCATCGTGATCACAGGACATGCCGACGTGCCGATGGCCGTCGAAGCCATGAAGGAAGGAGCCGTAGACTTTCTCGAGAAGCCGTTCGGAGACGATCTCTTCTTGGCCACCGTACGCGAAGCCCTCTCCCGGTATGAGAGGAGCAGCCATCACGGCGCTCAGGTTGCCCAGATTCAGACCCGCTTCGAGGCACTCTCCGAGCGGGAGCGGCAGGTTCTCGACGGGCTCGTGGCCGGCAAGGCCAACAAAGTCATTGCGTACGATCTCGGGATCAGCCCTCGGACGGTCGAGATCTACCGGGCCAATGTCATGGCGAAGATGCAGGCCAAGAGCCTGTCGGAACTCGTCCGCCTGGCTCTGTTGATCGATGCAAGCTAGCTCCTTAAGGGATATTCCTGAGTAGGGAAAAGGTTTGTTTCATGCATAATCCAGGATGTTGGTCGAGTGCATCTTCTCCGGCCAGGTCCGAGGATCAAGCAGGCTCTCACGATGTCTCAGCTCACGGGACCGGTCATTGTCGTGGACGACGATGCCGCGGTCCGAAACTCATTGAAGTTTGCCCTGGAGCTAGAGGGCCTGTCCGTGCGTCTGTTCAAGGACGGCGCCGAGCTGCTTGCCGCAGCGGATCTCCCTCGGAACGGATGCTACGTGATAGACTACAACATGCCTGGGATGACGGGAATCGAGCTGGTCGGCAAGCTGCGGCAGCGCCAGATCGACAGCCCTGCGATTCTCATCGCGTCTCAGGTCAATGACGACATCCAGGGTCGTGCATCACGATCGGGCTTTCGCCGGGTCCTCGAGAAACCCCTTCACGACAGCGAACTGCTCGATAGCATTCATGCGGCCCTAGCGTAATCTTTTGAAACGGACTTGGTATGGGCGCGCATGGCTCGCGGAATATGAGCTTTAGACGAGCCGAAAGCCCATAGATCCTGCGGTCATCGACCATGGCAGGACCTGCGGGCCTATCGTTGCTTCAATGATCGGTGGGCCGAAGCCGTTCGGGGGCTATATCCCACCTGCTGCTTTATGCATTCAGGCGCTCAAGGGCAGTCTTGTTGGCCAGCACAACGTGACGGGCCGAAGGGAGTTCGATGGCGCCCTGGCGCTCGAGTTGCGTGAAAGAACGGGAGACGGTCTCGATCGTCAGTCCGAGGTGGTCAGCAATGTCGGTACGCGACATGGGCAGGTCTAGAGCGTCTTTGCCGGCGGTCCGTTCGGCCATGTCGAGAAGGAATGTCGCGATCTTCTCCAGGGCCGACTTGCGGCCCAGCAGCAGCATGTGGTTCTGGGCCCGCACGAGCGAACGCATCATTCCCATCGTCATCTCCTGGGCGAGAAGGGTGTCATTGCCCATCAATGCGCTGAGATTGCTGCGCCGGTGGGCGATGACCACGCAATCGCCAACGGCTTCCGCGCAGAAACGATGCTCGTCATCGGCCTCGATGCCGAAGACATCGCCGGACAGATGGAACGCGTCTATCTGGCGCCGTCCATCGCTGAGAAGCTTGGAGGTGCGGACGAAGCCCGAGAGCACTTTGTAGACGTAGACCGAGCGGTCGCCCTCAGCGAAAATTTCCTCATCCTTGGCATAGGAGTGGATGGAACCGACAGCCGTAACCGCAGTGTTGCCAGACTTGCGGAACTGCGGGGCTTCCAGCGAGAAGAGAGGAATTGCTGAAGAGGAAGCCTTGGTGAGGAGCGCAGTCTGCATCGAACCCTCGTGATCTCGTAAAGTGACGTTGGATCATGGGTACTGCTGAACAGGCTTGGCTGAAATTCAGGTCTGATACCTAAGGGGTTTTCCGGAGGTGAACTCCGGATTGAATTGAGCGTCACCCGCCTGGGAAATTACGCGAGGGCACTGGCCGCGAAGGCTCCCAGGACCGCTCCGGTCAGAAGAGCGCCGTCGTGGATACCGAGGAGCCAGCGGGACACTGGGCCTTTGCTATCAACCCAGAGTGTGGTGCCGAGCATGAGCAGCGACCATCCTGTTCCCACCAGAGCGGCAGAGACCGAAAAGCCGCCGACCGAGCCCGAAACCGCAAAGGCGATGGCTCCGGTTGCCAGGAAAAGGCAGCCGACTGCAGACAGGGGGACCGGACGGGCGGCCTTCGGCACAACAGCCAGAGCCAGGGCCGGGGCGTACATGGCCATGACGTGCCAGGCAACGGCTCCGACCACCGCCTCCGACGGGGCGCATCCGATCACAGCGACCGGGGTTGCTCCCATCAAGGCCGTCATGACAAACCACCCCAGGGCGCCGATCGCTGTGGGAAGAAGGAGTGAGCGCCATCCTTGCAGCGCGGCAGTCTCGTTTTCCTGCTTTAGGCGTCTCTGCAATGGTAGAGCCACGGTTGCCGCGAGCGATGCGACATGCGCGAGGGCGGCGGCTGTCGCGGTGCCAGCGAAGGCACGGGGAACAGCTGCAGCCTCTACCAGGCTGGCGATGCTGGGGGCCACCAGTCCTGCCAGTGTAGCTGCTCCGAAGACGATGAGGAGTGCCATGGCACCTCGACCGCCGACCGGCACCACCGCATGGCGGTAGAAGAGGCTGAAGCCACCTGCGATGCCAAGCCAGAAAGCGCCGAGCACCAGTGCGCCGAAATGCATGGAGACGAGGGCCCACACGAGCACAAGGCCGCCGGCAGCGCCGAGGCTTGCACCCAGCGAGAAGGCGGCGCGGCGCCCAAAGGAGTCCAGGAGGAGTGAGGCGGGAAGGCTGGCCAGGGCCGCGCCGATATAGAAGGCAGCATAGGGCAGGCTCGCCAAGCCCTGAACGGGGGCAAGCGAGAGCCCTGTCAAAGGCAGGATGCTGAGAGTCAGAACCTGGGCGAGCACGGAGAAAGCAAATCCGGTCGCCAGAAGCGCCATGCCCCGGCGGTCGCCAGCCTTCTCACCCAAGGCTGCCGGTTCGCAGATGCACTCGAGCTGCCCCGCCCGAGGCATGGCCGTCAGGGAGGTCATTTCCGGACATCGTCGTCTGACAGGACGCGCACGGCCGCGCCCTGTACATCGTCATACTGGCCGTTCCTGAGCGACCACATGAAGGCAGCGAGCCCCGTCAATCCAAGCAGCAGCGCCATGGGTACGAGATAGATCAGAACTTCCATGTGTCAGGCTCCTTGGAGGGCCGGAACGGGATCGGCAGGGTTGGCTGGCTCGACCGGAGCACCATCCGCGCGGCTCCGCGCCCGAAGGGCGTTGAGCGTCACGATGGTCGAAGACCCGGACATCGCGAGAGCGGCAATGAGGGGGGTGACATAGCCGAAAAAGGCGAGAGGGACCGCAATCAGATTGTAGACAAGGGCAATGCCCAGATTCTGACGCATCAGCTTATGGGCACGACGGGCGATCTCGATCGTCTTCTGCACAGGCTCGAGCCCATCGCCGAGGAAGACTGCGTCGGCCTGAGCCTGGGTCAGATCGGCGGCGCTGATCGGTGAGAGGGACACATGGGCGGCAGCCAGGGCTGGAGCGTCGTTGAGACCATCGCCGACCATCAGCACCTTGCGACCTTCGGCTTTAAGTGCTTCGAGCGCCTCGATCTTCTCGGCTGGTTTGCAGCCGCCACGCCACTTGTTAATCCCGAGCACAGCTGCAATGGGAGCCACGGCCTCGGACCGGTCACCGGATAGAATGCGGCAGTCGAAGCCGCGCTGACGCAGTTCCTTCACGACGGCAACGGCATCGGGCCGCAAGGCTTGGCGTACCAGCAGGACAGCCCGCCTCTCGCCCCAGGATAGGGCAATGATGGAAGCGGTAGAATCGCAAGAGGCCGCTTCCTGCGCAATGCCCTCCGCCCCACAGAAGACAGGGCTGCCGAGCCGCATTTCGCTGCCCTCGACGATTGCTCTCACACCTTGCCCGGGCTCCTCGATAACGTCTTCAAAGGGACGCCGGTCTCGGGCCATCCGAGCCACGGCTGCGGCAAGCGGATGGTGGCTAGCCAGGGCTAGGCGGCTTGCAGCCTGAAGGAGAGCGGGTTCCAGGTCCCCAGCATTGACGACGCTCATGGAAGGCAGTGTCAGGGTGCCGGTCTTGTCGAAAACGATGGTGTCCACCTTCGCCAGACGCTCGAACGCATCGCCGGCATTGAGGAACACGCCGGCGCGAAAGAGGGCGCCGGAGGCGACCACCTGAACCACGGGGACGGCAAGGGCCAGGGCGCAGGGGCAGGTGATGATGAGGACCGAGATCGCGGTGATGAGAGCATCGTGAGCCGAGGCGCCGCTCGCAATCCAAGCGATGGCCGTCAGGGCAGCTGCCGTATGCACGACAGGCGCATAGACCTTGGCCACGCGGTCGACCAGCTGCACGTAACGCGACTTGGCCGCGGCCGCATTCTCAAGTAGGCGCTCGACCTCATCGAGGAGGGTGCCCTTGCCCGCCGCGGTGACACGCAGTGTCAGGGTGCCGTTGTAATTCATGCTCCCGGCATAGATCCGGCTCTCGACTCCGGCTGCGCGGTGAGCGGTCTCGCCTGTGACCAGACTCTCGTCGATCTCTGAAGTACCTGACATAACGATGCCGTCGACGGCCACACGCTCGCCTGGACGCACGAGAACCCGGTCGCCGGCTTTCAAGGCGGCTGTCGGCACAAGAACGACCTCGCCGTTGTCTTCGATCTTGTGCGCCACCTCGGCCCTGAACGAAGCGAGGTTGCTCGCTACGGTGCGGGTCTTCCGACGCATCGCCTGGTCGAGATAGCGGCCGCAGAGAAGGAAGAACAGCAGCATGACCACCGAGTCGAAATAGGTATGCTCTGCGGAATTGATGGTCTCGATCACCGACAGGGTGAGCGCCAGGAGGATGCCGATGACGATCGGCACGTCCATGTTGGTACGACGGTTCCGCAAAGCGTTCAAAGCACTTTTGAAGAACGGCTGGCCGGCATAAGCTACGGCCGGCAGGGCGATAAGGGCGGCAAGCCAGTGGAAGAAGTCCCGGATCTCGGGCGTGATGTCGGTTACGTTGCCGGACCAGACCGAGACAGCCAGCAGCATGATGTTCATGGAGGCAAATCCTGCCACCGCAAGGCATTTGAGAAGCCATTGGGCACGGCGCGCCTCCTCTTCCTCCATCAGGCGGGGTTGAAACGGATGCGCCCTGTAGCCGAGCCGCTGCAGTTCCTCGACGACCTTTGCTGAAGAAAGCTTCCCATCCTGCCATTCGACGGCCAGACGGTGATTGGTATAGTTCAGGCGGGCGTCGACAATTCCCGGCAGCTGGCACAGGCCATTCTCGATCTCGTCGATGCAGGCGGCGCAGTCGATCCCCTCGATGGCGAGGTCGAGATGAGCCGTGCCGTCATCCTGTCGCCTGACGTAGATGGAAAGGTCGAGCGTTTCGGCCATTGCGAGTAAATCCTTAGAACGAGACGCGGCTTTTGGAGCGGAAGACAGTTTCCGTTTCGCGCGTCAGACCGATGACGAGGTCCCACTGGCCCTCAGGTATCGGGGTGAGGTTCTTGAACCGGCCTGGGGTCAGCTCGGCAAACTCCAGCATCACGTCTCGGCGCTTGTCCGAGGGATGGGCAAGACGCACCTCGGCGGTCAGACCTGCCAGCGCCTGACCCTGGGCATCACGTGCGGTGATGATCACGCCGGAAGTGTCGCCGCGCTGAAGGGTGGCTTCGACCGACCAATGGCGCGCATCCTGAGCGTTAGCGGCTGCAATGTCATTCTTGAAGGAAAGCCCCGCCTTGTAGGAGCTTTCCGTTTCGACGCCGCTGAAGCTCGAGACTGCGACCCGCACCATGTAGAAGTTCATGGCGAAGACGATACCGAAGAAGCCAAGGAAGTAGATCAGGACGGTGCGTCCGGTGATCGGCCTGGGAGCACGCTCTTTGGCAGTGAGGGTGGACATGGGTGTCGATCCTTAAGGAGCCTTGAAGTGATCGCTCGTGGTCGCTTTGTCGCCATTGGAGAGATCGATCAGAACAAACCGGATATCTGTCGAGTCGGAGGCCGCAGAAGCCGCATCGGTGACGAGCACGCGCATCTCCAGGGTTTGATCGGGGCCAACGGTCACAATCGCGCGACCCTGCGGATCGATATCACCGCCGACGGCATCCACCTTGGCATCGGGCAGGCCCTCGACCGTAAGGGCATAGCGGCGCTCATCGAGGTGCTTGTTGGCGACGCGAACTGTAAACCCATTACGGATCGAGCCATCCGAGAGGCGGACAAAGAGCGGATTGCGATCATGCATGACGCTCAGATAGAGGTTCTGCCGCATAGCAAGCGACGCGATCATGATGGAGCCGACCAAGGCTATGATTCCGGCATAGAAGAGGGTGCGCGGGCGCACGATGCGGTGGACTTCCGGGCGGCCCTCTATCCGGGCCTGGACATTCATCTCGGTGTCATAGGCGATCAGGCCCTGCGGACGGCCGATCCTGACCATGACGTTGTCGCAGGCATCCATGCAGAGACCGCACTGGATGCAGTCGAGCTGCAGGCCCTTGCGGATGTCGACCCCGGTGGGGCAGACGTTGACGCATTGGTTGCAGTCGATGCAATCCCCGGCCGGAAGGCCTTGCAGCTTCAGAACCTCGTTCTTCTTGACCGACCCGCGCGGTTCGCCCCGGTCGTACCGGTAGGTGACGTTCAAGGCGTACTCGTCCGTCAACGCGGCCTGGATGCGGGGCCATGGACACATATAGGTGCAGACCTGCTCACGCATGAAGCCGGCCAGTGTATAGGTCGTGAAGGTGAGAATGCCGATCCAGGTATAGGCGATGAGGGGGGCATGGAAGGTAGCCAGATCGTATACGAGGGTAGGCGCATCCGCGAAGTACAGCACCCAGGCCCCACCGGTCCACCAGGCGATCATCAGCCAGATGAAATGCTTTAAGCCCTTCTGGGCGGCGGTTTTGAGGGTAAGCTTACCCTTGTCCTTGAGCATCCGCTCGCGGCGGTCGCCTTCGATCCAACGCTCGACTGCGTAGAACAGGTCGGTCCAGACCGTCTGCGGGCAGAGATAGCCGCACCAGAGGCGGCCGGCGACGGCGTTCATGAGGAAGAGAGTCAGCGCCGCCAGGACCAAGAGGCCGGTGATGTAGTAGACCTCCTGCGGCCAGATCTCGATGAAAAAGAAGTAGAAGCGGCTATTGGCCAGATCGACCAGGATGGCCTGGTCCGGGGCGTTCGGACCTCGGTCCCAACGGAAGAACGGCAGGAGATAATAGATGCCGAGGGTCACCGCGAGCACGACCCATTTGATCGTGCGGTAACGCCCCTTCACGGCCTGCGGATAGATCTGCTTGCGGGGAGCATAGAGCGGTGCCTCATCGTCCGAGGCGGCAGCTCCAAGAGGATGGGAAAGAGGGGCGTCAGCCATCGAATCCGTCGCAATCATCAGGACAGTGATGATGCCGGAATACGAAGTGCCTGCTCAGACCGCCTTGATCCAAATCAAGCAGCGGCCGGAGGTTGCCCTCCGGCCGCTTGGAAACTCGAGCAGGACCTGGATTTCTCTTAGGGCCGCTGATCTCCCCCCAGGGAATGGACATAGAGGGTAAGAGCCTTGATGGTGGTGTCGTCGAGGCGTCCGTGCCATGTGGGCATGACGCCGCCGCGACCGTTCTGCAGACCCTCCATGATCGTGGTCTTGTCGGAGCCGAACAGCCAGATCTTGTCCGTGAGGTTCGGAGCGCCGAGCTCCTGCATGCCCTGTCCCTTGTCGCCGTGGCAGGCAGCGCAATTATCGGCAAAGACCTTTGCACCGGCATTCAGGTCGGCCCCTTTGTCCGTAGGCAGACCCGACAGAGAGCGGACATAATCCGCCACATGCGAGATCTCCTCCCGCTTGAGGATGCCGTCGCGGCCGAAAGCCGGCATGGTGCCGGAATGGCCCTGGTCACTTGTAGAGCGGGCGCCGAACCGGATCGTCTGCTCGATCTGGGCCAGGGAGCCGCCCCAGATCCAGTCGTCGTCGTTCAGGTTCGGGTAGCCCTTGGCGCCCGCGCCGCCTGCTCCATGGCAGGGAGCGCAGTTGTCGCCGAAGGCAGCCTTGCCCTGGGCCCGCGCGAAGGCGAACATTTCCGGGTTCTGCCTGATCTCCTCCAGGGAACTGGCTGCAAGCTTGGCCGTCATGCCGGACCGCTGCTGCTTGAGAGCCGCGAGGTCAACCTCGATGGCCTCACGCGACTGCCATCCGAGCAGGCCCTTGGTATAGGACGAGACCAGAGGCACGGCAGGATAGGCGACGGCGTAGAGCACAGACCAGAAGATGGTCAGGTAGAAGGTCCACAGCCACCAGCGCGGCAGGGGATTGTTGAGCTCCTGGATGTCATCCCAGCTGTGCCCGGTCGTGGCGACGCCCGTGACGGCATCGACCTGTTCAAGCGTCCCTTCGTGGGTTCTTTGGGCCATGGGATCAATCCTCCTGAAGAGGCATGCGGGAGGCCGCGTCGAAGCGGTCCTTCCGCGAGGGGGCGAGGGCATAGATCAGCACCACCAGGAAGACCCCGACGAAGTAGAGGAGTCCCCAGGTCTGGGCGAATTCGGCAAAGAACTTGTATGCGGCTGGCATGGTCTTGATCCTCAGCGCACGTTGGCCTTGTTGTCGTAGAGCTTGAAGTCCACCTGCGTGCCGAGTATCTGCAGATAGGCGATCAGGGCGTCGGCTTCCGTCACCTTCTGCGGATTGCCGTCGAAGGCACGGGACTGAGCTTTCGGATAGCGTTTGGCAAGGTCGACGGCGTTCGGATCGTCGGCATTGGCCTGGATGCGGATGTCGCTTTCGGCCTTCTTCAGCATCTCCTCGGTGTATGGAACACCGAGGGTCGCCTGGACCTTCAGCTCCTGTGCGATGGATGCCGTGTCGAGTTCCGTTTTCTCGAGCCAGGGATAGCTCGGCATGATCGAGCCGGGCACCACGGCGCGGGGATCCTTCAGGTGATCCTTGTGCCAGTCGTCGGAATATTTGTTGCCGAGACGGGCGAGATCCGGGCCCGTGCGTTTGGAGCCCCACTGGAACGGACGGTCGTACATGCTCTCGGCGGCGAGCGAGTAATGACCATAGCGCTCGACCTCATCCCGGAGAGGCCGAACCATCTGGCTGTGGCAGTTGTAGCAGCCTTCCCGCACGTAAATGTTACGGCCGGCCATTTCGAGGGGGGTGTAGGGCCGGATGCCCTCCACCTTCTCGATGGTGCTCTTCAAGTAGAAGAGCGGAACGATCTCCACGAGTCCGCCGATGGAAATGACAATCAGCACGCCGATGATGAGGATGATCGAGTTGGTCTCGAAGATTTTGTGACGGGACCAGAATGACATGATCGTTTCCTTTATTCCGCGGCGATGAGGGCGGGCTGAATGGCTTGAGGCGCTTCCTCAACCGCCTCTCCGACCGTGATCGTCTTCCAGACGTTCCAGGCCATGATCAGGCTGCCGGCCACGAAGAACGCGCCGCCGAGCGCACGGATGACGTAGAAGGGGTTCATCGCTTCCACGGTCTCGATGAAGGAGTATTCGAGGAAGCCGAGGCTTGTATAGGCGCGCCACATGAGACCCTGGAGGATGCCAGCCACCCACATCGACGAGATGTACAGGACGATGCCGAGGGTGGAGATCCAGAAGTGCCAGGAGACAGCCTTCATGGAATGGAGCTCTTTCTTGTTCCACAGCCACGGAACGAGGCAGTAGACAGCGCCGAAGGAGATGTAAGCGACCCAACCGAGGGCTCCGGCATGGACGTGGCCGATGGTCCAGTCGGTGTAGTGCGAGAGGGAGTTCACGGCCTTCACGGACATGAGCGGACCTTCGAAGGTCGCCATGCCGTAGAATGCGACGGACACGACCATGAGGCGCAGAACCGGATCCGTGCGGAGCTTGTCCCAGGCACCCGAGAGGGTCATCAGGCCGTTGATCATGCCACCCCAGGAGGGCATCCACAGCATGACCGAGAACACCATGCCGAGTGTCTGCGCCCAATCGGGCAGGGCGGTATAGTGCAGGTGGTGCGGACCTGCCCAGATATACATGAAGATCAGCGACCAGAAGTGGATGATCGAGAGGCGGTAGGAATAGATCGGCCGCTCTGCCCGCTTCGGGATGAAGTAATACATGATGGCGAGGAAGCCGGCGGTGAGGAAGAAGCCGACCGCGTTATGGCCGTACCACCATTGCACGAGCGCATCCTGAACACCCGACCAGACGATGTAGCTTTTGGGCGAGAAGAGCGACACCGGGATCGCGGCGTTGTTGCCGAGATGCAGGACGGCTATGGTCAGGATAAAGGCGAGATAGAACCAGTTCGCCACATAGATGTGAGGTTCCTTTCGGCGCATGACCGTGCCGAGGAAGACCAGGAAATAGGTGACCCATACGACGGTGAGAAAGAGGTCAGCGTACCACTCGGGCTCGGCATATTCCTTGCCTTGGGTGATCCCGAGCAGGTAGCCGGTTCCGGCAATCACGATGAAGAAGTTGTAGCCCAGGACCACGAACCACGGAGCGATGTCGCCGACCATCCGGGCGCGGCAGGTGCGCTGAACGACATAGAACGAGCTTGCAATCAGCACGTTTCCGCCAAAGGCGAAGATCACTGCGGAGGTGTGGAGCGGCCGCATCCGGCCGAAGGACAGCCAGGAGGTATCGAAATTCAGCGCCGGAAACGCCAGCTGGAGGGCGATCAGCAGGCCGATGGTGAAGCCGGCGATGCCCCATATGACGGAGGCGATGGTCGTGAACTTGACTGGCCCCATATTGTAGTTCGGCTTGCCGCCGATAGCCTGCGGAGGCAGCTGAGCAGGACGCTCGTAATACCGGTTCACGATCGCGAACACGGAAGCGACACTGGCAGCGGCGAACAGATAGGCATGGAAAGCGTATTCGGGCGTATAGGCCTTCGCCGCGATGATGATGCTGAGGAATGCCAATCCGGCAAAGGCAAGGGCTGAGCCCGCTTCGCCGAAGGTCATTCCCTTTGAGGGAGCTACCGCTTGAGCCATAGGCTTCGACCTTTTGAAAATACCGGCAAAACCTTGAGCTTCACCGTCAGCAGAATCGTTTAAGGAGAGGGGTGGTAGAGGGCATTGATGCAGATCAAACCGGGCTTGCGCCGCAGGATGACACGCCCACAGGATGACTTGGCCGCTGTTGCGATCTTTCAAGAAAGTACATCAATTGCAATTAGTTGTCGCTGAAGCGACTCGCGCCGGTTCTCTTGCCGGTGTCAGCGCTCTATGTCTTCAGATGAGGCATTGGTCCTCAATCTGGGAGGAAGGGCGTGAAACCTGTCGTCATTGCCGTCGCGATCACGGGATCGGTTCCTCGCAAGAAGGACAATCCGGCTGTGCCGATCATGCCCTCCGAGCAGATCGAATCGACGCGGCAGGCCTATGAGGTCGGTGCCACGCTCGTGCATATCCATGTGCGCAACGATGACGAGACGCCCTCGTCGGATCCGCAGCGCTTCGCGGCCGTTCAGGCGGGAATTGCCGAGCAGTGCCCCGGAATGATCATCCAGTTCTCCACCGGAGGACGGGGGCGGGATCCGGGCCAGCGAAGCAGCGCTCTTTATCTGCGTCCGGACATGGCGTCCCTGTCCACAGGTTCCGTGAACTTTCCCACCATCATCTATGAGAACCATACGAGCCTCGTCGAGGATATGGCCGGCAAGATGAAGGAATTCAGCATAAGGCCGGAAATCGAAATCTTCGATCTGTCCCATCTCCATGGCGCCAGACGGCTGGCCGACAAGGGGCTGATGGACGAGCAGCCGCATATCCAGTTCGTCATGGGTGTACAAAACGCGCTTCCCGCCGAGGAGCGCCTGCTCGATATCCTGTTGAAGGAAGCAAAGCACCTGTTCCCGTCCTGTACATGGACGGCCGCCGGTATCGGCAGGGCTCAGTCCAAGGTGATGGACTGGGCTTTGGCCCGGGGCGCAGACGCCGTGCGCACAGGACTGGAGGACAATATCCGCATCACCAAGGATCGCCTTGCAGTGAGCAACGCGGAGTTGGTGGAGCATGCGGTGCTCGCCGTCGAGAGGCATGGGCACCGCACGGCCACGACCGAGGAGGCTCGAGCTATCCTTGGATGCCGGGCCATGGCTGTGGCTCAGAGCATGTAGCGTAGCGTCTCGCTGGCAGACCTCAAAAAAGGCAGGAATCGTTCTTCCATCTCCTCAGCTGAAACCCGCCCCGCCTGGGCGCTGATATTGAGTGCGATGGTCACCTTACCGGTTCTCTGAACGACCGGCACCGCGATGGAGCGAAGGCCGTATTCGAGTTCCTCGTTGACGAGGGCATATCCCTGGGCCCGGACCGCCTCGAGGATGGATCGAAATTCGGATTTGCCTGTAACGGTTTTTGATGTTCGGGCCTCCAGTCGAACACGTAGAAGATAGGCGCCAAGCACTTCGTCCGGCTGGTGGGCCAGGATCGCACGACCCAAGGCGGTGCAATAGGCGGGAAGGCGGCTTCCGACCCCCAGGCCGATGGACATGATCCGGCGCGTGGCGGAGCGAGCGATGTAGACGATGTCGTCGCCATCGAGGATGGCAGCCGAACTCGATTCCCCCGTTTCCTCGGAGATCCGCTCCAGGAATGGCTGCACCTGCGTGGAGAGGGACGCGGAGGACAGATAGGCATAGCCCAGTCGCAAGATCCGGGGGGTGAGGCTGAAATATCGTCCGTCGAACTCGGCATAGTTCAACCTGGTCAGCGTCAGCAGATATCGTCGGGCGGCCGCGCGGGTGATGCCGGTCAGTTTCGCCACATCGGACAAGGTCAATCGTGGCCGCGCCGCGTCAAATGCCTCGATGACAAGCAAACCCTTCTCAAGGCTTGCAACGAAGTCACGATCTCCGACGCTCTGATCCTCGATGGTCTGGCTCTGCATTCGGCTCTCCGAGACGATGTGCTGGACTTTGGTAGCCTTGACACCTGTGATCAGAACCGTACTACATGTGCGGAATACGTTTCAATGTGCGCATAGCGCACAGAAGTCTAGACCATAGGATAGGGTCTCAATCCTTGATAGAGTGAGAGCAAGAGGTAAGACGCCTGCGGAGCCGCCGCAGACTTAACTCTTTATCCTAACCGGCGCCGGCTCGTTGCTTTGGGGTGAGAAATGGCATTCGCACGCGTCCACGGCATCGTCCTTCATCATCAGGTGCTCGGACCATCCGGAAGACCGGCTCTCGTATTCATCAACTCCCTTGGAAGCGACTTGCGGATATGGGAGGAGGTCGCTCCAGCGTTTACCGAGAGGTTCCGGATCGTCCTCTATGACAAGCGCGGGCATGGCCTGTCGGATGCGCCGCCTGCGCCTTACACGATTGACGATCACACGGACGATCTTCTCAGCCTCCTTGATCATCTCGGGATCGAGGAAGCATCCCTTGTCGGTCTGTCCGTGGGCGGCATGATTGCGCAACGCATGGCTGTGCGCTTTCCCAGGCGCGTGCAGTCCATCACTCTCTGCTGTACGGCAGCGAAGATCGGCACCCCCGAACTCTGGGCGGAGCGGATCGGCGCCGTTGAGACGGGGAGCATTGAGTCCATCGCCGACAGCGTTCTCCAACGCTGGTTCACGCCACGGTTTCACGAAACGCAGGCGGATGATCTGGCCGGCTGGCGCAACATGCTGGTTCGGACCCCGGTTCATGGCTATGCAGGCACCTGTGCGGCGATCCGCGATGCGGACCTGCGACAGGATGCTGGCAGGATCGCGGTGCCGACCCTCTGTGTGGCGGGCGACCAGGATGGCTCGACGCCAGCCGACGTTGTCAAAGGAACCGTCGACCTCATCCCAGGCGCACGGTTCGAGTTGATCGACGGGGCAGGGCACATCCCCTGCGTTGAGAAGCCTGCCGCGCTGTCGGGGCTTATCCAACAGCATCTTCAGGAGGCAGGACTTGTCTGAGAAGAACGAGAGCGAACGCTACAAGGCAGGCATGGCGGTTCGCCGCCAGGTGCTTGGCGATGCCCATGTCGATCGGGCGTCGGCCCAGATGACGGAGTTCGACGCCGACTTCCAGACCTTCATCACCGAGGGCGCCTGGGGCTCGGTGTGGTCGCGCCCCGGCTTTACCAAACGGGAGCGCTCCATCGTGACCATCGCGCTTCTCGCCGCCCTTGGACAGGACGAAGAGGTCGCCATGCATGTCCGCGCCACCCGCAATACGGGTGCGACGAAGGAGGACATCAAGGAGGCGTTGCTGCATGTGGCCGTCTATGCGGGCGTGCCGGCGGCCAACCACGCCTTCAAGATCGTCAAGAAGGCTTACGCGGAGATGGAAGCAGATCCCGAGCCTCGCAAGTAACAGGACGGGTTGGTGATGCGGCGCCCGACCCGGCGTCGCGAGGGAGAGACAGGAATGTCGGATCAAGGATCGTTCTATCAGCGGGATCGGAGCTGGCATCCGGCCGCGCTGACGCCGCAATACAAGACCTCGGTGCTGCGCTCGCCGCAATACCCGCTGCTGTCGCTCGACAACACCATTTCGGAGATGACGGGACCGCGGTTCGGGCACAACAGGATCGGGCCGCTTGATAACGACCTCATCCGCAACTTCGCCAAGACCGGCGATCCCATCGGGCAGCGCATCATTGTTTATGGCCGTGTGCTGGATGAGAACGCCCGCCCGGTGCCGGGCGCTCTCGTGGAATTTTGGCAGGCCAATGCCGGTGGACGCTACCGGCACAGGAAGGAGACCTATCTCGCAGCCATGGATCCCAATTTCGGCGGCTGCGGGCGCGCAATCACCGACGAGGAAGGCCGCTACTGGTTCCGAACCATCAAGCCCGGCGCTTACCCCTGGCCGAACGGCGTCAACGACTGGCGCCCGGCGCATATCCACTTCTCGATCTTCGGCCATGCTTTTGCACAGCGCCTCATCACGCAGATGTATTTCGAGGGCGATCCGATGATCTGGCAATGCCCGATCGTCTCGACCATTCCCGACAAGGCGGGAGTCGAGCAACTGATTGCAGCGCTTGATCGCAACGCCACGCTGCCCATGGACTCGCTGGCCTACAAGTTCGACATCGTGCTGCGCGGGCGCCGCTCGACGATGTTCGAAAACCGGATGGAGGGGAACTGATGGTTCAGAAGCTCGCAACACTGAAGGAATCACCCTCTCAAACCGCCGGTCCCTACATCCATATCGGCGCCACCCCGAACTGGGTCGAAATCACAGGCGTGTGGGAAGAGGATCTCGGCCTTGTCCTTATCGGTCCGGAAACGAAGGGCGAGCACATCATCATCAAGGGACGCGTATTCGACGGCAGCGGCACGCCGCTCAAGGACGCTCTGATCGAGATCTGGCAGGCCGATGCGGATGGGCTCTACAACAGCCCGGAGGAAAAGCGCGGCAAGGCCGATCCCAATTTCGTCGGATGGGGACGCCAGCCGACGGATGGTGTCACTGGCGAGTATCGGTTCGAGACGATCAAGCCCGGCCGGGTGCCCTATAAGGACGGGCGTCCCATGGCGCCGCACATCACGTTCTGGATCGTGGCCCGCGGCATCAATATCGGCCTGCACACCCGCCTGTATTTCAGCGACGAAGAAGCGGCCAATGCGGAGTGTCCGGTTCTCGCCCGCATCGAGCACAAGCATCGGGTGCAGACCCTGGTTGCAACCCGCGGCCAGGAGAACGGGCTGCCGACCTACACCTTCGACATTCACCTTCAAGGTGAGAAGGAAACCGTGTTCTTCGACATCTGAATATCGATCCGAAAGCGTATCATGGCCAAGTTACAGAGCCTCAAGGAAGCTGTTGCCGAAAACCTGCGCGACGGTGATACCGTCGCGTTCGAAGGTTTCACCCATCTCATTCCCCATGCGGCTGCCCATGAGGTAATCCGGCAGGGGATCAAGGACCTCACCCTGATCCGCATGACTCCCGACATCATCTACGACCAGATGATCGGCATGGGCCTGGTGAAGAAGGTCATCTTCTCCTATGCGGGCAATCCGGGCGTCGGCCTCCTGCGCCGCATGCGCGACGCCATCGAGAACAGTTGGCCTCGCGCCATCGAAACCATCGAGCACAGCCATGCGGCCATGGCAAATGCCTATGAGGCCGGTGCGTCGGGGCTGCCCTGTGCCGTCTTTCGCGGCTATCGCGGAGCGGGCCTGAAGGAGGTCAATCCGGCGATCAGGAGCATTACCTGTCCTTTCACGGGCGAAGAACTCGCGGCCGTGCCGGCTCACCGCCCGGATGTTGCCGTCATCCATGCCCAGAAGGCCAACAGGCGAGGGGACGTGCTGGTCGAAGGCATCATCGGCGTGCAGAAGGAGGCCGTGCTTGCCTCCAAGCGTTCGGTGGTCACGGTCGAGGAAATCGTAGATGATTTCGACGATCTCCACCCGAACCTCTGCGTATTGCCTCACTGGACCATTACATCCATTGCGCATGTGCCGGGGGGAGCGCACCCCTCCTACACCCATGGTTACTATGACCGCGACAACGCGGCCTATCTCGAATGGGACAAGATCTCCGCCGATCGTGAGCTTTTCACGGCCTGGATGAAGGAGAACGTGCTGGAGGCAGGGCCTGAGGTCTTCGCGGCCCGGGTGAAGGGATTGTAAGAATGACGAACCTCTCCGATTTCACTCCTAATGAGATGATGACGATTGCGGCGGCACGTGTCCTGTCCAACGACGACGTCTGTTTCGTCGGCATCGGTGCTCCCTCGGCCGCCTGCAATGTGGCGCGCCTGACACATGCACCCGACATCACGCTGATCTATGAAAGCGGCACCATCGGCACCGCTCCGAACGTGCTGCCGCTCTCCATCGGCGATGGCGAACTCTGCGAGACGGCGGTCACCACCGTGTCGGTGCCCGAGATGTTCCGCTACTGGCTCCAGGGCGGGCGCATCTCCATCGGTTTTCTTGGCGCTGCCCAGCTCGACCGCTTCGGCAACATCAACACGACCGTGATCGGCGATTACCACAAGCCGAAGGTTCGCCTGCCCGGCGGCGGCGGAGCGCCTGAGATCGCCACCTCCTGCAGGCAAGTGTTCATCACGATGAAGCAGGCGACCCGCGGCATGGTGGAGAAGATCGATTTCTATACCTCATTCGGCCATGGCGAAGGCGGCAATCACCGTGAGCGCCTCGGCATCACCACCAAGGGGCCGACGCTCCTGATCACCGATCTGGCGATCTGGAAGCCTGATCCGGAAACGAAGGAATTTACGGTCGTGTCGATGCATCGTGGCGTGACCCGCGATAGGGTCCAGGAGACCTGTGGCTGGAAGGTGCGCTTCTCCGACAGCCTGGAGGAAACACCTCCGCCGTCCGAACTCGAACTCACCACCTTGCGCGAGCTTCAGGCCAGAACCGAGCGGGCGCATGGCGGAAAGAAAGGGAAGTGAGATGCGTGAAGCCTATATCTGCGCCTATGTGCGCACACCCATCGGCCGCTATGGCGGTGCCCTGTCGAGCGTGCGCGCCGACGATCTCGCCGCGGTTCCCCTGAAGGCGCTGCTGGAGCGCCATCCGAACCTCGATTTCGAGGCCGTGGACGACGTGATCTATGGCTGCGCCAACCAGGCCGGCGAGGACAATCGCAATGTCGCCCGCATGGCGGTCCTCCTGGCAGGCCTTCCAGGCTCGATCGGCGGAACGACCATGAACCGTCTCTGCGGTTCCGGCATGGATGCGGTCATCGCCGCAGCCCGTGCGATCAAGGCGGGCGACGCGGAGATCATGATTGCCGGCGGCGTCGAGTCCATGTCGCGAGCGCCTTTCGTCATGCCCAAGGCGGATACGGCCTTCTCCCGCAATGCCGAGATCTTCGACACCACCATCGGATGGCGCTTCGTCAATCCATTGATGAAGCAGCAGTACGGCATCGATTCCATGCCGGAGACCGGCGAGAACGTGGCGACGGATTTCGGCATTTCCCGTGAAGATCAGGACGCTTTCGCTGTTCGGTCTCAGCGGAAGGCTGCAGCCGCTCAGGCCAATGGACGCCTGGCTCAGGAGATCGTGCCCGTCACGATCCCCAAACGGAAAGGCGACCCGACCATCGTGGACAAAGACGAGCACCCCCGTGCCGACACCACGCTGGAGCAGCTGGCGAAGCTTCCCACACCATTCCGCAAGGACGGTACGGTGACAGCAGGCAATGCCTCCGGTGTCAATGACGGCTCGGCCGCCCTGATCGTCGCCTCCGAGGAGGCGGTGCGCAAATACGGCCTCGAGCCGATTGCCCGCGTCGTCGGGGGCGCGACGGCCGGCGTGCCACCGCGGATCATGGGCATCGGGCCAGCACCTTCGACGAAGAAGCTCTGCGCCCGTCTCGGCCTGAAGCCCTCAGACTTCGACGTGGTCGAGTTGAACGAAGCCTTCGCCAGCCAGGGCATAGCGGTTCTGCGCGAGCTTGGGATCCCGGAGGACGCCGAGCATGTGAACCCGAACGGCGGCGCCATCGCGCTGGGGCATCCCCTCGGCATGTCCGGTGCGCGCATCACCGGCACGGCCGCCCTGCAGCTGAAGCTCACAGGCGGGAGACGCGCCCTGGCGACCATGTGCGTCGGCGTAGGGCAGGGCATTTCCATCGCCCTTGAGGCTGTTTAAGCTCCGGAGCCATGATGACACGGACGCTCGCACATCCCCTGTTGCAGGCTCTCGTCGGTGACGAGGAGGTGGGGGCGTGCTTTTCTAATGAGGCTGAGCTCTCGGCGCTGCTGCGCGTCGAGGCCGCTCTCGCCCAGGCGGAGGCCCGTGTCGGGCTGATCAGCGATGAGGCTGCGGGACGGATTTCCGACGTCTGCCGCTCGCTCCAAGTGGATTGGCCCGAGCTGGCTGCGGGTCTCGCGCAGGATGGCGTGATCGTTCCAGCCTTCGTCAGGCAGCTTCGCAATGCAGTCGGCGAAGCCCACGCCAAGGCCGTGCACCTGGGAGCGACCAGCCAGGACATCATCGACACGGCTCTCATGCTTCGCCTGAGGAACGTGGTCGAAATCTTTAGTCGTCGTCTCGATGCTTTGATTCACTCTCTTCGTGTCCTGAAGGATCGCGATGGTCTGACGCCTGTGATGGCGCATACCCGGATGCAGCAGGCGCTTCCCTTTACGGCCGCTGACAAGATCGAAACCTGGATCCAGCCGCTCGAGCGGCATAGGGAGGCCTTGGAGGTTCTTGCGCCGCGGCTTCTCGTGGTCCAGCTCGGCGGCCCGATCGGTACCCGAGGCGAACTGAAAGGGCACGGCGATGCCGTCGCCGATGCCATGGGCGAGATCCTTGGCCTCGGTTCGGCGCCATGCTGGCACTCCCAGCGCGACCGGATCGGCGAGTTCGCAGCCTTCCTCTCGCTTCTGTCCGGAACTCTGGGAAAGATCGGCCAGGACATTGCCCTGATGGCGCAGAACGAGGTGGGCGAGGTGCGGCTTGCGACGGGCGGAGGCTCGTCGGCCATGCCGCACAAGTCCAATCCCGTTCCGGCGGAGGTGCTCGTGACGCTGGCCCGCTTCAATGCCGGGCTTCTCGGCACCCTGCATCAGGCTCTCGTGCATGAGAACGAACGGTCCGGAGCCGCCTGGACCCTCGAGTGGATGGTGCTGCCGCAGATGGTCATCGCAACGGCGGCAGGCCTGAGGAGCGCTCACGCGCTGGTCGGCGGCATGAGCTTTTCGCCCTCGAACATCAAAGAATAGCTGCCTTCAGGCATCCCCCACGATGGCCGTGATCCGACCCGAGCCTTCGCAATCCGGGCACGGCTTCTCTCCGAGACGCCCGGACCCGCTGCACGTCGGGCAGATGTTTTCCCCGGTCTGCTTCGTGCCCGGCGCATCTTCGTCGCCAGGGTTCTTCCTGTCTGTGTCCGACATGGCGCATCTCCTCGTGAGGCTAACGTCATGCCGGGCGTCAGGTTTCTGGCGGAACTTGATCTCGAGCCATCATGTCTTCTGTTCGAAGGAACTTCTCAGATCGGCCTGTCTCCGAAGCCAAGAGCCAGCGTGACTTTCTTATTGGCCATGGAGCGGTAGAGGTTCATTCTGTGTCGAAAAACAGGGGTCCCGCTGCGGTCCCCAGGAGGAGACTGCCATGCGTACGAAGGTCGCCATCATCGGCTCCGGTCCGGCCGGGCTTCTGCTGGGACGGCTTCTGGAGAATGCCGGCATTGAAACCGTGATCCTTGAACGCCGCAGTCAGGAATACGTGTTGGGGCGCATCCGGGCCGGTGTCCTCGAACAGGGCACGGTCGAACTTCTGGACAGGGCAGGGGTCGGCGAGAAGATGCATGCGGAGGGACTCGTCCACGACGGGGTCGAGTTCTGCTTCGATGGTGACAGGCATCGATTCAACTTCCGTGAACTGGTTGGTCGGACTGTGACCGTTTACGGACAGACAGAAGTCACCCGCGACCTCATGCAGGCTCGTGATCGTTCGGGCGCGATGAGCGTCTATGAGGCCGAGAACGTCTCCCTCCACGACTTCGAAGGCGACAAGCCGAAGGTGCGCTATGTCAAGGATGGTGTCGGGCAGGAGCTTGATTGCGATTTCATCGCCGGCTGCGACGGCTACCATGGGGTTGCTCGTGCCAGTGTACCGGAAAATTCCTTGCGGACCTTCGAGCGGGTCTACCCCTTCGGCTGGCTGGGGATTCTTGTCGACAAGCCCCCTGTCGCCGACGAGTTGATCTACGCCCACCACGAGCGAGGTTTCGCCCTCTGCTCCATGAGATCCCCGACGCGCAGCCGCTACTACGTTCAGGTGCCCGCCAGCGACAAGGTCGAGACATGGTCCGATGAGCGCTTCTGGGATGAACTTCGCCGGCGCGTCGATGCGGAGACGGCCGATAATCTCGTGACGGGTCCATCGATCGAGAAATCCATCGCGCCGTTGAGGAGTTTCGTGGCCGAACCCCTCCGTTTCGGCCGATTGTTCCTGGCTGGCGATGCAGCCCACATCGTTCCCCCCACCGGGGCCAAGGGGCTGAACCTTGCGGCGAGTGACGTCGGGGTCTTGGCGGAGGCTCTGATCGAGTTCTATGCCGAGCGATCGAAGGCCGGAATCGATGGCTATTCCGCGCGCGTTCTTTCACGGATCTGGAAAGCCGAGCGATTTTCGTGGTGGATGACCTCCATTCTCCACACCTTCCCGGATACCGATGCCTTCGGCCGACGGATCCAGAGGGCAGAGTTCGAGCACCTGAGAAGCTCCACGATTGCAGCGCGCGCGCTGGCAGAGAACTACACCGGACTGCCTATCTGAACTCACCTTGACGATCCCATGGCTGACTTCCGCCTGAGCACGACGCAGGAGATCCGCGGCGTATTGCTTCGGGATGCCTTGAAGGACGCTCGTCCTAAGCGTTCGTGATCGATGATGTGCAACCCACGAAGATAACTATCGGCCGAGGTATATATTGTATTTATTACAATATATAATCATTCTAATTGAAGTTTAGAATTGATTTAAAAAGATATATTCAAGTTAAAATAATTAAAAACTAAAGTATTTGACTCGTAAACGTGGCTCCTGCTAGGCGGAAATCATCGTTGTGTAATGAAGGTTTCTGTCGTGAAGCTCCCTTTCGTGCTCTTTGCATCAACTGCTCTCGTTCTCGTCTCAAGAGAGACATACGCCCAAGGCAGCGAGGCCCGCACCATTCAGCTCGATGAAGTGACGGTGGAGGGAACGCGAGAGGGACAGGGCGGCCCGATCACCGCGGACGGCTATGTCGCTACGTCATCCCGCAGTGCCACCAAGACCGACACACTCATTCTCGAGACGCCTCAATCGATCTCCACCGTCACGCAGCAGCAGCTCGAAGACCGCAAGCCGCAGACCTTGCAGGAAGCCGTGTCCTACACTCCCGGAGTGCGGGTGGGCGGCTATGGTTTCGACCCGCGTTATGACGCATTCTCCATCCGCGGGATCGATGTCACCTACACCGGCGTCTTCCGCGACGGGCTGCGGCAGGTCAACAGCCCTAATGGCCTGTTCCGTCTTGAGCCTTACGGTCTCGAAGGGATCTCGATTGTGAGAGGTCCTGCCGCTTCGATATACGGGGCCAGCAGCACAGGCGGCATCATCGATCTGATCTCCAAGCGTCCCACCTTCCTCCCGTTCCGGGAAGTGGAGATCCAGACCGGATCCTATGGCCGCCTGCAGGGCAACTTCGATCTTTCCGGCCCTGTCACATCGGACAATACTCTGTTCTACCGCCTGACAGGTCTTGTACGGCAGGCAGGAACCGAGATCGACGCCGTTCCCGACGACCGGGTCTTTATCGGCGCGGCCTTCACCTGGAAGCCGACAGACGCAACGACTCTGACCATCCTCGGCGAATACATGGACTCGACCACGGGCGGCACCGCTGCCTATCTCAATAATTATGCGACGGACGCCGCTGGCAACCCCACCAGTCTGTCGATCGGGGCGACTCGAGTCTTCGCCGGAGACCCGCGCTACAACGATTATCGCCAGAGGCAGGGGCGGATCGGCTATGAGTTCGAGCACCGCTTCAACGACATGTTCACCCTGCGCCAGCGCACCCGCTTCTCCGCCCTCGGCACCAACCAGGAATATGTCTATGGAGGCTCGGGCCTGACCCGCGAGAACAACTGGGGGATCGTCAGCGATACCCACCTCGAAAGCCGCCTGAGAATGGGACCGGTCGATCATACAATTCTGACCGGCTTGGATGTCAGCCGTCTGAGCTATGTCTCCAAACAGGGATTCGATGCCGCCATTCCGGTCGACGTCGACCCAATTCTCTCTTACCGCGAGGACCAGACCCAGACTCTGGCCGGCATCTACATTCAGGATCAGATCAAGTGGCAGAACTGGCGCCTCACCCTCGGTGGCCGGCACGACTGGCTAACGAGCGAGTACGACAGTGCCAGATTTGAATTCGATCAGAACGACACGAAATTCACCGGACGCGCCGCCCTGGGCTATGTGACCGATTTCGGGCTCGCGCCATACGTGAGCTATGGCACATCCTTTACGCCTAAAGCGCTTTTGATCCGGACTTGAATCCATTCGGGTGGGTTGGGCGTTGACTGGGATATGGCCCGGGAGGCGAGCC